>CAKTWK010000014.1 GCA_934630735.1 uncultured Collinsella sp. | reverse complement strand
TGCCCGACGATTGAACGTCAGATTGCCGCTCTGGCGGGCTTGCAGCGTCGAGTGGTTCCGGCGTTTGGTAAAACGCCGGAACACAAGAGCGCCCCCTCCCGCGCACGGAACGGGAGGGGGCTAAAGGTAGGAGTCTACCGGTGGGTTGACCCCACCGGACAGACGATGACCAGATGATCCTTTACAGGATCGTCAAGGTTTCCGTGGGGTACCCAAGGGGTACTTAGAGCATCACGCAAGCGACGGTCAGAATGACGGCGCAGACGACGGAGAGGGCAACGATGAGCTTAAGCGCAAACTTGAGCCAGGTCGTCCACTCGATCTTGGCCAGAGCGAGACCGCCCATGATGGCGCCGGAGGTCGGGGTGAACAGGTTCACAACGCCGATGGCGGCGGAGAAGATCATGACCATGACCTCGGGCGAGAAGCCGAGCTTGACAGCCAGCGGTCCCATGATGGGCATGGAGACGGTAGCCATACCGGAGGTCGAGGGGATCAGGAAGGACAGGCCGAAGTAGACCAGGAAGCTCATGGGAGCGAAGATCACGCCGGACAGGCCAGACAGAGCATTGGCGGCAGCGTCGAGGACGTAGACGTCGAGGCCGGTGTTAGCCATGAGGACGGAGATACCACGGGCAAGGGCGATGACGAGAACAACGGACATCATGTCGGCAGCGCCGGTGATGAAGGTGTTGACGATCTGCTTCTCGGACAGGCCACCGATGATACCGATCAGGACGGCCATGAGGAAGAACCAGGTGGAAGCCTCGTCGAAGTACCACTGACCAATGGGCAGGCCGGTGATCAGGGCAGACCAGCCCTGGACGACGGTGTTACCATCGGCGTCGTAGACAGCGCCGGCGTCGAAGAAGTTGGCGACGCCCTCGTTAAGGTCTGCCAGCGGGATGAAGCCGACGATCATGACGACGAAGGTGAAGGCGAAGGCGATCAGAACACCCTTCTGACGACCGGTGAGCTTGACCTCCTTGTGGACCTCGGAAGCAGCCTTGCCGTGAGCCTCTTCGGCGTCCTTGAGCTCCTGCATCGACAGGATGGTGGAACCCTTGTCAGCCTTGACCTTCTTGGCGTAGCTCATCACGAAGAAGATGGACATAGCGGTAGTGACAATCCACAGGACGGCACCGAGGCCGATGATGATGGACTGGTTGACCTCAATGCCAACGCCGGTCAGAGCGTCGACGGCAGCGCCGACGGCGAACGGGTTAACCGTGGAGCCCAGGCAGCCGCAGCCAGCGCCGAGCAGGACGGTAGCGGCACCGACCATGGGGTCGAAGCCAGCGGCCATCATGGTAGCGGCGAGCAGGGCGTAGAAAGGAACGGTCTCCTCGCACATACCATAGGTGGTACCACCGAGGGAGAAGATGAGCATCAGCACGGGAATGAGCATGATCTCATTGCCCTTAAGCTTCTGCACCAGAACGGCAATGCCGTTGTCCAGGGCGCCGGTCTCGGTCATCATGCCGAGGAAGCCGCCGAGGATCATAACGAAGAGACAGACGGGCAGAGCGTCAGCGAAGCCCAGAATCGGGGCGGTGCAGAAATCGCTCAGACGGGCGGCAGTAACCGCGCCGCCGGACGTGCCGGAGACGATAACGGTAATCACTGCAACAATTGCCAGCAGAGCAAGAAGAATGGTGAACGATGAAGGCATACCGCGCTTTTTCTTAGCGGTCTCAGTCATAGTTCTCATCCCCCCTTCATAAATCATTTACTGATCTCGCCCGAAGCGGCTCTTCCGTGCCGTGCCTGCCGCTTGATGCGAGATTTTTACCAGATAAAACCGCTCGGGGTGTGCAGCAATACACCCCGAGCGAGATGCTAGATGCTCTTACTTGAGCGTGGCGTACATGACAGCCTTAATGGTGTGCATGCGGTTCTCGGCCTCGTCGAAGACCTTGGAAGCGGGGCTCTCGAAGACCTCGTCGGTGACCTCCTGCTCGGTGATGCCGAACTGCTCGCACTTCTCGGCGCCAATGGTGGTGTTGGTGTCGTGGAAGCTGGGCAGGCAGTGCAGGAAGATGGCACCCGGGTTGGCCATAGCCATGACCTCGGAGGTGACACGATACGGGGTGAGCTGAGCGATGCGCTCGGCCCAAACCTCGTCGGGCTCGCCCATGGAGACCCACACGTCGGTGTAGAGAACGTCGGCACCGGCGACGCCGTCCTTGACGTCGGTGGTCAGCTTGATGGTGCAGCCGTTGGCCTCGGCGATGGGCTTGCAGGCCTCGATGACGTCATCGGCGGGCATGCACTCCTCGGGGCCGCAGGCCACGAAGTTCATGCCGAGCTTGGAGCAGACGACCATGAGGGAGCGAGCAACGTTGTTCTTGCAGTCACCCATGAAGACGAGGGTCTTGCCCTTGATGTCGTAGTTGAAGTTCTCCTGGACGGTCAGGATGTCGGCGAGCATCTGGGTGGGATGCCACTCAGTGGTCAGGCCGTTCCACACGGGCACGCCGGACTTAGCAGCGAGCTCCTCGACGTCGTCCTGGGCAAAGCCACGGAACTCGATGCCATCATACATGCGGCCGAGAACGCGGGCGGTATCCTCGATGGACTCCTTCTTGCCCATCTGCGACGAACCCGGATCGAGGTAGGTGACGCCCATGCCCAGATCCATGCCGCCGACCTCAAAGGCGCAGCGGGTACGAGTGGAGGTCTTCTGGAAGAGCAGAACGATGTTCTTGCCCTCGAGATAGCGGTGCGGAACGCCAGCGCGCTTCATGTCCTTGAAGTTCTTGGAGAGCTTGAGCAGGTACTCGATCTCCTCGGTGGTGAGGTCGAGAAGCTTGAGGAAGCTACGGCCGGAGAGGTTAACACCCATGGTTCGATTCCTTTCGAAGAAATGAATTACGTAAGTATCAGTGTTGCCCGTTTAACGGGCGAAGCCGGTGCGGTTGTAGGGGGACCGCACCGGAAACGGAAAGACTTAGAGGTCCTCGCGCCAGAAGGGCATGCTCATGCAGCGCGGGCCGCCGCGGCCGCGGGAGAGCTCGGCGGAGGGCACGACGAGAAGGTCCAGGCCCTCCTTGTACAGCACGTCGTTGGTGACGGTGTTGCGGGCGTAGACGCAGATCTTGCCGGGCTCGACGCACAGGGTGTTGGAGCCGTCGTTCCACTGCTCGCGGGAGGCCGCGATCGGGTCGCCGCCGCCGCAGGGGATCAGCTTGACCTGGTCGACGCCGGTGGCGTCCTCCAGGACGTGCTCGAGGGTGTCCTCGATCAGGCGGATGTTCACGTCGCCCGGGTTCTTGCCGGCGGTCAGCTCGTAGACGCGCAGGGTGCCCATGATGGCGGGGTGGATCGTGAACTTATCGACGTCGATCTGGGTGAAGACCGTGTCGAGGTGCATGAAGGCGCGCGAGACCGGGATGTCGAAGGCCAGGATGCGCTCGACCTTGGAGTCGGAGTTCCAGAAGATGTTCTGGGCCATGACGTCGATAGCGGCGGCCTGGGTGCGCTGGGAGATGCCGACGGCGAGGGTCTTCTCGTTGATGTTCAGCACGTCGCCGCCCTCGGTGTGGAACTGGCAGTCGCGGCGGAAGTACAGGGAGACGTCCTTGTAGTCGGGGTGGTACTTGAAGACGTACTTGCCGTACAGGGTCTCGCGGTTGCGGGTGACCGAGTACATGCGGTTGAGGTTGACGCCCTCGCCGACGACCGCGAACGGGTCGCGGGTGAAGTAGAGGTTGGGCATCGGGTCGATGATCAGGTCGGACTCGGACTCGGAGTTGACCAGGGAGTCGAGGGTCGTGGACGCCGTGAGGGGCATGTCGATCTCGGCCTTGGTCATGCCGGCCATGGTCTTCTTGACGAACTCGAGGTTGTCCTCGATGGAGTCCAGCTTCTCGCGGACGATCTGCGGCATGTGCTGGCCGCGGATGCCGGCCTCGGCGATGTACTGGTCGGTGAACTCGGCGCGGGCGCCGGGGACCTGGTCGAACACCTCGGCGACGAGGTTCTCGAGGTAGAGGACCTCCACGCCCTGGTCCCTCAGGATCTGGGCGAAGGTGTCGTGCTCCTGCTGTGCGACCTCCAGGAACGGAACGTCGTCGAACAGGAGTCGCTCGAGCTCGTCGGGCGGCAGGTTGAGGAGCTCGTCGCCGGGACGGTGCAGGCAGACCTTCCTGAGCTTGCCGATCTCGGAAGGCACGTGCAGACCTTTCGTCATGGCCTCCTACCTTTCTTTCGGGCCCCTGTCAGGGCCGATTCGTTAGCGCCCCTCCGTGTGAGGCGTTATTGCTGACGACATATTTATATCCAAAATCAGTCCATACTTCCACCTCGCCCCCGAACGGTTTTATATGAGGGGTGAACGGCATACACATATACTTCACGCATGGCACACTTTGATTTAATAAAGTTTATTTACGTGCTAAAACGCGTTTTCAATCCAAATAGCAAATGGAACTTAACTTTATTAAACCACCCTCAAATTGCATATTTCTAATAAAGCTATGAATAGAATTAGCGATTCATGCCGCGTCTCAACCATTTTCATTTTTATTCAGAAAAAAGTTTGTCCTATTCATTTCTGGTAAACAAATTACCGTTTACCAGACGCTTGATACCGTTCACCGGAAGCTCAGTATAAGGCCCAGCGGATACCGGCTCGCTTTACGGCCCCATTTGTAACAACTTGACTTCTCGGTATAGAAAAACGAACCCGCTTCCCCTAGGGAAACGGGTCCGTTTTCGATTATCTTCGGCCAATTTGGATAAGGCCCTCGAAGATCGTCGGAATCCTAGCGATCGAACTCCGCCAGTGCCTCGCCCAAAAGCTTCAGGCCCTCGCGAAGAACGTCTTCGCTCGCGCAGTAGCCCAGGCGTGCGCCGCAGGGAAGCTCAAAGCGGCTACCGGGGACCAGCAGCACTCCCCTCTCGGCCAACAGGCGCTTGCAGAATTCCTCGTCATCCTCGGGAATATCCAGCTGGATAAACGAGGTGGATATTCCCTGCGGGGCCGTCCAGGAAACGCGATGCTGCGTATCGATCCAAGCCTGCGCGATATCGCGGTTGCCAAACACGATCTTGCGATTGCGCTCGAGAATCTTATCCTTGTGCTCAAGCACATAGGTCGCCAGGGCATCGTTGAACACGCCGCCGCAGATCATGGTGTAGTCGCGGTAGGTGCGGATGCGGTTGGACACCTCTTCGTCGGCCACGACCCAGCCCACGCGGGCCGCAGGCGTCGAATAGGTCTTGGACACCGAGTTGGTGACGATGACCTTCTCGTACACGTCGACCATCGACATAAAGGAGTCAGTGTTTTCGAGCGGCAGATACACCTCATCGCACAACACGTAGGCGCCCACCGAACGGGCGATCTCGGCAATCTGGCCGAGCATATCGGCATCGAGCACCGTACCGATGGGGTTCGATGCGTTGTTGATGCAGATGAGCTTGGTGTTGGGGCGCACCAAGCGCTTGAGCTGCTCGATATCGGGCTTCCAGCCAAGCTCCTCGCGAAGCTCCCAATACTCGACCTCGGCGCCCAGCGTGCGCGGGATCTCGTAGAGCGGCGCGTAGGTGGGCCACTCGGCGATAACATGGTCGCCGGGCTCGACAACAGCCATGATGGCATTGAGGTTAGCGCCCGTGCAGCCGTTGGTCTGCAGGATATGGTCGGGATTGACCTCACGACGATAGAGCTTGGCGACCTCGGCCTTAAACTCCGGCGAACCCTCGATCCAGCCGTAGTTCATCTTCTCGCGGTCCAGGCGCTCGTAGAACGTGGCACCGTCCTGCTCGTCAAGCGCACGTAGCTCGCCCATGGTGAGCGACGAGATCGTCGACTGGGCGATGTCCCACGTGGCGCTCTTCTCCCAAACGTTGAGCCATTCCTCAACGCCAATCGTCTTGATGTCCATGGCCAAGCTCCTTACAAAAGCAGTCATCCAATCGTGTTAACGTTCCTCATACAAGATTGGGGCGGTGCGAAAACCCGCACCGCCCCAATGAGAGACATCTAATGGCAGCTAGATGTATGTATTATGACCTGTACGGGCCTTTGAAGACCTTAGAGGTCCTCGCGCCAGAAGGGCATGCTCATGCAGCGCGGGCCGCCGCGGCCGCGGGAGAGCTCGGCGGAGGGCACGACGAGAAGGTCCAGGCCCTCCTTGTACAGCACGTCGTTGGTGACGGTGTTGCGGGCGTAGACGCAGATCTTGCCGGGCTCGACGCACAGGGTGTTGGAGCCGTCGTTCCACTGCTCGCGGGAGGCCGCGATCGGGTCGCCGCCGCCGCAGGGGATCAGCTTGACCTGGTCGACGCCGGTGGCGTCCTCCAGGACGTGCTCGAGGGTGTCCTCGATCAGGCGGATGTTCACGTCGCCCGGGTTCTTGCCGGCGGTCAGCTCGTAGACGCGCAGGGTGCCCATGATGGCGGGGTGGATCGTGAACTTATCGACGTCGATCTGGGTGAAGACCGTGTCGAGGTGCATGAAGGCGCGCGAGACCGGGATGTCGAAGGCCAGGATGCGCTCGACCTTGGAGTCGGAGTTCCAGAAGATGTTCTGGGCCATGACGTCGATAGCGGCGGCCTGGGTGCGCTGGGAGATGCCGACGGCGAGGGTCTTCTCGTTGATGTTCAGCACGTCGCCGCCCTCGGTGTGGAACTGGCAGTCGCGGCGGAAGTACAGGGAGACGTCCTTGTAGTCGGGGTGGTACTTGAAGACGTACTTGCCGTACAGGGTCTCGCGGTTGCGGGTGACCGAGTACATGCGGTTGAGGTTGACGCCCTCGCCGACGACCGCGAACGGGTCGCGGGTGAAGTAGAGGTTGGGCATCGGGTCGATGATCAGGTCGGACTCGGACTCGGAGTTGACCAGGGAGTCGAGGGTCGTGGACGCCGTGAGGGGCATGTCGATCTCGGCCTTGGTCATGCCGGCCATGGTCTTCTTGACGAACTCGAGGTTGTCCTCGATGGAGTCCAGCTTCTCGCGGACGATCTGCGGCATGTGCTGGCCGCGGATGCCGGCCTCGGCGATGTACTGGTCGGTGAACTCGGCGCGGGCGCCGGGGACCTGGTCGAACACCTCGGCGACGAGGTTCTCGAGGTAGAGGACCTCCACGCCCTGGTCCCTCAGGATCTGGGCGAAGGTGTCGTGCTCCTGCTGTGCGACCTCCAGGAACGGAACGTCGTCGAACAGGAGTCGCTCGAGCTCGTCGGGCGGCAGGTTGAGGAGCTCGTCGCCGGGACGGTGCAGGCAGACCTTCCTGAGCTTGCCGATCTCGGAAGGCACGTGCAGACCTTTCGTCATGGCCTCCTACCTTTCTTTCGGGCCCCTGTCAGGGCCGATTCGTTAGCGCCCCTCCGTGTGAGGCGTTATTGCTGACGACATATTTATATCCAAAAATCACCCGCAATTCCACCTCGCCCCCGAACGGTCAACAAAGTGCGATGAACGGTATATCGCATGTGATTCCCCCATGATGTACTTCGGCGTTCTAAAGTAACTTTTCTAAGGTAAACGCTCTTTTTTCTCAAAAATCATTCGCAATTACAACTCCAATCTTTCGATTAGGAATTGCATATCTAAAACGGTTTTATGTATATAAATGACGCTTGTTCGTGTTTCTGTCTGTATTCGATGATATTCAGCTACCTATCATTCTTATTCACACATACTCACCAGTTGAGTGAGGATATAGACCGTTTTTTCACAACGTGACGGGCGTCAGCTCTATGGCTTGTCAGCGTAAGAAGTAGGTAAAGATACCGTTCACGCGATACGTCCGTGCCATAGGTCGACTAAATTGAGACAATAGTGAATAGTGTTAGGCAACCGTCCCCTGCGGGGACTGAACGGACAGATGCATATGCCGAGCAAAATCGAAAAAAAGCAAGCCGCCGCAAAGCTGCGCAAACCGCCGCGCGACTTCTCGTACACGCAGAACCGAGAGCTCAGCTGGCTGCGCTTTGACAACCGTGTGCTTGACGAAGCCTTCGACGAGACCGTTCCGCTGTTCGAGCGTCTAAAGTTCGTGTCGATTTTCGAGTCCAACCTCGACGAGTTTCTCATGGTGCGCGTGGGCGGCCTGTCCGATCTGGCAGAGCTCAAAAAACAGCCTGTCGACAACAAGAGCAATATGACCGCCTCCGAACAGGTCGATGCTGTCATGACCGAAATGCCCGGGCTCCTTACCCGATGGGAGTCCATCTTTAAGAGCATCGAGGGCAAGCTCGACACCCTGGGCGTTCACCGCGCCCGCATCGATTCGCTTACGCCCGAGGAGCGCACCTTTGTAACCCGTTACTTCCAGGCCTACGTGTCGCCGGTCATCTCACCGCTGGTGATTGACCCGCGCCACCCCTTCCCCAACCTGCGCAACGGCGCACTCTACCTGGCCTGCGGCCTGGACGGCGTCACCGACGAGGAGAGTCTGCTGGGCCTAATCGAGATTCCCGCCTCGATGAACCGCGTGGTCGAGATCCCCTCGCCCACCGGCACCTACTCCTACATCTTGCTCGAGGACGTCATCCTCGCCTGCCTGGACAGCTGCTTTGGCTCCTACAAGCCACTCGACCGCGCGCTCATCCGCGTCACCCGCAACGCCGACATCGATCCGGACGGCGAGGGCGTCGAAGAGGAAGAGGACTACCGCCAGCACATGAAGCGCATCCTCAAGAAGCGCCTGCGTCTGCAGCCGGTAGTGCTCGCGGTCTCGGGGTCGCTCGAGAAGGCGACGCTCAAGACCATCCGCAAGGCGCTCGAGCTTTCGCGCCGCTCTGTCTTTACCTGCGATATCCCGCTCGACCTAGGCTACGTCTTTGGCATTGAGGGCAAGATTCCCGAGCACCTGCGCAACGAGCTGCTCTTTACGCCGTTTAAGCCGCAGCCCAACCCCACCATCGATATGGCCCGCTCCATCCGCGAGCAGGTACTTCAGCACGACAAGCTGCTCTTTTATCCCTATGAGGCCATGAACCCCTTCCTGGATCTGGTGCACGAGGCCGCCTACGACCCCGAGTGCATCTCGCTGCGCATCACGCTCTACCGCGTGGCCAAGCAGAGCCGCCTGTGCGAGTCGCTGATCGATGCCGCCGAGAACGGCAAAGAGGTCACGGTGCTCATGGAGCTCCGCGCCCGCTTCGACGAGCAGAACAACATCGAGTGGGCCGAGCGTCTGGAAGAGGCAGGCTGCACCGTCATCTACGGCTCCGAAGGCTTTAAGTGCCACTCCAAGATCTGCCAGCTCACCTATCGCGAGGGCATGGCGCTTACACGCCTGACGCTGTTGGGCACCGGCAACTTTAACGAGAAGACGGCCAAGCTCTACAGCGATTTTATGCTCATGACCGCCCATCCCGGCATCGGCGAGGACGCCAACTTGTTCTTCCGCAACCTGTCGCTGGGCAACCTGCGCGGCGATTACCGCTTCCTGGGCGTGGCGCCCGTGGGCCTCAAGCCGCTCATCATGCGCGGCCTGGATCGCGAGATCCAGCGCGCCCTCGCTGGCGAGCCCGCACGTGTGTTCTTTAAGCTCAACTCGCTCACCGACCGCGAGGTCATCGACAAGATCGCCGAGGCGTCGTGCGCAGGAGTCCGCGTGGACATGATCATCCGCGGCATCTCGTGCCTCAAGCCGGGCGTTCCGGGCAAGACCGAGAACGTGCATGTCCGTTCTATCGTCGGACGCTTTTTGGAGCATGCGCGCGTTTACGCCTTTGGCGTGGACTCGGACATGATCTACCTGAGCTCGGCCGACATGATGACGCGCAACACCGAGCACCGCGTGGAGATCGCCTTCCCCGTGCTCGACCCCACCTGTCGCGCCCTGGTGCACGAGTACATGGGCATGCAGCTGCGCGACAACGTGAAAGCGCGCAGCCTGACGAGTGACGGCACCTGGGTTCCCGTCGAGCGTGCAGAGGGCGAGAAGCCCTTCAACTCGCAGGAAGCTCTGCTGGAGCGCGCCTATCGCAACGCCGAGGCCGCCACGCAGCAGCACGCACAGGAGAAGGAACGTGTGGCCGAGGAGGCTATTCAGGCCGAGGTTGAACATAGGGCAGTTGCCAAACCGGAAGCGGTTGCCGCTCCCCCGGTGAATGAACCCGAGGCTGCCGCAGAGCCCGCCGTGGAGAAAGCGCCCGAGGTTCAGAAGGTCCAGGCGACTGTCATAGAACCTGAGTCCGAGCCTGCCCCTCGGCCCCAACCGCAGGCGGCCAAGCCCGCGTCCGAGAAGAGCGCACGCCGCGAGAAGCCCGCTGGCAAGACCAAGGCCATCGAGCGCCATCGCCCCGGTCGCGTGCGCATGGGACTGGGCCTGATTGGCCTAGGCCTTAAGACGCTCATTACCGGCAAGACGAAATAGTCGTTTGTAGAAGCAGTTTGTAGAAGCGCCCCGCATTTGAGGAAAGCCTCGGATGCGGGGCGCTTTTCCCTGCTACCATGGTGCGAACAACAACACGAATGACAGGCAGGAATATGAAGCTCACTATAGAATCGATGACCTACGGCGCCGACGGGCTGGCGCACGCCGACAACGGCAAAGCCGTCTTTGTGCAGGGTGCCGTGGCAGGCGACACCGTCGAGGCCGAGGTCGTACAGGACGGCAAGTCGTTCATGCGCGCCCGCACCACCGAGATTCTGGAGCCAAGCCCCGATCGCATTCAGCCTCCCTGCCCCTTCGTGGGCATCTGCGGCGGCTGCTCGTGGGGTAATCTCTCACGCACGGCACAGCTCGCCGCCAAGGAGCAAAACCTGCGCTCCACGCTCGAGCGCATTGGCAAGTTCGCTCCTGAGCAGGTCGATGAGTTGGTACAGCCCATCCGCCACACCAAGGACGACTGGGGCTACCGCAATAAAATCGAGCTCGAACCGACCGCCGTCAACGGTCGCGTGCGCCTTGGCATGCACGGTGTCGACCCCAGCAAAATCGTGACCGTCGATGCATGCCCGCTGTTCGATAAGCGTTTTCCCAAGGCGCTCAAATCGGTCGTCGGCGCGCTCAACTATCTAAGCGGCAGCCATGACCTGGGTCTCGAACGCGTGGGCATTCGCGCATCGCGCCGCACCAAGGCACTCGAGGTCGCACTCTGGACGCCCACAGGCTCTTTTCCACGCTCGCAGGTCTCCCGCGTGCTGGCAGACGCCGCGCACCCTACGAGCGTAGCGCGCGTCATGAGCAAGGGCGAGAAGAAGGCCCGCCGCGTCTCCAAGGTTGAGATGCTCGCCGGCGAGGGCTCGTGGACCGAGAATATCGCCGAAGGCCAGATGCGCTTATCTGCCCCGTCGTTTTTCCAGGTCAACACCAAGGGCGCCGAGATTTTGATTGAGCTCGTTATGGACGCCCTCGACCCGCAGGAAGACGAGCTGGCCGTGGACCTGTACTGCGGTGCCGGCACCTTTACCCTGCCGCTCGCCCGCCGCTGCGACTTTGTCGCCGCCGTCGAGGCTTATGGCCCGGCCGTGCGCGACCTGCGCCGCAACCTCGAGATCAACAAACTCGACAACGTCGACGTCATCGGCGGCGACGCGGTGCGTGAGTTCCCCGACCAGGACGCCGACGTCCTGGTAGTCGATCCGCCGCGTGCGGGCTTGGCGCCCGAGGCCATCGACCTCATCGCGAGCACGAGTGCCCGCGATGTCGCCTACGTGAGCTGCGACCCGGCGACTCTGGCCCGCGACCTCAAGCGCTTTGTCGAGGAGGGCACCTTCTCCCCCGTCAAGATCACGCCGGTCGACTTATTCCCGCAAACCTTCCACTGCGAAACCGTCGTCCACCTCAGGCGCAACTAACCGCACGATGAGAGCGGGCCCGCGTACGTAGCTGCACGCGGGCCCGCTTTATTCGGTCGATGCAACGCTGGCAAAAGTCATCGCTGCACTCACGGGCAGCCAGAACAACAACGGCAGCAGGTAGCGCATCGACTCGGTCGTGTACGACGTCGGCGAAATCCAAAGGACGAGGTTTGCCGCAACGAGTGGCGCCATCAGATAGAGTTTCTGGGGCACGCGACGTTTTATCTCCAGCAGCAGAAACGCCATACCCCAGGTCGACCAAAGCGCCTTAGCGCCGACAAACATGCCGACCGGCGTCGACTGAAACCATGCGACGAGCGACTCGACACTGCGGCCCAAGGTCGCATCGGACCAGCTCAATCCCAGATCCCGCGAGCGGGGAAACACATGGCTCACGTTGTGCCCGTCGACAGGAGTCACATAGGGCGACAAGGCCTCGCTTCCCGCCGCCGGCATGGCATACCAGCCAATCTGAACTCCCAGATACGCCTCGAGATAACAAAGTGGATGCTGCAGGAGCCCCGCTGCCCACGCGCCAAAATAGGCTGCAAAATCGAGCTCGTCGGCCTTACCAAACGTGGGGTCTTTAACGGAGTCGGTTAAAAACCACGTGTAGTTGTTCTTACCATCCTCCCCGATGGCGCGCTCGATCTCTTGACGCTGCCATTCCGGAAGCCCGTCCCCGTGGTCACGCATCAGCAACGCGGACTGCTGAAACATGAGACCGTAGACCTCCTGCTTGCCACCAGGCTCGCACCCCAAAGCGGGAAGCGCGGCCCTGGGCATAAGGACCGTCATAAACAGAGAAGCGCCGACTGCCATTGCCGCAACGACAACTCGCCCGCGCCGACCCGTTACCTTGAAGAACACGACAACCAGGGCAATCAGCACGAGAATCAGGCCGGTCTTACGCGTCAGTGAAACCAGAAGCAGAAGTGCAACGTATACAGCAAGGAAACCGGGAGCCCTCAGGAGTTGCTCCCTCGAACGCATGACCTCAATGGAGGCAACCGAGAACAGCAGGAAAAACGGCAGGAAGGTGGCGTCCTTCGCCATGGCCGAGGCATAAATGGGAAGGTGCCAATACAGGCACAGAAGCGCTAGCAGTGCCAGGCAAACGCCACGTCCGCCGCCCATGCGGCGTACCAAAACAAGGCAGCACGCCAAGGCACACGCCGTCAGAAACGCTTGTACCAGGCAGAAGGCGTACACCCCAGCATCAACGCTTCCCAGCGTACGGCCCAGGTCGGTAAACCATCCGTACAGATAGGTATCAAGTATTGGATGGTGATCGGTAACGGCGCCCTCCGACAACGCGTTGGGCAGTCCGTTGTACTGTAAGAGCTGCTGGCGAGTATCCCACCAGATCACTCCCGGGAACAGCAGGACCAGCAACGGAGACCAGCAGGCGTAGATGATTGTGCCCAGTTTTATGATGCCGCCGAATGCGTACGTCTGCGGGATGCCAGAGAACGCCATGTCGCACAAGTTGTCAAACCATCCAGCATGGTCTTGCCCTGGGACGTCAACAGCACCTTCGCGTCCCACCAGGAACCGATCGATCAGATAGTCGCCAAGCATAAACGCTGCGCAGAAAAAGGCGATGTGCCCCAAGACATGGACCAAGTAGATAGGATTGCAAGAGAATCCCACGGTATCGCGAAACATATCCGCGATGGTCGCGAGCATCGCCAAGATGCCCGCGACCATCAGCATGTCGCGATTCTGTTTTAATCGCTCCACCGGCATGCGCTTAGTGCTTTACCGGTGCGCCGCAATGTGGGCAGAATTGAGAATCGGGCGTAAGCGGGCTTCCGCACGAGCTACAGAATCGCGGCGCATCCGAGGACGCAGGAGCCTGCTGCGGCTGAGCCTGAGCCTGTTGTCCTACGAAATTCTGCGGCATCGTCTGCTGAGACGCTGTATATGCGGTGTTATTCGCAACCGCCGCATATGCCTTAGAGTGTTTGCGCATGCGAATGACAAAGAAGCCGCCAACGCCCGCAGCAAGAAGAATCGCAACTACAACGACAATGATAATTGGGTTGAACGAGGATGAGCTGTCTTCCTTTTGCGAATCGGCCAAAAGGGATTGCTGGGAGATGCCACTCTTGTAGACATCGATCCTAAAGCCGTCATCCTTATTATCTTGAACGGCATAAATCAATGAGCAGTCCTTCGAGAACCACGCAGACCCCAAGTAGCCGTCGTCGCCTACGCGGTCGTATTCCAGCGAACCCCTCAAATTGATCTGAGAATGAGCGCCCGTCTTTGTATCGATCAGATACAACAGATTGTTATCGTTGTCGTCCGAACCATTGGCCAATGCAAACCTGCCGTCGTTCGATAGAGCACCATATTCATCTTCACTCATAAAGGGGAGATCATTAGGGTACTTAGTCCTCCATTTTGTTTCGCCCGTCTTGTTATCTACGACAATCATTTCAAGACTTTCCAGCTCAGAAGAGCTGGAGCCAAGTCCATCACAGTTTTCGTTATACAAGCCAAGAACGAGCGATCCGTCCTGATTAAGCGAGTTATGTTCCAGGTTGCTGTAGTAGATAGAGGTTGCGTCGCCTTTTTTCGAGACATAGCAGCTCGAACCGACAGCAGCGCCGTCATCGTTAACGACAACCGTATTGCCCGCCCTGTCAAATTCAGACGTGTTGACGGCTTCCTTGTCCTTCAGGTCGAGCGTTACTACGTCGTAGTACGAATGTGAATCGTAATCGTCGCCGCAATAATCTCGTATAACGTAGCCGTATTTGCCGTCATTTGAAATCCAAGCAGGGCCATCCAAAGAGTAGTCATCGGATGACGTAAATTCATATTTAGTCGTTGTATTGCTGTTCTTAAAATCAACTACGCTAAAAACTGCGTAATAATCCTCTGAACGCGAATCATATACTAGGGATGTTATAAACAGTAATTTGTTGTCCTTAGATATTTGAAGCCTGACATCGCCATCATCGTCATCAAGCACGTCAGATGCAACCGCGGAGCCCAGCGGATATTCTTCTGACTTGTCATTGGACAGATCATATGCAATTACGGAATCGTTCGCTCTATTGAAACAGTAAAAGGTCTTTTCGTCGGCTGAAAAGCAGTATGCATTTTTATAGTCATCACTCTCGGAATCAATATCCACTATGGTGCGAGACCAATCCTCGGTGTCTAGTAAATAAAACTTTTCTTCAGATGTATCCCCGTACAGCACATACCTTCCAGAAGGCGAACGGTTTACATATATCGAATTCTCAAGCTCATACGTGTCCTTGAGCTCGGGCGTGGGAACGTCGGCAGCATAGGCACCGAGCGGCGCCACGACAAGACTGGCAGCCAGTGCAAGGCCGGCCGTAAGGAGCATCCCCCATTTCATTTTTCTCGTTCTTGGCATGGTTGCCCCTTTCGGTCGAGAGGTGAGTAATACCTGAAGCTAAGCTAAACCCGAAAAATCAAAATGTGTTGCGCAACAATTCTCAGCGTGCAAAAAATGTCGGTAACGTCTGATGAAAATGGGACGGGGATTAAATAATCATTGTGTTCCGAATGATTATTTAATCCCCGTCCCAGAAAAATCACTGGTGGTTGACCGGAGCGCCGCAGTTTTGGCAGAAGGATGCGTTTGCTTCCAACATTGAGCCGCACTGAGCGCAAAAATGAGCGGGTTCAACTGGCTGAGCATCATCGACCATGGTTGACACCTGCTGTGCCGGCGGGACCTGCTGCATCGGAGGCATTTGCTGGTACGGATTGGACTGAGGAGGCTGAGGCTTATTCGACGATTCCTTGTTCAAGATAACAGCAAAGGCGACAGCCGCGACACCACCAAATACAACGAGCAAAACGAGAAGATCGAATACACTAATCATCGCAAATCAGCTCCTCATGTAGCGAAAGATGACGGATGTCGAGATTTTATCGCCGCGCCGTAAGCCCCTCCTAGTGCGCAACACCCATCCGCCCTGCATGATTTTCTGGGGCGGGGATCAAAATCATTGGGGAATGGTGCGTGGCAAGCGGGGGTCTTCGGGTATAAGACGGCTAATTGTATGCCGCCCTATGAAAGGAACCCTTATGCCCAGCGTTGCCGTTCTTGCCGCCGATGGCTTTGAAACGATTGAATGCCTGACCATGGTCGATGTCATGCGTCGCGGCGGCGTGCGCGCCACGCTCGTCTCGATTATGCCTACGCGTGAGGTCGTAAGCTCGCTGCAGATTCCCGTAACCTGCGACGCACTCTTTGACGAGATTAACTTTGACGAGTATGACTGCGTCGTGCTGCCCGGCGGCCTGCCCGGCGCCACCAACCTGCGCGCCGACCAGCGCGTCTGCGACGTAGTCTGCGAGTTCGCCGCGACCAAGCATGTTGCCGCCATCTGCGCCGCCCCGTTTATCCTGGGCGAGCTTGATCTGCTCGAGGGACGCCACGCCACGTGCTTCCCCGGCTTTGAGAAGAGCTTCCCCGAGGGCGCCTATACCGGCGACAAGGTCACGCACGACGGCAACATCATCACCGCCAGCGGCATGGCCCAGTCGCTCCCCTTTGCGCTTGAGCTGCTGCGCACGCTCGCTGGCGACAAGGCTGTCGAGAAGGTTGCCGAGGGCATTCAGCTATGATTTTGGCTTCGCAATCACCGCGCCGCATCGAGTTGATGCGCGAAGCTGGCTACGACATCCGCGTCATTCCCGCCGACATCGACGAGACTCCTTTTGATGACGAGGCACCGCTTACGCTTGTCGAGCGCTTAGCTCGCGCTAAGGCTGCCGCCGTTGCCGCCGAGCACGCCGATCCCAGTGAGCTGACCGTCGCGGCCGACACCATCGTCACCTTCGATGGCAAGATTTTGGGTAAGCCGGCAAACGAGGACGAAGCCCGCACCATGCTCCACGAGCTCTCGGGGCGCACGCACCAGGTCGCAACCGGCGTCTGCATCGTTAGAGCCGGAGACGCCACAGCCCCGCACGCCGCCGAGAGCCTGTCGTTTGTCGATGTGACCGACGTGACGTTCTATGAGCTTACCGAAGAGCAGATCGAGCGCTATGTTGCCTCGGGCGAGCCCATGGACAAAGCCGGCGCCTACGGCATCCAGGGCGTCGGCGGGCGCATGCTCGTGCACGATATTTCGGGCGACTTCTACAACGTGGTGGGCCTGCCCATCGCTCGCGTCGCGCGCGCGATTCAAAAACTATCGTAATTGCATCTGGCGCTGGGTATCCCCCAGCGCCTACAATTTTGGCGTACCGTACGGATCCCGACCGGGCATAAGGCCCGGCGGAAAACCGATAGGAGTAAAACATGGATACACTGCTTGAGGCCATTGACGTTTGCGATGTCGATGGCTTTTGCTTTGGCAACTATACGGACGATGAGGCCGGCACCGGTTGCACCGTAATCGTGGCACCCGAGGGCGCCACCGGCGGTGTTGACGTTCGCGGCGGTGCCCCGGCATCGCGCGAGACCGACCTGCTGCGTCCCGAGAACACCGTGGACAAGGTCCACGCCGTCTGCCTTTCGGGTGGATCGGCCTTTGGCCTGGAGGCCGCAAGCGGAGTCGCCCGCGAGCTCGAGAGCCGCGGCATCGGCCTTCCCGTCGGCCCCACGCAGGTGCCCATCGTGTGCTCCAGCTGCATCTTCGACCTCGCCTTTGGCGACCCCACCGTACGCCCCGACATCGAGGCCGGCATCTCCGCCGTGCGCGAGGCGCTTGACAATACCCCCACCACGCTCGAGCAGGGCAATGTAGGCGCCGGCACCGGTGCCACCGTGGGCAAGCTCATGGGCCCCGCCACCTGCATGAAGGCCGGCCTAGGCGCTGCCGCCGTGGCACTCGGCCCCGTTAAGGTGGGTGCCGTGGTCTCGGTCAACGCCTGCGGCAATGTCGTCGACCCCTTCACCGGCGAATGGGTCGCTGGTATGCGCGCTGCAGCGGATAGCGACCAGATCGTCGACATGGAGCTCGCAGCCTTTGCCGCCGCCGGCTCTATGCAAATGCCGCTCGACCGCACCAACACCACCATCAGCTGCATCGTCACCAACGTTGAGCTCACCAAGGCTCAGGCCACCAAGGTCTCCCAGATGGCCGCAGACGCCTATGCGCACGCCATTCGACCCACGCACACCACCAACGACGGCGACACCATCTACACCCTCGCCAGCGGCAAACTGGGTGCCCAGGCAAGCGCCGCCGTTCCCTTGGACCTGTTGGGCATGCTCGCCGTAAGGGCCCTACAGACCGCCATCGTAAACGGAGCCAAAACCGCCAAAACCTCCCACGGCATCCCCGGCGCCGCGAAGTAAACTAGCTCGTCCGGTTGCCCGGTGGGTCTTGGTTATGTTTGCTGCTCTACAGTCCTGGCTCGCACGAAGAGCACATTAAGTGCTCTTCGGCTCGTGCGGAACTCGCGACAAACATAACCAAGACCCACCGGGCAACCTACTCAACAAGATCCCTTTCAGCCCAGGCCCCTTTGTACCGCGCGTCGAAGACCTTCAAATTCAGCTTGCTGACAATCGATTCTTATAGCAAAGGCCCCTTGGCCTTTAGTTTGATACAAGTTCCGCACGAGCCGGAAAGCACTTAATGTGCTTTCCGTGCGAGCAGGACTGTTCGCAGTAGCAAACTAAAGGCCAAGGGGCCCAGTCAACCTATCAGCAGCGATTACTCCGCAGCTAGTTGAATTTGAAGATCTTTGAGGCAAGATGGTATAGGCCGAGTGTGGTTTTGTCTCCGGCCCGTCCATGCAGGTTGGTAAAGAATCCGACCACGCCGTAGCGAGCGCGACGATACATGCGCTCGTCGTACTCCTTCAGGTCCTTCCACAGCGTCTTCAGGCGCTCATCGGCACAATCCTCCTCGGAAAGCTTGGTGAGCACCGAGCAAATCGCCATCATCATGGTGAAGTAGCCCATCATGTACGAACGCAGACGCGAGGACTCAACGTCCTGGTACAGGTGGAACGATTCCATCATGATGCGCGTTACGCGGAACTGCTGGCCCAAGCGCTTGACCATCGTAGCCTCGTTGACGCTCTGGCCCTCGCGACCGATAAAGTAGCGATAGAGGTCGATGTCGGCGTAGTACATGGTCTTGCAGCGCGGCAGCGGTACGTATGCGTAGATATTATCCACGTAGAACGTGTGTGCCGGCATAGGCAGATTGGACTCGCGCAGCACATCGGTGCGATAGCACAGGCTGTGCATAAGCAGGTTCTGATCGGGACGGAAATGCCCGATCTGGTCCCAAGAGAAAATCTTTTTGCGCGGCAGGGCAAACTTGTAGCCAATAGCGGTATGCGTGCCCTCGTAAACCTTCTCGTACACGTAGTTCGAGATAAACAGGTCGACGCGCTGGTCGCGCTCCTCAAAGCCACGCAGAATCGACAGCATGGTCGAAAGCGCCGCACCGTCGAGCCAGTCGTCCGAGTCAACGACCTTGTAATAGGTGCCCTGTGCCTCGCGCAGGCCCGAGAGGACGGCGATACCGTGGCCGCCATTCTCCTGGTGCACCGCGCGGATGATTCCAGGATAACGGGCCTCCCACTCGTCGGCCTTGGCGGCCGTCTCGTCCTTGGAGCCGTCGTCCACCACGATAATCTCGATATCGGTGGCGTAATTGCTCCCCTCCAAGATGGAGGTGATGCAATGGTCCATATCCTTGGCGGCGTTATATGAGGGAATACCGAATGTTATGACTTTATGCATGGCAGGCGATAATCTCATCCGAAAGATCGAGGGCAGAATTGGTCACGGCGTCCATATCGTAGTAACGATACTCGGCCAGACGACCCACCGGGTGGAAGTTCGTCAGGTTCTGGACGCGCTCAAGGTAGCGCTCGTAGAGCTCACGGTTCTCGGGCTCCAGGATAGCGTAGTACGGCGTCTCGCCCGAGCCGGGCGTATATGCCTTGGAGTACTCCTTCATGATGGTGGTCTTGCCGGGCAAAACCTGACCGGTCATGTTCTTGAACTCGGTGATGCGCGTATAGTCCTCGCTCGTGGTGTAGTTGACGGTGCCCACGGGCTGGAACTGGTCCATATCGAGCGTCTCGAACTTCATATCGAGCGTGCGGTACGGCAGCGCGCCTAGGTCGAGGTTGAATAGCTCGTCGAGCGGACCGGTGTAGACAATCTCGCCACCATAGACCTTGCCGTCGATCTTGACGGTGGTCTCGTCGATTTCAAAGAGGTCACGGGCGTCTACGTCACAGAATACGTCGATCAGATCGTGATCGAGCATGTGCTCGAACAGCGCGGTATAGCCGTCCTGCGGCATGCCCTGGAAAGGAGCCTGCGGGAAGTAGCGATCGTCATCGCCCACAAAGACGGGAACGCGGCCGGTGATCGAGGGGTCGATCTGGTCGGGCGTCTGGCCCCACTGCTTCATGGTGTAATGCAAAAAGACGTTCTCATAGACATAATCGGCGACCTCGGCAAGATCCGGGTCGTTCTTCTTGCGCAGCTCCATAATAGGCACCTTGACGTCCTTGCCAAAGGTCTCCACGAGCTTCTGATACAGCTCCTCGCCGCGCGCATCGCCAAAGGCAAGCTTGAGGCTCGCATGGTTAAAGGGCACGGGCATGAGGGTGCCGTTGATGTTGGCGAGCACCTTGTGCTGGTAGTCCGTCCACTTGGTAAAGCGCGACAGGAAGTTATGGACGCGCTCATTAAAAGTGTGATAGATGTGCGGACCGTACTCGTGGACCAGGATTCCGGCCTCGTCAGTGCAGTCGTAGGCATTACCCGCGATGTGGCCGCGACGCTCCAAAACGGCAACACGATAGCCGATAGTTTCGGCAAGACGGCGGGCGCAAACGGCACCGGCATAACCGGCGCCGACAACGATCATGTCGTACGCACCGGCATTAAAGCCTTCAGGCAGGCCTGAGGTAATCTGCATCGATACTCCTTGTCAAAAGCCACACGCTTTTTAACTGGGCTTTTTCTCGAACATACGTCGAGACATATTTATCAGAGCGATTATAGCGCTAATGCGTCCTATAATGAGCTTGCCACACAAGGAAAGCTCAAGCACCGCGGCGTACATTATTGAAAGGTAAACCCGCTAGCAGCGGGTTTATTCGTGTACAGCCGAGGGCCTGGAGCTTAGCGAAACGCTTGTAAGGAGTATCATGAGCGATTTCCTAAACCGTATGAAGTCTGCCGCCAAGGCCGACCTTAAGACCATCGTCCTGCCCGAGGGCGAGGATCCGCGTACCATCGTCGCGGCAAACAAAATCATCGAGGAGGGCCTGGCCAACATCGTCATCCTGGGCGATCCCAACGAGATCAACGTCCCCGGCGCCACCGTCATCGATCCGCGCAACGCCGAGAAGCACGAGGAGTACGCGCAGAAGTTTGCCGAGCTCCGCGCCAAGAAGGGCGTTACCATCGAGCAGGCTCGCGCCCAGGTGATGGACGCCACCTACTTTGGCACCATGATGGTCAAGATGGGCGACGCCGACGGCCTGGTCTCCGGTGCCTGTCACTCCACCGCCGACACCCTGCGCCCCGCGCTGCAGATCCTCAAGACCGCTCCGGGCACCAAGCTGGTCTCGGCCTTCTTCGTGATGTGCACTGACACCCCGCAGTTCGGTACCGACGGCACGCTGATCTTCGCCGACTGCGGCCTCAACATCAACCCGTCCTCCGACGAGCTCTCCGAGATCGCCATCGCCTCGGCCCACTCCTGGTCCACCTTCATGGGCAATGTTGAGCCGCACGTGGCCATGCTCTCCTACTCCACCATGGGCTCCGCCGGTGGCGAGGTCGCTAAGAAGGTCCAGGAGGCCGTGAAGTTCTGCAAGGAGAAGGCTCCCGAGCTCGCCATCGACGGCGACCTGCAGCTCGATGCCGCTATCGTCCCCACCGTCGCCCAGCTCAAGGCTCCCGGCTCCTCCGTCGCCGGTAAGGCCAACGTGCTCGTGTTCCCCGACCTCGAGGCAGGCAACATCGGCTACAAGCTCGTCCAGCGCTTCGGCGGCGCCGAGGCCTACGGCCCCATCCTGCAGGGCATCGCCAAGCCGGTCAACGACCTGTCGCGCGGCTGCTCTGCCGACGACATCGTGGGTGTCGTCGCCATCACCGCCGTCCAGGCTCAGATGGCTGAGTAGCGGACGTATCCCCTCGGGACCCTACAGGGTAAACCTCTGAAAACGTCCTCGGACATGCATGAAGCCCCCGCTGCGCACTACGTGCGGCGGGGGCTTCATGCGTCCTGCGGAATGTTTTCAGAGCTTTACCCTGTAGGGTCCCTGCCGCCACGTGGCAATCAGGGCATCTGGGGTGGACGGCGGCTTGGCTACAAGCTGGAGCTGAGGATCTGAATGATTGGATGCCGTTGTTGGGAGCGCAGGCGTTGCCGGCGATGATCACTTTGGGACTGGAATTTCCGCCTGCTAGTAAAAAGGCCTCCGGAGCTGTTGCTCTGGAGGCCTTTTTGTCAATTACAGACGAATGCGTTAGTTGTTCTTGGTCAGACGCTCGACGTCGTGGGCGATCATGTATTCCTCGTCGGTGGGAATGACCATGACGGTGACGGCAGAACCGGCGGCGCTGATGACCTGCGGACCGTTGCCCACGGCCTCGCGGTTCTTGTTGTTGTCGATGCGCACGCCCAGCCACTCAAAGCAGTCGCAGAAGGCCTTGCGGATCGACCAGTCATTCTCGCCGATGCCGGCGGTAAAGGCAATGGTATCCACGCCCGCCATGGAAGCGATCATGGAACCGGCCTGCTGCATGGCCTTGTAAGCGAACATATCGAAGGCGAGCAGGCAGCGCTCGTCGCCCTCGGAGGCGCGCGTACGGATGTCGCGGGCATCGTTGGAGATGCCCGAGATGGCAAGCAGACCGGACTGCTTGTTCATCATGTCGTCGACTTCCTGGTAGCTGTAGCCACCCTCGCGCTGCAGGTAGCACACGGTAGCCGGGTCGATGGAGCCGCAGCGGGTTCCCATCATCAGGCCGTCAAGCGGCGTGAGGCCCATCGTGGTATCACGGCAGACGCCGTCCTCGATGGCGGCAAGCGAGGCGCCGTTGCCCAAATGGCACGAGAGCAGGCGGTGGCAGCGCGAGCCCAGGATTTCTTTGGCCATCATCCACTCGTAGCGGTGGCTCGTACCGTGGGCGCCGTACTTGCGCACGTGGTACTTGTCGCACACGTCCTTGGGCAGGGCGTAGGTGTAGGCGACCTCGGGCATGGTCATGTGGAACGAGGTGTCGAAGACGGCCACGTTGGGCAGTTCCGGATACTTCTCGCGGCAATATTCGATTGCCGCGGCCTCGCCGTAATTGTGCAGCGGGGCGAGCGGGGCCACCTCAAGGATCTTAGCCATGACCTCATCGTCGACGACCGCGGAATCATCGAAGTGCCAGCCACCCTGAACGATACGGTGGCCGATGCCATCGATCGTAAAGTCAGTCTTCTCGAGCTCCTCGAGCACGCGCGCAATGGCGCAGCGATGATCGGGAAAAGGAATCTCCTCGGTCTGCTTGGCACCACCGTTCTCGGAGTGGCCAAAGATGCCCATCTCCGAGCCGATACGCTCGCAGTTGCCCTTGGCGAAAACCTCGCGGGTATCGGTATCCAAAAGCTGATATTTAAGGCTCGAGCTGCCGGCGTTGACAACAAGTACGTTCATGAGACTCCTTCGTGATTACAGTACGGTCGGCAAACCTATAAGGCGGCCGTACCCTTAATAAGAAGTTATCAGAATCCAATAAATAACTATTAAACTCTTCGCCCAAAGAGCGTAAAAGGGGGCTGAACGGCACAAGGCCATCCAGTCCCCTCCCCTTGCATCAATTACTTGCCGTTGACGATGCGCTCGACGTCGGAAGCGATCATGAATTCCTCGTCCGTGGGGATAACGAAGATCTTGACCTTGGAATCCTTGGCAGACAGGCACCAAGCGCCGTCGCCACGCAGAGCGTTGCGGGCATGATCCATCTTGACGCCCATAAAGGCCAGACGATCGGCCACGCCGGCGCGGACGGCCGGAGCGTGCTCGCCGATGCCGGCAGTGAAGACCAGGGTGTCCATACCGCACATGGAGGTGGCCATCTCGGCAGCCTTGGCGGCAATCTTGTAGACGAACATATCGAAGGCGAGCTGGGCCTCGGGGTCACCAGCGGCGGCGAGCTCCTCGACGTTGCGGCAGTCGTTGGTCTTGCCGCCGGTCACAGCCAAAAGGCCGGACTTCTTGTTCATCATCTCGTCGACCTCGTCGAAGGTGTAGCCGCCCTCGCGCTGCAGGTAGCACACGGTGGCCGGGTCGATGGAGCCGCAGCGGGTGCCCATCATGACACCGTCGAGCGGCGTCAAGCCCATGGTGGTGTCCATGCACTTGCCGTCCTCGATGGCGCACAGGGAAGCGCCGGAGCCGATATGGCACACGACGACCTTGCGGGCCTCGCCGTTGGTCATCTCGGCGACCTTCTTGGAGATGTAACGGTAGCTGGTGCCGTGGGCGCCGTACTTACGGATGTGCAGCTTGTCGCAGACGTCCTTGGGCAGGGCGTAAGTCTTGGCGACCTCGGGCATGTTGAAGTGGAAAGCGGTGTCGTAAACCGTAACGTTGGGCAGGTCGGGATACTGCTCCAGGCAGTACTCGATAACGTTGGCCTCGGGGTTGTTGTGCAGCGGGGCGAGCGGAGCGACCTCGCGGATCTTGGCGAGGACATCCTCGTCGACGAGGGAGGAATCGCCAAAGTACCAACCACCCTGAACGATACGGTGGCCGATACCCTCAATCTTGACGCCGTTGGCCTCGAGGTCCTTCAGGACAACCTCGATGGCGACCTTGTGGTCGGGGAACTCGATGTTCTCGGTCACCTTCTTGGAGCCGTTGGCAGCATGGGTGAAAGTGCCGCCGGTAAAGCAGACGCGCTCGCAGGAGCCCTTTGCGGACACCTTGTGGGACTTGGTATCGATGACCTGATACTTAAGGGTCGAAGATCCTGCGTTGACGACCAGAACGTTCATGTGTCTCCCTACTAACAGGCGGTGTGGCGCCGCCAGGTTACATACGTTTCAATAATAAACCCAAACGCCCTCGCGCTCGGGTTTATTGCGTTGATATATAAGTTATCGGTGTCTAAATACCCATGTCCTTTGGCTTGTAAGACGAAAGAGCGCGGGGATATACACCAAAGAAGAGATTCCGAGTGCGACAAGCAATATGACTCGAATGCCCGCGATGCTGCTCAACGCAGCATTGAACAGATAGAAAAGGATGGCGCCCACCGCCACCATCTGGCTTTGAACCGAAATCAGTGAACAGCGCATCGAAGAATCGGCTGCTTTTTGAAAAATTGAGTATTTAATTGGAGCAAATAACGAGTACGCAACCGTCTGCAGCACATAGAACACGGGCAGCAAATTAGCCGGAGTAAGGGGAATCAAAAACAAAGCTGTCAGGAAAAGGCGCACGATGCCGCAAATACGCGCAAAGCGGCCCTTGTCGACATGAGCAATCGCACAGGGCACAATAAGTCCCATGGAGGCCGAGGCAAGGAGCTGGACCGCAATGGTCACACCCGAAGCGACGGCATTCATTCCGCGACCCGCAAGCAGCAGTGATAAAAAGTCTTCCAGGGCGACAAAAGCAAATGCCTGAGAACAGTCCATGATGAACGCTGAACGAAGAATGCCATTACCCGCAATAGCGGCACCGATCATCTTCGGGCTAATCCCATGTTCAGGTGTCGTCGCAGTGCCCCCTCTTCGCATCTCAGGAATGCAGACAACGACAACCAACGTCAACACCATTGCGATGATATCTGCCGAAAGACCAATGAGATATGCACCGACGGACGAAATGAAACCGCCCACGCAAGCGGAGATGGCATAAGAGGCATAGAAAACAAATCGCTCAACGACATTAAGTCTTACGAGCTGGTCCTGAGAGACGCTGTCAATGTAAATCGCTTCGATGGATCCGCTCACACACGCAACGGCAAAACCCTTGAGAGCGAACGCACCGATTAAAAGCAGGGGAGAACGGACGAGAAGCAGGGCGGCGTAGTATCCAAGCATTCCCACGACGCCAACGAGACCGCTTGTCTTTCGTCCAAACCTATCAGCAATATAGCCAGTGGGAACTTCAAGGATGAACTTGCTCACTTGATATGCAATCATCATGCTGGAAATCGATACCATCGAAAGTCCGACGAACTCAAGGTAGACAGTTAGAAAATACAAGATGGTGCTGAAGTTCGACAGAAAAACGAACGTCATATAAAGCAAAACCGTACGGTTTTTCATGCTCCGCCCTCCAAGAGTCAGCAATCTAAATCGGAATCTTGGAAAAGCATGAGGGCAAAGCTGTCAGCTATGTGTTACAAGGCGTCAATAATCACTTGATGCCTCGAAGCCAATTAATCTCACGAAGCAAGATGACGCAATAGGTGCAGAAAAACCGTCTGGTGTCGATCAGTCCAGGAATTTTGCCGATAGCAAAAGTAGATAGGCAAGGTTACATCACGCGAACCTTCAATGGAGCACTCACTCACTTCTGACCCATCCGATGCGAGAGAGGACCCAGACAAACTCAATATCAATCCCCCGGCTTGAAGAAACTCAGTCTGAGCCCTGCTTCCGTATTCAACATCACGGAAGCGAAAATTGACGAGCTGGGCTTCGGGACATTGATTGATTGCATTGAGACAGGGTGACAAATTAATGGGAACAGCGAGCCTGCCGCCCAGTAACTCGCGAATGGTCATGGCGCCCACAGATTGATGACCCGCTGGGCATGAAAGAACCTTGAGCTCCTTTTCACCCAAGTATTTCGAAGAAAGGACACTGTCCCTTGGTTCCTCAAATGAGATGGCCGCATCCGAAATACCAAGCACAAGTGATTCAAAGCATGTAGCCGTTGGCTGATGCCACACATCAAGGTGAATCTGAGGATGCGAGCGTTCAAACGAGTCATACCAGTTTTCGGCAAAAAGGCGCCCCCGCCCATGAAGGCAGGGGGCGTAAAGACGAAAGTGGCCATCGGGCGAAACGCCGTCGCTCCCCGATTGAGCGTACTTTTTGAGATCGTCGACTTGTGCCAGGATCACGCGTGCACGACGCGCAAATTCTCTGCCCGCCGAAGACAAAACAGCCTCCCCCGCCGATCGGTTGAGCAAAACAATCTGATACTCAGATTCCAACTTTTTGATTGCCGACGAAACAGCCTGCGGACTCACATGAACGGCGCGAGCTGCTTTGCGCACGCCGCCATAGTTCGCTACCGCTTGAAGGTATTCGAGTTGAGAAAGCTGCATAGATTACTCCAAAGGCAGCCAAGTCGACGGGCTACGCGCCCTCAGATGAGGTTCTCGCCCAGGTTTTTGCCGCCGAGGACGTGCATATGGAAGTGCATGACGGTCTGGCCGGCGTTGACACCCTTGTTGGAAATGACGCGGAAACCGTCCTCCAGTCCCTTGGCCTTGGCGACCTCCTGGATGGCGTGAGCCATGGCGCCCATGGTCTCGGCAGGCACGTTGTCGGCGATGTCGCTGTAGTGCTTCTTGGGGATCACGAGCGTGTGGACCGGCGCCTGGGGGTTAAGGTCGTCGAACGCGATGACCTGGTCGTCCTCGTAGACGACGGTCGAGGGGATCTCGTGGTTGGCAATTTTGCAGAAGATGCAATCACACATGGTTGTTCCTTTCTCACAGACCAAGGTAATTATATTTGGTCGGGATGGTTAGAACGAAAGGTTGTCGTCGGTGTTGGCGGCCTCGCCGTCGGCGAGTACGTCGTTGCCGTCGACGTCCTTAAGGAGCACCGAGACCTTCTGCTCGGCATCGGACAAGCGGGTGCGCAGGCTCTTGAGGAGCTCGACGCCGCGGGTGTAGCTCTCAAGCGACTCCTCGAGCTCCATATCGCCCGACTCCAAGCTGCGGATGATGAGCTCCAGCTCCTGCGAGGCCTGCTTGTACGTAAGCTGCTCTACCGGGGTCTTCTCTGCCATATCTGTTTCCTTTCCTAAGGGTCTATCGCTGCGAAACGCGGTCTACTCGACCGTATCGACCGTTGCTGCCACGTTGCCGTCTGCCATGCGCACGCGAATGGCGTCGCCAGGCTTAAAGGTCTTGGCACTCGTAGCCACACCATCATCGCTGTACGCGATGGAATAGCCGCGAGCAAGCACTTTGAGCGGCGACAGGGCATCGAGCGACGCGGCGGCTCGGCCCAGGTCGGACGCGGGTTTGCTGAGCATCGTACGTCCCTGATGCTCCAGCCGGGAACTCGCAAGCGTGAGCGCATGGCGTTTGCCATCGAGCCCCGAGGTGCTTGCAACCAGACGCTCGGGCAGGCGTTCAAAGCTGGATCGGAAAGCTCCGACCGAGCGTACTATGGCACCCGACAGGCGATCGGCGGTCAGCGCAAGCTCCGATTCGCGACGCTCGACCATAAATGTGGGGTCGTTGAGGCACGGGCGGCACGCAGCCGCATCGAGCGCATCGCCCAGGCGAGCCGTATAGGTATCCCAGGCACGGCGACCGCGCTGATCGAGCATCTCCAGGTCGACCTGGGCCGACCCAATCATCGATGCCATCGCGGCACCCAGACGCTGATGGCGCACCTCGAGCACATCGGCCAACTCCGTCATGGCCGGCGCCACCGATTCGGCCGCCGCCGTGGGCGTGGAAGCGCGGCGGTCGCTCACCATGTCGCAAATCGAGGTATCGGGCTCATGGCCAATGCCGGTCACCACGGGTACGGGACAGGCAGCCACTGCACGGGCGAGCTCCTCGTCGTTGAAGGTCATGAGGTCCTCGAAGGAGCCGCCGCCGCGCACCAGCAAGATGCAGTCGGGCGCCGGCGTGATGGCGGCGGCACGGCGCAGGCCCTCAATAAGCTCGGCCGGCGCACCCTCGCCTTGAACCTTGGCGCCCACGCAGACGAGCTCGACGAGCGGGTTGCGACGACGCAATGTGCGCTTGACGTCGTCGATTACGGCACCCGAAAGCGAGGTGACGACTGCCACGCGGGAGCAGAACACCGGGATGCGGCGCTTGCGCGCTTCGTCCATCAGGCCCTCGCGGCGTAGCTTTTCGGCCAGTTGCGCCACTTGTTGACGCAGCAGACCCTCCCCCGCTAACGAGAACGAGCGGGCGACGAAGCTCATACGACCCGTAGGCTTGTAGAGATTGAAGCTGCCCTTAAAGCTTACCTGCATGCCGTCGCGCAAGTCGAAGGTGCGCTTAAGGTAGGCGCCCTTCCAGATGATGCAGTCGACGGCCGCCGAGTCGTCCTTGATCTGAAAGTAGCAGTGGCCGCTTCGGGCGTTTGGGCCACGAAAACCCGTGACCTCGCCCAGAACGCTCAGCTGCGGAATGGCATCGAGCGCACCGGCGGCAATCTCTACCGCCTGGCTCACGCTGAGCTCTTTGCACTCCTGCTCGTCCGAACCGTCGAACTCGGCGGAAACGGCATTGCCGGTTAGATTCCAGCCTGCCACGTAGCCTCCTTTCGTCATCGTGCACAAGGGCTCCGGCCCTGCGCAAATTCAAGTCCAACACATAGTACAGCGCCGCGGGGACACAAATCCCCGCGGCGCCCAGCGACCCAATTTGTTATCGGTTGGAGTTTCTGTTGTAGCGAGCCATAAGATAGAGCAGCTGAATAATCGAGGTGAGCGCCGCAGCCACATAGGTAAGCGCGGCGGCCGTCAGGACCTTCTTGGCACCGTTGACCTGTTTGGAGCTCATGTCCGACTGCTCGATATACGCCACGGCGCGGCGGCTGGCGTCAATCTCGACCGGCAGCGTAACGAGCTGGAACAGCACGCTAAACGAGAAGAAGATCAGCGCGAGGGTCGTGAGTCCCGCGATGTTCATAAACAGGCCCATGAGCAGCACGATGGTCCAGGTGTTCTGGGTAAAGTTGACGACCGGCACGAGGGCGGTACGTACCTTCATCATGGCATAGCCGCTTTGACGCTGCGCGGCATGGCCTGCCTCGTGACAAGCGACAGCAACGCTTGCGACCGAGCCGCCCGAACGGTTGGAATCCGACAGATACAGGTTGTTGTCCTGCGGGTTGTAATGATCGGTGAGCTCGCCAGCAACGCCCTTGATGCCCACGGCACTACAACCGTTGGCATCGAGCATGCGGCGAGCGACCGTGGCGCCCGTATCGCCGTCCGAGCGCACCTTAGACCACGTCTTGTACGTCGAGTTGATATAGCTCTGCGCGGCAAGACCGAGCACCGTACAAACAAGAACAACCAGCAGGTACAGCGGGTCGATACCAAAGCCGTATCCATAGTAATAGGGCATGCGAATTCCTCCGAATCGAGTTACACGTTGGAGGCATTTTACCCATTCGACTGACCAGCAAATCAACATCGATGTTTTGGCAATGTCAGCGAAAACGGCCGAGAGCGAGCAAGGTGACGTGAAAGAGAAGCGACGCGTACTTTGGTACGCGAGCGACGATTGAACGTCAGATTGCCGCTCTCGGCCGTTTGCAGCGTCGAGCTGTTACGCGGTTTGGTAAAACCGCGTAACTTTATAGCTACAGCAATTCAATTTTGCCATCTTTGACCGTCAACCCCATATTACCCGAGAGCAGATCGTCCAGACGCGAGCCCACAAGCTCAAAACGCCAGCCTTCGCGCAGGGGGCTCTGCTCGGGGTGCTCAATATAGTCGGCCAGGTCATCGCGCGAGGCAATGACCGAGGTCGCCACGCCCGAGCGCTCGGCAACCAGGCGGATGAGCGCGTACATGAGATCCGTCACGCTCTCCAGCTCCGGAGAGATCTGGCGATGCCCGCGCACCATGAGCGGCAGGCGATCGTGCGGGCAGCTCGCGCCGCGCTTGATGGCCATGAGCGCGCCGTCCACGTCGCGCTCCCCCAACTGGTCGGTACCGCGAATGCTACGGAACTCCTCAACGCGCACGGGATTGCGCTTAACGAGCGCAAGCAGTGTGTCGTCGGACATGACCCACTTGCGCGGGATGTTACGGCGCTCGGCGCGGTCCTCGCGCCAGGCGGCGAGCTCGCGCGCGATGCCCAACTGGTGACGGCTGCACGAATTGATGCGTTTTACCTTGCGGAACGCCTCGTGGCGATCGGCACGATAGTGCGACTCATCGGCCAGAGGACGCAACTCGTCGAGCACCCAGTCCACGCGGCCCAGCTCGCGCAGGCGGCTCATCATCTCGGTATAGGCGACGATCAGGTACTTGACGTCATCGATTGCGTACTCAATCTGCTTATCGGTCAGCGGGCGACGCGACCAGTCGGTCAGCGACTCGGTCTTGGGCAGCGAGACGCCGCAAAACGTCTGCACGAGCGCGCCGTAGGAAATCTGCTGGCGCTCGCCTAAAAAGGCGGCGGCCACCTGCGTGTCAAAAATCGGACGCGGCAACACGCCTACGGTATGAAGCATAACTTCCATGTCCTGCGAGCAAGCATGGAACACCTTGGTCACGCTCTCGTCGGCCATGAGTTCGGCCAAGGGAGACAGGTCGTCGATCACCAGCGGATCAACCGCGACGCTCTCGGCAGGAGTGGCAATCTGGACCAGGCACAGGCGCGGATGGAACGTGCGCTCGCGCAAAAACTCGGTATCGACGGCAATCGCGTCAAACTCACGGGCGCGCTGACAAAAGTCGAGTAGAGCCTGATGTGTGGAAATGTACATATCAACCCATCGAATAAGGTTAGGCCCGAAAAACACGGGTAGGATATCGGCATTGCCTTACAACTATACTCGGTTAGTCACAGAACGGGAACGTAAGTATGCGCTGCCTTATCATCCACAACCCGGCATCGGGCCCCAGCTCAGATGAAATCTACGCATTCACGCACGCCCTCGCGCAGGGCGGCGACGAGGTCGTGATGCGTTTTATCGGCGATGGCATGGAACCCGAAGACGCCGTGGCAGACGTGCGCGAGTTTGATCGCGTGGTGATTTCGGGCGGCGACGGCACCGTCTCCAACGTGCTCGACCAGATGCGCGGATGCGGCGTCCCCACGCTCGTCTTCCCCTCCGGCACGGCCTGCCTGTTCTTCAACAACATCGGCAATGCCCCTGAGGCCGCGGCGCTCGCCAAGGCCTGCCGCGATGGCCGCACCGTCAAGGCGGATATGGGTGAGCTCTTTTGGCTCGACGAGAACGGCAACGAAAAGCGCCACGGCTTCATCATCATCGCCGGCTCGGGCTACGACGCCGAGATCATGATGAAGGCCGCCCCCACCAAAAACGACATCGGCGAGATCGCCTACTTCCTATCCGCGCTCGCCACGCCCAACCCCACGGTGGCGCACTTTACGATTGAGCATGACGGCATTGTCGAGGAGCTCGATGGCATCTGCTGCATGGCAGGCAACACCTCGGTCATCCAAAACGACATCAACCTGTTCCCCGACTGTCGCATGAACGACGGCATGGTCGACATCGCGGTCATCGAGCCCGTCAAAACCGTGCAGCTGCTCCCGACCGTGATCACCGCCGCGCTCGACCCCGCCGGCAAGGTACTCGGCCGCCCGCAGTTCAAGATCATCCAGACCAAGGAAGCCAAGATCACCTGTACCCCGTCGCTGGGCATGCAGTTCGATGGCGAGATTATCTCCAGCAATTCGGGCGTCTTTGGTGCCCGCGCGCTTCCGCAATGCCTCGACCTCATCGTCGACGAATTCTCCCCGCTCGGAAAATAGGAGGACCCCATGAACGACAATCCCCTGCTCGGCTTTATCGTCATCGTTCTGGCCATGCTCATCGGCTATGCGATTAACGTGATCCACCGCCGGAAGAAGTAATTCCACATTGGTATGATATTCATCCAATTATCGTCTCCCCTGCTGTTTATGCATTTGCCAAACAGCGGGGGATTTTTCATTTCGGGCATTCCCAGCTACTTTATTCGTCTACAGTAATTGCAGGGCGTCTTTATTAAAGTAAAGCTACAAACTGAGTACAATTAACCGCTCATCGCATATTTCATCACGCTTATCGAGTAGGTTTCTTTCATAGATGAATATTGTTTCCAATTCGTTACGCTAATGGGGTGTCTTTATTGGCTGAAGCCCTCTGGCGACAGAGGGCTTTCGCACGCTGGGAGGGAAAATGAGGAAAACTCACCCCGTCAACGCGCTCAAGAAGCTAGGCATAGGCCTCGCCTTTGGAGCTGCAACCATCATGTCCATGCCGACCTCTGCGCTCGCCTGCACGCAGATGTACATGGGCAAAGACCTAACAGCCGACGGCAACACATATTATGGTCGCGCCGAGGACTTTGGCCCACGCTACCTCAAGCACTTTGGCATTGAGCCGTCGCATGCCCCCGGGTATACCTACGGCTCAGACGAGTCCGACTTCTCATACAGGTCGACCAAGACTACATATCGTTATAGCTACGTGCGCGATCATCCTTCGCAGTGGCACGGGCGCTATGATGCCTACTCTGAGGCAGGCATCAACGAGAAGGGCGTGTCCTGCTCCGCAACGCTGACCACCAACATGAACGATAAAGCCGCCAAGGCAGACCCCCTGACCGACACTGGCATTGGCGAGTATAGCTACGGCAGCGTTATCTTAGGCGAAAGTGCCAAAGCACGTGAGGGTGTCGAGCTCCTCGGCAAGATCATCGACGAGCAGGGCGCCAACGGCAACGACCAGATCATCATCGCCGACAGCAACGAGACCTGGCTGTTTGGCGCACTTTCCGGCCACCAGTGGATCGCCATGAAGCTCGCAGATGACGTCGCCTCACTCAACCCCAACATCGGCGGACTCAATTACGATGTCGACCTTGATGACGCCGAGAACTGCCTCCACTCCGAGGGCATCCAGACCATGCCCGAGAAAAATGGCTTCGCCGAGTACACCGATGGCAAGTTCGACGTTGCCAAGACCTATGGCAAAAGCCTCGCCGATTCCGGCGTTCATCAGTGGACTCGCTATGTCCAGGGCCGCGATTACTTCATGGCCCCGTTGACCAAGGGTGCGGATTACGACATCGTCACGGTTAAAAAGGAAGGGCGCCCCGACCAAATCGGAGCCATGGTCAGCAAAATCCAGCCCCTGTTCTTCCAGCCCGGCAAGTCCGACTGGAACACCTTTGAGATGATCCGTGCATTTGGCAACCGCGGCGAAAATGTCCCCGGCCTCAACGCCAACACCGACGGTGTCTACGCCATCGGCACCGAAAGAAGCACCGAGACCAACCTCTTCCAGATCCGTCAGGGCATGGACCCCGAGATCGCGACCATCCAGTGGGAGATGCTCTCCCGCGCCGCGTACTCCGTCGCCATCCCCTTCTACTCCGCGCTGCTCACCGAGGTTAGCCCGTATTTCAGCGACCAGAGCGTCTCCTTCGATCACTGCAATGAGAAGGACATCGTGAACAACGAGGAGCCCGAGAACTCCATCAACTACGTCCTCATGGACATTAGTTCCCTCTGCTACGAGCGCCCCGAGCTGCTCGGCATCAACGTCCGCACCTATCTCGACGCCCTCCAGAACGAGCTCGTCGAGCAGAACCTCGAGGTCGACAAGGCCATGCAGGCCGAGACCACCACTGAGGGCCGCACCGCCCTGGCCAACAAGGCCAGCAAGGCTGCCACCGAGAACACCTACGTCAAGTGCAAGGCCTTGCTCCAGGAGATGCGTACTTATCTGAAGACTGGGGATTTCAGCACGCCCTTCACCCCGAGCGACCTGAACACCGAGACCCACGGCCTCAAGGAGTCCATCACCTACGCCAAGGATGCTCTTGCCACCGATCCGGTCACCCCGGATCAGCCCGGAACTCCCGAGCAGCCTGGCACTCCTGAGCAGCCCGGTACCCCCGAGCAGCCCGCTAAGCCCGAGCAGCCGGCCGCCAAGCCTGAGAAGCCTGGCAAGTCCGACACCACGACCACGGTAACCACCAACAAGACGAACACCAAGGGCGGCCTACCCACCACTGGCGATCGTTTTGATGGCCGCATGGTGGCCGCATTCGCCATCGCCGGCGTTGCCGTCATCTCCGCAGGCGGTTACTTCCTCTACCGTCGCAATAAGGAGTAACGTCTTAGCTGAGCGGGCGAGGCAGCAATGGTAGCCTCGCCCGCTTAACCCGCCTTTTTGACCGACGGGAAACCCGCCTGAAATCTTTTTTAAAAAAGATTTCCCCGCACACACTTTGCTGTGCTATAGTGCAGCGCAACAGCAATTAGGTGCGACCGCGCCACGGCATCACGAAAGGAGCCACCAATATGAAGAACACGATGAACTCTCTTAACAACTGGTGGTGGCGTGATGCGAATACGATCGGTCGACAGTGAGTCCCTCACGCCTGTTTTTGCGCTCTAGGTGATTGGAAGGCCTCCGGTTTCGACCGGGGGCCTTTTTCTATCTCGAGCCCGATCGCATTCGCATCACGCACCTCCGCTTTTCTCTTGCAATCCCCTTCCGAAAGGATTTTCACCATGTCTCAGAACACCACCGCCGCCCAGCCCCGCACCGTCCAGACCGCCGACCGCGGCAAACTCGATGTCCGTGCCCTCGTCCTGCTCGCCATCCTGCTCGCCGCCGGCTTCATCCTCAACTTCACCGTCGGCAAGGCAATCTCGGGCATCTCGGGCGGCATGATCAGCCCCGAGTTCATCATCTCGGCCTTCTGCCTCACCATCCTGGTCGTTCGCCCCAACATCGGTCAGGCGCTCGTCATTGGCCTCATCTCGGCTGCCGTGATCCAGATCACCACCACTTCGCCGTTCGTCGATTTTGCCGCCGAGGGCATCGCCGCCATGCTCATGGCCGGCATCGTCAACGCCGCCGGCAAGAACGGTCAGGTCAAGCCCGCCATCGCCATTGTCGCAACCTTCCTGACCACCTTTGTCTCAGGTGTCATCTTCATGGTCATCAAGATGGCCATGCTCGGCGTGGTAGGCGAGCTCGCCGCCGCCATGCTGCCCGTCGTCGCCATGACCGCCGTGTTTAACGCCATCCTGGTCGGCGCCCTCTACCTGCCCATCCAGAAGGCCCTGAAGCTCAACTAACCCGCTCGGCTTTACGAGCCATCCCATCTTGGCGTTCATTCGTCGCTCGCGTACCCAAGTACGCTTCGCTCCTCTTTCGCGCCAACCTGGAGCCCCTCGTAAAGCCGTCTCCGTGCTCCATTATTCAAAATTAATCCCCTTTCCGATTTACCCCCTTTCGTGGGGGCCTAGGACACTCTTATCTCAAATCTCACCTTAAGGAGAACATCATGGCCACCAACACTCAGGCTCGTACTATTTCTGCCAACGCCGCCTCAAACAAGGGCATCCTCGATATCACCTCGTTGGTCCTGCTCGCCGTCCTGCTTGCCGCCGGCTTTATTCTTAACATGACCGTCGGCAATGCCCTGGCCGTCACGGGCATTAAGCCGCAGTTCATCATTGCCGCCTATGCCCTAGCCGTCGCGCTCACGCAGGCGAGCTTTGCCCAGGCCGCCATCTTTGGCATCCTGTCGGCCGCCGTTATCCAGATCACCACGTCAATCCCTGGCCTCAACTTTGTCACCGAGCTTGCCGGCGCGCTGACGATGGCAGCGCTCGTCAAGTCAAACATCGGCGGCAGCAAGGTCAATCCCTTCATCGCCGGTCTGCTCACCACCCTGGTCTCGGGTGCCCTCTTCGCCGTCCTGGGCACCGTCATCATGGGTGCCGCGCTGCCCACGGCGCTCGCCAAGGTGCCCATCGTGCTCGGCACTGCCGTCTTCAACGCCGTCGTGGTCCAGGCCCTCTTCTTCCCCCTCCGCAAGGTGCTCAACAAATAGCCTGATATGATGGACGGGGCCGCAACTCCACGGCCTCGTCATCAAAGACTGTCCCAAACAACTAGCTCTTGGGGACGTTCTTAAACGACTGATCATTTAAGAACGTCCCCAATGACTATGAAAGGTATCCATGGAAACGATCATCAACGTCGACGATGTCTCGTTCTCCTATGGCACGCAGACCGAGCAGGCGCTCAGCCACATCTCGCTCAGCGTGAACAAGGGAGATTTCATCGGCATCATCGGGCCCTCGGGCGCCGGCAAGTCCACGCTTGCCGCCTGCCTGTCGGGTGCCGTGCCCCACCACTACACCGGCACGTTCTTTGGGTCCGTCATGGTTGACGGCCACGACACCTGCGAAGCCTCGCTCACCGACGTGTCGCAAATCGTCGGCAGTGTGCTGCAGGATATCGACACGCAGATGGTCGCCTCGGTCGTCGAGGACGAAATGCTCTTTGGCCTCGAGAACTTTGGCGTTCCCCACGACCAGATCGAGCAGCGCGTGAGCGAAACGCTCGAGACCGTCGGCATCAGCGACCTGCGCGACCGCGAGATCGCCACCCTCTCGGGCGGACAGAAGCAAAAGGTAGCCATCGCCGCCATCCTCGCCATGCGTCCGCGCGTCCTGGTTCTCGACGAGCCCACCGCGGCACTCGACCCTGCCAGCTCCACGCTGGTCTTCGAGACGCTGCGTGAGGCAAACCGCGCACTTGGAATCACCATCGTCGTCGTTGAGCAAAAGGTCGCCCTGCTCTCGGAGTACTGCAACCGCGTGCTCGTGCTCAACCATGGCGAAATCGCGCTGCAGGGCGAGCCACACGAGGTCTTCGCGCATGCCGACGAGCTCCGTGCCATCGGCGTCGACTGCCCCCGCGTCACGCGCATCTTCAATAGCCTCGAGGCCGATGGTCTGGCAAGCGGTACCCCTTGCCTGGATGTCGATGAGGCCGAGCGCCTGATTTCGGGCATCGTCGACCCCGCACACGCGGCAAGCGAAGCCCAGGCGCCCACCGGCTCCCCGCATGCACCGTCGTTGCGCCCTCATGCCAAGGACGCCGAGCCCGTGCTCACCTTCGATCACGTTGAGTTTGCCTATCCCAATGGCGGCGCCGCCGTACACGACCTCAACCTGACCCTCTATCCCGGCGAGCTCGTGGGCATCGTCGGCCAAAACGGCGCCGGCAAGACCACGCTCACCAAGCTGCTCACGGGCCTGCTCAAGCCCGCCTCTGGCAGCGTGCGCGTTACGGGGCTGGATACCGCAGCCGTTCCCACGAGCCGCATTGCCCGCGAGGTCGCAACGCTCTTCCAAAACCCCGACCGCCAGATCTGCAAGGACACCGTACTCGACGAGGTCGCTTTTGGCCTGGAGCTTGCTGGCATCGACCGTGCCGAGGCTCTGCGCCGTGCTCAACTTGTTATCGACCGCTTTGGCCTGCCTGCCGATGAGGCACCTTTCTCACTTTCGCGCGGCCAGCGACAAATGGTGGCGCTTGCCTCCGTCGTAGTGGTTGAGCCCAAGATCGTCGTGCTCGACGAGCCCACGAGCGGCCTTGATTACCGCGAGTGCATGACCGTCATGGAAACGGTGCGCACCATGGCCGAGCGCGGCTGCGCCGTTATCATGGTCTGCCACGATATGGAAGTCGTCTCGGATTTTGCCGAGCGCATTGTGGTAATGGCCGACGGTCGCATCCTCGACCGCGGCCGCACGCACGAGCTATTCTCGAACATCGATCTCATGCAGCGTGCCTATGTTGAGCCGCCCCAGGTTATTGAACTCTCGCGCCGTCTGGCATCTTCCGTCTCGCCCGCTTTTGCGCAGGTGAGCGAGGTCACCGATGTCGTTCGCATTACCAAGGAGATGGTCCGCCGTGGTTAACGTCATCGACTACATGCCAGGCGATACGCTACTGCATCGCCTGAACCCCGTCGTCAAATTGGGCCTCGCCGCCGCCATCATCGTCGGCATCTTCTTGTCCGACACCTACGTGGCGCTGCTGGGCTTTTTGGTACTCACCCTTGCGCTGGGTGCCTATGCCGGCGTCGTCGACCGTCTGTTCTCGTTGCTCAAGTTGCTGATTCCGCTCGCGCTTATCATGCTGGTACTCCAGCTAGCCTTTATGCGCGATGGCAACGTGGTGTGGGGCTTTATCACCGACACGGGCCTCATCACAGGATCGAAGGCCTGTCTGCGCCTGCTGGGCGTGGCGCTGCCACTCATCCTCATGCTCATGGTGACCAAGCTCAACGACCTTGCCAACGCCTGCGTCGAGGTGCTGCACGTACCGTATCGCTATGCCTTCACCTTTACCACGGCGCTGCGCTTTGTTCCGGTGTTTGGTCAGGAGATGAACGCCATCATGGAAGCGCAGACCGCACGCGGCGTCGAGTACGACACCAAGAACCCCATCAAGAAGCTTAAGCTCATGCTGCCACTGTGTGTGCCGCTGCTCATCTCGAGCGTGGGCAAGACCGATGCCACGGCCTTGGCGGCAGAACAGCGCGGCTTCTATCTGCGCACGCGCGCCAGCTCGTACAAGCGCTACCCCATCAAGGGCCTGGACATCGCCGTACTCATCGTCAGCATCGCCCTCATCGCCATCGGCTTCCTGTTCTAGTTCGCCACCGACAGCAACCGCCCAACGCAAAAGGCCTCGGCTCGCACCAAACGAGCCGAGGCCTTTACTGTTTCACCAGATAAAACCTACCAAAATTAACCTGTCCCTTATTGACAGGTCGAAAGCTAGAGGCGGTAGGGGGCGCCGCTGCGGATGATGGATTCGCGCACCAGGACATCCATAGCATCGAGGGTGATCTCGGGCATCTCTCGATACTTCTGCAGCACCGATAGTTCGGTGCAGGCCAGAATGACACGGTCGCAGCCGCTACGGGCGAACTCCCACATCACGCGGTCGAACTTATCCATATCGGGCTCACGTCCGGCTTTCACATCATCGTAGATAAGCGACATCACATCGTTCTGACGTTTCTCGCTGGGATAGACGACCTCAACACCCGCAGCCTCGCATTCGCGGCCGTAGACGCCCGCGCCCACGGTTCCGTCGGTGCCCATGATGCCAATCTTGCGCACCGGCTCGGCCGGCATACTCAGGTTGGGGTCGAACTCGCACTCCCCCATCACCGCACCCGCAAGGGCATAGCGCACCGACTCACGCGGCATGTGGATAATCGGCACCTTCGTAAACGACTGGATCTGGTCGTAGAAGTAGTGTGACGTGTTGCAGGGAATGGCAATGTGCGCACAGCCCAGCGACTCGAGTGCCTGGGCACACTCTTTCATGGTCGCCAGCAGCTTGGCGTGCTCGCCGGTCTTAATGGCCAGCGTGCGGTCGGGCATGGTCGACTTGGAGAGCACCACCATGTCGATATGTTCCTGATCGCAGGCAGCAGCCGTATGACGCACTACCTGGTCGTAGTAATACGACGTGGCCTCGGCGCCCATGCCGCCGATAACTCCCAGCTTTTCCATCGCCGCCTCCTTGGTGACGCTTGCGCAATTGCGCGTATCATACCCGCGCCCGCCCGATGTAAACCGGACGGGCGCCGCACTCATCTACTTGTAATACGTCTTGAACAGCTTAAAGTGGCGCAGCTTGGTGTGCCACATGCGCAGCCAGCGGTTAAAGACAAAGTCGCCCTTCATAAACGAAGGGTCGGCGCCCTTGCCTTCCTTGTCCAGGCGATGCACCTTAGCGCGCAGCTCGGGATCCTTGACGTACTTGTCGACGACGCCCATGGGGACGACCATCCACAGCGCCTCGTCCTGCGCCGTCACAAACTCCGGCTCAAACGGGCGGTTGAACACATACTCGTCCACCACATACTTGGCAACGTTAAAGCCGCTGTTAGTGACGTAGTAGTTGCTGCGACCTTGGCGCGTGTTGAAATCGAAGAACTTAAACGAGCCGTCGCGCTCGTCGTACTTAACGTCAAAGTTGGAATAGCCCACAAAGTGAAGGTCCTCGAGCAACTTGCGCACGCCGCCCATGAGCTCGTCATTGGGCTCGGTGATGATACAGGCGTGGTTGCCGACACCGTGAGGCTGATGCTCCTCGAGCAGCACGTGACCCAGGCACATCATGCGCACCTTGCCGTTACGGTCGGAATAACTGGTGAGCACGCGCATGTACTCGTCGTTGCCGGGCACGCGATCCTGCAAGATCAGGTCGTCGGTGTAGCCGCTGGCATACGAGTCGCGAATGACCTGTTCCAGCTCGGCACGGTCGGCAATCTCATAAGCCTTTTTCTGGCCCTCGAACTCGTGCTGCCACCACATGATGCCGTCAGAAGGCTTCAGAATCATCGGGTAGGGAAAATCGATCTGGTCGAGCACTTCGGCAGGTGCCTCGCCTTGGGCGTTCAGCATCGCCATGGTGAAGGTAAAGGTATGCGGATAGGGCACGCCATGCTTCTCGCACAGCTCGTAGAAGATCTCCTTCTTCTGACACTGCTCAAGCATGCTATAGGGAGCGTAAGGCGCGACGATATTATCCGCCAACTCATGGGCATCCTTGGCCTGAGCCACGAGGGCAACATAGTTATCGCCACAGCCCACAAGGACAATCGTCTTATCGGCATGCGCTTGGGCAATGCCGTTGACGATCCTGAGCATCACGGGCATGGTATCGATATCCACGTTGGGCGTGTAGTCGATAATCTGGCTGCGGTACGCGGGACCCGTCTGATACTTGCCAAAGACCAGGCTCTTGACCTGGTACTCCTCGTAGAAGGCGCGCGCCACCGAATAGGCGTTGATGTCGCCACCGAGCAGCACGGGAATAAACTCGCGCTCTGTAAACTGCAATGCCATGGAAACTTCCTATCATGAACTGCCCACACAACGGGCGGTCTTTGCGCAACTGATTTATTCTAGCGTGCCAAACCGCCGGCGCCCAAAGTTCCACCGTATCTATGGCAATCGACGTAATCGTCCAGCACGAAGGCCAGCACGAAGACGGCGCTCACCGTTGTATGACAATGGGCAATGAACCTACCATTGTTGTAGGATTCAGCGTATTGACATCCTCAAACGAAAGGCGCACACGTGCCCCAAGACCATCCGACCGATAACCCCATCCTCAATGCCGCGAAGCGCGAGCTGGCGGAACGCGCACAAACGGCCGTTCCCCTACGCACGGCAAACGATGCCTACGACAGGCCCGCCCGCATCGTCTCGATCAACACGTCGGCACACAAGGGCACGCGCAAGTCGCCCGTCGCCGATGGACACGACACCGTTATAGAGCAATTTGGCCTCACCTCCGACGCACACGCCGGGCATTGGCACCGCCAGGTTTCCTTTTTAGCTGCAGAGTCCATCCAGACGGCGCAGGAGCGCGGGCTCGATGTGCACGAGGGTGACTTTGGGGAGAATTTCACCACGCAAGGCATCAATCTACTCTCGCTCCCCTTGGGCACGCAGCTCAAGCTTGGCAGCGAGGTGCTTGTCGAAATCAGCCAAATCGGCAAGGTCTGCCACACACGCTGTGCCATCTACTATCTCGCCGGCGACTGCATCTTTCCCCACGAGGGCGTTTTTGGCGTGGTACTAAAGGGCGGAGAGGTCCATATCGGCGACGACATCCAGGTGGTCAAGCTCGGCGACGGCACCTGCTCGTTCACCCCTGCCGAGGCCCTCGAAGAGATTGAGCGGGCTCGTCAGGAGGGCACGCTGTAGTTGTAAAACCCCACGTTGAGATAGCTTTTACAGCCCAAAACACCTCTCAAACAGGGCTCTGTAACGTTAAAGTTGAACTCTATGGTTTCTCAACAATTCATCATAACTGCAGGTCAAAGCCAAAGCCTCAAGTTCAACTTGACCCTTTGGAACCTTTAAGGTTCAAGTTGAGGTCGAAAGCAGTAGTAGAATACCGTTCGAACCATAACCTACGATTGATTGCAGAGGGACTGGATGCAGCATTCGAATCATCGCGCCGCAGCGCTCATTGCGTCGAAGCCGGCTCGTATCATCACGAGCGCCGCGCTCGCCGTTGCGCTGACAGCCACGCCGATGCTCTCCCCCGTTGCGGCGTATGCCGCCTCGCAGGCAACGCAGGACCAGCTTTCCGCAGCCCAGCAGAAGATCGAAGCCGCCACGAGCGCCTACAACGACGCCCGCACCAAACTCGATGACCTGCAAAAGCAGATTGACTCCAATGAGGCAAGCATCGAGGAAATCGAGGCTAAGCTTCCCGAGCAGCAGGCCAAGGCAAGCTCCGCCATGCGCGATCTGTACAAGTATCAGAAGGGCACCAACCCCATCGTGAGCTTCCTGGTCAACGCGCAGAGCCTGGGTGAGTTCATCACGACCTGCAAATACACCAACCAGATCACGAGCTCGAGCGTCGACGAGATCGAACAGCTCAATAACATGCAAACCGAACTCGAGCAGAACAAGGCTGAGCTCCAGCAGGCCAAGTCTCAGCTTGAGGCAGAGCAGAAAAACGCCGAGGATGCGTTGGCTCAGGCCCAGCAGCTCCGCAGTGAGGCACAGGCAAAAGCCGAGCAGGAAAATGCCGCCGAGCTTGCCAAGCTTGAGGCCGATAAGGCCGCTGCCGCCGAGAAGCTCTCGGGCGAGGGCGTAAGCGGCAGCAATTCCAGCAGCCAGGCCACCAACACCAACACCACCATCGACACCACGGTGAACAACGCCAATACCGGTAGTTCCGATTACGATTCGTTCATCAATGAGTGGACGAGCCGCATCGACAATTATCTCGCCGGCTCCCCCATGGCAGGCCAGGGCTATAACTTTGCCGTCGCCGCTTGGAATACCGGTGTCGATCCCCGTTGGTCCCCCGCCATCGCCTGCATCGAGAGCACCAAGGGTGCTTATTGCGCCAATTCTTACAACGCCTGGGGCTGGAGTGCCCGTGGCGGCGGTTGGCGCAGCTTTGGCAGCTGGAGCGAGGGCATCTCCGCTCACGTTGCCTATCTGGGCGCCAACTACGGCTCCACCCTTACCCCGGCTGCGGCCAAAAAGTACTGCCCGCCCACGTGGCAGGACTGGTACAACAAAGTCGCCGCTCAGATGAACCGCATCTAAGTACAACTGCAAAGGGCCCCAATGGGGCCCTTTTCTTTTAGGTAGCGGAAGTATCGACGACGCCGGTCGCATTGGCAACCGCGACTATGACGATCATGCATAGGAGCAGCACACCCAATGCCTTGAGCCAGAGTTTCGCGAGTTTCTTGCCGCGATAGCTGTCGAGCAGTGCGAATCGCCGACGGAGACGGCGCTTATCGAGCAGCGCAAAATGCATAAGCGCCATAAGGCCATCGACAAAGAAAAAATACTCGATTATAAGAAGCCACGTCGGGTAGCCTTGGTTTGCTCCCGTGGGGTGAAAGACGGCAAAGTGACTTCCGGCAAAGAACACAAGTAGCGAGAAGCAGACGAGCGTATTCCAAATGCGCCCCAGAGACTCCGGAACGCGAGAGAGCAGACCGCATGCAGCGGAGGCGGCAGGCCTAGGAAGCCCTGTGGGGTTCTGGAGCCCTTGGGGCGTCAACACCGTCTCCGAGGCCGGAGTACGGACAGGCGCAGGCGCAGGAGGCCGCACGGGGCGACTTAGACCGTATGCCGCGCGCGTCGCCCGTCCCAACGCTTCCGCGCTCGCAAAACGCTTGGCCGGGTCGAGCGCCATCGACATGCAGACGGCATCGGCAAGTGGAGTGGGAATGCCGTGCGCCTCGCATTGCTCGCGCATGTCGAGCCCTGGTTTAGGGTCGACTCCCGTCAAGCAGAAGAACAACAGGGCGCCAAGTGCGTAGACGTCGCTGCGCACACTCGTCTGCCCAAACCCATACTGCTCGGGCGGCGCATAGGGTCGCGTGCCGAACTTGACGGTGTCGGCATCGGCGCCATCGCGCCATACGCGCGCAATCCCCAAGTCGATAATCACCAGCGACGAAAACGTCAGGCCGTCATCAGACGTATAGTTGGCACCCGTCACGATGATATTCGACGGCTTGAGGTCGCGATGGATCACCGGCGCCGACGTCTCCCCCGCCATTGCAAAACCGGCGTGGAGCTCACCCACGGCATCGCATAGGGCAGGATACATTTCGTGCGCATAATCGGGGGTGGCTCCCAGACGGTTCACCAGCGCCCCGAGCGTCTCCCCTTCGATGTATTCCATAACCACGTTGAGCTCGTCGCCCACACGACGGCAATCGACGATTCTGGGCAGGTGCTCAAAACGCCTGCCTGCCCGCTGAGCGGCAAGCAGACGCTCGTATGCCCCGCCGATTTGAGCCGAGGCATCGATGCGTTTACGGACAAAGGGGCCGAGCGAACCACCGCCGGTTCCTTCAAAGTACACGAGCTCGGTTGTTTCAACGGACGAGCGCTTAAGTACACGCTCCACGCGATAGCTGTCGTCGCGATCGAGCGACGCCAGGTGCTCGGCAAGCGCTGCGGTCAGCTCGTCATCGGAATATGTTGGGGTCTGAGTATCCATAGCCTCCATCATAGCGCAGGGCGCAGACACCCCATGGCATCCGCGCCCCGTTCGCTTGCATCGTTGTTCGGCAGCCCCGCCGGCTCAGATATCAGTCGCTAACTCACCGTCTCCTCGCCAAAGCGATACAGCTCCTCGTTGACCTTTTGGAGGCTGCACCCGCGATCGATGCAAAAGATGATAATCGCATCACGGCGATCCTTGCAGTTGAGGACGCTTACCCCGGCAGCCGTCAGTGCACGGTTGGCCTCTTTGAGCGTCAGCGCCATCGCAAAGGCAATCTGCAGCACCTTATTGCGACTCGGATGCCGCGCACCGGTAAAGATCTGATAGCCAAAGGTCTCATTGAGATCGGCCATACGAACCACGCGCGAGCGCTCCAAGCCCTTTTCCTGCAGCAGCTGCTTCAGGTAGTCCGAAAGCGACGGGGCGGCAAAGTCGTGCTCCCTGATATAGCCATCGATGTTCGGCGCATCGAGAAGCTCATTGAGCAACTCCTCGGTCAGCTTTTTATCGGGCATACGACTTCACCTCCCATACGGAGCAACGGTAGCGACATGCTAGGCCAGCACCCAGCTTGCAGTGGCAGACTTATCAAACATGTTGGCAAAATACAGCGCCTTCTTGATGTCGCCATCAAAGTAGATATTGCCCGCCACGGAGCCACCGGCGGCAAGGGTACCAGACTGCAGCTCATCGGAGCCCTCGCTGTAGTAACCCTGATTCTGTTGAGCGCCGTTGGCGTCCTCGCCCTTCCAGTCGTAGATATTGTAATCTGCGCCCTCATCGCCATTGTTGACGTACGTGACGTGAATACCCGTCATGGTCGAACCGTCATAATTTGTGAGGCCAGGCTGGACGGAATCGACAACGACGGAAAGACCGGCAGCCGTGGTCACCGTCGCGCCAACCGCCAGGTCAGTCGTAGACTGCTCTTCCTTCTTCGTCTCTTCCTTCTTGTCGCCATCGCCAGCGTCCTCGGTGACGGTCGCCTTATCGCTACCACAACCGGCAAGAAGACCGGCAGTCCCCAAGGCGACGGTGGCGAATGCGCCCAGTGCAGCGCGACGGCTCAGCAGCACTTCGTTTTCGAGCTTTTTCATTATGCATCCTTCCTACGATCCGGCTACCGCGCCGGCACACAGCACATCGTAGGAAGAATTAAACTTGAATTCATTAGCTGAGAGCTAAGGTTGCGGTAAACGACCAATGCAGTTATCCGAACGCCGAGCAAACGCACTTTGCACGACCGTCTGCTGGCAGCGCATCAACCCACCGTGACGGATTCCCCGGTAAAGGCACTGATCATCAATAAGGCAAAGAACACCAGGTAGCTGACACTCAGCGGGTACGCAATGATCAGGAAGACGACCCATCCAACATTGGTCTTACCATCGGCACGACGTTGCTCGCGAGAACGGCACAGCCAGATCGTCACGCCAATAGCCACAATCAACAGCACGAGCGCCACCGCGGCAAACCCGGCAAGCACAAACATCAAGCCAACGCTCACGGCGATAACCGGAAGCAGCAACAAGCCGCACCCGCATCCACCCGGACTATATACGGCAGACTGTCGACGTCGTTCCATCGTCACCCCCATCATCTTTGAGCACTACAGTGCGATGGCCTGTTGAACAGGAACGATCTTATCGAGTTCCGGTTCAATCCGCCTTTTCTCGGCCTCAAGGTCAAACGCCACCTGAGCGCGCAGCCAATAACCATCCGTCAGACCAAAATAACGGCAAAGACGGAGGTCGGTGTCGGCCGTCACGCGACGTTTTCCCAAGACAATCTGCCCGATACGCTGAGCCGGAATCCCGGTCTCCTTGGCGAGGCGATATTGAGAAATGCCCATAGGGACAAGAAATTCCTCTTTGAGGAGCTCGCCAGGAGTCACCGGCGGCAGCAAATCGGGTGCAGTCTCGTCACTTGTGATAATCGATGATTTCGACATTCCAAGCCATCCCCTGTCTCCACTCAAAACAGACCCGATAGCGCTCGTTAACACGGATGCTATATTGGCCGGCGCGATCGCCCTTCAAGGCTTCGAGACGGTTGCCCGGCGGAACGCGAAGATCATCAAGCGAAGCACAAACCTGCAGCTGACGAATCTTCCTCAATGCGACCCGCTCAAAGGGTACGAACCTCCTAACCCGCACACCCATCGCAAAACGTTCGGTATCCTCATCTTTATACGATGCAATCATAGTATCGCCTTACGTTAGCAACGTCAAACGTTTCTATAGACTTACATCTCTATTATATCGTACGTTTGTTCGTGTTTTCTAGAACAAATTGTCCTTCACGCCTTAGTCAAGCAAAAGCAATCGTTTGTAGACATCGAGGCCCTTGAGTAGGATTTCCTCGTCGAAGAGCATGCTATCGGTATGCAGAGCGCTTGTGGCATAGGCTGGGCAGCCATCAGCGTCGATCGGGTTGTCTTGGTCCTCTGGCATACCCGTGCCCAGCAGGAAAAACACGCCCGGCAGATGGCGCTGATAGAAAGCAAAGTCCTCGGCAATCAGCAAAGGCTCATCCACGAGTTGCAGCCCGGGCAAGGCAGGCGCAATGTGGGCGAACAGCTCAGGGTCGTTATCGACCGGCGGATAGCCCTCGGCAAAATCGAGGTCATATGTGCAGCCCGTTGCGGCGCAGGCATCGTCCAAAACGCGGCGCACGCCCTCGCGCGCGTGGTCGAACATGTCGTCCGTAAACACACGTAGGCTGCCGGCAACATGGGCCTCCCCCGCCACCGCATTGCAAACCGTACCGGCCTGCAGCAGACCAAACTTACCGATACAGGGCTCGTCGGTGCCCAGCTCGTCCATCAGCTCACGCTCGGCAACCAAGAACTTGGCGGCCGCCAGCGCCGCATCGTGCGACTCCTCGACCGGAACGCCATAGGTCTTAGCGATATGGATGCTCGTCCCGTGAATATGAATGTGTGTCTCACTCGAACGCGCCAGCAACGGACCGGAGCAGCTCGCCAACGTGCCGGCGGGTAGATCGGGCCACACGTGGAAGCCGAAGATGCGATCCGCCCCGTAGCGCTCGAACACGCCGCTCTCGCACACCGTCTTGGCACCACCGGTCGTTTCCTCGGCCGGCTGGAACACAAAGAGCGCGTTGCGCCTCATGGCGCCCGGCTGCTCGCGAATCGTACGGTCGACATATGTCGCGGCGGCAAGTGCCATAGCCATGTGTCCGTCATGTCCGCAAGCGTGCATCTTGCCGGGATGGGTCGAGGCGAACACTGTCCCCGTTGCCTCGGCAATGGGCAGTGCATCCATATCAGCGCGAATCGCTGTGGCATGCGCGGCGCCAACGCCAGCGTCGAAGAAAGCGCAGACGCAGCTGGGGCACGGATGGGTCACCTCGCATGCGAGCGGCGCCAGCACGCCTTCGATATAGGCAATGGTTTGAGGAAGATCGAAATCGAGCTCCGGAATGCGATGAAGGTCGCGGCGATAGCGACGGAGTTCTTGGAGCTCGGTCATAGGGGATCCTTTCGTGAGACACACCTGTTGCAACTTATTGTGATACAGGATTGTGGCACACATGTTTCCAGCATATCCCTGCATTTTTTAAACGTTATATACGAATACTCTTGTTTGGTAAAGTGCAACGTGGTAGGGTCGTTACCACTTGATAGAGGCGCGGGCACGAAGAACCGCGGGCGAGCCGGCAGGCTTTGACCCCGCGGGGAGGCGAAACCCGCCGAACTGGGTTTTTCGGGCACGAACAACCTGGTGGGCCTGCGGGAAACACCCGCAGGACTGTCTGCAGCAATGCGGGAGCGCTATCCGGACATTGGGTCCACGCTATGCGGATTCGATGCGCAGATGGCGCCGTCTGGATAGCGAGGTTTACGGGACATGGCATTGACCCCCAACGAGGCGTATGCGGCCAAGCAGCCGTTTGTGGACAAGGAGACACTCGAGCATATCGTCGAGCAGTTCCCCACGCCGTTTCATCTATACGACGAGGCGGGCATCCGCCGCAACATGCAAGAAGTGCGCGACGCCTTTGCATGGAACCCGGGCTTTAAGGAATACTTTGCCGTCAAGGCCAACCCCAACCCGGCGCTCATCTCCATTCTCAACGAATACGGCTGCGGCTGCGATTGCTCGAGCTATACCGAGCTCATGATCGCCCGCTCGCTGGGCATCACCGGACACGACATCATGTTCTCGTCTAACGACACGCCGGCGGCGGACTTTGAGCTCGCCGACAAGCTGGGTGCCATCGTCAACTTTGACGACATCAGCCACATCGAGTTCTTTGAGCGCGTCGCAGGGCCCATCCCCAAGACGGTCAGCTGCCGCTTTAATCCGGGCGGCCTGTTCCAGCTCTCCAACGGCATCATGGATAACCCCGGCGACTCCAAATACGGTATGACCACCGAGCAGCTCTTCGAGGCCTTCCGCATGCTCAAGGCCAAGGGCGCCGAGGACTTTGGTATCCACGCCTTCCTCGCCAGCAATACCGTCACCAACGACTACTACCCCAAGCTTGCGCGCATCCTCTTTGAGCTTGCCGTACGCCTGGAGCGCGAGACCGGCGCACACGTCGCCTTCATCAATCTGTCTGGCGGCGTCGGCATCCCTTATCTGCCCGAGCAGCAGGCCAACGACATTCACGCCATCGGCGAGGGGGTGCACGCGGCATACGACGAGATCCTGGTTCCCGCCGGCATGGGCGATGTGGCCATCTGCACCGAGATGGGCCGCTTTATGATGGGCCCCTACGGCTGCCTGGTCACCAAGGCCATCCACGAGAAGCAGATCTACAAGGACTATATCGGTGTCGACGCCAGTGCCGTCGATCTGGTCCGCCCTGCCATGTATGGCGCCTACCACCACATCACGGTGATGGGCCAGCCGGGTGGCTCCGACAAGACCGCGGCGCCTGCCACAAACACGTACGACATTACGGGCAATCTGTGCGAGAACAACGACAAGTTCGCCATCAACCGCGAGCTACCGCGGATCGACATGGGCGACTTGCTCGTGATCCACGATACCGGCGCGCATGGCTACTCCATGGGCTACAACTACAACGGACGTCTGCGCTCCGCCGAGGTCCTGCTGCGTCCCGATGGCTCGGCCGACCTTATCCGCCGCGCCGAGCGCCCGGGTGATTACTTTGCCACGCTCGACGTGCTGCCGTGCGGTCGTGAGCTGCTGGCCAAGTCGCGCGCCGAAAGCGCCCGCCGTCGCGCCCAGGACGAGCGCCTGGCAGTCGCCGCCCAATGGAACAAACGCATCCAGATCGCGGAAGCGAAGGAGAAGAACATGGACATCCGCAACCTCGAGGGCTCAATCGTCGCCCTTGTTACGCCGTTTAAAAAGGACGGCAGCGTCGACTTTGACGCACTCGAGCGCCTTATCGATTTCCACCTGCAAAACGGCACCGACGCCATCCTCACCCTGGGCACCACCGGCGAGAGCGCCACAATGACCGATGACGAGGACAACTCCGTTGTCGCCGCCGTGGTCAAGCATGTTGCAGGACGCGTCCCCGTCATCGCCGGCTCGGGCTCCAACTCCACGCAAACCATGCTCACCAAGTCGCTCACTTACCAAGGCCTGGGCGCCGACGGCCTGCTGCTCATTACCCCCTACTACAACAAGTCCAACGAAGAGGGCATCTACCAGCACTTTAAGACCGTGGCCGATGCCGTAGATATCCCCTGCATCCTGTACAACATCCCCGGCCGCTGCGGCTGCGGCATCAGCGAGCGCAACGTAGAGCGCTTGGCCGCGCACCCCAACATCATGGGTATTAAGGAAGCCTCGGGCAACGTCGCCTACGCGGCCAAGATCGCCCACCTGCTGTCCGACGACTTCCGCATGTACTCGGGCGAGGACGCCCTCACCGTGCCGCTCATGAGCCTGGGTGCCTCGGGCACCATCAGCGTGTGGGCCGATGTTCAGCCGCAGCTCGTGCACGACATGTGCCGCGCCTATCTGGACGGTGACGTGGAGCGCGCCCGCGATATCCAGATTGCCGGTCAGCCGTTCATCAACGCCCTCTTTAGCGAGGTCAACCCCATCCCCGTCAAGGAAGCGCTCGCTCAGATGGGTATGATCGAGGCAAACTACCGCATGCCGCTGTGCCCCATGGCCAACGACACACGCGCTGCACTTACCGACGCTCTGAAGGGAGCTGGTCTGCTTGATTAAGACCGTCATTATGGGAACGGGCCGTATGGGCTCGCTCATCCGCACCACCGCCGAGGGCGTTGTCGACGCCGCCGGTCAGCCCGTTTTCGACATCGTAGCCCAGATCGGTTTCGACTTGTCCGAGCTTGAAAACGCCCCGGCAGCCGACGTCATCATCGACTTCTCGAACGTCGTGACCTTCGACGCCGTCGTCGCCTATGTCGAGCGCACGGGTGCCGCGTTGGTCTCGGGCACCACGGGCTACACACCCGATCAGATGGATCGCCTGCGCGAGCTGGGTCAGAACGTCCGCGTCATGCACTCCGGCAATTACTCCATCGGTATCGCAGCCCTGCGCCATCTGGTAGCACAGGCCACACGCGAGCTGCCCGGCTTTGACTGCGAAATCGTCGAGACGCACCATAACCAAAAGGTCGACGCCCCCAGCGGCACTGCCAAGTTGCTGCTCGATGCCGTCGTCGAAGCCGAGCCCGAGGCAGGCTACCACCCCGTCTATGGCCGCGAGGGCATGTGCGGAGCGCGCGACCCCAAGGAGATCGGCATGCACTCGCTGCGCGGTGGCACTGTCGCCGGCGTGCACGAAGCGAGTTTCTTTGGCCAGGACGAGGAAGTCACGCTCACGCATCGCGCCACGAGCCGTCAGATCTTCGTCAACGGCGCCCTGGCAGCCGCCCAGAAGCTCGTCACCCGCGAGCACGGCTTCTATACGTTCGACCAGGTCATGTTTGCCTAACCAGGTATCAACCGGATCCGCCCAAAGGAGAGACAGCAAATGAGCAATGCAGCCGAGATGGATGCACAGGAGATTATCAACTACATCGCCACAGCACCTAAAAAGACGCCCGTCAAACTGTACGTGCGCGAGAAGCCGGGCATGAAGGTCCAGTGGGGCAATGCGCACGTCTACGGCGGTCGTCGTGGCAAGACCGTCTTTGGTGACTGGGATGAGCTCAAGGCAATCCTCGACGCCAACGCCGACTCCATCGACTACTACGACGTAGAGAACGACTGCCGCAACTCCGCCGTGCCCATGCTCGACCTTAAGGGCATCAACGCCCGCATCGAGCCGGGCGCAATCATCCGCGACCGCGTCGAGATCGGCGATCGCGCCGTCATCATGATGGGTGCCATCATCAACATCGGCTCCGCCATCGGCGAAGGCTCCATGATCGATATGGGCGCCGTGCTGGGCGGCCGCGCCACCGTGGGTAAGAACTGCCACATCGGCGCCGGCACCGTGTTGGCAGGCGTCGTAGAGCCCGCCAGCGCCACGCCCGTCATCATCGAGGACGATGTCATGATCGGCGCCAACGCCGTGGTTCTGGAGGGCGTGCACGTAGGCAAGGGCGCTGTCGTTGCCGCCGGCGCCGTGTGCGTCGAGGACGTCCCCGCCGGCGCCGTCGTGGCCGGCGTTCCCGCCCGCGTCATCAAGATGCGCGACGAGAAGACCGACAGCAAGACCGGCCTGGAAGAGGGCTTACGTCAACTTTAATAGTTACGCGGTTTTGACAAACCGCGTTTTCGCTGACGTATGCTCAACCTGCGGGATAATTCATCCCTAAACAAAAGGCTCTGTTAGACCAAGGTTGACATATAGACGATGTCACCGCGAGGCGGTACCCTTCAATTAACTTCGAAGGA
>CAKTWK010000013.1 GCA_934630735.1 uncultured Collinsella sp. | reverse complement strand
CGATGGACGGGGATAGCCCGATTATTTTCCGGTTCGACGAACAGCCGATCGTGTCAAACTTGGTCTAACAGAGCCTTATTTTATCGGCAAGTCTAAAAACGCTGCCCCTAAGCTCTTGCAGGATTTTTGTACTATACAGTCTCTCGGTCTGGCCGATGCTTTCGTAAATAGACGCAAAATCGTCAGTTTCAATCTTTGTCATTGAGATCAGTTTATTTCCAAAGGAAACAGTGTAATCGCTGATAGAGGTGGTGTTTCCCCACTGTACAAAGATCAGGCGCGTCTTAAGCCTGCTAATTGTCTCGTCGGAGAGGCATTCTGCAATATCAGAGAGAATGCTTTTAATGTTCTCGTCTTGGATTGAGTAACCAAGAAAGATGACGGGATACTCTAGGAACACAGATAGTAGCTTTGCGGAGAGGTATTTCCGCTTGCGGCCGAATTCATCGTAGTCTGCATCGGTGAGGACCATGCCGTCTGGGTTCGAAACGGAACCATGTATCTTATATATTTCGCGAGTGAAGCTCTGTTCAGCGAAAAGCAAGTCGTCTTGGCTTTCGTATACGGTGAAGCTATCAAATAGGTGCTCGCACATTTGATCGTAGTTGGTAGTGATTATTCCAGACAATTTGGAATCACCGGCGCTCTTCAGCAATTCAACCTCGGCGTCGTCTTCAAGCGTATAAGAATTTACGATGTCGGCAACGAGCTGTTTCATGGGAGACCCGCCTGATGCAATCGTTTCGGCGTGAGCGCGCATGAATTCGGTGTCATCTAGCAAAGCATCATTAACACGATCTTCCATGAGTGTTGCGACATAAGGAAGCTCTGCTTTTACTTTTTCGTTTCGATAGGCAACAGACGCTTTGGTCCTAAACTTTGTAAAATCCGCTGTGTCACCAAAGGCTCTGCTGCAGACAGCTTCAAGCAAGTCTGCCCAGTTGGGCGAATTCATGTATCTACGTGATAAACCGGAGCCAACAAACAAAAACGGGTAGCGGTTTGCATCCGAAACAGCGCTTCGAATAATGCTGCAGATCGTTTCGTCCATGGGCTCTCTCCTTTGCGTACAATATACGAACAATTGTACCAAATCGCAGTTGGTAGATGGTGTTGCTTCATTGTTAGGACGATTGCTGAGTATGCTGAGTATGTTTCGGTAGTTGTTTACCGACGAAGTGAAGAGCGGGCCTCATCTGATCGAGAATCTGAACGGTGTCAGCGTAAAATTTATATATGCCCTTTTCGTTTGATTGCTCAAACTAATGAATTCGTATTTGGTTTAACGGGGCATGCGCTTTATAGCTTTGTTTGTACATCAGTTTGTACATCACAATCGCTACAGGTAAATCCCCTCGCACAGGGTCTTGTGAAACTGGGTGTGGTGGTCGCGTGCCCAGGTGAAGAGCGCCTGGTCAAAGTTGTCCTGACTGTCGGGGATGCCGTAGACGCCGGCGACTTCCACGCGCACGAACTCCAGCGCGGGCAGCTTGTTGATGGCCGTGAGCGCAAACGGCGACGTGGGCTTCTCGAACAGGTAATGGCTGCCTTGCAGCGCGCCGCAGCCGGTGCAGGTGCTGGCGAGCGATGCGGTCTTGGTGGTGCGCGACGTTACGGGCTTGTAGCCGCAGCGCTCGCGCAGGTAGTCGCGAATCTCGGCCGGCACGCAGCCCAGCGCGGGGACGATGGCTACGGCGTTGGCGCGGGCGGTGTCGATCGCGATGTGGCCCGCGTCGTCCATGGCGGGCGCGGCGCTGGGCGCAGCCTTACTGCCCGAGTCCTCGGCCGCCCAATACGGAATGCCAAAAGCCGCGACCGTCGTCTGCTCGTGGCACTTCCAACATTCGCGCTTGCCCAGCACCAGGTAGATGTAGGGCGCGCTGGGGTCGGAGCGATCCACGCCGGGTAGCCACGCGGCAAAGGGCTCGGGGTTGACGCCATCGGGCACGTACCAGATCTTCTTGGCCCGGTCCCACTTGGCGCCCAGGGCCTTGGCCTTGTCTTTGTGCGAAAAGGGAACATCGAGCTCGGTGCGCATGGCGGCTCCTTTGTGCGGCTTGCGGTGCATGTGCTCCAAGGATACCCCAGCGGCGGGTGTGTGGTCGCTAAACGAGCACTTCGACCGCCCGAGAAGTCGCGGAGCATTTTGGCGAGGGCGCGCCGTCAGGCAAATGGGCAAGCAAATGGTCAGCTTTTGGTCAGTTGAGCGGCAACCTTGCCAGAAGTTTGACGGATTTGCATTTAGACGTCGACGAATGAACACTTTGGTTGCGCCGCGGCAAAAAACTGCTGGTCGTTTGCCGAAAACTCGCCAGGGCCGCGAGCCGCCGCCGACGCGCGTGCTATCTTCGCGCCATGGGGTACTTTATCGTTTCACATAACGCTGCGCTGGCGCTCTTGGCGCACATCCCGAACCCGCGCTTTGGGGATTCGGAACCAGAGGTCGTGTCGATCGCGGGTGCCTGCGCGCTCTGTGACCAGGAGGCGCAGGAGTTTATCGATCGCTACGACCTGGGGATTGAAACGCTGGATCTGATGGTGCCGACGCGCGCCGACCGCCGGCGGACCAAGCATGTTAAGACGCATCTGTGCACCAACGAGCTCCCCGCGGGTTCGTTTATCTCGCTGGGCCACTGGAGAGGCGACCTGGATGCATACGTGTGCTCTCCCGAGCTGGCGTTTTTGCAGGCCGCGCACGATGGCGATGCGGCGGCGGCCATCTATGCCGGCTATGCCATGACATCGGACTACCGGCTGGATAACCTTGCTCCCGGCGGGGTGACCAGCAGGGATGCGGGCATGCGCGATGGCAGGCTTACGACTAAGGAACTCATTGCGGCGTACCTTGACCGGGCGTCAAAGGTGAGAGGCGCCGCCAAGGCGAAGGCGTTGCTTCCGTACGTGGAAGAGGGCTCACGGTCTCCAAGGGAGTCGGGGCTTTGCATGTTTATGTCGCTGCCTGCGCATTACGGCGGACTTGCGCTGGGCAAGGCCGAGCTGAACAAGAAGTACTTCATTCGCGACGGCTACAACGATGGGCGCAACCGCAAACTGCGCGTGTTGGAGCGCACGCCCGACATAACGCTTACGGCGAAAGCCGAGGTGGGCCTGGATAAAGTAAGGGCTGGCTTGCTGCCCGAGGTGCTTACCGCGCTGGTCGATTACGACAGCGACGCCATCCATGATGGAAGCGAGAAAATCCACAAGGATGCCGAGCGCCGCAACGAGCTGCAGATGCTCAATGGGGTCGCGTACTTTACGGTGACGACTGACCAGGCGAGCGACTACGAAAAGCTCGTTCGCCTGTGCGAACGCGTCCGGCGCAAGCTGCATCGGAATAAGCGACCCATCTTTAACAGGCCCATGACGGAGGAACAGCGGCATCTTGCCCTCGCGCGCGCCGAAACAAAGCGGTTTAAGCTTTGGCAAACGGTTATCGAGGCGCGTCAACATTGGTAAGGGCGGTTGCTGGAGGGGTGGGCCAGGGGCCCTGTTTTCAGGTCTAATACTTTTTTGCGAAGTGAACGAGTCAAAATGGACCCCCGAAGCATCGACACTTTTGGCGGCTCATTTCCTGCGGTTTTGACATTGGAATCCTGCGGTTTTGGCTTCAAAAAGTGTGCATGCTTCGGGGGTCCAAATAAGCTCGTTCACTTCGCGGAAAAGTATTAGACCTGACTATAGGAAGGTTGTCCGGATGTGGCATCGAGGCCCATCCAGGCTCGGTTGAGGCGGTCGCCAAGACGGTTTGGGCGACTGTGGACTTGGTTGAAATGATTGCTGGCGCTGCCGAGGCGGTATTGGTCTCGGCCGGGATGGTTATTGGAGTTGTTGAGGCGGTTTTGGGTGCCGCGACGCCCTCTTGGCTTGGCGGCGTAAAACAAAACAGCTCAGAGGCGAAGCCTCTGAGCTGCGAACATTTGGTGGGCGTTAGAAGATTTGAACTTCTGACCTCTTCCGTGTCAGGGAAGCGCTCTCCCCCTGAGCTAAACGCCCGATCAAGGGTGCGCGAGTGCGCAGGGAATAATATAACGGAGCTCCCGCCCAGTGGCAAGAACTATTTTAAAAAACTGGTGAATTGTGGCCCCATCGGAGCCCGCCGCAGCGCGAACAGCACGCGAAAAGTCCCGTTTGTACCCCCGATGAACTGCACGTTCGCGTAAAATAACTCCATTATGGGCAAATGGTGCCCAGGCAGTTTACAACGCGGCATCTGGGGGAGGGACATGTCGGACGCGCGCTCGTTGCGAAAACAGTTCAATCGTATGCTCGCCACGTTGCTGGTGGCCCTTGCTGCTGCCGGAGCTGTAACGTATGCCTGGTACATCTACAATGCCAACCGTCATATCACCGACGTCAAGATGGCCGCGGGCACGGGCGTGACCTTCCTTATCTCCAACGAATACGACGGCGAGTATAAGACCAACGCCGGTCTAAGCTTTGCGGGCCTGCTCGATCCCGTCTCGACCGATAACGTGCTCAACGGCTTCCAAAAGGTAACGGGTTTTACTGGCGGAACCACCCAGGACTCGCTGTTTGCCAGCATGTTTGGCGCCGCCGAGCATTCCGACTACTACAAGACTTCCCTGTACCTGGCCACCAACTCGGCCGCGACCGACGTGTACCTGTCGGGCATCGACTTTACCGAGCAGGACCCGGCAAATCCTATCTCTACCGCCCTGCGCGTGGGGCTGGTCGCCTATGCCCCGGGCAAAAGCGACACCGTGACGGGCCAGTACATCTTTGAGGTCTCGGGCGAGCACAATCCCCAAGCGCGCTATAACACGCTCGACGGCAAGGATGCCAGCGAAAGCGAGCAGGACCACCTGGTGCTCGACAGTACCCGCTCCGATGGTGCCACGGTCCATTTTGACCAGCTGACCAGCGCTAACTTCTGCGACTACAACGAAGACACCGGTATCGTGAGTCTCAAAGAGGCCACGACCAAGATCTGCAGCCTGCCCGCCGCTGCCAAGGGAGCCAACCGCAGCACGCCCGTGCGTGTGGATGTATACGTGTGGCTGGAAGGCTGCGACCCCGACTGCACCAACAACCTGGCCGCCACTAGCCTGCAATCGCTGGCGCTGCGCTTTGCCGGCAAGCGTTCGTAAGGGGGCTGGGTATGAGTGCATCGAACATCAAAGATATCCTAAGCTCGCGCCGTCGCATGGTTGCTGCGGCTGCATGGATGCTGGTGCTGGTAGCCGCCCTGAGCGCCGCCACCTACGCATGGTTTAGCAACTCGCGCTACACTAATGTGACGCCCGTGGCACACACGGTAAGCGACGAGGGCTCCGACCTGCAGATTGGCCTTTCGGCCAACGGGCCCTGGGACACGACGGCTGCACTCGCCTCTGCCGACAAGACGCTCTATCCCATCTCGACGGCAGACCTTTCCCGCTTTTGGCGTGGCACGTTCCAAAACGCCGCGGGCGTCACGACCGACTACGCCGACTGCACCGCGCAGCTGGACGACTACGCTCTCTCGGGCACGCTGTACCTCAAGGGCAGCGATAGCGCGCTCAACGTGTACCTGTATCAGGGCCAGATGAGCGTGACGAGCGACCCGCAGCTGCTGGCCGCACTGCGCCTGGGCCTGGTCATCACGACCCAATCGGGCACGCAAACGCATATCTTTACCTGCGACGACCTAGGCAATACCGCGGGCGCTACCAGCAGACGCACCACGGCGCAAGACGGCGTGGTCGTAGCGGGCGGCGCTTCGGGCTGGAGCTACACCTCCGACCCTGCGCGCGCCATAAGCGCTTACAGCATGGACGGCACCGGTGACACGCCCACGGCGCGCGCGGGCGCCACGCCCATTTGCACGCTGGCCGCCAACGAGGTGGCAAGTGTTCGCTACGTTGTGTACATGGAAGGCTGCGACGCCAATTGCATCGACGAGGCTCAGGCCCGCGATGTGGTGCTGCAGCTTGCCTTTGCCGCGGCCAAGGCATAAGGGGGCGAGCGACATGGAAGATCAGAAGCACATGCCAGCAGATAGCTGCGAGGCCAAAACCCAGAGCGCGGACTCCGCGGTCTCCTCCAGCGCCGATGCCCGCCGCCACGCTCGCCGCGCGCGTGCCTACATCGCGCTCGTTATGGTGGCGCTCGCCGCCACCTTGGGCGCCGCGACCTACGCCTGGTTTACCAACAACATGAAGGTCAACACCAACTCGGTGAGCGTGCGCAGTGACACGTCCAAGCTGGTGCTTGAGCTGGGCGACGCCGATCGCGGCAGCTGGTCGCATCAGGGCGACGTTTCCCTAACTTCCAATGCGACCGGCGCCGTGACGCTCTACCCGGTCTCGACCTTTGACCTCAACGGCTTTGCTGCCTGCGCACAAAACAACTCAGCCGGCGATGCCACGGTGTTCGAGCAGGCAAAAGACAACGGTTCCGCGTTCTATCACGGCTGGATTGACCTGCGCCCCACCATCACGGGCACGGGCGCCAGCAAGGTTAAGGGCAGGGTGAGCCTGTATCTGGCCGAATCGCTGGTTCCGCAGGGTGCCGACGCCGAGCTGCTGCGCGCGGCCCGCGTGGGCATCAAGATCTCGAGCGGCGGCCGGGTGCTTGCCACCAACATCTTTGAACTCGACAGTTCCGACAGCGGCCATCGCGGCGAGCATCCCACGACCGCGCCTGCGGGCCTGGCCGGCTACGCCGATGGCATGCTGCTGGGCTGGCAAAACGGCCAGCTCGCTTGCGGCGCCAACGTGACACAGGACCCGGCCACCTTTACGCTGGACACGAGCGAGACGGCCGAGCGTCCGCAAAACTCGCTCGCCACGCTGGCGCTGGGCCAGACCTATCGCCTGGATATCTATTACTACATCGAGGGTACCGACCCCGATAGCGCCGACTACCTGCATCAAGACCCGGGCACCCTGCACCTGGCCCTCTTTGCGACCCTGGACGGTGAGTAGCCATGACGCGTAAGCAACCCGCCGCCAACTGCACGCCCGCCACCGGCAAGCCCAACGCCGCCGCGCCCGCCGACACCGACCTGCGCCGCAAGCTCACCACCACCGTGGTGCTGGTGCTGTTTGCGCTGGTGGCGATAGCCATGGCAACGTTCGCCTGGTTCTCCATCGCCGATAGCGCCAAAACCCGCATGCTCATGATTGACGCCAACGCCGACGGTTCGCTGCGCTTTGACCTGGACGAGCATGCCACCTTCGAAGAGTACATCCACAGCCTGGGCTTCGACCAGATCTCGGCGCGCATCGCCAGCGAAAAGGGCGTGGACATCGATGCGTCCAAGCTCAAACCCGTCACCACGAGCGACTACCAGACCTTCACCTTCGAGGACGGTTCCACCGCCGACCCCGCCACCGGCGCCTACCTGGAGTTTACGCTGCACTTTATGAGCAGCACGGACCTGCGCGTTCGACTGACCGGGCAGGACGGCGACAACGGCGCATCCGGTACGCGGTTTAGCTCCGACACGCAGGGCATGGCAAGCGCCATGCGCATGAGCTTTACCGCCGACGGCCACACCTGGGTCTACAACCCCAACGGGGGCGGGGGCTCATCTGGCACGGCCACCGTCTTTGGGCTCGATTCGGGTACGGCAACTTCGGCCAGCGATATGTTCGACCTGATAAAAGATACGGACAAGCCGGTAACTGTTCGCATATGGCTCGAGGGAACGGACCCAAATTGCACTAATATGCTAAAGGGAGCTAACTATTCGGTTTCGATGCGCTTTGAGGGCATCGAGGAACAGTAGATACGCACGGCGGCCACCGGGCCGCGCACGACCTAGTCAGACACGGTAGTAAGGGACATCATGCAATCTGTTAAAAAAGTCGCATCCATCGCGCTGAGCGTCGTCATGTGGATCATCATCCTGGTGGCGGCCCTATATGCGTTTACCACGCTCGCCACGCACGAGGACGGCAGCGTCTCTGACATCGCCGGCTTCACCCCGCTCGCCGTGCAGTCCGACTCCATGGCACCCACGTTTAACAAGGGCGACCTCATCGTCATCCAAAAGTGCGACACCTCCAAGCTCGAGGTGGGCGACATCGTGACGTTCCACACCATCATCGACAACGAGTACGCGCTCAACACGCACCGCATCGCCGCCATCGACGAGGTCAACGGCATGCGCAGCTTTACCACCAAGGGCGACAACAACGACGTGGCCGATACGCACATCATCAGCGACGGCGACATCGTGGGCAAGTACGTGTTCGCGCTGCCGCAGATGGGCAAGGTCATGGACTTCCTGTCCAGCTCAATGGGATTCCTCATCGTGATCGTGCTGCCCATGCTGCTGTTCTTTATCTACCAGGTGTATCACCTCATCGTGGTGGGCATGAACCTCAAGCGCGCCATGGCCGAGGAGGACCGCCTGGCCGCCGCGGCCGCCATCGTGGACGCCGAGGGCAAGGGCGACACCGCCGTCACCGCCGATAACGCCGCCGAGCAGCTCGCTCAGGCCGAGGCCAAGCTCGAGGAAGCCCGTCGTCTGAAGGCCGAGGCCGAGGCGGCGATGAACGCGACCAAGCAGGAGGGTACCGACGGTGAGTGAGTTTCTGGGATTTGCCTGGGAGCTGCTGGCAAAGGTCGTCTACAACGTCGTTGCCGTCGTGAGCTCCATCCTGAACCTGCTGGTGTTTGGCTGGGTTGAGTACTTCAACATCTTTATGACCTACTTCACCACGTTTGACCTGGTGGGCAAGATTGGCGCGGTCATTCTGTTTGTCATGCTCATCGCGGTCCCCGTGCTGATCGTGGCCATCCTGGTCCACCGCTACCGCATCAACCGCCGCCTGCATCGCGACGACACGTCCAACAAGGCGCTCTATCGCGAGATCGGCCGCCTGAACAAGCAGGTGCTCGACCTCATGGACGAGAAGAACAAGCTGCTGGCGCTTAAGGTCAACGCCATGGGCGGCACCAAGCAGATTCCGTACGTGGGTGCCTCGGCCCTTGCCGACGACCACCTGCCCACGGTGGGCAACGTGGTGGGCGCCGCCGCGGGCGCCGGTGCGCCTGCGGGCGAGGGCGCCGCGGCGACGGCCGTCATGTCGGGTAACGCGTCGCTCGCGCTCGATGGCGCGGGTGTCAAGGACGCCGCGGCCGCCATGGCCAAGGCCACCGTCGAGGCCAAGACCCTTGCCGAGGAAAAAGAAATCGCCCAGGCCAACCGCTTCCCCAAGCTGTCCCTTGTGGACCTCAAGTACCGCGACTGGGAGTCGCCGGTCTACGACGATGCCATCTCGCTGGAGGACTTTGTCGACAGCTTCCGCGCGTTCGCCTGCAGCCAGATGAAGCTCTACTACACGCCCGAGATCATCCGCCGCTTTGTGGCCGGCATGGCCGCCTCTAAGCTGCTGATCCTGGAGGGCATCTCGGGTACCGGTAAGACGTCGCTGCCCTACAGCTTTAGCCGCTATTTGGACAACCCCGCGACCATCGTGTCGGTGCAGCCGAGCTTCCGCGACCGCACCGAGGTGCTCGGCTACTTTAACGAGTTTTCCAAGCGCTTTAACGAGACCGAGTTCCTCCGCGCCGTATACGAGGCGGGCCTTCGCCAGGACCCGTCCATGATCGTGCTCGACGAGATGAACCTCGCCCGCGTGGAGTACTACTTTGCCGAGATCCTGTCGGTGCTCGAGATGCCCAGCCACGACGAGTGGGTACTCGATCTGGTGCCCACCCAGTGGGCCGCCGACCCCAAGGGCCTGCACGACGGCAAGCTCACCATCCCCGACAGCCTGTGGTTCATTGGCACGGCCAACAACGACGACTCCACCTTTACCATCACGGACAAGGTGTACGACCGCGCGATCCCCATCGAGCTCAACGAGCGTGCCGACGCATTTGAGTGCGAGCCGCACGAGCGCGTGCACGTGACGGCCGACCACCTGCAGTATCTGTTCCAGAAGGCCAAGGTCGAGTACGTGATCGACGACGAGCTGCTCCAGAAGATGCACAAGCTGGACCAGTACCTGCAGACCCGCTTTAAGCTGGCCTTTGGCAACCGTATCATCAAGCAGATGTACGACTTTATCCCCGTGTACGTGGCGTGCGGCGGCACCGAGCTGGGCGGCATGGACTACATCATCGCCCGCAAGGTGCTCAAGAAGTTTGAGTCCATGAACGTAAGCTTTGTGCGCGACGAGATGAAGGGCCTGATCGAGTACATCGAGAAGACCTTTGGCGAGGGCGGTCTGCCCGATTCCGTCATGTACCTGCAGCGGATCCAGAACTTCTACTAATGGCGTAAGTGCGGGGCGGCGTGATGTCGCCCCGCCTCTTTCCGATCGATCCAACCTATGGAGTAACCCATGTCCGAGACTATTCAGGACCTCTATACCAGCTTCTCCGAGCAGATGGAGCCCATCCAGGAGGACAGCCGCTACTTCCGCTATCTGTTTGAGATGGCGCAGGCCTCGGGCACCACGATCGAGCAGCAGCGCGAGGAGCTCGTCAAGGTGGTGGACGAGGAATGGATCAGCATGATCGAGGACTCGCTCGACGCCATTAACACCATTATCGAAAAGCCGCGCCGCTTCATCACCACCGAGGAAGAGGTGGTGCCGGTCTCGCTTGCCAAAAAGATCAGCGCCGACAGTGTCCGTCACCTGAGCCAGAACACGCAGTTTTTGGCACCGAGCGACGATGGCAGCGTCCACCCTACGCGCATCCTCAACGTCAATACCGTCGAGACGTACGATCTGTACGAGAACCGCTTTATCTACCACCTGATTCAGCGCCTGCTGACGTTTGTGGACAAGCGCACCGACGTGATCTTTTGGTCGACGGGCAACGAGATCCGCAACCGCTTTAAGATGCACAGCAAGATCGACGATGCGTACGAAGAGATCGAGTATAACGTCGAGATGACGGTCAAGAACCGTCAGAGCTTTGCCGAGAACGACGCCGATAACATGGACGTCTTTATGCGCATCGACCGCGTGCGCCGCCTGGTCATGGCGCTGCGTGGCGCGTCGTTCTGCCAGATCATGAATGGGTGCAGTGCGGTCCGCAGCCCCATTCAGCGCACCAACCTCATCATGAAAGACCCCAACTACCGCAAGTGCTACCAGCTGTGGCAGTTTATGGAGCGCTACGACAAGGTGGGCTACAACATCGACGTGCAGCAGCAGACGCTGGCGTTCGATGACGAGTACATGGTGCAGATGTACACCAACCTCATCAACAACTACGCCGTCTTTAAGAGCCTGACCGATGACGAGCGCAACCTGCAGGAGCTCGAAAGCGCGCAACACGCGCCGGTGGCGCCCAAGTTTATTAAGGAGATTAAGGAGGTGCAGGTCGATAGCCCCGACCTGCCCGACGTTGAGGTCCGTCGCGTGTTTGTGGAGGAGGTTACGCAGGCCCAGATCGATGCCGAGCAGGCGCTGGCTGAGGCCCGCGAGCAGATCGAGGAGCTGCAGGGGCAGGTCAAGTCTTGGAAGGTTCAGGCCCATGCGCTGACCGACGAGCGCGACGACCTGGCCGACGAGCTGGACGAGGCAAAGACGCGCGAGCTGGCGTTGACGCAGCGCGCTCAGATGGCCGAGGCTGATGTTGAGGAGCTGAAAGGTTCGCTGGAGGATGTCGAGGCGGGCAAGAAAGCTGCCGAGGCCGACGCTGTCGAGGCGCGTGAGACCGCGGCGGCGCAGCTGGCGCAGATGCGTGCCGAGGCCGATGCCGAGGTGGTTGCCGCCCGTGCCGACGCGGACGCCAAGGTTGCTGCCGCCGAGCAGGCCGCTGCCGCTCAGGTCGCGCAGGTTAAGAGCGACGCTACTGCGGCCCTGGCCGCCAAGACGGCTGCCGACGCTGCCGAGCTGCAGGCCGCCAAGGACGCTGCTGCGGCCGAGCTCGCCGCCGTGCGTGAGGCCTCTGCCAAGGAAGCGGCTGCACTGCATGCCAAGCTTGATGCCGCCGAGCTGCGCATTGAGGAGGTGCAGCTGACGGCCGAGCGTGATGCCCGCGCCGCGCAGGAGGCGGCCGACGCGGCGGCAGCCGCAGCGGAGCAGGCGCTCGCCGACGCCGTTGCCGCGTCCGAGGCGAAGGTCTCCGCCGCCCAGCAGGCCACCGATGCCGCGATCGATGCTGCCCGCGCCGCCGCCGACTCTGCCGTTGAGCAGGCTGCGGTGGATGCCAACGAAAAGGTCGCCGCCGCTGCCGCCGAGCGCGACGCCGCCACGCGTGCCGCCGAGGAGGCCCGTGTCGATGCCGACGCGCGTATCGCTGCGGCCGAGCTTGAGGCGGGGGAGCGCATCGAGCAGGAGGTCGCCGCCGTCCGCGCCGCTTGCGAGCGCGAGGTCGAAGCCGCTCGCGCGGAGATGCAGCAGCGCCTGGATGCACTGGCACAGGAACTGGAGCAGGCCGAGCGCAATCGTGAGCGTGCCGAGCGCCGCGCCGAGGGCAACAGCCTGTCGCGCTATCTGCTGGCCCGCCTGCGCGGCGAGGCCGGCGAGGGCGTGGCCGCCGCGCCTGACGAGGATGGCGCTTCTGCGGCGGATACCATCGAGGCCGAGGTCGCTGGCGACCCCGAGACTTCCGCAAAGGACGACGACAAGTGATGAAGCATGTGCTCCGCGTGATCAACGTGCTGGCGACCGTGGTGATCCTGGTCGCCTTTGTGGTGCTGTTGCGCACGGTGTTCACGCCCGCCGGCGAGATTCCCACCATCATGGGCTACGGCTTTATGCGTACGCTGACCGGCTCGATGGAGCCGGCGATTCCCGTGCATTCGTTTATCGTCGTCGATACCGACAACAGCCAGGTCTACCAGGTGGGCGACATCATCACCTTCCATTCGTCCGATGACGCGCTGGAGGGTTCGCTCAACACGCACCGCATCGTATCCGTGGAGGCCGCGCTCGACGGCTCGCCGGTCTACCACACCAAGGGCGACGCCAATCCGGTCGAGGACGCCGCGCCCGTGCCCGCCGCCGATGTGGTGGGCCGCGTGGTCTTTGTTTCGGCAGGCCTGGGCGTGGTGGTGTCGCTGCTCACCAATCCGCTGCTGTTCTTTCCGTTTATCGTGGTGCCGTTGATTGTGCTGCTGGTGCTCGAAATTCGCCATATGGTTAAAGCCACGCAAGATGTGGCGCGTGCCGAGGACGAGGCCGCCCTGCGTGCTGCCGTGGAGCAGATCCGTGAAAAGCGCCGTCGCGAGCAGGAGGAGCAGGACAGCGACAAGGAGCAGAGCGACGGCGACCATACTGATGAAGGTTCGGAAGCCGACCCCGGAGCCCTAGACGATTCCAACCGCTCGGCATAGCTCATCGGAGCCTTTCGTCCCCACAATTTAGACGCCCGTAGATGTTCCAAATCATCCGCTTTTTCATACCAATATTCGTGCTACAGTTTGAGCGCTTTGTTGCCAATTGATTTCGGGGAGTGGAATGGAACAGGAGCGCGCAGCGCGGCGCACACGCGAAAGGGCTTCGGTGCCGATGACGGCGGCGTCCGATTTTGTCGTTCCGGAGGGAACCGACGAGCTGAGCCGCAGCACCCGCCGCGCGTGGCGCGACCGCCTGAACAGCGCTTCGACGCGCAAGTTGATCACGGGCGTCCTGGCAACGCTGGTGGGCGGTTCGTTTTGGGGCTTCTCGGGCACCAGCGCGAGCTTTCTGTTCGATACCTATCACGTCGACACCTTGTGGCTTATGAGCGTGCGCCAGATTCTCGCCGGTCTACTCTTTATGGCCGTGGTTGTTACGCGCGACCGCGAGCGCCTGATTAAGCTCTGGACCACACCCGCCGATCGCAAGCAGCTGCTGCTCTTTACCGCCTTTGGCCTGCTGTTCAACCAGTTTTGCTATCTTTCGGCCGTACGCCTGACAAACGCCGGGACCGCGACGGTGCTCCAGTGCCTGCAGCTCGTTATCATTATGGGCTACACCTGCGTGACCGATCGCCGCATGCCGCGTACTCGCGAAGTCATCGGCATTGGCCTGGCTCTGGGCGGAACCTTTTTAATCGCCACCGGCGGCGACCCCACCAGCCTGAATATCTCGCCGCTTGGCCTGGCAGCAGGTCTTATGTGTGCGGTCAGCGCCACGTGCATGGCGGTGATTCCCGCCAAGATTCTGCCCGAATACGGCAGCCCCATCGTCACGGGCTCGGCAATGCTCACGGCGGGCGTGGTCTCGTGTGTTTTCGTGCAGCCCTGGGCGCATATGCCGGCGCTCGACGCTGCCGGCGTCGAGGCGCTCGCGGTGTTCGTGGTTATCGGATCGTTTTTTGCTTACATGTTCTATATGCAGGGCGTTAAGGACATCGGCTCGGTGCGCGCGAGCCTCATTGGAACTGTGGAGCCGGTTTCGGCGACCATCACCAGCGCCGTTATGCTGGGCACGGTGTTTTTGCCGACCGACCTTATCGGCTTTGCCATGATCATCGTGATGATGTTCCTCACGGTGTAGCCCCTGCGGTTGCTTTAAAGGATAATAGGCTGGCGGCGCGTTGCTTTGGCGGCGCGCCTTTGTCTATAGAGAGGACCTCTTATGAAGTACTTTGGCACCGACGGATTTCGCGGCGAGGCCAACGTTGGGCTGACCGTAGAGCATGCGTACAAGATCGGCCGTTTTGTGGGTTGGTATTACGGTGCCAACCGCGAGCGCAAGGCACGCGTGATCGTGGGTAAGGACACGCGTCGTTCGAGCTACATGTTCGAGGCGGCGCTGGTGAGTGGCCTGGTCGCGAGCGGTGCGGACGCATATATGCTGCATGTGATTCCAACGCCGGGCGTGGCGCATCAGACCGTGGAGGGCTGCTTCGATTGCGGCATCATGATCAGTGCGAGCCACAACCCGTTTTGCGATAACGGCATTAAGCTCGTCAACAGCGACGGCTTTAAGATGGACGAGGACGTGCTGGAGCTCATCGAGGATTACATCGATGGCAAGAGCGAAGTTCCGCTGGCCACGGGCAACCACATTGGTGCTACGGTCGATTACATGCAGGGCCGCAACCGCTATATTGCCTCGCTCATCGCGAGCGCGAACTTTTCGCTGCAGGGAGTCAAGATCGGTATCGACTGCGCCAACGGCTCGGCGTCCTCGGTGGCCAAGCCGGTGTTTGACGCGCTTGGTGCCGACGTGCGCGTGATCAATGCCGCGCCCGATGGCTTTAACATCAACGTCGACTGCGGCTCCACGCATATGGAGCGTCTGCAGCGCCACGTGGTGGAGCAGGGCCTGGACGTGGGCTTTGCCTACGACGGCGATGCCGACCGCTGTCTGGCCGTGGACGAGCGCGGCCGCGTGGTCGATGGCGACCAGATCCTGTACGTGTGCGGCGTGTACCTGAACAAGCACGGTCGCCTTTCGGGCGGTACCGTGGTTCCGACGATTGCCAGCAACTTTGGCCTGATCAAGTCGTTGGAGCTTGCCGGCCTAAGTGCCGTGACCAGCGGTGTGGGCGACCGTCACGTGTATGCCAAGATGCGCGAGGGCGGTTACAGCCTGGGCGGCGAGCAGACGGGCCATACGATCTTTGGCGATATCGAGCGCACGGGCGACGGCATTATGACCTCGCTGCGCGTGATGGAAGTGATTCGTGCCGAGCGCGAGACGCTCTCGCAGCTCACGGCTCCGTGCAAGCTGCTGCCGCAGGCGCAGGTTGCCGTGCGCGTGGCGGATAAGGACGCCGCGCTGGGCAACATGGGCGTGCAGGCCGCCATCGCCGAGGCCGAGGCGTCGCTGGCGGGCGAGGGCCGCGTGCTGGTGCGCAAGAGCGGAACCGAGTCGGTGATTCGCGTGCTGGCTGAGGCTCCGGACCAATCGGCCGCCGACGCCGCCATGAAGCGCATCGCTAGCGCACTCGAGGCTCTGTAGTTACGCGGTTTTACCAAACCGCGTAACGGCTCGACGCTGCAAACGTCCCTAAGCGGCAATCTGACGTTCAATTTCAAGGGCGCGACCAGAAGGTCAGCGCCCTTTCATTTCACGTCACCTTGCTCGCTTAGGGTCGTTTTCGCTGACGTTGCCAAGACATTGGCGTCAACATGGTTGGCGTTGGCGATGGCGTGCTGGTCAATCCTTACAGCTCGTACAGCGTGGTGAACTTGTCCTGCAGGTAGCTGCAGTAGTAGCGGGCGTCAAAGGCCATGCCGCAGGCGCCCTTGATGAGTTCCGGCGCGTCTTTGGCGCGGCCCCACTGCCAAATGTGCTCGCCCAGCCAGGTGCGGACGGGTGCCAGGTCGCCGCTCGCACAGGCGCCATTGAGGTCGACGCCGTCGCGGCACATGGCCGGCACGAACATGGCGTCGTAGGCGCTGCCCAGCGCATAGGTGGGGAAGTAGCCAAACGATCCGCCGCTCCAGTGCGTATCCTGCAGACAGCCGCGCGTGTCGTCGGGAACGGGAATGCCCAGGTACTCGTTCATAAAGCGATTCCAAAGCGCGGGGATGTCCTTGGCCGTGGCCTCGCCGGCAAACAGCATGCGCTCGATCTCGTAGCGCACCATAACGTGCAGCGGATAGGTGAGCTCGTCGGCCTCGGTGCGGATCAACGACGGCTGCGCGATGTTCACGGCGCGGTAGAGCGTGTCCTCGTCGACGTTGCCGTAGACCTCGGGTGCGTGGCGGCGCAGCACCTCGAGCAGCGGTCCCATAAAGGCGCGGCTGCGACCCACGGTGTTCTCGAAGAAGCGGCTCTGGCTCTCGTGGATGCCCATGGAGGTGCCACCCTCAAGACAGGTGCGCGCATAGGCAGGATTGACGCCCAGCTCGTACATGGCGTGTCCCGCCTCGTGGATGATGCTGTAGACGTTGGAGATGCAATCGTCCTCGTAGATGTGTGTCGCGATGCGCGCGTCACCCACGGCAAAGCCCTCGCTAAACGGGTGCTCGGTAAAGGCAAGCGTGGTGTCGTCCAGGTTCAGGCCGACAAGCTTCATAAGGTCGAAGCTCATGGCGCGCTGGGCGGCCTCGGGCACGCGGGCGTGCAAAAAGTCGGCATCGGGCTGCTGGCCGCGCTCGCCGATGGCGTGCACGAGCGGCACGACCGTCGCCTTGACCTCATCGCAAAACGCATCGAAGCTCTTGGTGGAAAGGCCGCGCTCGTACTGGTCGAGCCAAACGTCGTATGGGTCGCGCTTGGGGTCCATAAGCTCGGCCTGATGCTTGAGCTGGCCCACAATCTTGTCCACATAGGGCTCAAAGCTTGCCCAGTCGTTGGCCGCCTTTGCTTTATGCCACACGGCGTCGGCCTCGCAGGTGAGCCTGGTCCAGGCCTCGGCCTCCTCGGTAGGAATAACGCTTGCCTCGCGCTGGTCGCGGCCGAGCACGCGGATCTCGTCGAGCAGCTGCGGGTCGTCGATTTTGCCGCCGGCGACGGTCTCGCGCGCTAACGAGCGTACGAGCTCAACGGACTTCTCGCTGGTCAGCAGCTTGTGATGCTCACCGGCAAGCGTGCCCATGGCGTCGGCACGCGCTGCTGCGCCGTTGGCAGGAGCAATCGTCGCTCCATCGAACTCGGCAATCTTGAGCAGGTACTCACGAGTCCACAGCTTGCCCTCGAGTTTGCGGAACTTTTTGACGGCCTTGTCGACTTTAGCAGCCTTGACGCCCTTGACAGTCTTTGCCACGGCGGCCTTGGCCTTCTTATCGAGTTTCTTTCCCATACCGTATCCTTGATCTCGCAGACCGGACGCCACGGGTGGGCGTGCGGCCAGTTTGCACAGCTACCCGCCTTGTACCCAGTGCGAACAAAACGGAACGCGGCGATATGCTCGCAGAATGTGTTATCCTATAGCCCAATGCGTTGACGGAGAGGGTTTTGCCCGCCGCGTCGCCGGCAAGAGAGGGAAGGTCATGGGCTGCAAGCCTTCCTGCGGTGGCAAGGGCCAAGCGTTCACTCCCGAGCAGCGACCTCAACGGGCGCGCGGCTAGCGGCGGCGAAGCCCCAGTAGGGAAGCCGTGAGCCTCGCGATAAGGGGCGCAGAGTGGGCACGGCGGGCCAGACATCCGCCAGGTCAAACAAGGTGGTACCGCGGAATTCAACCGTCCTTGGGCAATGCACATGCCCGAGGGCGGTTTTTTGTTACCGAACCGGGCCGCGTTTTCGCAACGCTGGGCGGCGGCAGTCGTCCCGGCGAGCGGGGAGCGCGAGAGACGAAAGGGAAGACATGAGTCTGATTGATGATCTGGTCAAACTCGAGGAAGAGGCCAAGGAGCTCGTCGCAGGCGCCGACGACGCCGCCAAGCTCGAGGCTGCGCGCGTTGAGCTGCTCGGCCGCAAGGGTCGCATTACCGGCCTGATGCGCATGATGGGCAAGCTCGCCCCCGAGGATCGTCCCGTGATGGGTAAGCGCGCCAACGAGATGCGCCAGCTGATCGAGGGCATGCTCGACGAGCGCAACACCGAGATGAAGGCCGCCGCCCTCAAGCACGCACTGGAGCACGAGGCCGTCGACATCACACTGCCGGGCATCCGTCCGCAGATCGGTCACCAGCACCTGATCAAGCAGATCATCGAGGAGGCCGAGGACATCTTCTGCGGCATCGGCTACACCGTCGAGTCCGGCCCCATGGTCGACACCTCCTACTACAACTTCACTGCGCTCAACGCCCCCATGGATCACCCGAGCCGCTCGGCCCGCGACACGTTCTATGTGGTCGACAACAATCCCGGCAGCGTCGCGCATCCCGAGGCTCACGCCCACGGCGAGTCCGACGTGCTGCTGCGCACCCAGACCTCGGGCGTGCAGATCCACACCATGGAGTCACAGAAGCCGCCCATCTACATGATCTGCCCGGGCACCGTCTACCGTCCCGATACGGCCGACGCTTGCCACCTGCCGCAGTTCAACCAGATCGAGGGCTTGGTCGTCGACGAGGGTATCACCTTTGGCGACCTGAAGGGCACGCTCGACTACTTTGTTAAGTGCATGTTTGGCGAGGACCGTAAGACGCGCTACCGCCCGCACTTCTTCCCCTTCACCGAGCCCAGCTGCGAGGTGGACGTGAGCTGCCACGTCTGCGGCGGCAAGGGTTGCAACTTCTGCAAGCACAGCGGCTGGATCGAGATCCTGGGCTGCGGCATGGTCGACCCCAACGTTCTTATCAACTGCGGCATCGACCCCGAGAAGTATACCGGCTTCGCCTTTGGCATTGGCGCCGAACGCGTCGCGGCCCTGCGCTACGACCTGCCCGACCTCAGAACGCTCATGACTGGCGATATGCGCTTCCTGAACCAATTTTAGGCTTGCCCAGGCACCCCATCTTGGCGTTCAAACCGTCGCTCGCGTACCTTTAGTACGCGTCGCTCCTCTTTCACGCCAACCTGGGGCACCTGGACAACCCTAAGGCGAACGTCTTCATTTGATACCCCTCCCTATGCGGAGATTAAGAACTAGGAGAGCTATATGCGCGTTTCTTACGACTGGCTCAAGACCATGATCGATATTCCGGAGGATCCCAAGACTCTTTCGGACGAATATATCCGTACCGGCACCGAGGTCGAGGCGATCGACACCGTGGGCGAGTCCTTCGACCATGTGGTGACTGCCAAGGTGCTCACCAAGACCCCGCACCCCGATAGCGACCATATGTATGTGTGCTCGGTCGACGTGGGTGACAAGAACCTCGACGCTGACGGCAATCCCGCTCCGCTGCAGATCGTCTGCGGTGCGCAGAACTTCGAGGCCGGCGACCACATCGTCACGGCCATGATCGGCGCAGTTCTGCCTGGCGACGTCAAGATCAAGAAGAGCAAGCTTCGCGGCGTCGTGTCCATGGGCATGAACTGCTCCGCACGCGAGCTCGGCCTGGGCGGCGACCACTCCGGCATCATGATCCTGCCCGAGGATACGCCCTGCGGCATGCCGTTTGCCGAGTATGTGGGCTCGAGCGACACCGTGCTCGACTGCGAGATCACGCCCAACCGCCCCGACTGCCTGTCCATGATTGGCATGGCCCGCGAGACCGGCGCCATTTTCGACCGCGATTTCCACGTTGAGCTGCCCGCCATCAAGATCGAGACCGGCCGCGCGACCGACGACGAGCTTTCGGTCGAGATTGCCGACGAGGGCCTGTGTGACCGCTACGTTGCCCGTATCGTGCGCAACGTGAAGGTCGGCCCGTCGCCTGACTGGATGGTCAAACGCCTCAACGCCCTGGGCGTGCGCCCGCACAACAACATCGTCGACATCACCAACTACGTGATGATGCTCACCGGCCAGCCACTGCACGCCTTTGACCTCGACACCTTTGCCGAGCGCGATGGCCACCGTCGCGTGGTGGTTCGCGCCGCCCAGCAGGATGAGAAGTTCACGACGCTCGATGGCGAGGAGCGCGTGCTCGACGCCGGCATGGGCCTCATCACCGACGGCGAGCGTCCTGTGGCGCTGGCCGGCGTTATGGGTGGCATGGATTCCGAGATTGAGGACGATACCGTCGACGTGATGGTCGAGAGCGCCTGCTTCAACGCCGGCCGCACCTCGCACACCAGCCGTGACCTGTCGCTGATCTCCGACGCATCCATTCGCTTTGAGCGCCAGGTTGACGAGACCGGCTGCGTGGATGTCGCCAACGTTACCTGCGCGCTCATCGAGGAGATCGCCGGCGGCGAGGTTGCTCCCGGCTATGTCGACGTTTTCCCCGCGCCCAAGACCATCGACAGCATTAAGCTGCGCCTGGCCCGTGTGCACGCCATCTGCGGTGCCGACATCGAGCCCGACTTTATCGAGCGCTCGCTCACCCGCCTGGGCTGCACCGTCGAGCGCGACGGCGAGGACTTTATGGTCACCCCGCCGAGCTTCCGTCCCGACCTGCCGCGCGAGATCGACCTGATCGAGGAGGTCCTGCGCCTGTGGGGCATGGGCCGCGTGACGGCGACCATCCCGGCTGCCAAGAACCACATCGGCGGCCTGACCCGCGAGCAGAAGCTCACCCGTAAGGTCGGCGAGATCCTGCGCGCCTGCGGCCTCAACGAGACCACGACTTTTGGCTTTGCCGCCCCGGGCGACCTGGAGAAGATCGGTATGTCCACCGAGGGCCGCGGTTGCCCCGTGGTGCTCATGAACCCGCTGGTTGCCGAGCAGACCGAGATGCGCCGCTCGCTGCTTCCGGGCCTGCTGCAGTCCGTGGCCTACAACGAGGCTCACGGCACGCCCAACGTGCACCTGTACGAGGTCGGCAGCCTGTTCCACGGTCGCGAGAACGCCAGCCTGCCCAAGGAGACCAAGTCCGTGGCGGGTGTGCTCTCGGGCCAGTGGAGCGAGCAGTCCTGGAACATGAAGTACCGCAAGCTGCGCTTCTTCTTTGGCAAGGGCATTGTCGAGGAGCTGCTCGCCCAGCTGCGCATCGAGAAGGTTCGCTTCCGTCCCGTCGAGGGCGAGGGCTACGCTTTCTTGCAGCCGGGTCGTGCGGCCGAGGTTCTGTCCGGCGGAACCGTGCTGGGCTGGGTCGGCGAGATTCACCCCGAGGCGCGCGAGGCGATGGGCATCGATGAGGTCGTCGTTGCCTTTGAGCTCGACTTGGACAAGCTGATCAAGGGCGCCCGCAACCAGGAGAACTATCGCGAGTTCTCGCAGTACCCGGCTGTTGAGCATGACCTTGCCATTGTGGTCGACAACACTGTGACCTGCGAGGATCTTGAGCGCCGCATTACCAGTGCCGGCGGCAAGCTGCTCGAGGGCGTGCGCCTGTTCGATGTCTACCGCGATCCGGTCCGCATCGGCAAGGGTAAGAAGTCCATGGCCTTTGCGCTCACGTATCGCTCGGACGACCACACGCTTACCAGCGAAGAGGTCGAGAAGGCACACCAGAAGATCGTCACCAAGGTGTGCAAGGGCGTAAACGGCGAGGTTCGCTCGTAATCTTTGCCGTTCGGAACCCGCCCCCTGCGGGGTTTTCACGGCAAGGTCCTCCCCGCTTTGCGGCTGCGGGATGTTGCCTTAGAAAACCCCTCTCGGGGGCGGGTTCCTGCGTTAACCTTGTTGCGAGCGGACTGCACCTTCTTCCGGGTGACCGGAAAGTTGGGAGTGCATGGGCCTTTATTGGACGGTGCGTGGACCTGGGTTAATAACGTACGTATTGCAAGGGCGTGCTGCGTTGTGGGCGGTGCGCCTTTTTGTTAGTATGCAGAGTCGGTGTTACGGATTGTTGGAAACGTAACACGCAACGTTCTGATTGAGAGGGCTCATGCATATTCCCGATAATTATCTGTCCCCGCAGACCGATGCCGTTATGGCGGTGGCGATGGTGCCCGTTTGGGTCCATTGCATCAAAAAGGTACGCGCCACGCTCGATCGCGAGCATATGGCGTTTCTGGGCATCTGCGCCGCGTTCTCCTTCTTGCTCATGATGTTCAACGTGCCGCTCCCCGGTGGCACCACTGGTCACGCCGTTGGTGGCGCGCTCATCGCGCTGCTGCTGGGCCCCGAGGCTGCTGCCATAGCAGTCTCGGTTGCACTCGCGCTGCAGGCTCTGCTGTTTGGCGACGGCGGCGTTCTGTCCTTTGGCGCCAACTGCTTTAACATGGCCTTTGTGCTGCCGTTTGTCGCTGCTATCGTGTTCCGTGCGCTCAACAGTCGTCTGCACGACAAGAGCTGGGGCACTTCGGTTTCTGCCATCGTGAGCGGCTGGGTCGGCCTGTGCCTGGCGGCCCTGTGCGCGGCAATCGAGTTTGGCATTCAGCCGATGCTCTTCACCAACGCCTCGGGCGCTCCGCTTTACTGCCCCTTCCCGCTGTCCGTGGCTATTCCGGCCATGTTGATTCCGCATATGCTGGTTGCCGGCGTGATCGAGGGCGTGGCGACGGCCGCCATCTACGGCTTTATCAAGAAGACGGCGCCGAGCGTTATCGTCGGGCCCGAGGCCGTCGATGGCCAGCTTGCCGCCGATGGTACTGCCAAGAAGACTTCCCTGATTCCCACGCTCATTCTGGTCGCCGTGCTTGTCGTGGCTACGCCGCTCGGCTTGCTTGCCACCGGTGACGCCTGGGGCGAGTGGGACGCTGAGGGCGCCGCGACTGCCGTTCAGGAGGCTGGCGACGACAGCCTGCAGGCTTCGGTCGGTCTCGATACCCCGACCTTTGCCGACGCGCTGCCCACGGGTGATTACCTGCAGGCCTATTCCGAGGAACAGGGCCTTGGCTTTGCCGGCCAGGCCGCGATGTATATTCTTTCGGGCGTGATTGGCGTGGCGGTGCTCACCATCGCATTCCGCCTGGTCTCGCTGACGGTCAAGGAAGGCGGTGCTCATGGCAATAGCCGAGCTGCCTAGCTGGCTTGCGGTCGAGCAGCGTTACGAGCCCGCGGGGGCTCGACATCGTGTGATGCAAAAGAATGTCCTGCACCTGGCGAGCCTGCTTGAGCGGGTCCGTCTGGGCGGTGGCGCACACAAGGGCGGGTCGATAATCGACCGCGCCCTTTCTTGCGTTTCGGCTCCGGTGCGCCTGGTGGGGATGTTCGTCTGCGTTCTGTGCGTGTGCCTGACGCAAAGCCCGCTGTATCTGATGTTGATGGCGGCTATCGCGCTGGTGCTCGTTGCCGTGCGCCCCGTACGCGGGCTGCGGGCAACCTTTGTGCCGGCGCTTGGCGCTGCGGGGCTCGCGGTGGTTCTGGCGCTGCCCGCCTTGCTGCTGGACGCTTCTGCCGCGGGCGCCATGCTCAAGATTGCGCTCAAGACCTTCATTAATGTGTCGCTGGTGCTGGGCGTTTCGTGGACACTCACCTGGAGCCGCATGTCGGCAGCGCTCAAGATGCTGCATTTACCCGACGAAGTTATCTTTACGTTTGATATGGCGCTCAAGCACATCGAGGTGCTGGGCCGAACGGCGCACGATCTGTGCGAATCGGTCATGCTGCGCAGCGTTGGCCGTGCACCTGCGGGTTTTTCGCGCACCGACTCGCTGGCGGGTATCATGGGCATGACCTTTATCAAGGCGATGGAATGCAGCCACGCGATGGACGAGGCTATGCTTTGCCGCGGCTTTGCCGGTGCGTATCCGGCGCCCGCGCGCGCCGGGTTTGGCTGGCGCGATGCGGTCTATGCGGCCGGCGTGGCGCTGCTGGCAGTGTTGTGCGCCGTGCTGTAGGCGCTGCTGGTTCTGGCTGGGGATGGAAATAGGGAAGGGCGACGTTTTGACGATCGATATGAATAGTGCGGCGGGCACGAACGGTGCGGGCGCCGAGGTCGCGCCGCTCATCGAGCTGCGCGACGTGGTGTTCTCCTATGCGGGGCATACGGTGGTCGACGGCGTTTCGCTGCAGGTCGATCGTGGTGAACTCGTTGCCCTACTCGGTCCCAACGGCTGCGGTAAGACGACGATTATGCGCCTTATTAACGGCCTTGAACTCGCGGACGCAGGGACATACCTGTTTGACGGGCACGTGATCGATGCGGCATATCTCAAGGATTCCGCGGCCGCTCAGCGGTTCCATCAGCGCGTGGGCTTTGTGTTCCAGAACGCCGATGCTCAGCTGTTCTGCGCCACGGTGGGCGAGGAAGTCGCTTTTGGCCCGGCTCAGATGGGGTTGCCGACGGGCGAGCTCGACCGTCGCGTGCGCGATGCCACGGAACTGTTTCAAGTTGCCGACCTGGTCGATGCCTCGCCCTATCAGCTTTCGGGTGGGCAAAAGAAGCGCGTGGCGCTGGCTGCGGTCGTGTCGATGAACCCCGATATCTTGGTGCTCGACGAGCCCACCAACGGTCTCGATGAGGACTCGTGCGACATTGTGGTCAACTTTTTGCTGGCCTACGTTGCTGCCGGTAAGACGGTTTTGATGAGTACGCACCATCAAGATTTGGTGCGCCGCCTGGGGGCCCGTGCCATCTATATCGATCGATATCACCATGTGGTCGAGGCGCCCGTGCCGTCGTATGGAACCGAAAGCGATGCTACGGACTAGTTGCTGCGTAGAGGATGCGTAGCCGCCCGCGCGGCTTTGCCGTGATGGTATAGTTATCCAGGTTTTTTATGGGGGTGGCTATGCCAAGCTGGAACATTCATATCGCTCAGACGGAGTGTTTGCTGGAGCGCACCAGTGCGCTTGCCAATAGCGTGCGTGACCGCAATGCCTTTTTGTTTGGCTGCGTGGTTCCGGACATTTTTGTGGGCTATATGGTTCCCGGTATCGCCGACCCCATTCCGTATCGCATTACGCACTTTGCAAAGCCCGAGCCTATCCCTAAGCCTCGTGAGCATGAGTTCTGGGATACCTATGTGGCACCGCTGCTTAAAAGTTCTCCTACCGGTGCGCCGGCCGCGGCGACCTCGATTATCGAGGAGCGCGAGCGACTGAATCGTGTGCACTATCCCCAGCGCTACAGGGATGTCGAGCCGGTTGTCGGTCCCGGCGCCTGTGAGTTCTCGCTTGCGTCCGAAGATGTGGCGCAGTCGTTGCTCGATTTAACGCTGGGCGTCTGGTCGCATCTGGTGGCCGATACCGTATGGAATACGCGCGTGAATCAGTACCTGGAGGCGCACGGCGGCAAGCCGTGCGAGGAATTCCGCATTAAAAAGCAAGGTGACTTTGACTGGTTTGGTAAGACGCTCGGCATTGTTTCGATTCCGCGCGCGACCGATCGCCTGTATACTGCGGCGACGCGTTTTGGGCAGTATCCCATCCATAAGGAGTATGTGCTCAAGACCATTGGCGTTATGCACGAGATTGTGCGCGAAAACCCCGGTGAGCCCGATCATCCGCCGTATCGCCTGCTAACCGAGGAGTTCTTCGATGCAACATTTACCGAGGTCATCGAGCTAACCGAGGCGGGATTTGCGGCTCGCGTTGCTGCTTCTGACGTTCCCGCAGTCCCCCTGATCGCTAGCTGCTAGCCGGCCGGCTTAACGGTGAACAGTTCATCCCAATTGACCAACAGCTCCCGTCGCAGGGCATCTTCGGTGGTACGCTCGACATCGGAGAGGCTTGCGACTGAACATAAATTGATGAAGCGGCATACGAAGAAGGTCTAAAAAAGGGCCCGGAAGGCAAAGCCTTCCGGGCCCTTTGCAATGCAAATCTGCTTGCAAGTGCGATTTAGCGCACCTGAGCGACGTAAGCGACGTTGGTCGAGGAGACCTTGTCCTCGAGCTGGACGCTCATGCGGGGATCGCCGGCGGTAGCGACGGTCAAATCGCCGGCCTCGACGTAGCCGAGCTCCTTAGCGGTCTCGATTGCCTTGACAATCGTGCCGTTGACGGTGCCCTGGGTAATCTCGGCTTGGTGCGGGATAACGCCCCAGTACATGATCATCTGCTGGACGGCCCACTCGTGGCGGGAGAACGCGCAGATCGGCATGTTGGGACGGAAGTGCGAGATCAGGCGAGCGGTACGACCGGTGGTCGTCGGCACGGTGATGCACTTGGCGCCAACGGTGGTGGCCATGTTTACAGCGGACATACCCACAACGTTGTTGACGACGCGGGTGCCGTGAGCGTCAGCCGGAACCTCGAGCGGAGCGTGAGCCGGGAGGTACTTCTCGGTCTCGAGAGCAATGCTGGCCTGCATCTTAACGGCCTCGACCGGGTACTTACCGGCAGCGGACTCGCCAGAGAGCATGACGGCGTCGGTGCCGTCGTAGATGGCGTTAGCAACGTCGGCAACCTCGGCGCGCGTCGGGCGCGGGTTCTGCTGCATGGAGTCGAGCATCTGCGTAGCGGTGATGACGGGCTTGTAAGCCGCGTTGCACTTGGCGATGATCTCCTTCTGGATATGGGGAACGAGTTCGGGCTTGATCTCGATGCCCAGGTCGCCACGGGCGACCATGATGCCGTCGGAAGCCTCGAGGATCTCGTCAAAGTTCTCGACGCCCAGGGCGCACTCGATCTTCGGGAAGATCGTCACGTGCTCGCCACCGTTCTCGCGGCAAAGCTTGCGGATGCCGCGGACGGACTCGCCGTCACGGATGAAGGAAGCGGCGATGTAGTCGATGTTCTCGGTCAGGCCAAAGAGGATGTCCTGACGATCGCGCTCGGTGATGGCGGGCAGCGAGATGTTGACGTTGGGCATGTTGACGCCCTTGCGCTCGCCGATCAGGCCGTCGTTCTTGACGACGCAGGTCATGTCCTGGCCGCTGACGGACTCGACCTCGAGGGCAACCAGGCCGTCATCGATCAGGATGAGGGAGCCCTTCTCGACCTCGGAGGGCAGAGCCAGGTAGTCGAGGGAGATGTGCTCAGCGGTGCCGTGGAAATCCTCGGACGTGGGCTGAGCGGTGACGACGATCTTGTCGCCGGTCTTGACGGCAACCTTCTTGCCGTCGACCAGAAGGCCGGTGCGGACCTCGGGGCCCTTGGTGTCGAGCAGGATGCCGACGGGCAGACCGAGCTCCTTGGAAATACGACGGACGCGCTCAATGCGACCGTGGTGCTCGTCGTAAGAGCCGTGCGAGAAGTTAAAACGGGCGACGTTCATGCCCGCCTTGATCATCTCGCGGATGGTCTCGTCGCTATCGCAGGCGGGACCCATGGTGCATACAATCTTAGTGCGCTTGTACATTCAGACCTCCATCTGACATCGTCTTGCGCTGATAGATAAACCATAAGAAATAAAATCGAGTTGATTATAACGAAATACCGACCGAATACCCCAAAAAAACGACCGTATGCCGATTAAGAAGTTCATTTTTTGCGGGAAAAACGGTATATGCAAAAATTTTACCAACTGCTCTTACCGCTGCTATCTGGGCGATATTTCAGTTTGACGAAGTGCCGAAGAAAAAACGTTTTACCAACATTGAGCATCACACGGTCTGCACCGTTGCACTCGAGCCGTGTTTCCAATTGGAATGTTTTGGCTAGACGCGCCGCTTTGGGGTACCATAGCTCCACTATCAACTGCCGCTCAGCACGGCAGCCTTGATGAGCCCTTGCCCTTCTCCTGGGAATTATGATCGGGCATCAATCTGCTGAGTGGCCCGAATCCCAGGAGGGGACTCTATATGCAAAAGGAATACCTGTCCGCCGCGGCGGAGGTGCTCAGCGACCAGGGTGTCGATGAGAACCTCGGCCTGAGCACCGGCGAGGCGTCGTCGCGCCTCGCCAAGACAGGCCCTAACAAGCTCGAGGAAGCAGAGAAGACACCGTTGTGGAAGCGCTTCTTTGAGCAGATGGCCGACCCCATGGTCATCATGCTGATCGTTGCCGCCGTCATCAGTGCACTCACGGGCATGGTCAAGGGCGAGCCCGACTTTGCCGATGTCTTCATCATCATGTTCGTCGTTATCGTCAACTCGGTGCTGGGCGTGGTCCAGGAAGCCAAGAGCGAGGAGGCCCTCGAGGCCCTGCAGGAGATGAGCGCGGCGCAGTCCAAGGTGTTGCGCGACGGCAAGCTCGTGCACCTGCCGAGCGCTGAGCTCGTGCCCGGCGACGTTATCATGCTCGAGGCGGGCGACTCCGTCCCGGCCGACTGCCGTGTGCTCGAGAGCGCCACGATGAAGATCGAAGAGGCCGCACTCACCGGTGAGTCGGTGCCCGTAGAGAAGCACGCCGACGTGATTGAGCTTGCCGCGGGCACCGATGACGTGCCGCTCGGCGACCGCAAGAACATGTGCTACATGGGTTCCACCGTGGTATACGGCCGCGGCCGCGCCGTCGTGGTCGGCACCGGCATGAACACCGAGATGGGCAAGATCGCCGGCGCCCTGGCCGAGGCCAAGGAAGAGCTCACGCCGCTGCAGGTGAAGCTTGCCGAGCTCAGCCGCATCCTCACCATCATGGTGATTATCATCTGCGTCGTGATCTTTGGCGTTGACATCCTCCGCCACGGCGTGGGCAACGTCCTTACCGACCCGACTGCCTTGCTCGACACCTTTATGGTCGCTGTCTCGCTCGCCGTCGCTGCCATCCCCGAGGGCCTGGTCGCCGTCGTGACCATCGTCCTTTCCCTCGGCGTGACCAAGATGGCCAAGCGCCAGGCGATTATCCGCAAGCTCTCTGCTGTCGAGACCCTTGGCTGCACACAGACCATCTGCTCCGACAAGACTGGCACGCTTACTCAGAACAAGATGACCGTCGTCAAGCACGAGCTCGCTGCGCCCAAGGAGAAGTTCCTGGCCGGCATGGCGCTGTGCTCCGATGCCCAGTGGGACGAGGAGCTGGGCGAGGCCGTGGGCGAGCCGACCGAGTGCGCGCTCGTCAACGATGCCGGTAAGGCTGGTCTCACTGGTCTGACTGCCGAGCACCCGCGCGTGGGCGAGGCCCCGTTCGATTCGGGCCGCAAGATGATGTCCGTGGTCGTCGAGACCCTGGACGGCGAGTACGAGCAGTACACCAAGGGCGCGCCCGACGTGGTGATTGACCTGTGCACCCACATCTATGACGGTGAGAAGGTCGTCCCGCTGACTGAGGAGCGCCGCGCCGAGCTCGTGGCGGCCAACAAGGCCATGGCCGACGAGGCCCTGCGCGTGCTGGCGCTGGCAAGCCGCACCTACACCGAGGTCCCGAGCGACTGCAGCCCCGCTGCGCTCGAGCACGACCTGGTCTTCTGCGGCCTGTCCGGCATGATTGACCCGGTCCGTCCCGAGGTGGCCGACGCTATCCGCGAGGCGCACGACGCCGGTATCCGCACTGTCATGATCACGGGTGACCATATCGACACCGCCGTGGCCATTGCCAAGCAGCTGGGAATCGTCACCGATCGCAGCCATGCCATCACCGGTGCCGACCTCGATCGCATGAGCGACGAGGAGCTCGACGCGCACATCGAGGACTACGGCGTGTACGCCCGCGTCCAGCCCGAGCACAAGACCCGCATCGTCGAGGCTTGGAAGTCGCGCGACCAGATCGTGGCCATGACGGGCGACGGCGTCAACGACGCCCCGTCCATCAAGCGCGCCGATATCGGCGTTGGCATGGGCATCACCGGTACCGACGTCACCAAGAACGTCGCCGACATGGTGCTCGCCGACGACAACTTCGCCACCATCATCGGTGCCTGCGAAGAGGGCCGTCGCATCTATGACAACATCCGCAAGGTCATCCAGTTCCTGCTTTCGGCCAACCTCGCCGAGGTGTTCTCGGTGTTTATCGCCACGCTTATCGGCTTTACCATCTTCCAGCCGGTGCAGCTGCTGTGGGTGAACCTGGTCACCGACTGCTTCCCCGCGCTTGCGCTGGGCATGGAGGATGCCGAGGGCGACATCATGAAGCGCAAGCCGCGCAACGCCAAGGACGGCGTCTTTGCCGGCAACATGGGTCTGGATTGCGTGGTCCAGGGCCTAATCATCACCGTGCTGGTGCTGGCGAGCTTCTTTGTGGGCGTGTACTTTGACATGGGCTACATCCACATCGCCGATATGGTCGCCGGCAATGCCGATGAGGAAGGCGTGATGATGGCCTTCATCACGCTCAACATGGTCGAGATCTTCCACTGCTTCAATATGCGCAGCCGTCGCGCGTCGCTGTTCACCATGAAGAAGCAGAACAAGTGGCTGTGGGCTTCCGCCGCGCTGGCGCTGGTGCTGACGGTGATCGTAACCGTGCAGCCGACGCTTGCCGAGATGTTCTTTGGACCTGTGACGCTTGAGCTCAAGGGTGTTCTTGCCGCGCTGGGCCTGGCCTTCCTGATCATCCCGCTGATGGAGATCTACAAGGCAATCATGCGCGCTTTGGAGAAAGAGTAGCGTACTCGTCCGGGCCCGCCCCACGCCCTTTCTCCCTCACTGGTCCTCGCGCTTCGCGCTGCGGGATCGCTCAGAAGAAACCCCTCCCGGCGGGCGGGCCTTCGGATAACCTCTCGGGACCATTAGCTGAGGGAAAGTGTGTGAGCCGGTCGAGCGTTTGCTCGACCGGCTCTTTTTTTGTGGGTAAAATACCTGCTCAGTTGTGATTTTTGGTGCTGGGAGGCGTTTGTGGCTAAGGCTAAGGCGAAGGCGAAGAAAAAGACGACGGGGGCGCGGGCTAAGCGTGATCGTCGTCGGAAGCTCGCGACTGAAGCCCCTGCATCTGCTGAGGAGTTGCTGGCGAGTGTACCGGGGCTTGACGCATTGCAGGATGTTCCGGCGTTCGATGACCTGCCGGTCGATGCGGCTCAGCAGGCTGCATTTGACGACTTTTGCGCACAGGCCGAGGAGTCCGAGCAGATGCAGCTCGGTGCCGTGGTGCGCCTGGACCGCGGGTTTCCGCTGGTGGCGACTGCCGATGACGCGTTTCGTGCCGAGCATGCCGTAGGGTTTGCCAAGTCGCGTGGCGAGGACGAGGTGCTGCTGCCCGCCGTGGGCGACCGCGTGGCGGTTCGTCGTGCTCCCGGGCACGACATGGGCGTGATCGAGTGCGTACTGCCACGCCGTACGAGCTTTGAGCGTTGGCGTGGCCGTGCCCGCGGTGAGCGCCAGGTGCTCTGCTCCAACGTTGACAGCGTGCTGATCGTGCAGGCGCTCGGCGCCGGCGAGGTGCTGCTCGACCGCGTGGCACGCTCGCTGGTGTTGGCGCTCGATTGCGATGCCGAGCCGGTGGTGGTGCTCACCAAGGCCGACCGCTGCGAGGCCGATGAGCTCGAGCGCGATCTGGACCGCGTGCGCCGTCTGGTGGGTCCGGAAGTTCGCGTGATCGTGACGTCCTCTGCCGAGGGCCTCGGTCTGGACGGGGTCCGTGCCTGCGTGCCCGCCGGGAGCTGTGCCATGATTTTGGGCGAGTCGGGTGCCGGTAAGTCGACACTGCTCAATGCGCTGTTGGGCCACGATGCGCTGGCCACTGGCGGCGTGCGCGAGCGTGATGACCAAGGTCGCCACACCACGGTTGCGCGCGTGATGGTGGCGCTGCCGGGCGACGCCGGCGTGATCGCTGATGCCCCGGGCCTGCGCAGCCTGCCGCTCGTGGGACATGAGCGGGGTCTGGCGCGTGCCTTCCCCGAGATCGTCGAGGCGTCGCGTGCGTGCCGGTTTGGCGATTGCACGCATACTCACGAGCCGGGTTGCGCCGTTCGCGAGGCCGAAGATGCCGGACAGATCGACAGTCTGCGTCTGGAGACGTTCCAAAACCTGGCGTCATCCATGCGCGTGAGTGCCCAAATGCTCGACCCCGATGTTCATCTGTAATTGAATTTTCCTATGACAGCCGTCTCCTAATTGCTTGGGAGACGGCTTTTTTACTGCGGAAAAGCCACGAAACATGCAGTTTGCTGACGTGCTGACCAAAACCTTGCCACGAGCTTGACGGGCTGGTCAGCTTTTGGTCAGCAATTGGTTTGACACGTAAAACCAAGATTGCGATTGCGCCGCTTTGCGCCCTGGTCGCCCAGACAATGGTGGTACGGGCATTTGCCCGGTGCTACCTTGAGAGGAGCGGCCGTGAACAAGAGCAAGCGCATCGCCATCAGCCTGGTCGCGGGCGTGCTTGCCGCGGCGCTCTGCATGGTCCACAGCGCGTCGATCCGCTCGCAAGCCGAGCAGGCCCAGGCCGAGACTTTGGCAAAATACGGCGGCGACCGCGTTGAGGTGTGCGTCGCGGCGCGCGATATTGATGCGGGCGAGACCCTCGACGAGACTAATGTCATAACTCAGGAATGGGTGGCAAGTCTGCTGCCGCGTGATGCGGCGACCGAGCTGCGTCAGGTGCGCGGCGACGTGACGACCTCGCGCATTCCCAAAAACGCCGTGATATGCAATGTCTACACCAAGGCCGAGAGCCACAAGCTCGAGGTGCCTAAGGGCAAGGTCGCCGTTTCGGTGGCGGTCGATGCCGAGCACTCGGTCGGCGGCGCCACGGGCGTGGGCAGCTACGTGGATGTGTATGTGCAAAAAGATGGCGTAACCGATCGGCTGTGCGGCGCGTACGTGATCGATACCAGCGAAGATGCCGGCACCACGCGTGAAGGCAAGATCGAGTGGGTGACGCTGGCGGCAGACCCCGAAGATGTCAAGGAATTGCTGGGAGCCTCGGGAAAGGGAACGGTCAGCTTGACGATTCCCGCCACGGCGCGCGGCAAAAAGAGCGGAGGCGACGAGTGATGAAGGCGATCTGGCTTGCGTGCTGCGCATGCGGCGATTACGGGCTGCTACAGCAGGAAGTCGAGGGTCGCGATGTGGGCGCGCAGGTGCTTCGCGTGGGCGACCTGGACGGGCTGGTATCCATGGCGCGGGCGTTTCCGTCGCGTCGCGGTGCCGCCATCATCGCGGCGTCTCTGTTCGATACCGAAGATGTGCGGAAGACCGTTGCGCGCCTGACGGCCGAGGGCCGCGTGAGTCGTGTCGTCGTGTTGATCGAGACACTCGACCCGTCGGATATCGAAGGGCTGTTTCGCGCGGGGGCGACCGAGGTCATCGCTGCGCACAGTTTGTGCGGCAACGGGCGCGCGGGTGAGGGAACGGTTGATTCCGATTGGCGCATGACGATTGAGCCCGATGCTTTTGTTGATAGGGAACCCGGGGCGCCTCGCGCTACAAGAGGCCCGCGTGTTGATGAATATGGAAAAGCGGAAGCCGAGCATGGTCGGCGCCCCCGGGACCCCCTTGCATACGATGACGCTGGAGGGCCGGTGCCGTATGGCGATGACGTTCTGGCTGAAGATATGGGATACGTGCACGGCGTAAATCTGGCCGATGAGCTCGACGAGGTCGAGGGTTTTGCCGGGGCTGGCGAGCCGTGTGCCGCTGCGTCTTTGGCTTCGGAACCGCAGCCCGGGCAGCCTGCCATGCCGGCTTGGGCTCAGCACGTGACCGCGGCGGGGGAGACGGGGATGTTATCGCCCGCGTCCGTGTCGCCGGTTCCTGCGCCGTCAGCCCCCGCGCTGTCGGCGGACGCTTCGATTCCGTCTCGTCGGGCACCGGTTGTCTGCGCCGTTTCGGGTTCGGGCGGTTGCGGCAAGTCGACGATCGTTGCCACTATGGCGCATGCGGCGTCGTTGCTGGGTTTGCGTGCCGCTGTGCTCGACTTGGACCTCATGTTTGGAAACCTATACGATCTGCTGGGTGTCGATGCCCCGCACGATATGGCGACGCTTATCGAGCCGTCGGCGGCGGGCGCACTTGCCGAGCCGGATATCGTGGCCGCATCGATGCGTGTCGCCCCGGGCGTCACGCTCTGGGGACCTGTCGCGGCCCCCGAGAAGGCCGAGCTCATGGCACGTCCGGTGGAGCTATTGCTCGATATTTTGCGTCGCGAATCCGACGTGGTCTTTGTCGACACCTCGGTCTTTTGGGGTGATGCCGTGGCCGCCGCTGTGGCGGCGAGCGACCGTTGCCTGGTCGTAGGCGATGCGGCAGTATCGTCCGCGACATCCGCTTCGCGCGTCATTGAGCTGGCGAGCCGTGTGGGCGTGCCGCGCACACGCATGAGCGCCGTGTTCAACCGGTTTGGTGCGCGCGGTGCCGACGAGGACGTCGCCATGCGCTTCGAGATTGCCTGCGCACTGAGCTCCAAGATCCGCATTGCCGATGGCGGTCAGGACTTGGCCGCGCTCATGGCATTCGGTCGCGCCGACGAGGCAGTGGGTCAGACGAGCGCTTTTGCGACCAGCGTGCGCGAAGCCACGCGCGAGATGCTCGTGGAGCTGGGCTGCGCCGTCGGTCCTTGGAGCGATATGGTCGCCGACCGCGCGACCCGCACCGAGCGCCCGCGCATCCGTCTTCCCTGGTCGCGTGAGGGTGATTCGCGATGAGTCTGCAGACGAGGATTAAAGCCGCTGGCGCGGCCGCCGCGGCTGCCCCCGTTGATGCGGGACGCCGCCGTGCCGTTAAACGCCGCACCAAGCGTGCGGTGATGGACCGCGTGGGCTACGACGAGGTGGCGCGCATCAGCGCCTATGTCGACCCGGCTCTTGCCCGCTCTGAGCTACGTCCGGCGGTGGAAGCGGCGCTCAACGTGGAAGAGCCGACCGACTTGGCGACGCCTGAGCGTGAGACCATCATCGACGAGATCCTAGATGACGTGGTGGGCCTGGGACCGCTGCAGCCGCTCATCGAGGACGACACCGTTACCGAAATCATGATCAACGGCTGTCGCTCTGCCTTTTTTGAGCGCAGTGGCGTTTTGTATCCCATCGAGCACGCGTTTGAGGACGACGAACAGATCCGTGTGCTCATCGATCGCATCATCTCGCCGCTCGGCCGTCGTATCGATGAGCGTAGCCCCATCGTCAACGCCCGCCTCAAGACGGGTTATCGCGTCAACGCGGTGATTCCACCCGTGGCGATCGACGGGCCAATCCTCACCATCCGTAAGTTCTCGGACCGTATCTGTTCGTTGGACGAGCTTGTGGGGTTGGGGTCACTGCCGCTTTGGTATGCGCAGCTACTGTCGTGCGCGGTGTCGTTACGGCAGGACTTGGCGGTTGCGGGAGGCACGGGGTCGGGCAAAACCACGCTGCTCAACGCGCTGTCGTGCGAGATTTCTACCGGCGAGCGTATCGTGACGATCGAGGATTCCGCCGAGCTCAAGTTTGCACATCACCCACACGTTGTTCGTCTGGAGGCGCGTGAGGCGTCAATCGAGGGCGAGGGTGCGGTGACGATTCGCGACCTGGTGACCAATGCTCTGCGTATGCGCCCCGACCGCATCGTCGTGGGCGAGGTGCGTGGTGCCGAGTGCTGTGACATGCTGCAGGCCATGAACACGGGCCACGACGGTTCGCTCACCACACTCCATGCGGGTACCGAGCAGGAGACCGTGGTTCGCCTGACGCTGCTTGCGCGCTACGGCATCGATTTGCCGAGTGAGCTTATCGAAGAGCAGATCGCCATGGCGCTCGACGGCATCGTGATGTCCGAGCGTCATGCAGATGGCAGGCGCTTTGTGGCCTCATATTCGGGGGTTCACCGCGGCGCGTCGGGCGGTGTTGAGCTCGAACGCTACGTGACGTTTGATGCCGCCGAACGTACCTGGACGCTCGACCGCGAGCCGCCGTTTATCGCGGAGGGCTTGCGGTCGGGAACGCTCACGCAAGAGGAGGTGGACGAATGGAGATCGCTATGTCCCTCGTCGTAGGGGGTTTGGCGGGGCTTTCTGTCGCGACGGCGTGTGGGGCAGAGCCTCGTGTGCCGCGGATGCCGCCGGCGGAGCTGGCGCGCCAGACGCTCGAATCGATGGCGGAGAAGCTGCCGCGTGAGTTGGCGGAAAACGACCTGCTGACAAAGATTGCCCGCTCGTGGGCGTCGCTGATTCCCGCAGATCGCCTTGGGCTTACTATTGAGGATAACGCGGCTCGTCTGGCATTTCTGCTGCTGTCGAGTGGTATCTGCAGCGTTTTGCTGGCCGTTGCGTCGTTGTCGCCCATCGGCTTTGCCTTGGGGCTGGTGGCGCCGTTTGGCGTGGGCGCCGCGCGTGACACCTTCGATCGCCGACGCGAACAGCATGATGTGGAAGAGGCTATGCCCGAGGCATTCACAGCGTTATCCATGTCACTTGCCTCGGGGCATTCGCTGGCACAGGGCATGCGCTTTGTGGGCGCCCATGCGCAAGAGCCGGTGCATACCGAGTTTTTGCGGGTGGCGGCGGCAATCGATTGCGGTATCTCGGCGACCGACGCACTCGATGACCTGCTCGTTCGCATCGATGCCCCCGGCCTTTCGCTTGTCACCTTGGCGCTCAAAGTATCGCAGCGTACCGGGGCTCCGCTTGCCGGCTTGCTGTCCGAGGCGTCGAGCATGGTGGGTGAGCGCATTGAGCTCAAACGCCGTCTGGACGTTAAGACGTCACAGGCGCGTATGTCGGCACACATGGTCGCGGCGATGCCGGCGGGCATGTGCGCGGTACTGGCTTTGCTTTCGGCAGACTTTCGCCGCGGTCTTGCGACGCCGGCTGGTGCGGGCGCTGTGGTGCTGGGACTTGCCCTCAACGTCGTTGCCCTGGTAGTTATCCGGCGCATTATGCGGGTGGAGTTATGAGCGCCCTAGTCGGGGTCGTGGCTTGTCTGTGTGCCCTGAGCGTATTTGTCGCGACGGGTTTGGAGCGTGCGGATGCTCGCAAGATTGCAGAGGCGTGCAAGCGTGAGGCGGTACTGGTCTTTGCTGCGGGCTGCTCGGTGATCGATGCCCTGACCGCGCGAATGAAGGGCGCGATTGGGGCGGGCGGCCCGGCGCGGGTGTCGCTTGGCGAGGTGTCCGAGATGATCGACGTGGTGCGCCTGGGGCTTTCGGCCGGTCTTTCGTTTGATGCAGCGCTTGAGATTTTCTGTGCTAACCGCCGGTCAGTGCTGGCTCTTCGCCTTGAGCGCGCCTGCATGGCGTGGCAGGTGGGTGTGGGGACGCGCGAGGCCGAGCTGTTGGCTGCTGCGCGTGATTTGGACGTGAGGGCGCTCGAGACCTTTGCCATCACGGTGGGGCAGGCGCTTGCCCTGGGCGCTCCGTTGGCCGAGACGCTGGCTGCTCAAAGTCGCGAGATTCGTGCGGCCCATCGCGCCGCAGTCGAGCGCGAGATCGAGCGCGCACCGGTCAAGTTGCTGATTCCCACCGGCACGCTCATCTTGCCGGCGTTGCTTCTGTCCATATTGGGCCCGCTGCTGGGAGCAGGCGGGATGATGTAGGGAGGAATACATGAACACGATGACCGACATTGCGGGCAAGGCTTGGAGCTGGGCTTTTTGCCGGGCAATCCGCGCTCGCCAGCGTGCCAAGGCGCTGTTGCGGGAGGAGAGCGCGCAGGGCACTACCGAATACGCCATCCTGGTCGGCGTGCTCGTAGTGATCGCGATTATCGCCATCGTCGCGTTTAAGAGCAAAGTCGAAGAACTATGGAACGCGATCAAAGACGGCATCAACAGCCTGTAGGAGGCAGGCGGCCTGTTGGTTCGTCGCTGGTGCTCGTCTGTTTGCTCGTGGCAATAGCGGTGACGCTTTGGGGGCTGGGTGTTGCGCGACAGCAGCGTCCAGGCGCTACTGCCGATTTGGGATCGGGCTCGGCGGCGGTGTCACAAGCGGAAGGCGCGCGAGATTCGGGCGGTCAGAATGCCGCCGTCACGGCTCGGACCTTTTTGCAGGCACTCGACGAGCGGGCGGCCAGCGCGACGGAGCCGCCTGCAGACAACGCGATCGCGGTTCGGCTCGCATGGTCCGAGGACCGGCCGATGACCGAGGCGGCGGCAGACCTGTTGCGCGCCTATCGCGAGGTGCCCACGGCCCAGCTCGCCCTGAGCGGCTATCTCGATATTAAGGGCAACGTATGGGGCGCCATCGTGCGCGATGGGCGAGGCTGGGTCGACATGGTGACGGTTGCTGCGGATGCTGGCGATGCCTCGTGCCGCCTGCGTGCCGTGCGTCTGGTTCCGCAAACAACGGAGTCAAAGGAGGGGTCGTGAAATGCATGATGTCCTGCGTGAGGAATCTGCTCAGTCGACCGTCGAATACGCCATCGTCACCGTGGCGCTGTTGTCGATTGTGCTGGCGATTGCGGGGCTTTGGCGCGCTGGCACCGATGGACGCTTGGCGGCACTGGTCGAGCGGGCAGCGTCTCATGGCGTCGCCCCATCGTCGGTTATCGATGCCGCGACGGGTGCCAAGGACATCGCTCTGTATTGATATCGCGTGCGAGGATCGGGCACAGTCTACGGTCGAGGCCGCCTTTTTGCTACCGACGTTTTTGGCGCTTATCTTGCTCGCGTTGCAGCCGGTGTGCCTGCTCTATACGCGCGCGGTCATGGAGTCTGCCGCCGCCGAGACCGCGCGGCTTATGACCACGACGACGGTGGAGGACGACGATGACCTTAAGGAGTTCACTCGCCGCAGACTTGCCGCGGTGCCCAACGTCTCGATTTTTCATGCCGGCGGGCCGCTGTCGTGGGATATCGAGTTGGGGCGGGCCGGTGCCGGCGGCGTTTCGTCCGTGTCTGTTGCCGGCGAGGTTGAGCCGCTGCCCGTGATCGGTGCATTTGTGCAGGCCATGGGCAGTGCGGGTGAGGGCGGCTATGTCGAGCTCAAGGTCGACGTCTCGTATCGATCACGTCCCGAATGGCTGGAGGGAGATTATGATTCATGGATTGCTGCATGGTATTAGGCGCTGCCTACTGCGGGTGACGCAAGGGCTTGCGGCCCACCGTCGACCAGGCACTCGCCACAAGCGGGGCGGCTTTATGGGTCGTGCCGGTATCGACTTGTTTATCGAAGACGGTGCCTATACCACGCTCTCCTCTGCGGTTGTCATTCTGGTGGTGCTTACGCTGCTGTTTTCGTCGACCGCGGCGATATGGAGCATGTCGCGCGCCGGAGACACCCAGGTGGCGGCCGATAGCGGTGCCCTGGCAGGCGCCAACGTGGTGTCGTCCTATCACACAGCCGCCACGGTGGTGGATGCGAGCATTTTGAGTTTGGGCCTGGCGGGGTTTGCCACGATCGGCACCGGCTTGGTTGCCATTCTCATTCCGGGCGCCGAGGTTGTTGGCAGCGATATCATCGATACGGGAACCCAGATCATTAAAACGCGTAACAAGTTTGCCAAAAGCGCGGCAAAGGGCCTGCAAAAGATCGAGACCGCCTTGCCGTACCTGGTTGCCGCGCGCGCCATGCAGGCAGTATCGGCGCAGGATACCGACGGCGTAACCTATACCGGTACGGCGCTTGCCGTGCCCAGGACGTCCGAGTCTGATTTTGTTGCGCTCGAAGGATCCGAAATCTCGACCGATGCCATTAAAGATGCCTCTGAAGATCTGGAGCGCGCGGCCGAGGAGCTACAAAAAGCATCGGAGGAGACGGCGAAGGCCAAAGAGCGCGCCTGGCTAGCGGATTGCGGTGGATCGGATAAAGGTTCGGTTGGCAGCTGTTCTTGTATGTGGGAGCGCGCAAAAAGCCTAACGGATCTCTCCGGTGTTCAAAATCCGCATTACTCATCGAGCGTTACGTGGGAGCCTCAAGTTGCCCTTGATCGCGCGAAGGACTACTACCATTGGCGTCTGACAAATGAGAAGCCCCAAGGCTCGAGTGTCGAGATGAAGGCAGAGTCTGCGGCGCGTAAGGCGTTTTATACCTACGCGAGCGCGGAGGTCGATCGGGCATATATAACCGAGAACGGAGACAGGGTTTCCTCCTATATTCCGCTGCTGCCGCGCAACTCTGATGAGGTTCGGGCGACGGAACTCTATACCGATGCGGTGTGGCCGACTAGCGTGAACGATGACAAGGCGTATCTGCATTACGGGACGACCTGCCCTAACTACAAGAAAGGAACGCCGAGCGGATTTGCTTCGGTTGCCGATTACGATGGACGGGACAAATGCAGCAAATGCCATTTTGGCGTTTTGTCGCTTGGTGCTGTTGCGGCGCCTTCAACCTCTATCGAAAACGGCTTCGAGTATCACTTTGACAAGTTTAAAGACGCCCTGGAGGACTATGTCGACTGTCGCAACAAGGAACTCGAACTCGAGCGTCAGACCGAGGACGAAGCCGACCGTGCGGGCAATGCGTTCGATACCGCCATCAAAGAACTTTCTGGTGAGCGCCCGCGCATCGCGCCGCCCGGCCGCAACGGCGTAGTCGCCTTTGCGGTCTCGGGCACCATCTCCAGTCCCGACGAGCTCAACTCCTCGTTTAACACGGCAGTTGAGCTTGGCGATCGTGGTGCAATTTCTGCTGCAGTGCTCGCGCCCGATGATGCGACGGCACAAAATAACGTCCTCGCGCGGTTTTTCTCGACGCTGGAGGAGCGTTCGGGCGGCGTTGCCGGCGTGCTCGACGGCGTTATGGATGTTTGGGGCCGCCTGCTTGTGGGGTACGGAGACATCCAGGGTGCGGCCGACGAGCTTATGGGAGAGCTGATCGGTGGCTTGGGAGGGGGCGGCGGCGCGTTGGGTTCCATCGCGTCCTGGCTCGGTGACACCGTCTCGTCCTCCGTGGCGGCGCTGGGACTCGAGCCGTGCGATTTGCGTTTGCGAAAACCGGTGCTGACCGATACTGCCAATGTCATCAAAAGTCCGGGGTCCGATATCGTAGGCATCTCCAAAACTCAAGATACCCTGCGAAAAATCCCCTTGGGCGTGACTGACCCCAAGGCACTTTGCGAGGCCTTGCAATACCAGGTCGAGCGTACGATCAACGGGGCAGTGTTCACCATCGCCGAAATCCCGCTGCCCGGCGGCGGCTCCATCCCGCTCACGGTCGATGTTGCCACGCTGGTGGGAGCTTTTGGCGGTGGGTCGTAATGGGCACTCACACGGGCTTGCGCGAGGAGCGTGCCCAGGCGACGGTCGAGATGGCTGTGGTCACGCCTGTCCTGCTCGTGCTGGCTCTCATCGCGTACAACGTCATGATCTTTGCCGGCGCGGTCGCGCGCTTCGACCGCGTGGTGCCCGACATCGTGCTGGCGCACGCTGTGGCGCCGGGCGGGGAGGGTGACGAGAGCTCCATTGACGCTTCCGTGACCGTTCAAGCTCAGATTCAGGATGCCATGGAGGGATATGGCCTACAGGTCGAGGTCTCGAGCGAGCAAGGCACGGCGTCATCGGATGGTGGCCTGCTCTCTCTTTCTGGCACGTTTAGGACCTATACCTGCACCATGCACTACGAACCGTGGCCGAGTTCGCTGAGCATCGCCGGCGTTTCCCTGGGGGCGCCGGCCGTGCTCACGCATGAACGCGCGGTGACGGTCGATCCATGGCGCCCGGGGGTGGTCATGTGAGTGCGGCCTCGTCCTATATCGCCTACGCGCGGGCGCTCAACAGGTTGGGCTGGACGCCAGCCGAGTTTGTGGTGGCGGAGTCGTTTACCGTGCGTCTGCGCGGCATGCTGGGACGGCGGCCGATTGCCGCCAGCGGACTGCCGCTTGTCATGGCGTTTCCGCGCTGTTCCTCGGTTCACACCTGCTTTATGGCCTATCCCATCGACATCGCCTTTATCGATCGCAATGGCAATGTCCTCGTATGCTACGAAAACGTACGTCCCTGGCGCATGTGTTCTTGCCCCAGCGCCTGGGCGGCACTCGAGCGCCCTTCAATCATTGTTTCACCCCCTGCTCTCCAACGCGTGCCGGCATAGGAATTGGCGACAGTGGACTTTCGTCATACGAAATTTGGTACGATGGAGGAGGAGATGCATGGATGTCGAGATCCATCCCAACGCCAAAAAGCACCTGACGGAAAAACAGGTGCTTGGTGCCTGGCTCGCGGTTACTGAGTGTATTCGCCGCGAGTCGGAAGACGAGCCGCCGAGATGGCTTGCAATTGGATGGCTTCCGGACGGACGGAGCGTGGAGCTCGTTGCGGTCGAACTTATTCGTGGATGGCTCATTATTCATGCCTTGTCTCCGGTTCAGAAGAAATTCTGGCAAGAGATCGAGCGAGCTCGGCAAAGGGGTCGATGATGGGCAAGACATATACGACCGCTAATGGTCAGGTTGTAACGGATGAAATGATTGACGCGTGGTGTGAGTCGTACGAGCGCGGAGAGTTTCCGGATGGCGAACACACCGTTGGTGGGATCGTGCATGGACGGCCCCCACTCTCAGGCGAGGGAACGGCAACGCTATCGGTCAAGATTCCTCTGGGAATGAAGGAGGCCATTCGTCGACGGGCAGCTGCCGAGGGGATGACGCCAAGTGAGTTTGCCCGTGCGGCCCTGAGTGAAAAACTTCTTGCTGCCGGTTGATGCTTCTGACGTGCCGTTCTATAGGATCGAGATCGTGGTCGATGTCGCGCCCAAAAACTTTTTTAAAATTCTCGGTTGACCGGAGCGCGTCCTTGGTTATACTAATCAGGCCTTGAAACAAGGCACACCTCAAATGGCTGGGTAGCTCAGTTGGTAGAGCAGAGGACTGAAAATCCTCGTGTCAGGGGTTCGATTCCCTTCCCCGCCACCTTGAATTGACTAGGACCTCTGCAAAGGGGTCCTTTTCTTTTATGTGGCCCCCACGCGGAATCGAACCCCGTGAGGGCGCGGAGCTGAGTAAACGCGCAAGCGTTTGCCAGCGTAGCTCGCAAGGCGCGCAAGCGCCGCAGCGGTCCGTCCGCGCAGCGCGCGGACGCGATTCCCTTCCCCGCCACCTTGAATTGACTAGGACCTCTGCAAAGGGGTCCTTTTCTTTTATGCATGGCTCTGCGGAAAATGCATCCCAGTCTTTTGCGAAAAAACGGGGCACGCCTTCCGGCCGCCTACTTCCGGCGCATATGTACATCTCGGCGCGCCATCTCGGGCTCCGTCTGCCCGGACATTCCTCCCACTTTTGCGCCACTTTGTAGACCGTTCGGTCGCCTGTCCGCACGCGCGGGTATACTCAAAACGATACTTTTCCTATGCAATACGATGCAGGTTCGACCTGCGCGATTCGAAGGGGGCCGTGATGGAGAGGATTCTCGGCGTTAATCTCTCTGGTTGGTTTATTCCCGAGCCCTGGGTGACCCCGTCGCTCTATGCAGCGACCGGAGCATCCAATGCAGCCGAGCTGCAGGAGGCCATGGGCACCGCTGCTTATAACGAGCGCATGCGTCGCCATTACGAGACGTTTGTGAGCGAGGACGATTTTCGTCGTATGGCGCAGATCGGTCTCAACGCCGTGCGCCTGCCGGTGCCGTGGTATGCCTTTGGCTCGCAAGAGTCCGACGTTTCCTACATCTCGGTTGTCGATTATATCGACCGTGCTATTGAGTGGGCCGCCAAGTACAACATCCGCGTACTGCTCGATCTGGCGACTGTACCCGGCGGCCAGGGCGATTCCAACGATTCGCCCACGACGCCGGAAGTCGTCGCTGAGTGGCATTCGTCCACCAATGGTCGTCACGTTGCGCTCGATGTGCTTGAGCGCCTGGCCGATCGCTATGGTGAGTCCGAGAGCCTGCTGGGCATCGAGCTGTTGGATACGCCGCAGATGAGTGTACGCAAGAGCCTCTTTACTGTGACGGACGGTATTCCGGCCCACTACCTGCGCAACTTCTATCGCGATGCCTATGAGCTCGTCCGTTCGTATATGCCCGAGGATAAGATCGTCGTCTTCTCGTCTTCGGGGCATCCCAGCGAGTGGAAGCATTTTATGCGCGGCGCCAAGTACAAGAACGTCTACATGGACCTTCACCTGTACCACTACCGCGACGAGCACGCGCTCGACATCACGAGCCCCCGCGGGCTGACGACGGCGATTTCGCGCAACAAGCGCGAGCTTAAAGAAGCGATTTCGACAGGGTTCCCCGTGCTGGTGGGCGAATGGTCGGGCGCGGCGATCTTTGCCAACTCGTCGGTTACGCCCGAGGGCCGCAATGCCTACGAGCGCGTGTTTATCGCCAACCAGCTGGCTTCGTTTGCGCCGGCCGCCGGTTGGTTCTTCCAAACGTGGAAGACCGAGAAGCGCATTGCGGCATGGGACGCCCGCGCGGCGCTCGGTACGCTCGAGCGCGGCATGATTGAATAGGTTGATATGACGCAAAACAGCGCCCATACGGGCAAACTCTATGTGGTCGGAACGCCCATCGGCAACCTGGGCGACCTGTCTCCGCGCGTTGGCGAGGCATTTGCCGTCGCCGATGCCATCTGCTGCGAAGACACGCGCGTGACGTCAAAGCTGCTGATGCACCTGGGCATTTCCAAGCCGCTTGTCCGTTGCGACGAGAATGTGATCGCCAGCCGCGCCGCCGGTCTGGTTGACCGTCTGCTGGCGGGGGAGACCCTCGCCTTTGCCTCGGACGCCGGTATGCCGAGCGTGTCCGATCCCGGCCAGGCGCTGGTCGAGGCGGCGCGCGAGGCCGATGTGCCCGTCGAGGTCATCCCTGGGCCGTCCGCGTGCGTCACGGCGCTTGTCTCATCCGGCATTCCCTGTGAGCATTTTTTCTTCGAAGGCTTTTTGGGCCGCAAGCACGGCGACCGCGTGCGCCGTTTGCAGCGCCTTGCCGTGGTGCCCGGCGCACTCATCTTCTACGAGTCTCCACATCGCATCGTGGCGACGCTCGAGGCCGTGGCCGAGGTCTTTCCCCAGCGTGAGGTTGCCGTCTGCCGCGAACTCACCAAGCTGCACGAGGAGGTCTTGCGCGGGCCCGCTGCCCAGCTTGCCGAGGAGCTGCGTGCTCGCGGCGAGGTAAAGGGCGAGATTGCGCTGGTCATCGCGCCACCGAGCGAGGACGAAGAGGCTGGTATCGCGCCGGTTGGCGCTGCGGCGGCAGATCCTGACGAGGCCCTGCGCGAGGACATCCGCGCCGCGCTCGAGGAGGGGGAGCCCGCCTCTGCGGTGGCCAAGCGCCTGTCTCAGAAGTATTCGCGCCGCAAGCGCGATGTCTATGCCATGGTGCTCGATATGCAATAGATGGAGGATATCCGGCCCTTGCGCTAGAATCATCCCCTGTATGCAACGTTTTTCTGGAGGACAAACCCCATGGATCAAAGCAAGCCTTCGTTCTTTATCACGACGCCCATCTACTACGTCAACGCCGATCCGCACCTGGGCACGGCTTATTCCACCATCATCGCCGACGTCCAGGCTCGCTATCGCCGCTCCGCCGGCTATAACGTCAAGTTTCTGACTGGCATGGACGAGCACGGCGAGAAGGTCGCCGAGGCTGCAGCCAAGCACAACATGACGCCGCAGGAGTGGACCGACAGCCAGGCTCCGCACTTCAAGGAGCTTTGGAGCAAGCTCGAGATCTCCAACGACGACTTCATTCGTACTACCGAGCCGCGTCAGCATCACGCCGTGCAGTATCTGTGGGAGCGCATGAAGGAGTCCGGCTACCTGTATAAGGGCAGCTACGACGGCTGGTATTGCGTGCCTGACGAGACCTACTTCACCGATACGCAGGTCCAGAAGGGCGACGAGGAGTACGGCAGCGTCGGCCAGCACCTGTGCCCCGATTGCCACCGTCCGCTCGAGCGCGTGCAGGAGGAGTCTTACTTCTTTAAGCTCTCTGCGTTCCAGGACAAGCTGCTCAAGCTCTATGACGAGCACCCCGATTTTGTCGAGCCCGCATTCCGCATGAACGAGGTGCGCAGCTTTGTCGAAGGCGGCCTCAACGACCTTTCCGTGAGCCGTACGAGCTTTGACTGGGGCATTCAGGTCCCGTTTGACGAGGGCCACGTGACCTACGTGTGGTTCGACGCGCTGCTCAACTATATGACGGCCGTCGGTTACGGTGTCGACACTGACGAGGCCCGCGCTGAGCTGGCCTATCGCTGGCCTGCGCAGTTCCATATTGTGGGTAAGGACATCATCCGCTTCCACTGCGTCATTTGGCCCGCCATGCTCATGGCCATCGGCGAGGCCCTGCCCGAGCACGTCTTTGCCCACGGCTTCCTGACCGTGCGCAATGCCGAGACCGGCAAGGCCGAGAAGATGTCTAAGAGCCGTGGTAACGCCATCGCTCCGCAGGATGTTATCGACATGCTGGGCGTCGAGGGCTATCGCTACTACTTTATGACCGACGTGGTGCCCGGCACCGACGGCGCCATCAGCTTCGAGCGCATGGAGCAGGTCTACAACGCCGACCTGGCCAACAGCTGGGGCAACCTTATCTCGCGTTCACTCAACATGAGCGGCAAGTACTTTGACGGTTGCGCGCCCGCCAAGCCCGCATCGTTCGATGCGTTCGACAACCCGCTGGCAAAGATTGCCGATGGCCTGGTCGATCGCTACATGGCCAAGATGGACGTGCTCGATTACGGTGGAGCTAAGGACGAGGTCATGGAGCTCATCCACGCCGCCAACCACTACATCGAGGACTCCGAGCCCTGGGCGCTTGCCAAGGACGAGGCCAAGGCTGACGAGCTGGCGTTTGTGATCTACAACCTGCTCGAGGCCATCCGCATTGCCGCTCACCTGCTGATGCCGCTCATGCCCCAGACTTCTGCCGAGGCTCTGCGCCGCCTGTCCTGCGAGGACGAGGCCACGAGCGACGACCTCAAGGGCATTTGCGCTTGGGGCCTGCTTGCCGGTGGTCAGCCCGTCGAGAAGGGCGAGCCGCTGTTCCCGCGTCTGGGCTAAGACGTCGCGCGCCATATCGGCAATTTGCTGTTTAGATGTAAGGGCATGGCCGCAACGGTCCATGCCCTTTTGCTTTACGATGCAGCCACTATGTTAAGGAGGCAACCATGACAACTTCGCCTTTGGCAAGCCCCACGGCAACGAGGGAGCTGCTAGAGGAGTTTGGCCTTGCAACCAAGCATCGCCTGGGCCAAAACTTCCTGATCGACAACCATGTGATCGAACGTATCTGTGAGCTCGCTGAGCTTGCGGGCGATGAGCGTGTGCTCGAGGTCGGCCCGGGCTGCGGTACGCTGACGTTGGCCCTGCTGCAGGAGGCGGCGTGCGTCACGTCGATTGAGGCAGATCCCGAGCTCGAGCCGGTGCTTGACGCCCACGCCGCCGACTATGCCAACTTCCGCTTTATCATGGGCGATGCGCTCAAGGTGACGCCGGAGCAGATTGAGCAGGCCGCCGGTGGTGAACCCACGGTGTTCGTCGCGAATCTGCCCTATAACGTGGCGGCGACGATCATCCTTCAGTTCTTCCAGACGATGCCCGCGCTTAAGCGCGCTGTCGTCATGGTGCAAAAAGAAGTTGCAGATCGTATTGCCGCAACGCCGGGCAACAAGACCTATGGCGGCTACACGGCAAAGCTCGGCCTGTATGCGCAGGTGACGGGGCGCTTTGAGGTACCGCCGCGCTGCTTTATGCCGGCGCCGCATGTGGATTCTGCCGTAGTGCGCATCGATCGCGTTGACGGCGTGGTACCCGAGGGCCTCGACCGCGAGTTTGTGGCTCGTGTGATCGACGCCGCGTTTGCTCAGCGCCGCAAGACGATCCGCAACTCCATGAGCGCCAACGGCTTTGCCAAGGACGTGCTCGACGCCGCCTTTGAGGCCTGCGGTATCGCACCTACCACGCGCGCCGAGACACTCGACGTCGCCGCCTTTGTCCGCTTGGCTCAGGAGCTTTCCCATGACGCCTAATGTCGAAAGCGTGACGTTTACCAAAAAGAAGAAAACGGTGGCCTGCCCGGAACCGCTGGCACCGCTTGCCGATACGCATGCGCACCTGCTCTCATTTTGGAGCAAGGAAGTGCCCGAGACGCTCGAGCGCGCCAAGGAAGCGGGCATTGACTTGTTGGTGACGGTCTTCGACCCCATTGCCGATAAGCGCAGCGTGGCGGACTATAGCGACTGGCTGGTTCGCGAGATCCTGCCGATGCGGGATATTCCGCAGGTCAAGTATCTCGCCGGTGTGCATCCGTATGGCGCGCCCGACTACACCGATAACATCCATGCCCAGATTGTGACTGCGCTTGATGATCCCCTATGCGTTGGCATTGGCGAGATCGGTTTGGACTACCACATGGATTACGACGACGATATCGCGCCGGCGCCCCACGACGTGCAGATCGACTGTATGGCGCGCCAACTCGAGGTTGCCGTATGCCACAATGTGCCGGTAGAGCTGCACCTGCGTCATGAGGACACGGACGAGGAACGCACCTCGCATGTGGACGCGTACAACGTGTTGCGCGAGGTCGGCGTGCCCCAGGCCGGTTGCGTACTACACTGCTTTGGCGAGGACCGAGCCACGATGGAGCGCTTTGTGGACTTGGGTTGTTACATCGCCTATGGCGGAGCGGCTACCTTTAAGCGCAACGACGACGTGCGCGAGGCATTCGCGGCAACACCGCTCGACCGTATTTTGTTCGAGACGGATTGTCCCTATATGGCGCCTGAGCCCATTCGCGGTCTTGAGTGCGAGCCTGCAATGATTTCCATCACGGCAAACGCGCTGGTCAACGACCGCGTCGATCGTACCGGCGAGGACGCCGAAGCAATCGCTCGAGCCGCCTGGGAAAACGCCTGCAAACTTTTTCAAAAATAGTTCTTGCGTTCGCGGTGGCGCTCCGTTATTCTAATTCCTGCACGCGGGCGTGGCGGAATTGGCAGACGCGTACGGTTCAGGTCCGTATGGGGGCAACCCCATGAAGGTTCAAGTCCTTTCGCCCGCACCATTAAATGAAAGAGCTCCCAGCAATGGGAGCTTTTTTGTTATGGGCCCATCACAGGGACTTGAACCTGTGAAGGAGCGAGCGTCAAGAAAACGCGGAGCGTTTTTAGCGAGCTGGCGAGGACGCCGGCAGGCGGCCGAAGCCGGTGCGGATCCGCGAAGCGGATACGCGGACGTCCTTTCGCCCGCACCATTGATTGAAAGAGCTCCCAGCAATGGGGGCTTTTTTGTTATGCACGATCTCCTTGGACGGGTATCCTAATGCCAACGTGTGCCTATCAGAGGAGAGACCATGCTGTTTTCCGGTATCATCGCTGCCCTTACGAGCCTTCTGCTTCCCATCATCATTTTGTTACTACTGCTCCCCAACGCCTGCTATGTCGTTGAACAGCAGCATGCTGTGATCATCGAGCGCCTGGGCAAGTTCAACCGCATCGTCAACGCGGGCTTCCACATGAAGGTGCCCGTGATCGACCGCAAAGCCGCTACGGTGAGTCTGCGCACCATGAAAAACGGTTTTGGCATCGACGTTAAGACCCAGGACAACGTGACTATCGGTCTTGAGGTCTCTGCTCAGTACCACGTGAGCTATGACATGGGCGCCGGCCCGGCAGATTCGGGCATCTACAAGAGCTACTACATGCTGCAGGAGCCCGTCGACCAAATGCGTGACTTCATCACCGATGCCCTGCGCTCTTCCATCCCCGTCTACACGCTCGATGAGGTCTTTGCCAAAAAAGACGATATCGCCAAGGACGTCGACGCCACCGTGTCCGAGCAAATGGCCGCCTACGGCTTCACCCTCGTGTCGACACTAATCACCAAGATCGCGCTGCCGACCGAGGTCGAGAACTCCATGAACGACATCAACGCCGCCCAGCGAAAGCGCGCCGCTGCGCAGGAGCTCGCCGAGGCCGATCGCATCAAGCGCGTTACCGAGGCGACCGCCGAGGCCGAGGCAATGGAAAAGGCGGGCGAGGGCATCGCCAACCAGCGCAAGGCCATTGCGCTGGGCATCAAAGATTCGCTCGAGATCATCCAGGAGACGGGCGTCGGCAACGATGAGGCCAACCAGCTGTTCATGTTCACGCAGTGGTCCGAGATGATGACGGAGTTCGCTCGCACGGGCAAAACCTCGACGGTCGTGCTGCCGAGCGACTTTTCGCAGTCGGCCTCGATGTTCGAGCAGATGCTGGCCGCCGGCAAAGTTCAGAACGAATCGAAGGAGTAGACGCGCGTGAAATATACTGTTGTTTGCGTCGGCAAGCTCAAAGAGCGCTTTTGGAAGGACGCGTGCGCCGAGTACACCAAGCGCCTAGGTGCCTATGCCAAGGTAGATATGCGCGAGGTTGCCGATATCGATCCGGCCAAGGCGGGCGGCGTGGATGCCGCGCGCGACAAAGAAGGCGCGGCGATTCTTGCTGCCCTGCCACCGCGGGCACATGTGATTCTGTTGGCTATCGAGGGCAAGGAGCGTTCGAGCGAGGAGCTCTCGACCCGTCTCGATGACCTCATGCTGCGAGGCAACAGCGACATCGCTTTTGTAATCGGCGGATCGGACGGCGTGAGCGATGCCGTGCGCGCCCGCGCCGACGAGATGCTCAGCTTTGGACGCATTACCTTGCCGCACAACCTGGCGCGCGTGGTGCTGCTGGAGCAGATCTACCGCGCCTGCAAGATTAGCCGTGGCGAGCCGTATCACAAGTAGGTCGGCAATACGAAACAATAGCGTGGGACAATGACTTTCGTTTTGGGGAACGCATCTGAGAGGACTGTGTGATATGAAGATCGGATTTGTCGGTTTTGGCAATATGGCGAGCGCTATGGCCGATGGCTGGATTGTCGCCGGCGTGGCCGCGGGCGACATGTGCGCCTGCGCAGGCCGCTACGATGCTCTGGTTGAGCGTTGCGAGGCGCGGGGCATGGCTGCCTGCCATGATGCGGCGGAGGTTGTTGCCGCGTCCGACATCGTAGTTGCGGCGGTCAAGCCGTACATGATTGAGAAGGTCTTCGCTCCACTCAAGGATGCGCTTGCCGACAAGGTCGTCCTTTCGGTCGCCTGGACCTGGGATAGTGCCAAGTGGGAACAGGTCCTGCCAGGTGTCGCTCATATCTCGACGGTGCCCAACACGCCGGTTTCGGTGGACGAGGGCGTTATCGCCTGCGAGAAGGCTTCTACGCTTAGCGATGAGCAGCGTGCCACGGTGCTCGGTCTGCTCGGAAAGCTTGGCACGGTGGTCGAGCTCGATTCGAGTCTGCTGTTTGTGGGCGGTACCGTGGGCGGCTGCGCCCCGGCGTTTGTCGCCATGGCGATCGAGGCTCTGGGCGATGCGGCCGTCAAACACGGTATTCCGCGCGCCGATGCCTATCGCATTGTGAGCCAGATGGTGCTGGGTACGGCAAAGTTGCAGCTTGCAACCGGTCAGCATCCCGCAGCGATGAAGGATGCCGTTTGCTCGCCCGGCGGTGCCACCATCAAGGGCGTCGTCGCGCTCGAGGACGCCGGCATGCGCAGCGCCCTAGTCAAAGCCATCGACGCCACCCTCCAGTAAAACCTTCCATTTAGGGACAGGTTTATTTTGGCAGGTTTTCCTGCGGTTTTATCTCTATAGCAAAAAGCGCCTCGCAACTGGCTCAATTCCAGTTGCGAGGCGCTTGCGTTTGCCCAGATAAAACCGACCAAAATAAACCTGTCTCTTTTTGGCAGGTTATTCCCAGAAGCTGTCTTCTTCATCCTCGGACTTGGGGCCGCGGTCGACGTACATCTTATGGGTGCGCTTCTCCATTACAAAGGCAAGAATCGCAAACAGCAGGATGCCGCCGGCGAAAAGGATGGCAAAACCGGTGCGGGTGCCAAACAAAAAGGAAAAAACTGCGTCCATTGGGTGCCTTCTTGCGTAGTTGAGTTGGGTCGTAAACGCTCATAAGTATATACTTGCCCATACATGTACAAGGTTGCAACCTAAATGGAATGTATATCGCCGGAGGATCTAATGCTTGATATCAAGTTTGTTCGCGAGAACCCCGATGCCATCGATACCGCCATGGCAAATCGTCAGACGTCTTGGAATCGCGAGAAGTTCTTTGAACTCGACGACGAGCGCCGTGCCGTCATCACCGAGGTTGAGGAGCTCCAGGCCACGCGTAACGCCGAGTCCAAGAAGATTGGCGCCCTGATGAAGGAGGGCAAGAAGGACGAGGCCGAGGCCGCCAAGGAGGCCGTGCGCGCCGTCAACGAGAAGATTGACGGTCTGGCCGAGCGCCGTACCGCTCTTGAGCAGGAGCAGTACGACTTCATGTCTCACCTGCCCAACATTCCGTGCGAGGCCACCCCGTACGGTAAGGACGAGGACGAGAACATCGAGCGTCGCCGCTGGGGCACCCCGCGCGAGTTCGACTTCGACTTTAAGCCGCACTGGGATCTGGGCACCGATCTGGACATCCTCGACTTCGAGCGTGGCAACAAGCTCTCCGGCAGCCGCTTCACCGTTCTCGGTGGCGCCGGTGCCCGCCTGGAGCGCGCCCTTATCAACTTCTTCCTGGACACGCACACGAGCCGTGGCTTCAAGGAGTGGTGGCCGCCCATCGTCGTCAAGCGTCAGACCATGTTCGGTACGGGCCAGCTGCCCAAGTTCGAGGACGACGCCTATCACGTCTCGGGCGACAACTTCCTGATCCCTACCGCCGAGGTCGTGCTTACCAACCTGCACGCCGGTGAGGTTCTGGACGCCGACACTCTGCCTCGTCGCTACACTGCCTTCACCCCCTGCTTCCGCGAGGAGGCCGGTTCCGCCGGTCGCGACACCCGCGGCATCATTCGCCAGCACGAGTTCGACAAGGTCGAGATGGTTAAGTTTGCCAAGCCGGAGGAGTCCGACGAGGAGCTCGAGAGCATGACCGCCGAGGCCGAGTACCTGCTGCAGCAGCTGGGCCTGCCGTATCGCGTGATTAGCTTGTGCACCGGCGACCTGGGCTTCTCTGCCCGTCAGACCTACGACATCGAGGTTTGGCTGCCGAGCTACAACGCCTACAAGGAGATCAGCTCCTGCTCCAATTGCGGCGACTTCCAGGCCCGTCGTGCCAACATCAAGTATCGCGACCCCGAGAACTTCAAGGGCTCGCGCTACCTGCACACCCTTAACGGTTCCGGCCTGCCGGCTGGTCGTACCATGGCTGCCATTCTGGAGAACTACCAGAACGCCGACGGCACCATCACGATCCCCGAGGTTCTGCGTCCCTACATGGGCGGCCTCGAGAAGATCGAGCCGGTCGCGTAAACTAGCTGCATAGGCGATTTGCGAGGGCGCTCCTTTTAGGGGCGCCCTTTTTGTGTACGGCTATACCATGCCGTGCGGACAGCTCGATAGAAAACACACGAACAAACGTTCTGTATACATGCATTTACCTGCTATGCTTTTGCTAACTAAGAGCAAGAGAAAGGGGATGTGATGGAGCTGTTCGACGAGCGGGTTGTTTTGTTCCAGAGCGATGAGGGCGGGGAGCACCTGCTGGTAACGTGCGAGCCGTCGGGTATGGGTGGCTTGGTGGTTCGGCAGACGAGTGAGGGACCATTGACGCAATGGTGCTATGAGGAGTCGCCGCATGTGGTCGAGACGTTTGTGGCGCATGAGGGGCTTGTGGCGCTTGAGCGGTTTTATGAGGTGAGAACTTCTAACCAGGTGGCGCGCATGCTGAGTATCTCGTTTGCCGACTACGACTGTGCCCAACGGGTGCGGTCGCTTCTGGGGGAGCTTGGCGCCGGGTTCGATGTGATCGAAAAGCCAATTGATCGCACGAGAAGCGCTGATGCTTGCAGTGCAGCGTGACAAATTGCGGTCCGCGCGAAAAAAAGTTTGAGATTTTGCTTGACTCTAACGAACTAAAGTGGTTTTATATGTCTTGCGCTGCGGCGTTACCTCAGCTGGATAGAGGGTCTGACTACGAATCAGAACGTCATAGGTTCGAATCCTATACGCCGCACCAATTGAACTTGAAGCCTCCGGCAACGGGGGCTTTTCTTTTTAGGAAACCAGGCATGGATTCGAACCTCGGTCGAGGCGCGAACGTCAAGAAAACGCGGAGCGTTTTTAGCGAGCGGGCGAGTCCGCCGGCAGGCGGGCGAAGCCGGCGCGGATCCGCGAAGCGGATGCGCGGAATCCTATACGCCGCACCAATTGAACTTGAAGCCTCCGGCAACGGGGGCTTTTCTTTTGGCTCTGTTAGACCAAGTTTGACACGATCGGCTGTTCGTCGAACCGGAAAATAATCGGGCTATCCCCGTCCA
>CAKTWK010000012.1 GCA_934630735.1 uncultured Collinsella sp. | reverse complement strand
CCATTGAGTGCGGTCACCTGGAGGATCCTTGGAACGAGCCGCTCGACGACGCTTGGGTTATGACCAAGAATCCCGACGACACGCCCGACACCCCGACCTACACCGAGATTGAGTTTGAGGCAGGCAAGCCCGTCGCTGTCGACGGCAAGAAGATGAAGCTCTCCGAGATCGTCATCGCCCTCAACAAGATCTCCGGCGACAACGGCTTTGGTCGTCTGGACCTTGTCGAGGACCGTCTGGTGGGCCTCAAGAGCCGCGAGTGCTACGAGGTTCCCGGCGCCCTGACGCTCATCACCGCCCACAAGGCGCTCGAGGACATCTGCGTCGAGGGCGACCTGCTCAAGGCCAAGATTAAGCTCGAGCAGGATTGGGCTACCGCCGTGTACAACGGCCAGTGGTACAGCCCGCTCAAGAACGCGCTCGATGCCTTTATGGCCGACACCCAGAAGTTCGTGACCGGTACCGTCCGTCTGAAGTTCTTTAAGGGCAACTGCCATGTCGTCGGTCGCAAGAGCCCCTTCAGCCTCTACGACTACGGCCTGGCCACCTACGACCGCGACACCACGTTTGACGAGAAGGCCAGCGCCGGCTTTATCGAGATCGATACGCTGTCGCTCAAGACGTGGGCAAAGGTCCAGGGTCCCAGCTCCGCTGCCGCCCAGGCCTAGCGCCTCCTTCCCTTGGTATCTGCGCGGCCCATCCGCGTGATACAAAACGGGCGCACGGGGTCCCTACCTTTCGTTATGCTTGCTGACACTTCTTAACATCGGTGGCCCCTACGTTCCGCCCGCATATATGATGCCGCGTCTGCGGCTGAGTCCGAGCCCCGCCGGGGTTGTCCGGCGGGGCTCCTTCTATCAATTTGGCGGCTCTGTGCCTATATATATGAGGAGTATCCATTATGTTCAATGCTATCGCGCATGCCTTACTTGCCCTCGCGCCCGAGTTCGATGCTGCAAAGGTCGAGGACGTTCCTATGAGCCTGAAGGCCTGGATCGATGGTTCGCAAGGCAACATCCGGAGGGAGACGTTGGGCGCCAAGTGCCTGGTGCGTCACTTCTTTGCAAATTAGCTATATGGCCCCGCGCGCGGTGGGGGATGTGTAAAACTAGCGGTTGAAAAATCGCTTTTGCGACATGGCGCATTGCTTTGGGCGCTTGTTTTGGTATTTGGAGAAAGGGGACGGTTCCATGGCTCTTTGGGGCGGTCGTTTTGAGGCAGGCGTGGCCGAGGTCACGCAGGAGTTTGGCGCGTCGCTGCCGGTCGACAAACATCTCTATAAGCAGGATATCGCCGGCTCTAAGGCACATGCCAAGATGCTGGCGGCCCGGGGCATCATCAGCGCCGAGGACGAGCAGGCGATTGCCGAGGGCCTGACCGGAATCGAACAGGATATCGATGCCGGCAACTTCACCTTCGATATCAACGATGAGGACATTCATATGTCCATCGAGAGCGAGCTGACGCGCCGTATCGGTGAGGCCGGTAAGCGCTTGCATACCGGGCGTTCGCGCAACGACCAGGTGGCGACCGATACGCGCCTTGGTGTCAAGGCGTTGGCCAAGGAGCTCATGGAGGCCAATCTTGAGTTGCGCCATGTGCTGGTGGATGCGGCCAAAAAGTACGACAAGGTGATTCTGCCGGGCTATACGCACATGCAGCATGCTCAGCCCGTGCTGCTGTCACATCATCTGCTGGCGTATTCCTGGATGTTCGCGCGCGACTTTACACGTCTGAAGGCCGCCTTTGATGCCGCTGACAACTGCCCGCTGGGTGCTGCCGCTCTTGCCGGTACGAGCTATCCGCTCGATCGCCAGATGACGGCTGCCGAGCTTGGCTTTACGGGTGTGATTCCCAACTCGCTCGATGCGGTTTCCGACCGTGATTTCCTGCTCGATCTGCATTACGCCGGCTCCGTCATGGCCATGCACCTGTCGCGTCTTTCCGAGGAGATCGTGCTGTGGTCGAGCTCCGAATTTGGCTTTATCACGCTTTCCGACTCCTACTCCACCGGCTCGTCCATCATGCCGCAGAAGAAGAACCCCGACTTTGCCGAGCTTATCCGCGGCAAGAGTGGCCGAGTCTATGGCAACCTGGTGCAGCTGCTTGTGACCATGAAGGGCCTACCGCTGGCCTATAACAAGGACTTGCAGGAGGACAAGGAGGGCGCGCTCGATACCGCTCACACGCTCATGCAGTGCCTGTCGGTTATGGCCGGTATGATTTCGACTTGGACCGTCAACGAGGATGCCATGGCGCGCGAGTGCGGCGTGGGGCACCTTGCCGCTACCGATGTTGCCGATTACCTGGCCAAGCGTGGCCTGCCGTTCCGTGAGGCGCATGCCGTGGTGGGCCATCTGGTCCTGATGTGTGAGAAGCGCGGCTGCAATCTTGAGGACCTGCCGTTTGAGGTGTTCCAGGAGGCAAGCCCGCTCTTTGAGCGCGATATTACCGAGGCGCTCGACATCCCGTCGATTGTCGCCGCGCGCACGACCGAGGGCGGTACCGCCCCTGCCGCCGTTGCCGTGCAGTTGGGACGCGCCGAGGCGCAGCTTGCGGCCGATGAGGGTGCGTCTGGCTCGTTATCCAAGGTCGTCGAGATGGGCCACGGAGCTAATTAGCTTATTGGATGCGTCTGTCTGGTGTGTTCATCATATCTTGCCTTTACGGGTGCCCGCTACGGTGGGCGCCCGTTTTGTTATAGAGAAGGAAGGAGCTTGTCGAGAACTTCTGTAGGACATTTGCGCAGGTTGTGAATGGGGTGCGTTCACGGGCGACAATCGACCGCCCGTTCTGTTCGTTGCAGTTGAAAGTGGGGTGGATGGTACTCTAGTCGGGCTTCGGAACAGAAGTGACACATATAGAGCGCTTCAATAAATAATAACGCTTCAATAAACGGCTTTTTGTTTAACTGCAGCTAGAACTCTGTTACGATGCAGTCCAGGCGGGTGCCGGAATGGGACTTGGGCACGCGCGAACCTACTTGAAAGGCTACCTTATGGCTATCGAGAAGACCTTCATCATGATTAAGCCCGACGCTGTGCGCGACCGCAAGATCGGCGAGATCGTTGCTCGCATTGAGCGCAGCGGCCTTGTCATCGAGCGTATGGAGATGACCACGCTCGAGCGCGCCACCGTCGAGGAGCACTATGCTCACCTCAACGACAAGCCCTTCTTTGGCGGTCTCTGCGATTTTATGACGAGTGGTCCGGTCGTCAAGATGGTCGTTTCCGGTCCTTCTGCCGTTGCTAAGATGCGCACCCTCATGGGTGCCACCAACCCGCTTGATGCCGCTCCTGGCACCATTCGCGGCGACTTTGCCGTCGATGTCAACGCCAACGTGATTCATGGCTCCGACTGCCTGGAGAACGCCGAGATCGAGATCAAGCGTTTCTTTGGCTAAACCAGCTTTGACTCCTTAAAGCTGTTCGCGTGTGGCTTGGGCGCCGCGGAACTCCATCCGCGGCGCCCTTTTTATTCCAGTAGATTTTTGGGACATGCCTAGAAATCTACTAAAGAGCCCCCGCCTGGAATGTGCGTGCATTCCAGGCGGGGGCTGTCGCTAGCGTATGGCGTTGTATGTCTTTAGGCTTCGTCGACGACCTTGAGACCGCGGGTCTGGTCGATCTCGTTGAGGAGGTTGACGCGACGCTCGTGGCGGCCGCCCTCGAACTCGGCGTCGAGCCACTCGTCGACGATCATCTTAGCGAGCTCGGAGCCTACGACGCGGGCGCCAAAGGCGAGCACGTTGGTGTTGTTGTGCATGCGGGAGAGCTTGGCGCTGAAGGGCTCGGAGCATACGACGGCGCGTACGCCCTCGACCTTGTTGGCAGCCAGGCTGATCCCGACGCCGGTACCGCAGATCAGGATGCCCAGGTCGACGTCGCCGTTGGCAACGGCCTTACCCACCTTGTAGCCGGCGATGGGGTAGTCAAAGCTCTCGGAGGTGTCGGTGCCAAAGTTCACGACCTCGCAGCCGCGCTCCTTCAGGTGCTCGGAAATGATGTTCTTGAGCTCGACGGCGGCGTGGTCGTTACCGATACCGATCTTCATGGATGGTTCCTCTCTGGTCTGTGCGGCGCAAATGCTAAAGGTGTTTACCGCGTTCGACTGCATGATAGCGCGACTTTTGTGTAAACGCTCGGGTGTTTTTTGGTCAAACGCTTTAGCAGGCAACAAGACCTGCTTTTCATGAATGAATGCCGCCAGTTTGTGCTTGAGCGCCGTCCGCCGGAATCATGGTTGCGGTTTTTGATGCATTGTTATCAAATAAAAGAGCTAATTATTTTCGAGAGCCCAGCCCGTTATGCAAGCAGGAGATACCTATGCCTACCGATTCCCTTCGTGATGCCGCGTTTTGCGATGTTTTGAACCGCGAGCTTGTCTGTGCGCTCGGCTGCACCGAGCCTATTGCCGTTGCCTATGCGGCGGCGTTGGCGAGCCAGACGCTCGGTTGCGAACCCGATCATGTGGACGTTGCCTGCTCGGGCAACATCATCAAGAACGTTAAGAGCGTGACCGTGCCCAACTCGGGCGGTATGCATGGTATTGAAGCTGCGGCCGTGCTGGGTGCCGTGGGCGGTGACGCCAAGAGCGCGCTCGAGGTGCTCGAGAGCGTTAACGACGAAGATCGTGCTCGCGTGACCGAGCTCCTCGCCGATGCCGGTTACTGCGATGTGTCGCTTGTCGAGGGTGTGCCCAACCTCTACATCAAAGTGACCGCCACGGCCGGGGGCCATACCGCGGTCGTCGAGATTACCGACCACCACACCAATGTCACGTGCCATACGCTCGACGGTATTCCGGTGTGCGGCAAGTCGGCGGGGGAGTGTGCCGCCTGCGCCGAGCGCGTCGTGGCCGAGCGTGCCGCCGATAACGCCGATACGCCTATGTCGATCGAGTCCATCATCGACTTTATCGAGGACGGTGACATTGAGGGCGCCCGTGTTGCCGTTGAGCGTCAGATTGAGTTGAACGGCGCGATCAGTGCCGAGGGCCTGGCGAACGCTTGGGGTGCCGAGGTGGGCCGTACGCTGCTGGGCGCTCGCGCCGACGACGTTGCCTGCCGTGCCCGTGCACGTGCGGCCGCAGGCTCCGACGCCCGCATGAACGGTTGCGCGCTGCCGGTCGCCATTGTGTGCGGCTCTGGCAATCAGGGCATTACCTGCGCACTGCCCGTTATGGAGTATGCCGAGTACCTGCGCTGCGACCACGATCGACTGGTGCGCGCCGTGATGCTGTCCGACCTCATTGCCGTGCATATCAAGAGCTACATTGGTGCGCTCTCGGCGTTTTGCGGCGCTATTTGCGCTGCGTGCGGTGCCGGCGCTGCGATTACCTGGCTGTGCGGTGGCACGCGCGAGCAGATTGGCGCGACGGTTTCGAACACGCTCGGTAACGTTGGCGGCATCGTGTGCGATGGCGCCAAGGCGAGCTGTGCCGCCAAGATTTCGGCTGCCGTCGATGCGGCGATTTTGGGTCACGATATGGCTATGCAGGGCCGCGGCTTCCGCGCCGGCGAGGGCCTGATCCAAGATACCGTTGAGCAGACGATCGCCAGCATGGGCTACGTGGGCCGTGTGGGCATGAAGGACACCGACATCGAGATCCTCAACATCATGATCGGCAAAACCCAAGTGTGCTAGGACAGTTCGTCGGCTACTTGGTGTTCGTAGAAGGCTTCTACTACGGCGTTAAAGTCGCGGGCGAAGCCTTCCATGGTTCCGCGCCAGGTGACTCGGTTGGGCTTGCCCTGGCCTACATAGGCAGTCTGAATGCCGCAGGCGGGGCTAGGGAAGTCGCGTTTGGGATCGTTGCCCACCATAAGGACCTCGTACGGTTCGAGCCCCATCACCTGAAGCTGCTCTAGATAGTAGGTGGCATCAGGCTTGCAGCGGGTGGCGTTTCCCATGTGCGTGACGAGCTCAAAGGGGGCGTCGGCCAGGTCGCCCCAACCCATGCGGCACTCGATGGCCCCCTGCGGAAAGCTGGGGTTGGTAAAGAGCGCGCAGCGCAGCCCTGCGTCCTGTACGGCCTGAAGCGCGGCGTGTGCGCCCGGCATGGCATGGGCGTTGATGAGTTCGTCATTCTTGTACGGAAGAACTTCGCGGTCGTAGTAGGTAAACGCCTCGTAGATAAGTGGGTCCGAGAGGCAAATGCCGCATCGGCGCTCGACCTCTTCTTGGTAAAACTCAAGATTGGTGCGATTGTCCGTGCTGCTGCGGCGATTGGCGTTGAGGTCGACCAGGATGGTGCCGAGGCGTGCCATCGTGCCACCGCGGCTGCGGCGCCCGATATCCGCGAGCATCGAAGAGACATCCTTAAAATAGCGAAGGATGAACGCGTTGAGGTTGATGCTAAGAAGCGTTTCGTCCATATCGAAAACGACTGCTTTGAGCACGCGGGCACCTTTCTCGAAAAATCGATCTAGAATCGTTGGCTCCGGATACTTTACCCCAAAGCCGAATGCCTGGCTGGTTATCGTCAAGTTGCGGAGACGTGTGTTCATAAGATTACGAAAAAGTCTCCACACGAGTAAAAAATCGCAGTTCACGCTTGAAATCGAACTCATTTCCCCGTAACCTATACGAACGTGATTGCATAAGCGTCACATTAGTATCTGTCGGCTCCCGAGTGTTCCTAAACGTTGTGTGCTTGTCGCACCCTTCTGTAGGTCCTAGCAATCGGGGCCCCGTAGTTCGAAAGGGGTCCACCTTTGAGTGAGATTCAGAACTCGTCCATTTTCTCTCTTGACGATGTCAACGAGGAGGAGATGAACAACCTCATCGACGGTACGATTACCGACTTTGATGAGGGCGATCTCGTTAACGGCACTGTCGTTAAGATCGAGCATGACGAGGTGCTCGTTGACATCGGATTCAAGTCCGAGGGCGTTATCCCGGTCCGCGAGCTGTCCATCCGCAAGGACGCTAACCCTGCAGACATCGTTGCACTCGGTGATCCCATCGAGGCTCTGGTTCTCCAGAAGGAGGACAAGGACGGTCGTCTGGTCCTGTCCAAGAAGCGTGCCGAGTACGAGCGTGCTTGGAACCGCATCGAGGAGAAGTTCAACTCCGGCGAGAACGTCGAGGGCGAGGTTATCGAGGTTGTCAAGGGCGGCCTGATCCTCGACATCGGCCTGCGTGGCTTCCTGCCTGCTTCCCTCGTCGACCTCCGTCGTGTCAAGGACCTCACCTCCTACATGGGCACCCGCATCGAGGCCCGCGTCATCGAGATGGACCGCAACCGCAACAACGTCGTCCTCTCCCGTCGCGTCGTGCTCGAGGAGTCCCGTAAGGCCGAGCGCTCCGAGATCCTGTCCAAGCTCAAGTCTGGCATGCGTCTCCAGGGCACCGTTTCCTCCATCGTCGACTTCGGCGCCTTCGTCGACCTCGGCGGTATCGACGGCCTCATCCACATTTCCGAGCTCTCCTGGAACCACGTCAACCATCCTTCCGAGGTTGTCAAGGTCGGCCAGGAGGTCGAGGTCGAGGTTCTCGACGTCGATCTCAACCGCGAGCGCATCTCCCTGGGTCTCAAGCAGACCACCGAGGATCCGTGGCGCGCACTGGTCAAGAAGTACCCCGTCGGCGCTATCGTCGAGGGAACTGTGACCAAGCTTGTCCCGTTCGGCGCTTTCGTCGACCTGGGCGAGGGCATCGAGGGCCTGGTGCACATCTCCGAGATGGCCAACAAGCACGTCGACCAGCCTTCTCAGGTCACTCACGTTGGCGACAAGGTTCAGGTCAAGGTCATGGAGATCGACCTCGACCGTCGTCGTATCTCCCTGTCCATGAAGTCTGCTGCTGAGACTCTGGGCGTCGAGATCGAGGTTACCCCGCTGCCTTCCGAGAAGAAGGATGAGGAGACCGACGCCGAGTAAATCGGTTTGACGATCACTTGTTTTAAGGGATCCGTCCGCAATGGACGGGTCCCTTTTTGCATTTGCTGCTGCTGCGCGCGAAGATGTCCGGGCTGTACACAGGCTATTGGGTTGTCGGTGCATGAAAAATGCCGACATCCCGCCTCGGGGAGGAGGCGGGAACACACCGAGTTGACGGAGGGGTGCGGAGCGCGGTCGCGTCTCGACTGACGACGTTGCCCATCGACAGGATCATTGTAGCGCATGGCGGTTCTTGGTATATCGTGTCGAGCGTTTGCGTTGTGCCATTGCCTGCGGCAACGGTGTGTTACACTCTTGCACTGCTGAGTGGGCCAGACGGTCGCGCGATGTGCTGCTTGCAGTACGCGTGAGGAAAGTCCGGGCTCCAGAGGGCGGGATGCCGGCTAACGGCCGGGCGGAGTGATCCGACGGAAAGCGCCGCAGAAAAGAAGACTCCCACCTGCGTCGCAAGGCGTAAAGGGAAAAGCTGAAACGGTGGTGTAAGAGACCACCAGCGTCGTGGTAACACGGCGGCTTGGCAAGCCCCATCCGGAGCAAGCGCGAATAGGAACGCTATGGGCCGGCCCGGTCCGCGTTCGGGTAGCGTGCGTGGAGCTGCACGGTAACGTGCAGACAAGATAAATGACCGTTCACGACAGAACCCGGCTTACAAGCCCACTCAGCACTTTGTTGACGCTGCGACGTCGTCAGCTGGCCGATTTGGCGCTCATTCGTCGGTCGCCGCCATAAGGCGTGCTCCCTCCTCTTTCGGGCCAAATCGACTCAGCTGACGCCGTCTCGCTGTCATTACCTGATCATCGGCAGCCTCAATTTTGTTACGATCCTGTCTTACAAGGCACTTTGCTCGCCCTGACGGGTTCTCGCTTTCGTTTACGGAATCATCGGCGTTGCCGTTCTATTTACTGGGGTTATCGGTACGGCCTTTGCCGTATTATTGAGGCTGTTTGTTGCCGCGCTTTATTTTGTTGAGGGGCTTTGTTGGACAGCTATTTTACTCTGCAATCGAATATTGAGGCTACGGGTGAGTTCGTCGATCGCAAGAGCCGGTTTATTGCTCAGCTGGTCCATATTGAGTCTGAGGATGAGGCGAATGCCTTTATCGAGATGGTCCGCAAGCGTCATTACGACGCTCGACACAATGTCCCCGCGTGGATTTTGGTCGATGGACGCGAGCGCCAGAGCGATGATGGTGAGCCGAGCCGCACGAGTGGCATGCCGACGCTCGAGGTGCTGCGCGGCGCGAGGCTCAAAAATGTTTGCTGCGTAGTGACGCGCTATTTTGGCGGCACGCTGTTGGGGCCTGGTGGCTTGGTACGCGCCTATACCGCGGCGACGCAGGCGGCGGTGGCCGCTGCTCAGGAGGCAGGGCAGATCGTTGAGATGACGAGTGTCGTGCCGGTTGACGTGCATGTGGCCTATCCGCAGTATGAACAGGTGCTTCGTTTGGCGCAGGATTCGGGTGCCAAGGTTTCGGATACCGATTACGCGGATGCCGTGACACTTCATTTGGTGTTTAAAGCGGGGGAGCAGAAGCCGTTTTGCGCTAAGATGCGCGAGCTTATGGCGGGGCGCGAGGAGATTGAGGTCAGCGCTCCCGAATTTGCCGAGTTCTAACGGCGACGGCCGGCGTGCTTTTGGATGAATCCCAAGCGTGCCGGCCGTCGTTGTATGTTGCTGTCGTTTACTCGGCGAGCTGCTTTAGCACATCGCAGGCGATCTCGACGGCATCGTCGATGCAGCCGGGGCAGCTGCGGAGCGGACCATTGTCCGATCCGACGCCCTTGAGCGTGCCGCAGACGGTCGTCGTGTTCTTCTCGCCAAAACGCTTGGCGATTTCGCGCGACAGCTTGTAGGTCTGGCCCTTGGTCTTGGGGTTTTCCATGCCGTCGCTCATCACAAAGCCCATGATGGCCACGGCGCCCGAGATGGCGCCGCAGGTTTCGGTCATGCCGCCCATGCCGGCGCCAAAGCCCTCGGTGAGGGTAAAGGCGGTCTGGGGGTCGAGCCCGACGGCAGGCGCGAGCGTACAGGCAACGGCCTGTGCGCAGTTAAAGCCACGGGCGTGGTATTCGGCAGCCTGAGCCTGGCAGGCGGTGATGTCGAGCTGGGCCGTATCGATTTGCTTCATCGTTGTCTCCTTTGTCACGGTGTACCCGCTTATGGTACCCGTGACGGTGCACGTAATCATCGAGAGCCTCATGTATGGCTCATTTTTATCTATCGAATAAATGTCAGGATCTGCGGCAAATACCTCAGATTAATTAGTTTCATAACCCACCTTGAGGATGGGTTGAGAGGGGTGTGCGGTAGCGGTATTGTGAACCGAATAAAACAAAACCCAAGTAAGGGAGTTGGATATGAGCGAGCAGACCATCGGTACGACGTGTGTTCAGGGCGGTTATCGCCCGTCTGATGCAGAACCGCGTCAGGTGCCTATCTACCAGTCAACCACGTGGAAGTACGACACGTCCGAGCACATGGGCAAGCTGTTTGACCTGGAGGAGTCTGGTTACTTCTATAGCCGTCTGCAGAATCCCACGTGCGATTTGGTTGCCGCCAAGATCTGCGAGATGGAGGGCGGTACCGCTGCGATGCTCACGAGCTCGGGCATGGCTGCGAACTTCCTTGCGATCTTTAACGTTGCCGGTGCCGGCGATCATGTGGTCGCGAGCTCTGCCATCTACGGCGGTACCTACAACTTGCTCGCCCATACCATGGAGCGCATGGGCGTTACCTGCACGTTCGTCGCCCCCGACTGCACCGACGAGGAGCTCGAGGCAGCCTTTGAGCCCAATACCAAGCTCGTCTTTGGCGAGACGATCGCCAACCCCGCCCTTGCCGTGCTCGATATTGAGCGCTTTGCCAAGGCTGCGCATGACCACGGCGTGCCGCTGATGGTCGACAACACCTTCCCGACCCCCGTGATGTGCCGTCCCTTTGAGTGGGGCGCCGACATCGTTACGCACTCCACCACCAAGTACATGGATGGGCATGCTGCCTACCTGGGCGGCGTGATCGTCGACCACGGCCAGTTTGACTGGATGGCCCATGCGGACAAGTTCCCGGGCCTCACCACGCCTGACGAGAGCTACCATGGCGTGACGTATGCCGAGAAGTTCGGACGCGAGGGTGCCTTCATTACCAAGGCAACCGCTCAGCTCATGCGCGACCTCGGCCCCATGCAGAACCCGCAGGCAGCGTTCTTCTTGAACAGCTCGCTCGAGAGCCTGCATGTGCGCATGCCGCGTCATTGTGAGAACGGCCTGGCCGTTGCCAAGTTCCTGCAGAGTCATCCCAAGGTGCGCTTCGTGAGCTATCCGGGTCTGGAGGGCGACAAGTACTACGACATGGCTCAGAAGTACATGCCCAACGGTACCTGCGGCGTTGTGAGCTTTGGCTTTAACGGTGGCCGTGCGGCGGCCGAGACCTTTATGAAGAGCCTTAAGCTCGCCCAGATCGCCACGCATGTGGCTGACGCCCGCACCTGCTGCCTGCATCCCGCTAACGCTACGCACCGCCAGATGAACGATGAGGAGCTCATCGCCTGCGGCATCTCCGCCGACATGGTGCGCCTGTCGTGCGGCCTCGAGGACACGGCCGATCTGATTGCCGACCTTGAGCAGGCGCTCGAGCAGTGCTAGGCTAGCGTTCGTGCAAGGTGCCGATGCTGGCAGAAAGCTTCGGTGACCTTTCGTTCCGATTCCGTAGGCGGGACCCCAATCGCGACTGTTCGCAGGCGATTGGGGTCCCGTTTTTGCGTTGCACCACTCGAAAGGATGGATATGGAGAAAACTGCAGAGCAGCTGCGCCGCGAGCATATTGCCCTAGAGGGCGACACCCATGGCAAGAACAAATGGGCGATTCTATTTACCGTGCTCATCATGACGTTTATGGTGTGTCTGGATTCGACCGTCGTGACCGTGGCGCTGCCCGTGATGCAAAAGGAGCTGGGCGTGGGCCTCGATCGCATTCAGCTGGTAAGCTCGGTGTATCTGCTTGCAACTTGCGTGGCTATGTTGCCGTTTGGCCGTCTGGGCGACGTGCACGGCAAGGTGAATGTGATCCAGCTGGGCGTCATAGTCTTTTCGGTTGGTTCGCTGCTGTGCGGCCTTTCGGGTTCGCTCGAAGTTCTTATCCTGGCACGCATCGTTCAGGGCGTCGGTTGCGCGGCGGCCATGGCTAACAACATGGGTATCATCACCGAGTCGTTTCCGGCGCGCGAGCGCGGTCGTGCCATGGGTATTCTCGCGACCTTCGTGGCCCTTGGCATGATGTGTGGCCCCGTGCTGGGTGGCATGCTGGTGGCAAACTTTCCCTGGGAGAGCATCTTCCTCATCAACCTGCCCATTGGCGTCATCTCGCTTATTGTAGGGCTCTACACGCTGCCGCATGTTAAGCCGGAGGCCGGCGAGCGCCCCATGTCCCTGATCGAGGCCGCTCGTCGCTGCTTTGCAAATTCGGCCTTCACCATCAACCTTGCCTGCATGCTCATCGTGTTCGTTGGCATTGGCGCATCCGAGTTTATCCTGCCGTTCTATTTTCAGGACGCCCACGGCTTTGGTTCTGACATCTCTGGACTACTCTTTTTGGCGCTGCCGATGGTGAATGCCTTTATCGGGCCGCTTTCGGGTACGGTTTCGGACCGTGTTGGCTGCGAGGGCCCCACGGCAGTCGGCCTGGGTGTGTACGCGTGCGGTCTCTTTGCGGTAAGCACGCTCGACGAGCACTCCTCCATCCCTGTGATCGTGTGCTGTGTCGCGTTTATGTCGTGCGGCACGTCGATTTTCCAGAGTCCCAACAACTCGCTGTACATGGGCTCGGCTCCGCGCGAGGCGCTCGGTTTTGCGGGCAGCCTGGGCAGTTTGGCGCGCTATGCCGGCATGGCAGTGGGCATTACGATGGCGTCGAATATTCTGTATGGGCAGATGAGCGTGGCGATGGGCGAGGCCGTGACCAGTTTTGTTGCAGGCCGTCCGGATGTGTTCTTGTTTGGTTTTCGTTCGGTGTTCTACGTGCTCATGGCTGTGGCTGCTGTGGGCTTTGCGCTCGCCATGGTGCGTTTGGTGAAGATACGCGCCCGCCATTAGCGTGTTGAGAGGCTGCCTGCCACGAATCGGGCCTATCTACTACGTTAGACTGCGATGTCCCAACCATGGTGCATCTGATGAAAACAAAAGCGCAGGTAGATAGCTTGCCGGTTTTCGAAAATCATGGGTATGGACAGGGGTATGAGGCTAAACGTAGTAAATAGGCCGGTTTTGTGGCCGGCGCCCTCCATGATCCGCTGAGGACGGAGGAAATCGGACCATAAAGGTAGATAAAAAAGCCCCGTCCCAAATTGACTGGTCTTGCGGCTTTGTGGTGCGATGCGGCTTGTGGGGCGGGCGGGGGTCGGTCCGTGGTAGACTATCGAACAACGTTTATTAATCGCGCGGTATCGTTGCCGCGAGAAGGGGTTGCGCCATGCAGGAGCTTGAGGATCGTATTCGCCATGACGGCATCGTAAAGGCCGGTAACGTCCTTAAGGTTGATGCCTTCCTCAACCACCAATGCGACGTTGAGCTGTTCGACCACATGGGCGCCGAGTGGGCCCGTCTGTTCGAGGGCGTCGAGATCAACAAGATCCTGACGATCGAGGCTTCGGGCATTGGCATGGCTTGCATCGCAGCCCAGCATTTTGGCGGCGTGCCGGTGGTCTTTGCTAAGAAGGCGCAGTCCATCAATCTCGACGGCGAGCAGTATGCCACGACCATCTACTCCTTTACCAAGCAGAAGGAGTACCCGGTCATTGTTGGCAAGCGCTTCCTGTCCGAGGGCGACAAGGTCCTGATCATCGACGACTTCCTGGCCAACGGCTGCGCGCTCGAGGGTCTTATCAAGATCTGCGAGGCTGCGGGTGCCGAGGTGTCCGGTATTGGCATTGCCGTGGAGAAGGGCTTCCAGGGCGGCGGCGATAAGCTCCGCGAGCGCGGCTTCCGCGTCGAGAGCCTGGCCCGTATCGCCGATATGGACTGCGAGACCGGCGAGATCACCTTCGCCTAAGCTCGCAACACAAGCGATTGGTATGCGATGTGACAAAGGGACCGTCCCTTTGTCACATTTTTTGTATGAGGGGAGGTGTTGATATGGATGAGAACAAGATGGGATGGCGCGAGTATGCGCGCTATGCCGAGATGCCGGCCGAGGAGTTGGCGCGCGATTGCGAGGTGCAGGTGTTTCGCGCGACGGGTCCGGGTGGGCAGGGCGTCAACACGACGGACTCGGCGGTGCGCATGAAACATATCCCTTCGGGAATTACCGTGACGGCGCGCGAGAGCCGCAGTCAGTTTCAAAACCGTAGTAGCTGCCTGCGTAAGCTGCGCGCTGAGCTCGAGCGTCGTGGCCGTCCGCCGCGCCGACGCGTAAAGACTAAGGTGCCTCAGCGCTCTCGCCAGCGCAGGCTCAATGACAAGCACTTCAACGCCATTAAAAAGGCCAACCGTCGCAAGCCGGGGAGCGATGAATAGCTTCCTCATAAGTTGCGGTGAAATAGAGACTGTTTTGCGGCTTTAGCTGCATAAACAGTCCCTATTTCACCGCAACTTAGGGGTGGTTAGCGGGTGGGGTGCCAGACGTGGAGGGCTCCGCCGAGGACGTCGACCTCGATGCGCGAGGCGACAACGGGCTCGCCGTCGGCCTGGATGGGGTAGTCGGGCTCCTCAAAGGTGAGCTCGGCATGGCGGCAGCGGCGCATGCGAATCGGTGGCAGCTTGGAGTGGTGGCCGTCTTTGGCCGAAAGGAACATGGGCAGGGCAACCGCGCGTGGGACGGGACCGCAGGCGTAGCAGACGTCGAGTATGCCATCGCAGGGATCGGCATCGGGGCAGATACGATAACCCGAGCCATACGTGGGCCCCAGCTGAATCGCCATGATGATTGCCCTCACGCGCTCGGTGGGCGCGCCGTCAAAGCTGACTGTCATAGGATAGTTGCGATAGCGTAGGCCAAACTGCTCAAGTCCCGAGAGGGTGTAGAGCGGCGCGCCGGTCAAGCCGGTCTTTTTGCGCAGCTCGGTGGTGCCCAGACCGATGGCGGCATCGATGCCGACCGAAAGCGTCTGGTCATAATACTCGACCGTCGCCTCGCCGCTACCGCTTGCGGGGTTCCATGAGCGAATGCGCCCGATGTCCTGACGTTGCAGCTCGCAGGTGAGTAGCGCGCCAAAATCCTTGCCGGAGAAATCGTCGATACCGAGCGTCTGGGCAAAATCGTTGCCGGACCCCACGGGCAGGACGGCAAGAGCGGGGCGGGCGTCCTCCTTTTGCGTCATTAGCCCGTTGACGACCTCGTGGATCACGCCGTCGCCGCCGAGTGCGATTACGGTGCGATAGCCCGTTGCCTGGGCGGCTAGTTCCTTGGCGTGTCCCATACGCTCGGTCAACACCAGGTCAAACTGGGATGCGCGTGCAGTCATGTCCAAAAAGCGTTGCAGGCGCTCGGCAACTTTGCGTGCCGCACCCGACTGGGCGGCTGGGTTGGCGATGATGAGCGTGCGGCCAAAATCAGTTGCGTGCATGGGGCGACTCCCGGCGTGTGACATGACAGTGCGGTCGCGCTCAGGTCGAATTGCCCCCGATTGTGGCTGCACGGCGATTATTACATCTACTCTATCAGGTCGTTGTGGCGCTCGATAGCATCCGCTACCGTACCGCCCTCATCCACAATAAGCGAGCGGCGCTTAGGTGAGATGATGCGCTGGGCGGAGTACACGCCGCGGTGTCCACCGGTTAGGTAGCTGATAAAGGCCACGATGACAAAGAACCCGGCGGCCGTGCCGTGGAACAGGTCGATGGCCATCATGCAGGTGGTGATGGGCACGTTGAGGCCGGCGCAGAACACGCCGAGCATGCCGAGAGCCGCCAGAAAACTGGGGTCAAGCCCGGTAAGGCAGCCGATCCAGCCACCGAGTGCCGCACCGATGCCAAACAGGGGCGTGACCTCGCCGCCTTGGAAGCCCGCGCCCAGGGTAAGCGCTGTGACGACCAACTTGATGACTGCGTCCGCCAGGGTGGTGTTGCCGGCAAATCCGGCGCCGGAAAGCCACGTGGAAAGGCCGGCGTAGTCCCAGGCGTCGAGGAGGGCATAGGCGGCCAAAACCACGAGTGCGCCTATGAGTGCGCGGACGAGGTAATTGGTGATAAAGCGACCGTACAGGCTCTTGACGGTTCGAACCGACCAGGCAAAGAGGCGTGCGGTGAGACCAAAGATGATGGCGCTGATAACAACGATGACAACCGTCTGTGGTGTCATGTTGGGAACGCTGGCGATGACATTCGCCTCGTACTCGGTTCCCAAGGCGAGCGATGTAAAGTAGCCGGTAAATGAGGCGACGAGGCAGTAGATGCCCGCGGTGTAGTCGATCTTTCCGATGAAGCACATCTCCATGCCAAAGAAAGCTCCGGCAAGGGGCGAACCGAATACGGCGCCAAAGGCCGACGAGATGCCGGCGAGCATGAGGTCGTGGTGGTCATGCTTTTTGAGGTGGGCGAGGCTCGAGATGTTGCTGGCGATGGTGCCACCAATCTGCACCGCAGCTCCCTCGCGACCGGCCGACCCGCCCGTTAGGTGCGTGAGCGTGGAACAGACGAAGGTGAGGACGGCCATGCGCATATGGATGAGGCGTGTGCCCAGAGCGGAGTCGATGACCAGGTTGTTACCACGTCTGGCGGCAAGGCCGTGGTTTTTGTACACCCATGCGGTGGCAACGCCCACAACGGGAAGCAGCGCGTAAATCCATGCATGGTGCTCGCGATAGTCGGTCGCGATATTCAGCGAGGCCAAAAACGCCCAAGCGGCAACGCCCATGGCAAGCGAGACGATAACGACGAGTACGAGCAACTTGGCGCTCGCGAGTAGGTTGCGGGCGTTGCGGCGCGTGTCGGCAGCCAAGAGATGCTCGGAGCGGGTGAGCTGTTGCCTGCCTGCCATGATGACGTCATTAAGGGAGAAAAAGCCGCCGTCGTCGAGCGACTGGGAATGATCCTGCGCCTCGTTTGCGCTTTCGGGTTTGTCGGTAAAAGCCATACGTTCCTCTTTTTGGTTGCAACAGGAGCATTATAGAACGTGCCAAACGTGACAAACCGGCAGGTTGATTTTCGGTTCTGTTTCGCCGTCCGTTACCGACAGGTGTATTCGCGGCCGCGGGCCAGGTCTTGAGCAAGCGGCGAGGGATTATACTGAGATAAACATAAAGAATCGGCGCTTTTGTTGCGCGCCGCAGCATGCTAGAGGTGTATATGGCTGAGAAACTCATTCCGTTGGAGGACGCACAGGCGATCGTCTTGTCGCACGTGAATCGCACCGAAGTTGTCGAGATTCCCGTGTGGCAGGCGGCCGGTCTTCCCCTGGCCGAGGACGCCACGGCCGATATCGACATCTCTCCGTTTGCCAACAGCGCCATGGATGGATATGCCGTGCATGCCGTCGACCTCGCCAAAGCGTCCACCAATGCGCCCGTGACGCTTTCCGTCGTGGGGCACGAAGCCGCGGGCCATGTGTTCGATGGCGTAATCGCCCCGGGCGAGACTGTCCGCATCATGACAGGCGCGCCGGCGCCCGAGGGTGCGGATGCTGTGGTGAAATACGAGATCGTCGAGGTGCTTGACGGCGACGGCAACGAGGGCTCGCACGTGAGCTTTTCGGCGCCTGCTAAAGTGGGGGAGAACGTTCGCTCTGCCGCCGAGGAGGCCCATGCCGGCGACGTCGTGATGCGTGCCGGCGAGGTTGTGGCCCCGGCCGGCGCTGGCCTGCTGGCAAGCGCCGGTTACGCGAGCGTGAAGGTCCATGCCGCTCCGCGCGTGGGCATTATCTCGCTGGGCACGGAGCTGGTCGCGCCGAGCGAGCTGCCGGCACGCGGGCAGATTCGCGATTCCAACTCCTCGGCGTTGATGGCCGAAGCGCTCGATGCCGGCGCCGAGCCGGTGTTCTATGGCATTGCGCCCGATGATGAGCGGGCGATTGCCGAGCTGGTGCATCGCGCCGTGCAGGAGTGCGATTTTGTCATTACGAGCGGCGGCGCCTCTGCGGGCGATTACGACTACGTGACGGCGCTGGTCAAGCGCGAGGGCGAGGTGCTCTTCGACCGCATCTCGATGCGTCCTGGCAAAGCCATCACGTTTGGCCTGCTTGGGGGCAAGCCGTATTTGGGGCTTTCGGGCAATCCCGCGGCGGCGTATGTGGGCTTTGAGATGCTCGCCCGCCCCGCGATCCGCAAGATGCGCGGCTTTGCCGAGGGTACGCGTCCCGTGCAGCAGGCGATATTGACGCACGGCGTGAAGAAGCGCCAGGACCGACGCTTCTTCGATCGCGCCACGGTTTTGCGCGACCCCGAGACCGGTGAGCTGTTGGTGACCGAGGCCAAGACGCAGAATTCGGCGCTGCTCGGCACGATGCAGCGGGCCAACTGTCTGCTGCGTATTGACGAAGGGCCGTGTGAGCTCAAGCCGGGCGACGTCGTGGGCGTCGTGCGTGTCGATCTGCCTGAGGATGCCGTGTTGTAGGAGGAATGCTATGGAGCTGAAGATATCGATCGTGACGTGCTCGGACACGCGCGATCTTGCCCAGGATGAGGCCGGAGCCGCACTCGAGGAACTTATCGAGGCGCAGGGCTGGACGGTCGCCTCACATGTGGTCGTGCGCGATGACGTCAGCGAGATCGGTGATGCCATTGTGGAAGCCGCCGATGAGTGCCACGCCAATGTCGTGCTCACCTGCGGTGGCACGGGGCTTTCGATGCGCGATGTGACGCCCGAGGCGACGCGTGCCGTCTGCGACCGCGATGTGCCGGGTATTGCCGAGGCGATTCGCGCGTACTCGATGACCAAGACGCGCCGCGCCATGCTCTCGCGCGCCGTGTGCATGCAGCGTGGGTATACGCTTGTCATCAACTTTCCGGGATCCACGAAGGCCGCCCGCGAAAGCTGGGAGGCCGTGAGCGATCAGCTGGAGCATGCGGCTCAGATGACAGCAGGAGGCGGGCACGCCAAATAAGCGCACTACCTGCGGCGGAGTAACCTTACGGGCTGCTCCGCCTTTTTATGCAGCGACAGTGCGGGCCGTCCTGAGACTGTCAGCAGAAGATAATTATCAGACGAGAAATCTTTATCACTGATATTATTCGCACGAAAGTATAATCTGGTAACAGAATAAAGCCCGCGGCGGGGTGTCCGGGCGTAGTATTCGAAAGGATTGAACATGTTCGATATGGTTTCTCGCCGCGGATTCGTCTCGCTCTCCGCTGTCGCCGCTGCCGGCTTTGGTCTTGCCGGGTGCTCGGGCAACAAGGCGCCTGAGTCGACTGGCTCCGATGCCGGCTCCGCCAAGGCCTCTTCCAAGAAGAAAACCGTCGAGCTTCAGGTCTTTGCTGCCAACTCTCTCGAGAAGGCCCTGCCCGAGGTCCAGGAGCTCTACACCGATCAGACCGGCACCACCTTTGCCGACACGCAGTTTAAGGCCTCCGGCGACCTCGTCGAGCAGATGCGTGCCGGCGCCACGGTCGATGTGCTCATTACCGCTTCCAAGGGCACCATGGATGACGCTGAGACCGCCGAGCTCGTCGACACCGACACCCGTGAGGATATGTTCGTTAACGACCTCGTGATTGTTCGTGCTGAGGACTCCGACACCAAGATCGAGGCCATCGCCGACGTTGCGAACCTGGACGGCAAGATTGCCATTGGCGACGCCAAGACCGTCCCCGCTGGCAAGTACGCCAACCAGGCGTTGGCTTCCGTGGGCCTCTACACCGGTACCGAGGGTGACGACGGCGAGTATGCTCCCGAGATTGCCGACAAGGTCGCACTGGCCGACAAAGTTGGTACTGCCGCCGCCTATGTGTCCACAGGCGACTGCGTGGCCGGTTTTGTCTACAGCTCCGATATCTTCCGCTACGACGGCATCGAGGAGGCCTTCGTGTGCCCCGAGGATTCGCACAAGCCCATCGTGTACCCGGGTGCCGTTGCCGAGAGCTCCGAGCACGCCGACGAGGCCAAGGCGTTCATCGACTTTTGCCTGTCCAACAAGAAGGCTCAGAAGATTTGGGCCAAGTACGGCTTTGAGCTTTCCGAGTAGTGCGGCTTGGCGCGATAATTCCATCGTTTTGTGTTTCACTCCGTCCTTGTATTCGCTTGGAGCTTTTCGTGCTTAATAGATTCAGCATGCTTGTCGCCTGTGCTTTGACCTTCGCGCTTTGCTGGGCGCCGGGATATGCGTTAGCTGGGGACGCTGAGGACGGGGCCCAGGTTGCCGCGACCTCTCATGGGCTTTCCTATGGGATCGAGGGTTTTGAGCGGTTGGCCAAGGGGACCGCTCGTGCCATGGAGGGCCAGCCTGAGGGCTACCGGTTTCCCGTTGACGAGGACGTGGACCTTGTAGTGGCGCCTGCTGCCGATCGCGTTGTGGTGTGGATATCGCCCAAGGCGGTCGAGAAGTTTGGATTGGATCCGCAGGATAACGAGTGCGTATCGGGTCTCAAGGCCCTCGTCTGTGAGCTCGACAGCGTAAACTGCATGGGAGGTGCGCAGCTGGGGGACATGGATTTTCCTTGGTATGTCACGGCGGAAACAACGTTTGATGCCGGCGGGTATACCTATGGCTTTGACGAGCGCGGTGCGGATGGGGACCGCTATGTGGTGATTGCATCGGCCTCGGGTGATGCCAAGGGCGGCGCGCGCTGGCTTGATTGCGCTCAAATGGTAGAAGCATCGTCTGTCGTGTTGCGGGATGAGCAGAGTCCCTTGACCTCTCTGGCCTCCTTTTTGGGCGACATCGACTATCGCCCGCTTTGGGTGTCCATCAAAACGAGCGGCCTTGCCCTGGTGATTGCCTTTGCACTGGGCCTGTTTGCCGCGTGGAAGACTATGGGTACCTCGAGTCGCATCAAGGGCCTGCTCGATTCGGTCTTTACGATTCCTATGGTGCTGCCGCCTACGGTGTGCGGCTTTTTGCTGCTTATGCTATTTGGCCGCTCGACCGGGGTGGGCCAGTGGCTCATCGCGCACGGCATCTCGATCGTCTTTACCTGGCCCGCGGCGGTCATTTCGGCCGTCGTTGTGTCGTTTCCGCTGGTCTACCGCACGGCGCTCGGAGCCTTTGAGAGCCTTGACACGCAGATGCTCGATGCCGCGCGAACCCTGGGATGGTCCGAGCGTCGCATCTTTACCAAGCTTATGATGCCGCTTGGCTGGCCCTCGATTGCCGCCGGCGCGGTGCTTGCCTTCGCGCGTGCCATGGGCGAGTTTGGCTGCACCCTGTTCTTTGCGGGCAACTACGCCGGCATTACCCAGACCATCCCCATCGCCATCTACTTTGAGTGGATGGGCGGCAACACGTCGGTGGCCCTCTTTTGGGTCGCCGACGTGATCGTGTTCAGTTTCCTGGTCATCCTGTTCATCAATATGTACACGGCGCATTCGCAAAAGTACCGCGGGCGTGGACTGTCCCGCGCGGAGCGCAAGCAGGCCAAGCAGCTGGGCAGCCAGGCCGATTCGCTCGACCCAGTGGGCGGCGATGCGCTGCGTATCGATCGCGAGGCGCTGGCCGAGCTCATGCGCGATGACGCGGCACCTCAGGGAGGTCGATAAGCTATGTCGCTCGTTTTGGATATCAAAAAACGCTATCCCGGGTTTATGCTCGACATGCAGCTTGAGGCCGGCGAGGAGCGTGTGGCGCTCCTGGGTGCCTCGGGTTGCGGCAAGAGCTGCACGTTGCGCTGCATTGCCGGCGTGGAGACACCCGACGAGGGGAAGATCGTCGTCAACGGCGTGACCTTTTTTGACTCGGTGGCGGGCATCAATCTGTCGCCCCAGGAGCGAAAATGCGCCCTGATGTTTCAAAACTATCAGCTGTTCCCCAATATGACGGTGGCCGATAACGTGTGCGCCGGCGTTGAGGGTGCAGGCGACGCCGCGGCGCGCAGGCAACTTGCCGAGCGCTACCTGGGTATCTTTGGACTGGCCGACTTTGCCGACCGCTGTCCCGCGCGCCTCTCGGGTGGCCAGCAGCAGCGCGTGGCGCTCGCGCGCATGGTGGCGGCGCACCCGGGCATTTTAATGTTCGACGAGCCCATGAGCGCGCTCGATTCCTATCTTAAGAGCGCCCTTGAGCAGAACATGCTCGATCTGTTCGACGTCTGTAACCGTACCGTGCTCTACGTGAGCCACGATATTGACGAGGCATGCCGCCTGTGCGAGCGCATTTGCGTGATGCATAACGGACATGTGGAGGAGATCGGCTCCGTCGAGGACGTGGTCCGCCGTCCTCAGACGTTGGCGGCGCTGCGCCTAACGGGCTGTAAGAATACGAGCCGCGCGCGCAAGATCGGCGACGAAGAAGTTGAGGCCCTCGACTGGGGCATGACCTTTAACGTGGGTCGCGAGGTTCCCGATAACGTGGCGTACCTGGGTATTCGTGCGAGCTACTTCCATGTGGACAACCGCGCTGAGCGCGGTCGTAACAGCTACGATCTGCATGTGGCCCGCGTGAGCGATTCGCGTTTTGAGCGCCTGGTTCTGCTGGATGTGCCGCGTGCCGATGCGCCGACGCGCCTGCAGTGGAAGGTCAACAAAGTGGGCATGCCTGTCGACGAGCTGCCGCAAGCAGGCGAGACGCTGCGCATGCATTTTGATGCCAGCAGGATCCATTTGGTTTGTCGATAGCGCCGGGTAATGCCGTCGGGGGATATAAGCCTCGGCGGCTTTATTTTTGCCGTTCGTCGAATGAGGAATGACAAACTCTTATCAATCAAGATAATTATTTATTAAACGACGGCATACGACGCTGTCGTACGAATGTCAACGGTGTTCGCATGGTCGATGACCGTTGATATAGTTGACCTTAACTTGTAAAGGAGGGTGCGCACATGCCGCAGACGACATACATTCGCCGCGTTGCCGCGCGCGCCCTGTATATGGCTCGGAGCCGCATATGAGCAGGTATGTTCACGGCTCCGGGAGAGACGACGCACAACTAAATAATCGACCGCAAAGCAGGTTCCCTAAAATTCCGGGTTTGAGCACGGTCGGGCAATCGCCGTCCGTCGTGCATCGATACCGCTGTTATCCGTTTTTGGTTCGAGAGGGGAACCGTCATGGCTGAAGAATTTGATTTCCATCCGATGTGGGAGAGCCTCGGCATGAATCTTGCCGACCACGACATGCTGCTGGGCGCCGTGGGCCAGATGTACGGCGATATGTTCTTGACGCAGAACAATCGCCCCAAGTCCACGTCCTACCTGGACTTTGTGGCCACCAACATCCACAGCGGCCGTATTAAGGAGATGCTCGACAAGAAGGAGGCCGGCGGGGCCACCAAGATCGTGGGCTCGTTCTGCGTGTACGTGCCCGAGGAGATCGTGCTTGCCTGTGACGGCATTCCCGTTGGTCTGTGCTCGGGTGCCGATTGGGCAACGGACAAGGTCGAGGAGCACTTGCCGCGCAACACTTGTCCGCTTATCAAGAGCTTTGCCGGCTTTAAGCTGGGTGAGGTCTGCCCCTACATTGAGTCGAGTGACTTGGTGGTAGGCGAGAACACCTGCGATGGCAAGAAGAAGGCCTACGAGTTCTTTGCCACGCAAAAGAACATGTACGTCATGGATATTCCCAACGTACACGACGAGTCGACGCTCGTGACCTGGAAGGCCGAGGTTAAAAAGCTCGCCGCCAAGATCGAGGAAGAGTGCGGCGTCACGATTACGCCTGAGCGTCTGAAGGCCGCCATCCACGCCGTCAATGAGAAGCGCCGCGCACTGCAGCGCCTCGCTGCCACGCGCGCTGCCGACCCAGCGCCCATCAGCGGTCTCGACAGCCTGCTGACCGTTCAGGCCGCCTTTATGGACGACACGCCGCGTCTGACCGGAGCCATTAACGATATGGCGGCTGAGTGCGAGCAGCGTGTCGAGGCCGGCGAGGGCGTGGCGCCCAAGGGGACCAAGCGCATCCTGTACACCGGTACGCCCATGGCCGTGCCCAACTGGAAGCTGTTCAATCTGATCGAGAAGGCGGGCGGCGTCGTGGTGGGCGAGGAGTCCTGCACGGGCTCGCGCTACTACAAGGACCTGGTCGACGAGTCCGGCGAGACGGTCGACGAGATGCTCGATGCTATCGCCGAGCGCTACTTTAAGATCAACTGCGCCGTCTTTACGCCCAACGACCAGCGTATGAAGGACATTGTCCAGATGGCCAAGGACCTGCATGCCGACGGCATCGTCGACGTGGCCCTGCAGTTCTGCACACTCTACGAGATGGAGTCGTTTGCCGTGGAGAAGGCCGCCGAGGAAGCCGGCATTCCGTTTATGCACATCACGACCGACTACGCCGGCGAGGACGCCGGTCAGCTCCAGACCCGCATCGAGGCCTTCCTCGAGACGATTTAGCCGCACCTGCGCTAAGTGGTGCCTCCGGGTGTTCCTATCCATGCGATAGGGATTTCTCTGCTGCCATGCCGGTCGGTGTCCGGATGCACCGCAGGGCGCCGATCGGCTTCGCATGGCTACCGGGGCGGGGATTTCCGCCGTCTCGGCAGATTCTGTCCGTTTGTTCAGACACGAAAGGAACTCAATGAACAACGACCTTTTCAAGGCGGGCGTTTCCCGTCGCGGTTTTCTGACCGGCTCCGCTGCCCTGTGCGTCATGGCGGGCCTCGGCCTCACCGGCTGCGGCGGTTCGGGCGCCGAGAGCGGTAGCGCCGCTGCCTCCGGCCAGGATGTGGAGTATCGCGACGAGCTGCAGATCGCGCTCCCGGCGAGTCCGGACGGTCTCGATCCGCACACCACGTCGTCGCTTGTGACCGTGGATATTGCCTGCAATATCATGGAGCCGCTTTTTGGCCTCGACTCCAAGTACGAGCCCCAGCCCGTTCTCGCCAAGAGCTACAAGGTCTCCGACGACGGACTGGTCTATACCATCGAGCTGCGCGAAGGCATCGTGTTCCACAACGGCAAGGAGCTTGGCCCCGACGACGTCGTCGCCTCGATGAACCGCTGGCTTAAAGTCAACGACCGTGCGGCAAGTCTGCTTCCCGATGCCCAGTTTGCTGCGTCGGGCGACCACGAGGTGACCTGTACGCTTACCGCGCCCGCCACGGATTTCCTCACGATTCTGGGCAACCACTCCCAATATCCCGCGATCGTTCCCTCCGAGGTTATCGACGCCGCGGGCGACACGGGCATCGCCGACTATATCGGTACCGGTGCCTATAAGCTTGCGGAGTGGAAGCAGGATCAGTACATTCATCTGACACGTAACGACGATTATCAGGCTGCTGGGGGCAAGGCGTCGGGCTACACCGGCAAGGTCTCCGCACCTACGAAGGATATTTTCTATCAGTTTGTCACGGAGGGCTCCACGCGCGTGAGCGGTTTCGAGACCGGCGAATACGATATCGCCGGCGAGATTCCCACCGAGAATTTCCATGACTTCGATGGCAATGATGACGTGAAGCTGTACACGCATACCGCGGGTGTCCTCACCGCGTTCTTTAACATGAACGAAGGCATTTTTGCCGACGAGGCTATCCGCAAGTGCGCTTTTATGGCGATCGACTGCAAGGCTGCCGCTCTGGCTGCCTATGGCGAGGAAGAGCTCTTTACGATCGATCCCAACCTGGGCAACCCCGAAAACGACCAGTGGGCGACCGATGCCGGCAAAAAATACTTTAACCAGGCCGACCCCAAGGCGGCCAAGAAGGCTCTCGCCAAGACCTCCTATGCCGGTGAGACGGTGAGGCTGCTCACCACGCCCGACTACAAGGATATGTACAACGCGACTGTCGCGCTGCAGGAACAGCTCGAGAAGGCCGGCTTTACCGCCGAAGTCGAGAGCTATGAGTTCGCGACCTTTATGGATATCCGCTCCAACAAGGCCGATCAGTGGGACCTGTTTGTGGCATCTACGAACTACAAGCCGATTCCGGCGCAGTCGCTTTCGGTCTCCAAGGGCTTCTATGGTCTTTCGGACGAGAAGGCGCTTACGCTGGTCGGTGAGACCCGCACGGCCGAGGACCAGAAGGCCGCAACCAAAAAGTGGGCCGAGTGCCAGGAGCGTCTGTACGAGATCGCGGTTGTCGAGCCGCTGTGCCATTACGTTGCCATAACCGGCACGCAGGCCGATGTCGAGGGCTTTGAGCTGCTCGACGGAGCCATCATCTGGAACGCCAAGCGTCCGGAGTAATGCAATAGATGGCGTGGCGGCTGGAGGGGTCTGGTCCCCTGTGGCCGCCACGCCCTGTCCACGTTCAGAGGGGAAATAGACGCCTCGCATGTTGAAGTACACGCTCAAACGTATAGGCGCGATGGTTCCGGTGATGCTCATTATCTCGGTTGTCGTGTTTTTGATTATCTATCTCACACCGGGTGACCCGGCCTCTTCGATGCTCGGCATGGAGGCTTCGGCCGACCAGATCGAGCGCGTCAACGATAACCTGGGACTCAACGAGCCGCTGCCGCAGCGCTACGTTGAGTGGATGGGCGGCGTGCTTACCGGCGACCTGGGCGATTCGTATTTTATGCGCCAGCCCGTCACGCAGGCGATCGCCGAGCACTTTGGCCCCACGCTATCGCTCGCGCTTCTGGCACAGCTCATCGCGCTGTTGATTGCACTGCCCTGCGGCGTCGTCGCTGCCCTCAAACATGGGTCGCGCACCGACGCGGTCTTGCGTGTCGTTGCTCTTTTGGGCGTGGCGATACCCGGCTTCTTGATGGCTCTCATGCTTATGTGGCTGTTTGCCGTCACGTTGCGTGTGCTCCCGGTGGCCGGCTATGCGCCGCTATCGAAGGGCTGGTTCAGCCATTTACGCTATCTTGCGTTGCCGGCTATATCGCTTGGATGCGTTCAGGCCGCGCTGCTCATGCGCATGACGCGTGCGAGCGTGATCGAGGCCATGCAGCTCGACTGCGTCAAGACGGCGCGTGCCAAGGGCGTCTCCGAGGTTCGCGTGGTGCTGGCCCATGCCCTGCGCAACGCAGCGCTGCCGATTCTCACCTCGGTCGGCTATTCTTTTGGCGCCCTGATTACGGGCGCCGTGGTGACTGAGGCCATTTTTAACATCCCCGGTTTGGGCCAGCTGGTCACGAGCTCTATCGAGCGTCGCGACTATCCGGTGATTCAGGGCGTGCTGCTGGTCATCGCCTTGTTGAATTCGGTGATCAATCTGGCTGTCGACCTTGCCTACGGCGCTTTTGACCCGCGCGCTCGCAAATGGGGCGATGCATGATGGCAAACTTTAAGAAGGCTCTTGCCAACAAGGGGTTTGTAGTCGGCGGCTGCATTTTCTTGGCGATTGCGCTGATCGCACTCGTCGGTCCGCTGGTGTGGCCGGTTAATCCCAATGCGCAGGAGATGACGTTGCGACTTTCGGCACCTTCGCCTGCGCATCCCTTTGGCTGCGATGACTTTGGTCGCGACCTGCTTGCCCGCGTCATCGCGGGCGCGCGCGTGTCGCTTGGCGTCGGCATTGCCGTCACGCTCGCGACGAGTGCGCTCGGCTTGGTGATCGGCGCCTATGCGTGCTACAACGAGAGACTCGATCATATTCTCATGCGCATCTGCGACGGCCTTATGTCCATTCCGGGCGTGCTGCTGGCCATCGCGCTCATGGCCATGATGGGCGCCTCGGTCTGGAACGTCATCATCGCGCTCTCCATCGTCTATACGCCCAGCATGGCGCGCATCGTGCGCTCGCGCGCGATGGTGGTCAAGGAGGAGCCCTTTGTGGAAGCCCTGCGCGTGCAGGGCGCCTCGACCGCGCGCATCGTGTGGCTGCATATCGTGCCCAACGTTATGGCGCCCTTCCTGGTGCAGGCGACCTTCGTCTTTGCCGAGGCCGTGCTCTCGGAGGCCGCCCTCTCGTTTCTGGGCCTGGGTATCAAGGCGCCCGACGCCAGCTGGGGAAACATCCTGCAGGCGGGCAAGAACGTGATGCGCAAAGCCTGGTGGATGATCTTCTTCCCGGCAGCGGCCATCATCGCGAGCGTGCTTTCGCTGAACCTTGCCGGTGACGGCCTGCGCGACGCCCTCGACCCCAAGACCAAGGAGGACTAGCCCATGGCTCAGCATCTTTTGGACGTGCGCGACCTCTGCATCTCGTTTGTGGGCCGCGATGGCAACGCGCTGGAAGCCGTCAACAAACTCAACCTACATATCGATGCCGGCGAGATCGTTGGTGTTGTCGGCGAGTCCGGCTGCGGTAAGTCGGTGTTTGCCCAGAGTGTCATGCGCCTATTGGAGCATGAACAGAAGATGGCCTATGAGGGCCAGATTGTGTTTGATGGCGAGGATCTGCTGGCGCGTCCGCCCAAGACGATGCGCAAGGTGCGCGGCTGTGACATCGCCATGATTTTCCAGGACCCTTTGAGCTCGCTTAACCCCGTCATGACGGTCGGGGCCCAGGTCGTCGAGGCCGTGCGGGCCCACCGTAAGGTGAGCCGACGCGAAGCCCGCAACGAGGCTCTATCGCTGTTGGAGCGTGTGGGCATTCGAGATGCCGCCGCCCGCTTCGACATGTATCCGAGCGATTTTAGCGGCGGTATGCGCCAGCGCGTGATGATTGCCATGGCGCTTGCCGGTCATCCGCGACTGCTGATTGCCGATGAGCCCACCACGGCACTCGACACGACGACTCAAAAACAGATTTTGGATCTTCTGCGCGACCTCAACAGTTCCGAGGGCATGGCGGTGCTTTTTATCAGCCATGATTTGGGTGTCGTCACGAGCATCTGCTCGCGCGTGCACGTCATGTATCTGGGCCAAATCGTAGAAGAGATCGACGCCTGCGGCCTTATGGAGCGCCCGAGCCACCCGTATGCCCAGGGGCTCATCGCGAGCATTCCGCCGCTCGAAGGCGAGCGAGTTGACACGCTGGCGGATATTCCGGGCACGGTGCCGCCGCTTACGGCAATACCCTGTGGATGCCGCTTTGCGCCTCGTTGTGCCCGGGCAGACGAGCGTTGCCGCGCGCAGGAGCCTCCGCTGTTTGCCGTGAATGCGTGCGACCGGTCTAAATGCTGGCTTGTCGAGAAAGGGGAGTGCCATGGCTGTTGATAGCGAAGCCCTGCTTAGGGTCTCACATCTGACTAAAGCGTATCCCATGCCGGGCTCAGGTTTTAAGCGTCAGACCTTTACCGCCGTGGACGATCTGTCGTTTGAGATCGCGCCAGGCGAGGTCTATGGCCTGGTTGGCGAATCCGGATCGGGCAAGTCGACGACTGGACGCCTGATCTGTGGTCTCGAGCGTGCGGATTCCGGCTCGATTGTCTATCGCGGGCACGACCTTGCCACGATGTCGGAGCGCGAACGCAAGCCGTTTCGCCGCGAGATCCGGCTGGTATTCCAGGATAGCTCTACGGCTTTTGACCCGCGCAACCGTGTCGGCCGTATTTTGGAGGAGCCGTTGATTATCGCCGGCGTGCGCGATGCGGATGAGCGCCATGGGCGCGCGCTCTCGGCCCTGGCCTCGGTCGGTCTTCTGGCAGAGCATTATGACCGCTATCCGCATGACCTTTCGGGGGGACAGCGTCAGCGACTCAATCTGGCACGGGCGCTTATTTGCGAGCCGCGCCTTGTGGTATGCGACGAGCCGGTCTCGGCGCTTGACGTGTCCGTTCAGGCCCAAGTGCTCAACTTGCTTCGCGACCTGCAGCGCACGACGGGCGTGGCGCTGCTGTTTATCACGCATGATATGCGTGTGGTTCGGCATATGTCCGACCGGATCGGTGTGCTCTACCACGGTCGTCTTGTCGAGGAAGGAGCGGCCGAGGACGTGATCGCGCATCCGAGCGATCCGTATACGCAGGAGCTTATCGACGCTATTCCCTAGAGGATGCTTCCTTTTGGGTATGGCGTGGGTTCGTTGTTTAATTGTCGGTATATCGGTGCAAGAGAGGGGAACTACTATGGTCGATATCGAGGAACAGCCGTTGCCGCGCACGTTTGAGGAGTTCAACGAGCAACGCAAGGCGGCGTTTATTCGCGTCAAGGATTATAAACAGGCGGGTAATCGCCTGGTCGGCTTTTTGTGCAGCTACACGCCGCTCGAGATTATCGATGCCGCGGGGGCTGCGAGCGTGGCGCTGTGCGGCACGTCCGACGAGGTGATTCCCGAGGCCGAGAAGGTGCTGCCGGCAAATCTGTGTCCGCTCATCAAGTCGACCTACGGTTTTGCCTACTCGCAAAAGTGCCCGTTTACGTACTTTAGCGACATGATCATCGGCGAGACCACCTGCGACGGCAAGAAGAAGATGTACGAGCTACTCAACGAGCTCAAGCGCACACACATTCTGCACCTGCCGCAGGGTCGCGATCGCGCTTACGAGCGTGAAGGCTGGTACGAGGAGTGCCGCCTGCTCAAGGAGGAGCTCGAGGGTTTCTACGGCATTGCGATTACTGATGATGACCTGCGCGCCGCCGTCCGTCGTCGCAATCGCCTGCGTGCTGCCCAGCTTGAGATGTTTGCGCTGCAGGCCAACCAGCCGGCGGCCATGAGCGGCGTCGACCTAATGAGCACCATGTTTGCCGGTACGTTCAGTTTTGATATCGAGGCCTATACGGAGCAACTGGAGCAAAAGGTTGCCAAACTGCGTGAGGCCTACGACGCGGGCGAGCGCCCGGTCGCGGCGGATGCCAAGCGCATCCTGATTACTGGTTGCCCGGTGGGCGGCGTGATCAACAAGATCGGCCGCACTATCGAGTCCAACGGCGGCGTGGTCGTGTGCATGGACGACTGCTCGGGCGAGCGCACGGCGGCCATGATGATCGACCCAGAGGCTCCCGATATCTTGCGCGCCATCGCCGACCGCTACCTGGATATCAACTGCTCGGTCATGACGCCCAACGACGGTCGTATGGAAAACACGCTGGCCATGTGCGAGAAGTATCATGTCGATGGCGTAGTGGAGAGCGTGCTGCAGGCCTGCCACACCTTTAACGTGGAGAGTGCGCGCATGCAGGAGGCTGTCGAGGGCGCGGGTATTCCGTACATGAAGATCGAGACCGACTACAGCAACGGTGACATGGGCCAGATCGAGACCCGCATTGCCGCCTTCATCGAAACCCTCTAGCTTCCTCAGGCACCGGATCTTGCCCCTCAAACCGTCGCTTGCGTACCAAAGTACGCTGCGCTCCTCTTTCGGGACAACCTCCGGCACTTGAGAAACCTAGAGCTAAGGCGCCTGAACGTGCCGCTGTCTTTGATGTTTAGATTGGGAGAGAGCCATGATAGGGATCGGGATCGATATCGGGTCTACGGCGGCTAAGGCCGCTGTGGTCGACGGGGAGGGTTCGGTGGCGTGGACGTGCGTGCAGCCAACCGGGTTCTCCTCGGTCGATGCGGCCGAGCGTCTGCGCGAGGCACTGGCAGCGGCCGGCTATGACGTGACGGGCGACGATGTTCGCGTGGTCGCGACTGGCTACGGCCGTGTCGCCGTGCCCTATGCGCACAAGGTCGTGACCGAGATTACCTGCCACGGCACCGGTGCCGTGCGCCTGTTTGGCGATCACGGCACGGTGATTGACGTGGGCGGCCAGGATACCAAGGTCATCCAACTCAAGGGCGGCCGCGTTGCCAAGTTTGCCATGAACGACAAGTGCGCCGCCGGCACGGGGCGCTTTTTGGAGATCATGGCCGACCGCCTGGGCATTACCCAGCAGCAGATGGCAGACCTCGCCCGCACCGGCGAGCCTACCAAGATTTCCAGCATGTGCACGGTGTTTGCTGAAAGCGAGGTTATCAGCCTGATCGGTCGCGGCGAGCCACGCGAGAACATTGCGCGTGGCGTGATCGACAGCGTGGTCTCGCGCGTGGCGACTATGGCCGGGCAGGCCGCGGGCGCCCCGTACTACCTGACCGGTGGCCTGTGCGAGAACGCCTTCGTGGTGGAGCGGTTGGGCGAGCTGCTGGGGTCGCCGGTGACCACCTCGCCCCAGGCTCGCTTTGCCGGAGCGATCGGCGCGGCTGTCCGCGCCGCCGCCTTGGCCTAGGGGTGTACCGCGACATGCGCATCCTCAATATCTCGGCACAAAAACCAGATAGCACCGGCAGCGGCACCTACCTTGCCGCGCTCGTGCGCGAACAGATCGAGACGGGGCATCGCGCCGCCGTGCTTTGCGGCGCGGCTCCGGGTGATACCCAAGGCGAGCTGGACCGGCGTGCTGCCGTGTTTACCGTACCGTTCGAGTCGCCCGAGCTGCCGTTTCCCATCTGCGGTATGTCCGATGTCATGCCCTATCCCTCCACACGCTATCGTGACCTGACGCCTTCGATGCTCAAGGCATTTGAGCGGGCATTTGCTGCTGCAATCGATCGGGCGGTGGCTGAGTTTCAGCCCGATCTGGTGCTCTGCCATCACCTGTATCTGGTGACCGCATTGGCGCGCGAGTGCGTCCGGGGCGTGCCGGTTGTTGCCGTGTGCCATTCGACCGACCTGCGCCAGCTGCGTTCGCATGCGCTCGAGCGCGATCGCATCGTAAGTGCGGTTCGTCGGCTCGATGCCGTCTTTTCGCTCCATGCTGAGCAGGCTGAGCAGATTGGCCTGGTGTGCGGCGTCGATACCGATCGCATCCACGTGATTGGGACGGGCTACGACCATCGCGTCTTCTGCCGCGACGCAAGCGTGGCGAGGCAGCCGGGGTCGCTTGTGTACGTGGGCAAGATTTGCTTTAAAAAGGGCGTCGAGTCGCTGGTTCGAGCCGTGTCATTGCCGATTGACGATGGCGTCCGCCCATCTGGCTTGGTACTTGTGGGCGGCCGCGGGGACGATGCCGAGTACGCGCGTATCGAGCGCTTGACCGCGGCCTCGGATGTGCCGGTGACGCTGGCGGGGCGCCTGGATAGCTATGGACTCGTGCGTGCCTACCGCAGTTCCGACGTCTTTGTGCTGCCTTCGTTTTACGAGGGTCTGCCGCTCGTGACGATCGAGGCCCTCGCGTGCGGCTGCAAAGTTGTGGCGACCGATTTGCCCGGCGTTCGTCCCTGGATGGAGGCGATGCTTCCCGGTGCTCCCGTGACGTGGGTGGCGTCGCCGCGTATGACGGATGTCGACACGCCCGTGGCGGCCGACCTTCCGTTGTTTGAGCGCGCACTGGCAGATGCTATCGCGCAGGCGCTTGCGGCTCCGCCTTCGACGTTCGAGCCGTCGGCGGTCTCTTGGGAAGCGTGCCTGGCGCGTATACTTAAAGTCGTTGATTTGTTGAAAGGGGGTTCGTATGGCTAAGGACACCATGAGGCTCACGTCTATGACTGCCGCGAGCGGTTGAGCCGCTAAGCTGGCTCCCGGAGCCCTCGCCCAGGTCCTGGGCGACTTACCCAATGTGCATAACGACAACCTGCTCGTGGGGTTCGATACCTCCGACGATGCGAGTGTTTTTCGTGTTGGCGAAAACCTGGGCCTCGTGCAGTCCGTCGACTTCTTTCCACCGATGGTCGACGACCCGTTCCTGTTTGGCCAGATCGCGGCGGCAAACTCGCTGTCGGACATCTACGCCATGGGCGGGCGGCCGAGCCATGCCATGAACTTGCTGTGCATCCCGAGCTGCCTGGGCGTCGAGGTCGCAGGTCAGATTCTGGCGGGCGGCGCCGACAAGTGCGTCGAGGCGGGTTGCTCCATCGCGGGCGGCCACACCATCAACGACGACGAGCCCAAGTATGGCCTGTCCGTGAGCGGCTTTGTCGCGCTCGACCGCATGCTCGCCAATAGCGGCGCGCGCGTTGGCGATGTCCTGTTGCTGACCAAGGCAATCGGCTCGGGCATCATCACCACGGCCATTAAGGGCGAGCTCATCGAACAGGATGACGCCAGCCCGATGTTTGACTCGATGCGCACCCTCAACGAGGCGCCGATTCGTCTGACCGAGGGACTTGAGCTTCACGGCTGCACCGATGTCACGGGCTTTGGCCTGATCGGGCACGCGTGCGAGATGGCCGAGGGCTCAGGTGTGCAGATTGAGCTTGTGTCGGGGGCGGTGCCGCTCTTTGATCAGGTGCTCGATATGGCGCGTCTGGGTATTATCCCAGCGGGCTCCTACCGCAACCAGGACTTCTTTGGCCCGCGCGTGACGGCCGACGATGACCTGGAGCCGGGCATGCTCGACGCGCTGTACGATCCGCAGACGTCTGGTGGCCTGCTTATCGCGGCGCCCGCGGCGGATGTGGATGAGCTTGCGCGTCGCCTGCATGCCGAAGGGCGTATCGCCGCAGTTGTCGGTCGCGTGTGCGAGCCGGTGCCGGGCGGTCCTGCCGTTCGCGTTGTTCGCTAGCCCGCACGTTTATGTATCTGTTTACTGTTCTCTAGAACGGTTCTTTCGAAAGGATTTTGCTATGTCTACCAAAATTGAAGTCAATGCCATGGGCGATGCCTGCCCGCTGCCCGTCGTCAAGACGCTCAAGGCTATCAAGCAGCTCGATGGCGAGGGCGCTGTGGTGACCTCGGTCGACAACGAGACCGCCGTCAAGAACATCTCCAAGATGGCGCAGGAGAAGGGCTGCACGGCCTCGGTCGAGAAGGTTTCTGACGCTGAGTGGCACGTGACCGTGGCTACCTCTGGCGCCGTTGCCGTGGCCGATCCCGAGAAGGATGGCGCTGCCTTCTGTGATGCCAGCGCCGGCAAGGGCAAGCTCGTCATTTCCGTCTACACCGACTGCATGGGTCGCGGCGACGACGAGCTGGGCCACAAGCTCATGAAGGCCTTTATCTTTGCTGTGACGCAGCAGGAGGAGCTGCCCGCGACCATGCTGTTCTATAACGGCGGCGCCAAGCTTACCGTCGAGGGCTCGCCGGTGCTCGATGACCTGAAGGGCCTGGCCGAGCAGGGCGTCGAGATCCTTACCTGTGGCACCTGCCTCGACCACTATGGCATTAAGGACCAGCTTGCGGTGGGCGAGGTCACCAACATGTACGTGATCGTGGAGAAGATGGAGCAGGCTGTGCGCGTCGTGCGCCCGTAGCGTTTGGGCGGGATTGCCATGAGAGAAAAGCGCCCTGCGCTTGTCATCACGTTTCCCACCACGGCGGCCGCCATGGGTTGCGAGTCCCTGTGCATCGAGCGCGGCCTACCCGGGCGCACGATTCCCGTGCCCGGGGAGGTCGCTGCCGGCTGCGGCCTGGCATGGAAGGCGCTGCCTTCGGATGAGGACCTGCTGCACGGCGAACTCGCCGCGGCGGGCGTTCCCACCGAGGGCTATACCGTGATCGATATGTGGGAGGTCGTGCGATGATCTACCTGGATAACGCGGCGACGACCATGCACAAGCCGCAGACGGTCATCGATGCCGTGACGCAGGCGATGTGCTCGCTCGGCAATGCCGGGCGCGGTGCCACGTCGGGTGCGCTCGATGCGGCTCGCACGATTCACGGTTGCCGTGCCAAGCTCGCGCGCCTTTTAGGTTGCCCGAGGGCGGACCATGTGTGCTTTACGCCCAACTCTACGGCGGCGCTCAACACCGCCATCAACGGGGTGGTGCGCCCCGGCGACCGCGTGGTCACGACGGTGCTCGAGCACAACTCCGTGCTGCGTCCGCTCAACCGCCTGGCAGCGGAGCGGGGTGTGACCGTTGAGCATGCGGGCTGCGACGCGAACGGTGCGCTCGACTACGAAGAGCTTGAGCGGCTGGTGACGCCGGGCACACGTGCCGTGGTGGTGACGCACGCCTCAAATGTGACCGGCAACGCGGTCGACATTGCGCGCGTGGCGGCCATGGCCCATGCGGCCGGTGCGCTGGTAATCGTCGATGCCTCTCAGTCTGCCGGCACGGCGCGTATCGATATGCATGCCATGGGGCTCGACATTGTGTGCTTTACCGGCCACAAGGGGCTCATGGGACCCCAAGGCACCGGCGGCCTGGCCGTGGCGGAGGGCATTGACGTGTCTCCGTGGGCCATGGGCGGCACGGGCGTGCACAGCTTTGACCCACTGCAGCCACTTGAGTGGCCCACGCGTCTTGAGGCGGGCACGCTCAACGGTCACGGCATCGCGGGACTTTCTGCCGGTCTCGACTTTATCGAGGCGCAAGGCGGGGTCGAGGCGATTGCGGCGCATGAGCGCTCGCTTGCAGAGCGCTTCCTCGCAGGTGCTCGCGAAATCCCCGGCATTGTGCTTTACGGTGCGTTTGACCAACCCGCGCGCTCGGCGATCGTGTCGCTCAACGTGGGCGATATCGACTCTGCCGAGATCTCGGATGCGCTCATGCAAGGGTGGGGGATTGCGACGCGCCCTGGTGCCCATTGCGCTCCGCTCATGCACCGCGCGTTAGGTACCGAGCGCCAGGGTGTCGTCCGCTTCTCGTTTGGGTATTTCAACACGACCAAGGAAGTCGACACGGCTATCGATGCTCTGCGCGATTTAGCCTGCTAGAGCGTATATACTTGCGGGACGGGTATTTTGCCCGTTCCGTTTTTGTTTCGACCCGAAAGGTGTGCCTATGGCTTCATCCGCCCCGCGCGGTCTGCGTTCCGACCATGTCGTCACCGTCGGCATTGCGCTGTTCTCGATGCTCTTTGGTGCCGGTAACCTCATCATTCCGCCGCTGCTGGCGCTGCAGGCAGGTTCTGCCACGCCGGTTGCCATGATCGGCTTTTTGATTGCCGCTATCGGTCTGCCCGTTATGGGATTTATCGCCGTCGCGCTCGCCGGCACGGCCCGCGAGCTGGCCGGGCGTGTGCATCCTAAGTTTGGCGAATTCTTCGTTGCGGCGGTCTACCTGGCCATCGGTCCGTGCCTGGCCATTCCGCGCACAAGCTCTACGGCGTTCGAAATGCTGGTGCCGCTGCTACCCGAGGGCGTTTCGCTCGGCACGGCTCGCCTGGTGTTTGCCATCGGGTTCTTCGTCGTCGCGTTTGCGCTCACGCTGCGCCCGGGTGTCATCACACGCGTACTCGGCCGCATTACAGGCCCTGCGCTCATTGCGCTCATCGTGCTGGTCGTGGGTGCTGCCGTGATCTCGCCACTGGGACCGGCTACCGCGCCTCAGGCCCCCTACGATGCAGGCGCCGCCGTGCAGGGCTTTCTGACTGGCTATCAGACCATGGACCTGCTCGCGTCGCTCGCCTTTGGCATCATCATCGCCGAGACCATCCACGAGTTGGGTGTTACCGATGACAAGCGCGTGGCCTTTGAGATTTCGCGTTCCGGTGTGATCGCCGGCGTGCTCATGGCCATCATCTACTGCGGCTTGGGCCTTGCCGGCATGCAGCTCGGCACCGTGATGCCCGACGCCACCAACGGCGCCGCCATCCTCGCCCGTTCGGCCTCTATGCACTTCGGTCTTGCTGGCACGGTTGTCGTCTTTGCGATCTTTTTCCTCGCATGCATGAACGTGTGCATCGGTCTTATCAGCTGCTGCTCGCGTTACTTCTGCGAGACGTATGTGGTTAAGGGGGGGGCTGAGGCCTCCGAGGAGGCCATGCGCCGCCCCTTCGCGATTCTCGCCTTTGTGTTCGCGGCGTTTTCGTGCGTGCTCTCCAACGTGGGTCTCGACGTGATCCTCATGTTCTCGGTGCCTATGCTCAACGCCTTGTATCCCGTCGCCATTGTGCTGGTGCTTATGGGTCTGGTGCACGGCTTTTGCGACGCGCATCCGCAGGTGTGGGTCTGGGTCGGCGGCGTGGTCGCGGTACAGAGTGTGATCACCTCGGTCCGCGACGCGTTCTTTGCGGGTGCGTGGCTACCGTTTGATGTGCTGCCGCTGGCGGATATCGGTGCCGCGTGGGCGCCGGTTGCCGTGGTGGCATTTGTGATCGGTCTGCTCCATAGTCGTTTTGTTGCACATTCGAGGAGCTAAGGCATCAATGCTTGCACAGGCGGGGAGTCTCCCCTATAATTTCCTTCGCTTTGGGACACGCAAGGTTTAGACCTTAGCTGCTCAACACCTTCGGGACGTGGCGCAGTTTGGTAGCGCGCCTGCTTTGGGAGCAGGATGTCGCAGGTTCAAATCCTGTCGTCCCGACCATATCTTGCGGGCGTAGTTCAATGGTAGAACCCCAGCCTTCCAAGCTGATGACGCGGGTTCGATTCCCGTCGCCCGCTCCATAAGAATTGTTTTAACGGCTTTGGTTTCCTTTGGGGATCAGAGCTGTTTTCGTTTACGCGCCGGGCGACGGGAATCGAACCCGCCAGGGTGCGGAGCTGAGAAAATGCGTGAGCATTTTCCAGCGCAGCACGCAAGGGCCGAAGGCCCGCAGCGAAACAAGGATTTGCGAAGCAAATTCTTGGACTTCCCGTCGCCCGCTCCATAGGATAGATGAATGGCTCTGGTTCCTTCTGGGACCAGAGCCATTTTCGTAAGTGCACGGGGTGACTGAAATCGAAACTGTCCCACATCCCCTCCTAAGTTGCGGTGAAATAGTTCCTGGTTTTGGGCTTTTATGGGTTATTCGGGAACTATTTCACCGCAACTTATTGAGGCCGAGTTGGTTGGGTCGATGTTGGATTCTGTTGTCGAGAAGATGCGTGCCGTTGGTCAGGAGCCGACGTAAGGTTTTGTTGTCGGAATACCATGGCCGCGCATCATGGCGCCAAATGCTTCGACATCGTAGGTGTCTGACAGCTTGAAGTGCATGACGTTATGACCCATGGCGCGAAGGTTTGCGTCGCGTATGAGGGCAGCTCGATAGGTCTTTGCTGCAGTATGTTCCGGATCATTTTGAGCATCGTCCTCAAACTTGCCTAGTCCATGAAGTTCGGCAAGCATCCAAGAGCCGTTCGGCATCTGCCATCCGTAGTCGGCCAGATAGTAGCCGGCGTTCCCCGGCCGTGTTATCTCAACCTGTAGTTCGGGCGTGGTGACGCCGGCAAGAATCATCGCCGCCCTTGCCTCCGATTCGCCACCGTTGTCCGATTGACCGTCCATATACTCAAAAACATCAAACGCACGCGCGATGCCGTGCAGCCCTCGGCAATTGGCCTGCGCGTATGCCCGCAGTTCTTCGCGCTCGACACCGTACTCACGAGCCAACCCGTCGACATAACCTAGCGCATAGCGAAACGCGGTCGATCGGGCGATATCGACAACCGTTCGGTACGGATCCGTCAGCGTAAACGGACCGAGCTGCCACACTTCGCCCGCCCGCCAGCGACGATACTCAACGAATTCATACGTATCACGCCTGGTAGAACGCGGCAACAGCACCTGCACCTTGTCGAGAAGCGTGTGTGCAGAACCGATGCCATAGAGCAGTGCCGCTGTTGCTCCGCAAAACACGGCATCCGGTTCAACGATCGCAATGGCGGATGCCAGCTGAAAGATTCGACCTTCTATACCAAGTCCATTCCAATATGCAGGGTCGGCATAGACGTGGTTATAGAGTCGAACGATCATTTGTTTTTTCATGAGTGCGTAGGCGCATCGTTCATCCCATTTTTCCGTAGCTACAAACAGGCGCCCGTCATGATGAGCCTCGAATATCGAGAAGAATAGCTTTACCTGTGGTTTAGTACAGCGGCCATCGTTACTCATTGGCGACCCCAAGGCATTGAGAGGGAACGAATGACATCAAGCTATCGCATATTCATTCTGTCGGACCTTGACATGAACTGACCAAAAGCTTGACGGTGCAGGTCAGGGGCTTATAACGGAGCTGGGTACATCGGCAAACGGTCGATAATGGCCTTTCGGCGGTATTAAAACCTGCCCTTACAGAAAGTTGCGGTGAAATAGTTCCTGAAAAGCTCGAACAAGCCTCAATCCAGGAACTATTTCACCGCAACTTAGGTGGGCATGGGGTTAGCTGCGGGGGCGGTGGCGGAGCTTGTCGATAGTGGCGTCGGTGCTGCGGTTGCGGGCTTCGGCTGCGGTTTGGCGTTTACGGCGGTAATCGATCATGCCTTGGATGATGGGCTTGCCAAAGCTCACGACATCATCGTTGTAGATGGCGGTTCGGGCTGCGAGGAGGCAGTCGGAAAAGTCCATATGGGTCTTGCCAAAGAGTTTGACGGCAAGGGCGACAACGGTGGGCTCGTCGACCATGACGTCATCGAGCAGCCTTTTCATGGCCGCAGCAATCTCAACGCGGGGAACCTTATAGACGTCGCGCAGCGTGACCACGACGCGCGTGATGATTTCGGGGTAGACACGAGCAGTGCGCGTGGCGATGACCTTGGCGGCGCGCGGTGACAGAACTTCGTCGTCGTTAAGCAGGTAGCGTAGGATGACGGTCTCGTCGATGATGGTGCTACTCATGGATATCTACTTCCTCGGGACCCAAAATCGAATCGTCGCTTTCTGTAGCAAGGTATTCAATCCAGGCATTGCGCTCCTCGGAGCGGCGATTGGGATCCCCATATGCTTTGAGCGATCCATATGCGGCGGTGCCGTCCTTTGAGCGCACGGCGACCGGCTGAAAGGGAAGCTTGCGCATCAAAATGCTCTGCGCGACAAATAGACGTACGGCCTCGGCGAGCGATGTGCCCATGGCGTCGTAGAGACGCTCGGCATGCTGCTTGTCTTCCTCGCGAATGCGCACCTGCAGGATGGCTCGTTTTTGAGTCGATGACATCACTGGCCTCCCTTAATGAGCGTGCAATATGAATAGTCAAATACAGCTTCGGCTAGTAATTGCCAATCTTATAACAACCACTCTATTGCACTCGAGTAATTGAGTGTGAACATTATTACAAACGTACTACATCCTTTAGAAGCGAGCGTGAAATCTTTGTTGGGCGTACGCGTGTAATACACTCGCTTTTATATCCTATTGAGAATAATCCTAACCAGCCCAAACCCCTGCAATACACCCGTATTGCAGGGCCTATGCTCAAGTTTACCCCCTGCAACTGCGTATATTCAACTTGTATACCGTTGGAGAAATTCTACCGAGTGCCTGTTTCGCCGCATGCATTCGATACGCCGATGCCAGGCCACGGGCGGCTTGGGGCAACGTCGACAGGGTCTCTCCGGCATGGGATTCAGGAGGGAGTGAACAACATGGGCAATAAACGAGTCGTAGCCGATTCCTCGCGCTGCATTGGGTGTCAAACCTGCATGGCGGCGTGTATCGAGGCACACGACATCCCCGGCAACATCGCCGCGCCGCGCCTGCGCGTGACGCGTACGTACGAGATCTCCGCACCGGTGGCGTGCCATCACTGCGAGGATGCCCCTTGCGCGAAGGCCTGTCCCACGGGCGCCTTGTTCTTTGATCCAAAGAACCATCGCATCGGCGTTAACGAGGACAACTGCATCGGCTGCAAGAGCTGCGTCATGGCCTGCCCCTTTGGCGCCGTGAGCGTGGCGACCACGCAGGTCCCCGTCTTGATGGGCGACGTGCGCGTGGGTTCGCAGACTAAGAGCTTCGTGCTCAAGTGCGACCTGTGCGTGGACCGTCCCGGCGGTCCGGCGTGTGCCGAGGCGTGTCCGACCAAGGGCCTCACCCTGGTGGATGAGGAGCGCCTGGCGGAGCTGACTGCCGAGCGTGCCCGCGCCACCATCGAAAACGAGGCGTAGGCGGGCGGCCATACAAGCCCAACGATTGTCAAATACGTACCGATTAATCGGTAGCAGAGAAAGGAAGGAGGGTGTCATGGAGAAGCATAAAGTGATCTGCCCGTATTGCGGCGCCGGTTGCCAGTTTAACCTCTTGGTCCAAAACGGCCAGGTCGTGGGTACCGAACCGCTCAACGGCATCACCAACCAGGGCGAGCTGTGCCTTAAGGGCATGAGCGGCTACGACTTCATCAACGACACCAAGATCTTGACTCCTCGCGTACTGCACCCGATGATCCGCCGCACTAAGGGCGCGGATCTTGAGCGCGTAAGCTGGGACGAGGCACTGGATTTCACCGCATCTAAGATGCAGGCCATAATTGACGAATATGGTCCTAACGCTGTCATGACCACCGGCTCTTCGCGAGGCGGCGGCAATGAGGCGAACTACGTCATGCAGAAGTTTACGCGTGCGTGCATCGGCACCCACAGCGTGGACAACTGCGCCCGTACTTGACACGGCCCTACTGTCCTCGGTCTGATGGACACGGTTGGTTCAGGTTGCATGTCATGCTCCATCCCCGGTATGGAGGATGCGGGCTGCATTTTCCTCTTCGGCTATAACCCTGCCGATTCGCACCCCATCGTCGCAAGGCGTATCGTGCGAGCCAAAGAAAAGGGTTGCAAGATCATCGTCGCCGACCCGCGCCATATCGAAACCGCGCGTATCGCCGATATCTACCTTCCGATCAAGAACGGTTGCAATGTTGCGTTCCTCAACGCCTTTGCCAACTGTCTGGTCAACGATGGCCTCTACGACAAGGAATTCGTCGCCGAGCACACGAACGGCTTTGACGAGTGGTGGGAGACCATCAAGAACTACACTCCCGAATCCGTACAGGACATCACGGGTGTCGAGCCCGCGTTGATCCACCAAGCTGCCGAGATGTACGCCACGGCGAAGCCCTCTGCCATCATTGGCTGGGGCATGGGCGTATGCCAGCAGAAGCAGAACCTGAAGACGGTGCACACCATCGCCTCCATCGCCTGCGTTGCCGGCCAGATCGGCAAACCCAATTCCGGCCTCGCGCCCGTGCGCGGTCAGAATAACGTCCAGGGCTCCTGCGATATGGGCATGTTGCCCAACCTGTACCCTGGCTACCAGAAAGTCACCGACCCGGCTGTGCGTGCCAAGTTTGCCAAGGCTTGGGGCGTGCCCGAGGAAAAGCTTCCGCTCGAGGAGGGCTACAAGCTCACCGACCTGGGCCACCTGGTCGACGAGGGCAAGGTGCACTGCTTCTACAACTACGGCGAGGACCCGGTGCAGACCGAGCCCGATTCGGCCGGTATGCGCAAGACGCTCTCCGAGCTGGATCTGTTCATTTGCCAGGACATCTTTATGACGCAGACGACCATGCTCGCCGACGTCATCCTGCCTGCCACCTCTTGGGGCGAGCACGAGGGTGTCTTTACCGCATCCGACCGTAGCTTCCAGCACTTTGACGCGGCCGTTCCGCCCAAGGGCGAGTGCCGCCACGACTGGGAGATCTTCGCGGACCTGTCCACGCGTATGGGCTACCCCATGCACTACGACAACACCGAGCAGATCTGGAACGAGTGCATTAGCCTGTGCCCCAACTTTGTGGGCGCAACCTACGAGAAGATGGCTCCCGAGGGCGGCTACGCCCAGTGGCCCGTCAAGAGCACCGATGTGAACGACCACGGCACGGCCGACATGTTCGCTGGCGGCAAGTTCACCACCAAGGACGGCCGCGCGAACCTGATGGCGCACGACTGGGAGGCGCCCTCCGAGCTTCCCGACGATGAGTACCCACTCATCCTGTGCACCGTCCGCGAGGTCGGCCACTACAGTTGCCGCTCGATGACCGGCAACTGCAAGACGCTGGCGCTGCTCGCCGACGAGCCCGGCTTTGTCCGCATGAATCCCGCGGACGCCCAGGCGCGCGGTATCAAGAACGGCGACATCGTCTCGATTCACAGCCGCCGCGGCCAGGTATACAGCCGCGCCGACGTGAGCGACCGTATCAACAAGGGCACGGTCTATATGACCTACCAGTGGTGGATCGGTAAGTGCAACGAGCTGACCATGCACAAGGTCGACCCGGTCTCGCACACGCCCGAGGACAAGTTCTCCGCCTGCCAGGTCGACGCCATTGCCGACCAGGTCTGGGCCGAGGGCGAAGTCGAGCGTCAGTACACCGAGCTTAAGCAGGCTCTGGTGGACGCCGCCGCTCCCCAGGATGTTGAGCCCGGCGCCGCCAAGTTCGACGACGAGACGCACGTGAATCAAATCGTGTAGTCCCGTTCTCGTTGGCTTTTTGGGCCGGGCGTCCCGTACGTTCGGGAGCCCGGCCCGTTATTTTGAAAGGAAGTGGGGATGAACCGCTTCATCGACATCAACCCGGAGAGGTGCATCGGCTGCGGAACATGCCAGTCCGCCTGTGCCGACGCCCACCGGATGCAGGGTCTTCAGGATACGCCGCGCCTGGCGCTCGTGAAGACCGGCGGTATTTCGGCCGCCCTTGCCTGCCACCATTGCGAGGGTGCCCCCTGCGCCGAGGTTTGCCCGGTGAATGCCATCGAGCACGATGGCGACCGCATCCACGTCAAGGAGCAGGAGTGCATCGGGTGCAGGCTGTGCGCCATCGCGTGCCCCTTCGGAGCCATCCATCCCGATGGCACGTCTATCGCCGGTGTCGCAGGCATGTGCGACCCGACGCCTTCGTATCCTAAGTCCCTGAGCAGCCTGCTTACGTGGGCTCCTGGCCAGTACACCTGCGCTGTCAAGTGCGACCTGTGCGCCTTCGATCCGGACGGCCCGCATTGTGTGGCGGCGTGCCCCACCAAGGCGCTGACCGTCATGGGCGGCGCGGCCGATCGCGAGCTCGACGAGGCCAAGCGCCTGCGCTCGATCGAAAACGGTCCGGCCGTCGACGTCACCGCTGTGGCCCAGGGCCTGTCCGAGAAAGCAGAAGGGAGCGTAAACAATGGATAGCATGACGCTGTTTATCGCATCGCTTGCCGTCTCGTGCATCGGTGCGCTCGCCTCGGTTCTGCTGATCAAGGCCGATAACGCCGCCAAGACCGCCGGCTGCCTTATCGGCGCCGTCGCCGCGGTGCTTTCGTTTGTGGCCGGTATCCAGGCCGTGCTGGGCGATGTCACGTCGGTCGACACCATCGTGTTCTTCCCGTTTGCCCATTTCCAGCTGCTGCTCAATCAGCTGTCCGGCCTGTTCGTGGCGCTCATCTCGGTGCTTGCGTTTGCCGGTTCGATCTACGGTCTCAACTACTTTGATGAGTACCCGGGCAAAAAGGGCCGCGCCGGCTTCTTCTTTAACACCTTCGTGGCGTCCATGATGCTCGTCATCACCGCCGACAACGTGTTTTGGTTCCTGGTCGCCTTTGAGCTCATGTCGCTGACCTCGTACTTCCTGGTCGTGATCGAGGAGAACGAGAATTCCATCCATGGCGGTTGGCTCTACTTTGTGATCGCGCACGTGGGCTTTGTGCTCATCATGGCGAGCTTCCTCACCATGACCAACTTCGCCGGCGGCTCGTTTGCCTTTGCGGATTTCCGCGCCACGCAGTTTAGCCCCGCGGTCGCATCCGTATGCTTCGTGCTCGCCTTCTTTGGCTTTGGCGCCAAGGCCGGTATCATTCCGCTGCACGGCTGGCTGCCCAAGGCACATCCCGAGGCGCCGTCTAACGTGTCGGCCCTTATGTCCGGCGGCATGATCAAGATCGGTATCTTCGGCATCCTCAAGGTGGGTCTCGACCTGCTCTCCGCCTCGGGCGTTCAGGTCTGGTGGGGCCTTATGGTCATGGTCTTCGGTGCGATCTCGTCGGTCCTCGGCGTGGCCTTCGCCCTGCAGGAGCATGACATCAAGCGCCTGCTGGCCTATCACTCTGTCGAGAACATCGGCATCATTCTGCTCGGCGTCGGCGCCTCCATGGCCGCCATGGCGCTCAACTCGGTCGGCATCGCCGTCCTGGCTCTGATGGCCGCCCTCTACCACACGTTTAACCACGCGATGTTTAAGGGCGAGCTGTTCTTGGGCGCCGGTGCGCTGCTGTACTCCACGGGTACGCGCAATATGGAGAAGATGGGCGGCCTGTTCCGTCGTATGCCGGCAACGGCCATCTGCTTCCTTATTGGCGCGCTTGCCATCTCGGCCATCCCGCCGTTCAACGGCTTTGTGTCCGAGTGGTTTACCTACCAGTCGCTCTTTAACGCCGCCATGCAGGGCGACAAGGCCGTCATGATCGTGGCCGTGTTCGCTGCCGTCGCGCTCGCCATTACCGGCGCGCTGGCCGTCACGTGCTTCGTCAAGGCCTATGGCGTCTCCTTTGCCTCCGCGCCCCGCTCCGAGGCCGCGGCCAATGCCAAGGAGGTTCCCGCCCCCATGGTGTTTGCGCAGGGCCTGCTCGCGGCCATCTGCGTCGTGCTGGGCATTGGCGCTCCCATGATCGCGCCCGTGCTGGTCGATGTCGCCGCATCTGTGCTGCATCCGTACGGTGGCGTGTTTGCCGCCGAGGGCATGGAGCTCATGAACCAGTACTCCGGCGCTGCTACCTCCACGCCCGCGATCGCCATTGCGCTCGTGGTGCTCGTCGGCCTTGCCTGCGGCTATCGCAAGCTCAAGACCGTCGGCAAGGTGCAGAAGTCCCAGCCGTGGGCATGCGGCTATGCTCCCAACGAGCATATGCCCGTCGTGGCCACGACCTTTGCCTCCGAGGTGTCCTGGTTTATGCAGCCGCTCTACACGCTGCGCGACCGCTGCACGGCCGTCTGCTGGTCCATCGCACACTTCTTCCAGAAGCTCACCGGTGTGGCCGAGGCTGTGGAGCCCGTACCCGACAAGGTTCTCGTCGATGCCCCGCATAAGGGTGTCGAGAAGCTCGCCGACCTCGCGACTAAGCTCGAGGGCGGCAACTACAGCATCTATATCTGCTACATCGTCGCGGCACTCGTGGTGTTCCTCGTGCTCGCCGTGCAAATGGGTTAAGGAGGGGAGAGCATGAACAACATCGTACTTGCCGTTCTGCAGGGCGTGGTCGTCATGGCCGTCGCACCGTTCTTCTCCGGTCTCGGTCGCGTGATTCGCGCCAAGATGCACAACCGTCGCGGCCCCAGCATCATGCAGGACTATCGCGACCTGGCCAAGCTCTTTGCGCGCCCCGAGTCCCAGAGCGAGGACGCGAGCTTTGCGCTGCGCATTATGCCGCCGCTGTTCTTCGCCGTCGCCTTTATGCTCGCGATGGGCTTGCCGCTCTTTACGGCGCAAAGCCCCATCCCGGTCTTTGGTGACGCCATCACCATCATGTACAGCCTGGCGCTTGCCCGCTTTTTCTTCGCCCTCTGCGGTGTGGATTCGTCCAACGCCTACGCCGGTATCGGCGGCGTTCGCGAGCTGCTCATGAGCGTGCTCATCGAGCCGTCCATGCTGCTGGCGCTGTTTGCCGCCGCCCTGGTGTGCGGCTCCACCGATATCGCCACCATGGGTCAGCACATCATGACGGGTGCCGTCGACGCGCCGGTCGCCGTGATCCTCGCCGGCATCGGCTTTGCGATTGCCTGCTACATGGAGCTCGGCAAGCTGCCGTTTGATCAGGCCGAGGCCGAGCAGGAGCTTCAGGAAGGTCCGCTCGCCGAGCTTTCCGGACCGTCGCTTGCGATGGCCAAGCTCGCCATGTCCATGAAGCAGGTTCTGGTCGTTGCCTGGTTCTGCGCGATCTTCGTCCCCTGGGGCGAGCCCGCGACTGTGGGCGCCGCCGCCGTTCTGGGCGCGGTCATCTTCCTGGTGAAGTGCCTGATCGACTTTGTCGTGTGCGGCGTGATCGAGAACTCCTGCTCGCGCTCGCGCTTTAAGGTGCTTGGCAATCAGACCTGGGCCGTCGTGGGCATCGCCGTTCTGGCGTTTGTCTTCGTGGTCGTCGGCGTGTAGGAGAAGGGAGAAACAATGTCATTTGCAGTCAGTCTGTCCCTTCTCGGCTTGGTCGCTATCGCGGCCCCGATGGTGGCCTCGGTGCTCGTCGCCCTGTTCCCCCGTCCGTACGCCAAGTGGTTCAGCGTTTTGGGTGCCGCCGTCTCGACGGCTTGCACCATCGCCCTCGCCGCGAATTTCGCCGGCGCCGGCATGCCCGACACGCAGGTCCCCCTGATCTCGTTTGGGCAGACCCTCGTCATGGGATTCACCTTCGATCGCATGAGCACGCTGCTCGCGCCCGCCTTTGTGGGTATCGGCCTGCTTGTCGTGATCTATTCGATTCCCTATATGAGCGAGAATAACCGTGAGCATCCCGACGCGCCGCGTCGTCGCTTCTACGCATACCTCGCGACCTTCATCGGCGCCATGGCCGGCCTCGTGTACAGCTCGACCCTTTTGGGCCAGCTCGTGTTCTTTGAGATCACGGGTGCGTGCTCTTGGGGCCTTATTAGCTACTACATGACGCCTACGGCCAAGAAGGCCGGCATGAAGGCTCTGATCATCACGCATATCGGTGCGCTCGGCCTGTATCTGGGCGCCGCCATTGTGTTTGCCCACACCGGCACCTTCGCCATTACCGCGATTGCCGGCCTCGATGCCAAGCTCAAGGCCATCGTCCTTTTGCTCGTGTTGTTTGCGGCCTGGGCCAAGTCCGCACAGGTTCCCATGTACATGTGGCTGCCTTCGGCCATGGAGGCGCCGACGCCTGTTTCGGCCTACCTGCATGGTGCCTCGATGGTCAAGGTCGGCGTGTGCGTGTTCGCGCGTGCACTCGTTTCTGCCGGCGAGATTCCCGAGATCGTGGGCTGGGTTGCCATTATCGACGCCATGGTCACCATGCTCTTTGGTTTCCTTATGTACCTGCCGCAAAAGGACATGAAGCGTCTGCTGGCCTTCTCCACGATCGCCCAGCTCTCCTATGTGTTCTTTGGTCTGGGCCTTTCGGTCTTTGGCAGCCAGCTGGCCTTTGATGGCGCTGTTTGCCACATCTTTAACCACGCTTTCGCCAAGACGCTGTTCTTCCTGATTGCCGGTTCGTTCTCCTTCACCCTCGGCACGCGTATGCTGCCCAAGCTTCGCGGCATCGTAAAGAAGTACCCGATTTCGGGCGTGGGCTTTGGTGTCGCGGCGCTCGCCATTGCCGGCGTGCCGCCCATGAACACGTTCTTCTCGAAGTTCCAGATCATCGCCGGCGGCTTCTCTGTGGGTGCCGGCAACGTCGCGATCCTGGTGCTCGTGTGCATCATGGTCGCCGAGACTGTCGCCACCTTTGCCTGGTTCCTCAAGTGGATGGGCTATTGCCTGCCCGGCGAGCCGAGCGAAGAGGTCGCTGCGGGAGCCCCGCTTCCCCGCGCGATGGCGTTCGTGTTCATCGTGCTCATCATCATGGTCATCGTCAGCGGCCCGCTTTCGGCCAGCTGGATCGGTTAGGAGGTAGAACGACATGGGTTATTCGATCGTCAACATCCTTGGCGGCCTTCTGATCGTCACGTCTACCATGGTGGTCGTCTCCAAGAACATCAAGCACGCCATCCGCTGGTATGCGGTGCAGTCGCTGGTGCTCGTGGGACTGCTCGCTACGCTCGGTGCCGCTACCGGTGCGCAGGAGCTGCTTATGTGGGCCGGATCCGCCTTTATCACCAAGGTCGTCCTGGTCCCTTATATCCTCAACCGTGCGTACAAGAAGATGGGCGAGCCGAGCGACGCATCGCTCAAGGCCGGCCTTAAGCCCGCGTGGGCCATTTGCATCATCGCCGTCGAGGTTGCGATCTGCTTTGCCGTCGTGACGCAGATCAGCCTGCCCACGGCCGAGGTCGCAACGCCTGCGCTCGCCATTAGCTTCGCTCACTTCTTTGTGGGCCTTACCTGCATCATCTCGCAGCGCAACATCATGAAGCAGATCTTTGGATACTGCCTTATGGAAAACGGCAGCCACGTGACGCTCGCACTTTTGGCCCCCACCGCTCCCGAGATCATCGAGATCGGTATCGCCACCGACGCCATCTTTGCCGTCATCATCATGTCCATCGTCGTGCGTCGCATTTGGGACGACTCCCACTCGCTCGATGCGCGCGACCTGTCCGAGCTGAGGGGGTAGTCCATGGAAACGTTGATTCTCGCCCTGCTCGCGACTCCTTTGGTGTTCTCGCTGGTCATGGCGTTTTTGCCCAAGAACACGTCCTATAACGTGTTTGCCGGTCTCAACCTGGTCTCCGTCGCAGCCGTCCTGGTGCTGTCGATTATGACGGCCGGTGACGTCCTTATGAGTGGCGACACCGCGAGCGCTTTTGGCCTGTGGTTTCACCTCGATTCGCTGGGCGCCATCTTTGTGCTGCTCATCGGCTTTATCGGTTTTCTTACGGGGCTGTTCTCGCTGCCCTATGTAAAGGCCGATATCGAGGAGGGCTCCATGCCCGCCGAGCGCGCCAAGCAGTATTTTGCGCTGTTTAGCCTGTTCGTGTTCACCATGCTGCTCGCGTGCCTGTCCAACAACATGATCCTCACGTGGGCCGCCGTGGAGGCAACCACGCTTTCCACCGTGTTCCTCGTGGGTATCTACAAGAACAAGACGGCCCTCGAGGCTTCTTGGAAGTATGCGATGGTCTGCACCGCCGGCGTGGCCTTTGGCCTGTTCGGTACGCTGCTGATCTACGCCAACGCCGCCGACGTGATTCCCAACGCCCACGAGGCCGCATTCCTGTCGTGCGTGCTGCCGTATGCCGACCAGTTCGACCCGACGCTCATGCGCCTCGCCTTTGCGTTTATCGTGATCGGCTTTGGCACCAAGGCCGGCCTGTTCCCCATGCACACTTGGCTGCCCGATGCCCACTCCCAGGCCCCGAGCCCTGTCTCGGCCCTGCTCTCTGGCGTGCTGCTTAAGTGCGCCATGCTTGTGATCATGCGCTTCTACGGCTTTACCATCCAGGCCGTGGGCGCTGAGTATCCGCAACTTTTGCTGCTGATCGTCGGCACGCTGTCCATTTTGGTGGCGGCACTTTCGATGTTTCGCCAGGACGACCTCAAGCGCCGCTTTGCGTACTCGTCTGTGGAGAACGTGGGCGTTATCGCCCTGTGCCTGGGTATCGGTGGCCCGCTGGGCATCGCCGCAGCCCTGCTGCACTGCGTGTTCCACGGCTTTACCAAGACGCTTGCCTTCTGCGTGTCCGGCAACATTCAGCACGCCTTTGGCACGCGTAGCCTGGCCAAGATCCAGGGCGTCGTCGAGGTTGCCCCCGCAACCGCCGCGCTCGCCGTCCTGGCGCTGCTCGGTCTTGGCGCCTTCCCGCCCTTTGGCATGTTTATCTCCGAGTTCCTGACTTTTGTCGCCGGTGTTGCCGCCGGTCCCATGTGGCTGGTCGTCGTGGTCGCCCTCGGTCTTACCGTGGCCATCTCCGCGCTCACCCGCATTGCACTCAAGTCGGTATTCGGCCATGCGCCCCAGGGCATGGGCAAGCATGAGGCCCCGGCGCTCATGCTTATCCCCGAAATCATCCTGGCTGTCATGATCTTGTGGTTTGGCATCGCCACCCCGCTGCCCCTCGTGCACGGTGTGGAGACCGCGACCGGCATCGTGCTCGAGCAGAGCACCGAGGAACTTCACGCGACGCCGATGTACCGCGCTGTGTTCGGTACCGAGACCGCTCAGAGCGAGGTGGAGTAACGAATGATTGAAACTGAGAACAAGGTGTATGCCCGTCGCTGCGAGAGCCATGTCGAGGCCCTGCGCCGCGCCGTTCCGGGCTGCATCGAGAAGGTCGAGTGGCAGTGCGAGGACCAGCTGACGATTACCGTCAAGCAGGACAAGCTGCCCGAGGCCGTCCACTACCTGTATTACGAGCGCTACGGCTGGATTCCCGTGATCATCGGCAACGACGAGCGCAGTCTGTGCGGTCGCTACGCCGTGTACTACGTCATCTCCATGGAGGGGGAGGACCCCGGCTGGGTGACCGTGCGCACCGAGGTCGATCCCGCCAAGATGACGTTCCCGTCCGTGACGCCGTTCGTCCCCGCCTGCGTGTGGGGCGAGCGCGAGCTTCGCGACATGTTCGGTCTGATCCCCGAGGGTCTGCCCGATCGTCGCCGCCTGGTGCTGCCCGACGATTGGCCCAGCGGCCTGTATCCGCTGCGCAAGGACTCCATGGACTACCGTTTCCGTCCCGCTCCCGCGAGCGACATGGAAAACTACGAGTTCTTGGCCGATACCAAGGGCAAGGAGACGACGCTCGTCCCCATGGGCCCGTTGCACATTACCTCCGACGAGCCCGGCCACTTCCGCCTGTTCGTCGAGGGCGAGACAATCGTCGACGCCGACTACCGTCTGTTCTACGTGCACCGCGGTATGGAGAAGGTCGCCGAGACGCGTCTGAACTATGACGCCGTGACGTTCCTCGCCGACCGCATCTGCGGCATCTGCGGCTGTGCCCACTCGGTGGCCTACGCCGAGGCCGTCGAGCGCGCCCAGGGCATTCATGTCCCGCCGCGCGCCCAGTACATCCGCGCCATCATGCTCGAGGTCGAGCGCCTGCACTCGCATCTGCTCAACATTGGCCTGGCGTCACACTACACGGGCTTCGACTCCGGCTTCCAGCAGTTCTTCCGCGTCCGCGAGAAGTCCATGGACCTGGCCGAGAAGCTCTCCGGTCACCGCAAGACCTACGGCCTCAACGTGATCGGCGGCGTGCGTCGCGACATTTTGGCCGAGCAGAAGCTCTCCACGCTCACGACCATCCACCAGCTGCGCTCCGAGGTTCAGGAGCTCGTCGACGTCTTGCTCTCCACGCCCAACTTCATTGAGCGTACGAGTGGTATCGGCATCTTGGACCGCAAGATCGCACGCGACTTCTCGCCGGTCGGCCCGCTCATGCGTGGCTCGGGCTATGCCCGCGACGTGCGCTTTGACCATCCCTTCGACGGCTACGCCGATCCGGACGTCCAAAAGATGCACGCCGCTACGGCCGACACCTGCGATGCCTTCGGCCGTACTGCCGTTCGCATCCAGGAGGTCTACGATTCGATCGACATGATCGAGACCATGCTCGAGAACTGCCCGTCGGGCCCCATCCTCACCACGGATTGGGAGTACACCCCGCACAAGTACGCCATCGGTGCCACTGAGGCGCCGCGCGGCGAGGACGTGCACTGGGCCATGCTCGGCAACAACCAGAAGTGCTTCCGCTGGCGCGCCAAGGCCGCCACGTACAGCAACTGGCCGGTCCTGCGCTACATGTTCCGCGGCAACACCGTGGGCGACGCAGCGCTGATCGTCGGCTCGCTCGACCCGTGCTACTCCTGCACCGACCGCGTGACGGTGACCGATGTCGCCGCCAAGCGCGACCACGTGCTCGACAAGGAGCAGTTCGAGAACGTCTGGCGCGACAAGTCGCCGCTTGCGGGCGAGGGCACTATGGCCGCTCCGCTCGATGAGGAGGCGCTCTAATATGCTGAAGCTTTGGAAGGTTAACGCCAAGGCCGGAGACGCGACGGTCAAGTACCCGTTTGCGCCGTTCCCCACCAACAAGGACATGCGCGGCAAGCCCGAGCACAACGCGGAGCTCTGCATCGCCTGCGGTGCCTGCGGCGTGGCGTGCCCGGCCGATGCCATTCGCATGGACACCGACCTTGCGGCCGATACCATCACCTGGTCGATCGACTACGGTCGCTGCATCTTCTGCGGCCGCTGCGAGGAGGCCTGCCCCATGGAGGCCATCAAGCTCACCGAGGAGTTTGAGCTGGCCGTCATGAGCAAGGACGACCTCACCAGCAAGAGCGTCTATACGCTCGAGCACTGCTCGCGTTGCGGCAAGCCGTTTGCCCCGCACAAGGAGATCGACTACGCCAAGCGCCTGCTGCAAAAGACCGGCGGCATGGAGGCCATACAGGCCGCCCGTACCGTCGGTATGTGCCAGGAGTGCAAGCGCGAGCTCGACGCCCTGCGCGCCGCCTCGGCCGTAAAGACCGGCAACGCGCGCGGCATGGCTGCCAACGAGACGCTTGCGTCCGGTGAGCCCCAGGGCCCCGGCATGGAGTATCTGGGCGGCCACGGCGTGAACCCAGAGTATGTCGACCGCGAGCTCAACCCCGATGCGCCCGAGATCCCTGCCGGTCCTGCGCCGGTCGAGGGCATCATCATGGATTTTGATACGAAGGAGGAGTAACCATGGCCGAACCCACGCTTTTGCCCGAGCGGCTTCAGTACCGCCCGACCAAGATCGAGCTCGACGAGAGCATCGAGAAGGCCAAGGCGACCCTTCTTAAGAAGATCAAGCGCTCGGTGTACGTCTACCGTGTCGACTGCGGCGGCTGCAACGGTTGCGAGATCGAGATCTTCGGTTCCATCACGCCCGTCTTCGACGTCGAGCGCTTTGGCATCAAGGTCGTGCCCTCGCCCCGTCACGCCGATGTGCTGCTGTACACCGGCGCCGTGACGCGTGCCATGCGCATGCCGGCCCTGCGCGCCTTTGAGGCCGCACCCGATCCCAAGATCGTGGTGTCCTATGGCGCGTGCGGCTGCACCGGCGGCATCTTCTACGACAACTACTGCGTCTGGGGCGGCACGGACAAGATTCTGCCGGTCGATGTCTACATTCCCGGCTGCCCGCCCAGCCCCGCGCAGACCGTCTACGGCTTTGCCATGGCACTTGGCCTGCTGGACCAAAAGCTCCATGCCGAGACCACGGTGGAGGCCGCTGGCGAGCAGGCCGATATCCTGCACCCCGGCGTGCCGTACAAGCTGCGTGTTGCCATCGAGCGCGAAGCTCGCGCCATGAGCGGTTACCGTTACGGCCGCGACCTGGCCAACGAGTTTATGGATACGCTCGAGGGTGCGCCCAAGGGCGATATCCGCGGTGCCATGGCGCTGCTCATCGACAAGCAGGACGATCCGCGCCGCGTTGAGGTGTACTCGGCGCTGCAGGATCTGGTGCTGGCCGGAGGTCGCTAGATGGAACTCACGGACCGCTCTGGTTACTTTGCGGGCCCCGGCATGCTCGGCGGCTCCTTTGGCGATGCCTCGCGCGCAAGCGACGAGGCCGCCGAGGGCGTCGTCGACCCCTGCCTGGGCCATGCGCCCGACCAGGTGGTCTTCTATGAGCTCACGCGTAAGTTTGTGGAGACCGAGGAAGACGTTCCCCAGGAGGCCTGCGACGTGCTGTACTACACGCTCGCCGTGGGCCACCACACCGGCGTGCTCGACTGCTTTGAGCCTCGCCTGTCGGTGCCGGTGGATGTCTTCTATTCGCTCGTCGACGCGCTGCTGGAGGGGGAGGCCAAGACCAAGTTCGAGGCCATCCGCTCCTTTGGCGAGTGCCAGCTCGACAAGGCGGCGGTGCCGTCGCTGCTCGAGGCCTGCGATGCGCTGCTCGACGAACGCGGTTTTCGTGGGTCGGCTAAGGCCGGCATCTCGGTGTTCGACGACGACTTTGGCCTGCATGCCCAGCAGGTCGCGTTTTTGATGAAGTTCCGCGATCTGGTTGAGCGCGTGCGCGATGTGTCGGGCGTGTATCTGACGGGAAGGTTGCAGTAATGGGTCGCGTTGTGGATGGACGTGTGAACGGCGCCCCGTTTGCGGGTATCGTGCTCACGGCGGGAAGCGTGCTGCGTGCCGACGATGCCGCCGGCCCCGTGCTCTCCAAAAAGATGGAGGACGCGCCGCTTGCCGGTTGGTACACCATCGACGGCGGCCAAACGCCCGAGGATGACATCATTGAGGTCAAGCGCGAGCGTCCGCCTCGCCTGGTCTTGGTCGATGCCGCCGACATGGCGCTGCCCGTCGGCGCCATCCGCTTGCTCGACAAACGCGATGTGGCCCGCAAGTCGATGTTCACCACGCATTCGCTTCCTTTGTCGATCCTGATCGAAGAGATTGAGCAATCGTGCGATGATATCGTCTTCGTCGGGATTCAGCCGGGCGACACGGAGTTCTACAACCCCATGTCCCCGGAAGTCTTTGACGCCGTCGACGCCGTGTACGACGCCGTGGCCGCCAACGACTTTTCCCACTTTGTTCGCTTGGGGCAAGAGCAATAGGAGCGCTTGTCCCTGCTGATTAGGAAAGAAGTGATTGACATGGCAGATTCCAAGGTGGAGTACCCCGCTCCCGATTGCCTGGCGCCCGCCGCGATCGAGGCCAAGACCGAGGCCGCCGGCGTGACCAAGGCCAACCTGCCGGTCGCAAAGGCCTTTCTGTTGGCAATGTTCGCCGGCGCGTTCATCGCCTTCGGCGGTCTGTTCTTTACGGTGTTTTTGAGCGATAGCACGCTGGGCTGGGGCGCTCAGCGCGTCGTGGGCGGCCTGTGCTTTTGCCTGGGCCTGGTGCTGGTGCTGGTGTGCGGCGCCGAGCTGTTTACCGGTAATTCGCTTATGGTCTGCGCGCTCAAGAGCAAAAAGATCACCTTGGCTCAGATGCTCAAGGCCTGGGTCGTCGTGTGGGTCGGCAATTTTGTCGGCGCTCTGTTCATCGTCTTTTTGGTGTACATGGCCGGCATCTATAAGCTTAACGGCGAGGCGGTCGCCAATTCCATGGTGAGTGTCGCCGCCGGTAAGGTGACGATCGATTGGGTGACGATCTTCTTCCGCGGCATCCTATGCAACATCTTTGTGTGCCTGGCCGTGTGGATCGGTACTGCCGGCAAGACCGTGGTCGATAAGGTCGTGGGCATTCTGCTGCCCATCGCAGCCTTTGTGGCCTGCGGTTTTGAGCACTGCGTTGCCAACATGTACTTTTTGCCCATGGGCGCCGTGATGCATGCATGCGGTTATGGTGCCGAGGTCGCCGGGGCCGATGCACTCAACGTCGCGGGCATTGCGTTTAACCTATCCGCCGCCACGCTGGGCAACATCGTGGGCGGCGCGGTTCTGATCGCGCTCGGCTACTGGTTTATCTACGCCAAGAAGTCCGAGGCGTAAGGTACCGTCTGTTTGACGTTGGGCCTCCCGCGGGGCGTTGCCGTGCGGGAGGCTTTTTGGGTCTGGAGCTCGTTGCCGGGCTGTTGGCCTGTTGTGTTTGGCTTGTGAAAGGGGTAATCGAGATGGCATCTGCTGTGGAGCGTGACGGTCGCGCTGTGGTGACCACATGCGGGGGATGCTATGCCGATTGCGCCTTTGCGGCACGCGTTGAGGACGGTCACGTGGTGGCCGAGTTGCCGGTGCCGGGACATCCGTGCGCGGCGCGTGCCCTGTGCGCCCGCGGGCGCCATCGCCTGTCTATGCCGTTTGACGAGCGCGATCGCATCGTGCACCCCATGCGCCGACGAGCTGATGGCTCGGGGTTCGATGCGATTTCGTGGGACGAGGCGTTCGCGCAGATTGCGGCGCGCCTTGGGGGGATTATTGACGAGTGTGGTCCGCGTGCGCTGGGCATGACGCTCGGCGTGCCCTCGTTCGACCGCTACTGGGCATATCGCTTTATGCATGCGCTGGGCTCGCCCAACGTGTATGGTGCCGACGGTGCCTGCGAGGTAAGCCGACTTACCGGTTGGGAGCACAGCCTAGGTTATAGTCCCGCCTCCGACCTTGCGCATACCGACTGCATCATGTAC
>CAKTWK010000011.1 GCA_934630735.1 uncultured Collinsella sp. | reverse complement strand
CGCATGAGGCCCGCCTTTTCTGCTCCTGCGGAGCAACGGAAAGGCGGGCCTCGCGCTGCGGAATGTTTTCAAAACCAAGCCCGGCCCCGGCCTGCGGTGACGTTGCTGGTGGTTCTTGGGCATCGCTTGCTGGCGGGGTACCTTGTCTGAGTTAGACTTAGTTGGTGGGGCCACTCGTCCCGGTCGCTGGTTCGCGCTTTGCGCGAACTCCGCGCTACTGGGGGTCAATTAGGCTTCCGTTGTTGGGCCCACCGCATCATCCTTGCCCAACATCGCCCTCAGCTTCTCGAAGCTCTCCTCGCTCAGGCAGTGCTCCATGTGGCAGCCCTCTTGCGACGCAACCTCAGCCGAAACACCCGCATCCTCCAGCAACCCCACAAAAAAGCAGTGGCGCTCCCACATTTGGCGAGCGACCTCCAGACCACGCTCCGTCAAATGAACGTCGCGTTTGCCCATTTCGACATAGCCGCTGTTCTCCAGCGTCGCCATGGCTTTAGAGACACTCGCCTTGGTTACGCCCAGGTATTCGGCAACGTCAATCGATCGAACGATGCCTTGGCGCTCCGAGAGCACATAAATAGATTCGAGATAGTCTTCTCCAGATTCACGTAGGGCCATGGGCCGCCTTTCGCGATGGCTTCTAGTTAGCCTTTGGATACTTTTGTTTGATTTACTTTACCGCAAAAGTTGCCCATGTCTTACTACGCTGTTTAAAAAGTTAACCGTGTTTCACAAAATGTGCAGCACAGGAGCGGAGCGATGACACGCCCCGCAAGGAGTGTCCCCAGGTGCCGGGTGCCGGCCCGCAGTTACATCAGTCCAAAGTGCTTGGCGGCGTTGTAGATGCCATCGTCGTCTACGGCGGTTGTAACGTAGGTCGCTGCGGCCTTCACGGTATCCTGCGCGTTGCCCATGGCCACACTTGTGCCCACGGCCGAGAACATCGACAGGTCGTTCTCGCCGTCGCCAAAGGCAATCGCCTCGCTCGCGTCGATGCCCAGGCGCTCCAGCGTCGCCGCCACGCCCAGATCCTTGCCGCCGTTAGCGGGAATAATATCGCAGAACAGATCGCACCAGCGGGTAGTGAGCGAATGCGACACCGCATCAGTCACGATATGCTCGTCGGCCGGATCCACAAAGGCGCAGAACTGGTAAACCGGCGCATCGAAGGCATGCTCAAACGGCTCCTCGTGGTAGACGATTCCCGCGTTGCTACCGGCCGTCACCACGCGCTCGGACAGGCGGTTCACAAACGAGTTCTCGCCCTGCATGCACAGCGAGTCGTAGCGCCCCTGCGCCACCTGGTCCACAATCACCGCAACGTCGTCCGGATCGATCGGGCAGCTGCGATAAACGCCCTTGGCATCAAAACAGTGCTGGCCCGAGAGCGTAATGTACGCATCCCAGCCCAAGTCGAACAGCCAATCCGGCATCTGGTAGGTCGGACGACCCGTGGCGATCACGCACGCAATCCCCTGCTCGTGAAAGCTGTCGAGCACCCGCTGCGCCGACGCCGGAATCCGGTGCGTCTTAAAGCTCAGCAGCGTGCCGTCGATATCGAAAAACGCGGCTTTGATCATCCTCGTCTACTCCTCGCCCTCGAGCTTTTCGCTCGCCTCGAGCCATGCCATCTCCAGCTCGTCCATGGCGGCGTGGGCCTCGTCGATCTTTGCCTGCTGCTCGCCCAGCGCCGTGTAGTTGGTGGGATCGACCTGAGCCATCGCAGCCTCGGCCTCCTCCACGCGAGCGCGCTGCGTCTCCATCTTGCGCTCGAGCGAGCTCACCTCGCGGCGGAGCTTCTGGCGCTCGGCGTTGGAAAGACCGTTGGGCTGCCCGCTCGTCTTGGGCTTTTCGGCCGCAACCGCTGCGGCGCCGGTGTCGAACGTGCCGGTCTTGGCACTCGGTGCGCCCACGGGCTCGCCCTCGGCAGTAGCGTTGCACAGGCGCAGGTACTGGTCCACGCCGCCGGGCATATGCGTCAGGTGGCCGTCGAGCAGCGCCCACTGCTGGTCGGTCACGCGCTCCATGAGGAAACGGTCGTGCGTCACCAGGATCAGCGTGCCCGGCCAGCCGTCGAGCAGGTCCTCGACAATCGCCAGCATATCGGTATCCAGGTCGTTGCCGGGCTCGTCCAGGATAAGCACGTTGGGCTCGTCCAGGATCGTCAGCAGCAGCGACAGGCGACGGCGCTGGCCGCCCGAAAGATCGCCGATGCGACTCCAGAGCTGCTGTGTCGTAAAGCCCAGGCGCTCGCAGAGCTTCTCGGGCGAAGTCTCCTTGCCGTCAATGACGTAGTACTTCTTATAGTGGCTGAGCACCTCGCGGATCGTGTCGCCCATGTAGGGTTCGAGCTCCTCGAGCTGCTGCGACAGCACGCCAAAGCGCACCGTCTGGCCGATCTTCACGCGGCCGCGCAGGGGCGCGATCTTGCCCTGGATCACGTCGAGCAGCGTCGACTTGCCGGCGCCGTTCTCGCCCAAAAGACCATAGCGGTCGCCCGCGCCGATGAGCCAGGTCACATCGGTGAGCACCTGTTTGGACGTGCCATCGGCATCCGCATAGCCGGCGTCCACGTCGACCACATCGATAACCTGCTTGCCCAGGCGGCTCACGGCCAGGCGCTTGAGCTCCAGCTCGTCACGCACGGGCGGCACGTCGGCGATCAGCTCGCGAGCGGCATCCACGCGAAACTTGGGCTTGGTGGAACGGGCCTGGGCGCCGCGGCTCAGCCACGCGAGCTCCTTGCGCGCCATGTTGCGGCGGCGCTCCTCGGTGACGGCGGCCATGCGGTCGCGCTCCACGCGCTGCAGGATGTATGCCGAGTAGCCGCCCTCGAAGGGATCGACCTGGCCGTCGTGGACCTCCCACATGCTGGTGCAGACCTCGTCCAAGAACCAGCGATCGTGCGTGACCACGAGCATCGCGCCCTGACCGCGCTGCCAGCGGGCCTTTAAGTGACGCGCAAGCCAGTTGATGGTACGCATGTCCAGGTGGTTGGTGGGCTCGTCGAGCATGAGCACGTCGTAGTCGCCGATCAGCAGGCGCGCGAGGTCCACGCGACGGCGCTGGCCGCCCGAAAGCTCGCCCACTGTGCCTTCCCAGGGCACATCGCTGATGAGGCCGGCCAGAATCTGGCGCGTACGCGGACTCGACGCCCACTCATACTCGGGCGCGTCGCCCACGACGGCATGATGCACGGTGTCGGTATCGACCAGGTTGTCCTTTTGGCCGAGCAGACCGATCGTCGTGCCGCGGCGGTGCGTCACGCGGCCGTCGTCGGGTTCCAGCGTGCCGGCGAGTACACTCAGCAGCGTCGACTTGCCGTCGCCGTTTTTACCGACGATACCAATGCGGTCGCCCTCGCCCACGCCGAGCGTCACGCTATCGAAAATATGCTTGGTGGGAAACTCTAGGCTGATGGAATCGCATCCCAAAAGAATCGCCATATGCCCTGCTCCTTCGTAGAAATTCAACGTTGTCCATGATAGCAGCGAGCCCCACCCCAAACCACCACGAAGGTGCCTGTCCCCTTTGTGGTGGTCGTTTCGGTCGCAGAGCAAAAAGGCGGGCCATCTCGCAAAAGAGATGACCCGCCTCTCCAATCAGTCCCACGACAACCGTGGCCGCCGCGGGCCTCAAGCATGTCCCGGACTAGGAGAACATACCGGTGAGGTAATCATTCAGCCGCTTATCCTTGGGCCGTTGGAAAATCTCGTCGGTCTCGTCGTACTCGACCATATCGCCCATGTAGAAGAACGCCGTGCGGTTGGACACGCGCGACGCCTGCTCCATGTTGTGCGTCACGATGACGATGGCGCGCTCGGCAACGATCGACGACATGAGGTCCTCGATCGCTAACGTCGAGATGGGGTCGAGCGCCGAGCAGGGCTCGTCAAACAGGATCACGTCGGGGTTGAGCGCCAGCGTGCGCGCTATGCACAAACGCTGCTGCTGGCCGCCCGAAAGCGCGTAGGCGCTCTTGTCGAGCTTGTCCTTGACCTCGTCCCACAGCGCCGCACCGCGCAGACTCTCCTCGACCATGCGATCGAGCTCTTCACGGTCGGTGATGCCGTGGCGCTTGGGCGCAAACGTGATGTTGTCGCGAATGGACTTGCGAAACGGATTGGGCTGCTGGAACACCATGCCAATAGAACGGCGCAGCTCGTACGTGTTCTCACAGCGCGTGTTGATGTTGCGCCCGCGGTAGTTGATCTCGCCCTCCACGCGGCAGCCGCGAATCTCGCGATTCATAAGGTTGAGGCTGCGCAAGAAAGTTGACTTACCGCAGCCCGAAGGCCCAATGAGCGCCGTGATCTCGCCCTTGTGAAAGTCGAGCGACGTGTCGTGCAGTGCATGGTGGTCGCCATAGTACACGTTGACGTCTTTGGTGGAGAGCACGACCTCGTCGCTCACGGCCTTGCCGCTTACGCGAACGCATTTCTCACTCTCCCCCACGCTCGACAAAAAGTCCTGGGTGTCGGACGATGCCGCTTCGGTTGCGGGCGCTGCATTTATCTCGCTCATTCGGCCGTCATCTTCCTTGCCAGTTGCTTGCCCACGATTCGGGCGACTACGTTAAACAGCAGCACGCAAATCATCAGCAGTGCCGCGGTGCCCCAGACGATCTGCTGGGCCTCGGGGCTGCCCTCGCCATAGATCTTGTAGATGTGCACGGCCAGCGACTCGCCGGGACGGAACACGTTCCAGGCGCAGGTGGGGCTCGACAGGTTAAAGCTCAAGAAGTTCAGGCGAACCGGCGAGCTCATGCCCGAGGTAAAGAGCAGCGCCGCGGCCTCGCCAAACACGCGGCCGGCCGAAAGCACGATGCCGGTCACGATGGCGGGCATGGCCTCGGGGATCAGGATGTGCAGCGTAGCCTCCCAGCGGGTGAGGCCCATAGCCAGGCACGCATCGCGCTGGGCCTGCGGCACGTCCTCGAGCGCCTGCTGAATCACGCGCACCAGGATGGGGATGTTGAACATGGTGAGCGCGACGGCGCCAGAGATGATGGAGTACTTCCAGCCCAGCTGCACCGAAAACACCAGAAAGCCGAACATGCCCACGACGATGGAAGGCAGCGAGGACAGCGTCTCGATGGCGGTCGAGGCGATGTCGCGAATGGGACCGTCGGGTGCGTACTCGACCAGGAAGACCGCGCCGCCCAGGCTGATGGGCACCGATATACCTAAGGTAATCAGCAGCAGATAGAACGAGTCGAACAGCTGGTAGAGCACGCCGCCCTGGGTTCCGTTGGCGCGCGCGGGCTGCGTGAGAAAGCCCGGCTGGAACAGCGTCGAGATACCCTCGAACAGAATATAGGCCACCATGGAGACGACGATGAGCATGACGATGGCGACGATTGCCGTCAGCACGCCCGTGGCGATGCGGTCCTGCTTTTGGACACGCCCGAGTCTCGCCTCGTCGATAAGGATGCGCGTGCTAGCCACGAGCCTTCGCCCCCTTGCGGCCGATGAGATGGATGATCAGGATAAAGATGAGACTCATGCCCATCAGCAGCAGGCCGAGCGCCCACAAGACGTCGTCCTGGGCCGAACCCTCGGCATAGACCGCCATGGACGTGGTAAGCGTGGTGGTGATGGTGGACGCCGGCGACAGCAGCGACGTCGGCATGGCCTCGATGCCGCCGATAACCATGCGCACGGCGAGCGTTTCGCCAAAGGCGCGGGTCATGCCCAGGATGACCGCGGTCATGAGCGACGGCATGGCGGACTTGAGCACCACGTGCCAGATGGTCTGCCAGCGGGTATAGCCCAGCGCGAGCGAACCCTGACGGTAGCTATCGGGCACGGCGCGCAGGCCATCGACCGAAAGGGTGGTCATGGTCGGCAGAATCATGACGGCCAGCACGATGGCACCGGGCAAGATGCCCAGACCCGTGCTCACATGGAAAACGCTCTTCATAAGGCCGACGACCACGTGAAAACCGATCAGGCCAAAGACGACCGAGGGAATGCCGGTCAAAAGCTCAATGAGCGGCTGAAAGACCTTGGAGCCAAACTTAGGCTGGATTTCGACCGCAAAGATGGCAGAGCCGATAGCGATGGGCAGCGCGATAAGCGTGGAGAGCACCATGACCGCAAACGAGGTGACAATCAGGGGCAGAGCGCCGGTGTAGGGCAGGCCGTTTTCGGCTGTGTTGGCCAGGTCCCACTTAGTGCCGGTAAAGAACTCGACGACCGAAACGCCGTCCTGAACAAAAGCCGAGAGGCCCTTTTGGGCGACCATAAAGATGAGCGCGGCGACGACAAGCGTCACGAGCGCTACGCACGCGCCCGTGACGCCCAGGCCCACGTTCTCAAGGTCGCGCTTTGGCAGCTGTTTTGCCATTGCAAACCTTTCCGGGGGCGATTACTTATTTAGCGGAGACCTTGCCGCTGGCGTCCTTGACGACCTTCATGGCAGAAACGGGGATGAAGCCCTGCTCCTCGACGAGTTTGCCCTGGACGTCGTCGGAGAGCATGAACTCCAAGAAGGCCTTGGTGGCCTCGTCGGCGTCCTTGGAGCAGTACATGTGCTCGGTAGCCCAAATCTTAAAGGAATCGTCGGTGACGTTTGCGCTCTTGGGCTCCACGCCCTCGACCTTGATGGCGTTGAACTTGGAGTCGTCGAAGTGCGAGAAGTCGAGGTAGGAGATGGCATTGTCGGTGCTGCCCATCTGAGTCTGGACGTCGCCGGACTTGTCGAGCTCGGCGTCGCCCTTAAAGTCGACGGCCTCGTCGCCAAAGACGGCGGCCTCGAAGGTGGCGCGGGTGCCGGAGCCGGCCTTGCGGTTGAGGACGACGATCTTGGCGTCGTCGCCACCGACCTCCTTCCAGTTGGTGATCTGGCCGGAGAAGATGCCCTTGAGCTGCTCGAGGGACAGGTCATCGACCTTGACGTTCTTGGAGACGACGGGGCCCATGCCCACGACGGCGACCTCGTGGTCGATGAGGTTCTTGACCTGATCGGCCTCGAGCTTGGTCTCGGCGAAGACGTCGGAGTTACCGATGGTGACGGTGCCGGCGGCAACGGCGGTCAGGCCCTTGCCCGAACCGTTACCCGAGCCAGAGACGGAGACGTCGGGGTTGGCGTCCATGAACTTCTCGGCAGCAGCCTCGACGAGAGCCTGGAACGAAGAGGCGCCGTCGTAGGTCACCTCGCCGGAGACGGACTCGGCAGCAGCAGCGCTGCCCTTGTCGGCGGCGTCGGATGCGCCGGAGCCGCCGCAACCAACGAGACCGAGACCGACGATGCTGGCAAGACCGCCAGCGAGGCCGAGGAACTGACGACGAGAATAAGCCTGATCGAGCATGATCTTCCTTTCATACATGCGACTCGCGGGCACCCCGCCCGCTTTGCTGTTTGGAAAGATACGACCCCGATCGGGCGACGCCAGTGTCAGCTGCGCTTTCTTACGGGCATCTGATAGACCCTTACCGCAAGCGCGGCCCAGCTTTACAAACGAATAACAAACCCGCCAACAAGCATGGCCCACCTTTTACACCAATAAAAACGAAGTTGCGGTGAAATAGTTCCTGTTTGGCCATCAAATGGCCCATTCTAGGAACTATTCCACCGCAACTTAGATCGGGAAACCGCGTAACCTTAAAGCTCTAATTCATTCAAACGAAGGATCGCCACGATATAGATCTTAAGTGCCTGCTTGAGCTGGTCCTCGTTGGCGCACTCGTTGGGGCCGTGCATCTGGCCGCCCCATGCGGGCAGCTCCAGGCCGGTCTCCTCGGGGCCAAACGAGACGGCGCGGGCAAAGTTGCGTGCGTACGTGCCACCGCCCATGGCGAAGGGCTCGGCATGCTTACCCGTAAACTCGTTATAGGTGTCAATCAGCGCCCTCACGGCTGGATCGTCGGCAGACACCGAGAACGGCACCTTTGCACGACCCACGCGATACGTCACACCAAAGCGGCCCACGAGCGGCTCGAGCTGCTCGCAGATGGTATCGGCACTGGTGCTATCGGGGAAGCGCACGTCGATGACCTGTTCAATGTGGCCATCCACCACGCGGATGACGCCGGGGTTGCACGTGAGCGGGCCAAACGCCGCGTTCGTCGCATCGATTCCCAGGCCGCGACCATAGGCATCCGCGTGCACAAAGGCCAAGAACTTGACGAACTCGTGCTCGGCAGGCGTCAGCAGGCGCTTGTCGCGCGCACCAAACGCATCCTCAGCCTCGCGCAGATACGCCACGATGAGGCCGACGGCATTGATCGTTCCCTCGGGCATCGAGGCATGCCCGCCAATGCCGTGGGCGAAAATCTGCGCATGCCCGTTATCGAGCGCCGTAATCTCCAGGCGGTCGGCGTTCTCAACGGGCGCCGGCAGCTCATCGGCGGCAATCGCAAGCTCGCAGATAGACTGCGACGGAATAGCGTTGCTCGCCTCGGCACCGCTCCAGGACACAATGCGCCCGCCATCGATCTTGGAGCTCACAAACGTCGCCCCAAACTGGCCCTTCTCGGCATTGCAGACCGGGAACTCGGCATCGGGTGTAAACAGAAAGTCGGGGTCTGCGTGGTTCTCCAGATAATGGTGAACGTCGGACATGCCCACTTCCTCATCGCAGCCCAGCAGCGCGCGGAAGGTATAGCGCGGGGTGATACCGTGCTTGAGCAGATAGGCGCCGGCGTAGAGCGACAGCACAGCCGGACCCTTGTCGTCGATCACGCCGCGACCGAGCAGCCAGCCCTCGCGGCGCTCCATCGCAAACGGATCGGTATTCCAGCCCGGGCCGGCGGGTACCACGTCCACATGGCAGATGGTCGCGAGTTGCTTGTCGCCGCGGCCAGGGATATCGGCAATGCCCACATAGCCCTCGTCGTCGCTCGTCTGGTAGCCGAGCTTTTGCGCAATGCCGAGCGCGCAATCGAGCGCATCACGGACCGGGCGGCCAAACGGCGCGCCGGGCTCCGCATCGGCAGAAACTGCCACGGACGGATAGCTCACCAGCTGCCCGATATCGGCGACGACATCTTCCCAAACTTCGTCTACATACTCAGCGACGCTCTGCTCCACCTGATTCATGAACGGCCTCCTTACCAATGAGCGGCGAGCGTGCCCGCCCCTCACATCACATACTTATATAGCGAAAAGTTTAGCAAGCTCGGCCACCGAGTGCACCACTGCATCGGCGCCCGCGGCCTCGTGCTCCCCCGGCGCCGCAGCGCCCGAATAAATGCCGATACACGGCACGCCCATCGCGTGCGCGCCCTCGACGTCGTTAAAGCGGTCGCCAATCATCATGGCCTCGTCGGCGGTCGCACCGAGCGCCGCCAGCGCATCGCGGACCGAATCAGCCTTGGTCTCGCGCCCCTGCGGCGGATTCATGCCAACCACGGCTTCGAACTGGCAAAGCCCCAGCTCATGCACCATGTCAATGCACTTTGCCTCCATGCGCGACGTCGCCACGGCCATACGCTTGCCCTGGGCAGCAAGGCCGTCGAGTAACTCGGGGATTCCGTCGAACACGGGATACTCCTCCGGCCCCAGTTCGTCAAAAAAGGCGCGGTACTCGTCGGCCACCACAAGCGACTCCTCGCGGGAAAAGCCATAAAAGTCGTGAAAGCTCTTCCACAGGGGCGGCCCGATCATGCGACGCAGGTCACCCATCTGCGTCTCCGAAAACCCGCGCGCGGCAAGCGTCTTGCGCGTCGAGGTCATCACCGCCCGACCCGTATCGGCCACCGTGCCGTCAAAATCGAACAGCACAATCGGCCGCTCGCATAGCTGTAATGCCGCCATCGATATCCCTCTTCCCCAGTTGGCGATTTCCACACCGACACTTCAAACTGTTGACTATTCAACAATTGAACCTAGTAATGTGGAGCGACTCAACTATACTTGTCGCACTTTGCTCTCAGAAGGCGGCGCGCAAGCGCCCCAACGAAAGGTGCAATTATGTCTTTTGCCATCATAACCGACTCCACGTCGGACATCTCCCCCGCCCGTGCCCAAGAGCTCGGCATTTACGTGATTCCGCTGCATGTGATTATCGAGGGCGAGGACCTGCTCGACCAGGTGCAGATTACCGCCGAGGAGTACGTCGCCCGCATGGCCGGCTCCGAGCAGCTGCCGCACACCTCGCAGCCAAGCGCCGGCGAGTTCAAGGCACTCTTTGACCGCGTGCTCGCCGACGGCCACGATAGCGCGATCTTTATCTCGCTGTGCAGCGAGTGGTCCGCTTGCTATTCCAACGCATGCTTGACGGCCGCGACCCACGAGCTCGACGTGCGCTGCATCGATTCGCGCACCGGCTCGGGCGCCGAGGGCCTGCTGGTGGAGTATGCGCTGGCCATGCGCGAGGACGGCCGCAGCCTGGACGAGACCGAGGCGCAGATCCGTGCGACGCTGCCCGACGCCCATCTGCTGCTGATACCGCGCACGCTCGAGAACCTGGTCAAGAACGGCCGCGCGCCCAAGCTCGCTGGCCAGCTGACGCAGATGCTCAACATTCGCCTGGCCGTTTCGCCGGAGTGGCAGTCGGGCGAGATCAAGGCCATCAAGAAGGGCCGCGGCGCCAAGCGCATCGTCGCCAACACCATGGCCGACTGCCTCGCATTTTTGGCCGAACATCCAGGCTCCAGCGTGCGCGTGCTCACGACCGGCGCCGCCGAGGAGCAGGAGCTCGTCAGCCAAGCGCTCGCAGGCCAGGACTACGTGGACGCCGGCACCGGCCCCATCGGCTGCACCATCGCCACCCACGTAGGCGTCGACGCCATAGCCATCAGCTACTGCCCCCGCTACCAGCCAACTCGCTAGGGACGCCCACATCAGTTGCGGTGAAATAGGGGCCGTTTTTGGCTTATTAGCCGTCAATCAATCCCTATTCCACCGCAACATTTTAATGTGCTATCCACATATAAGATATTTATTGGCGATCGGCGCATTCCCAGCTGCTTGGGGAGCTTTGATTGGCTCCGAACGATACCCGGTGGGCAAAAAATGGCAAATATGAGTACTGTCACCAATTTAGTGACAGCGAAATCTGGCTGAATTTGCCCGCTTCCACCGATTTCAAGCGCCATAAAGCATCGAATCGTCGCGTTTAGGGGGTTTAATATACTAAATCTTAGTCAATTGGTTTTAAATACTTTCAAGATGATATGTTGCTAACCTAGCAACAGTACTCATATTTGCCATTTTTACCCACCGGGTTTATTTGAGGGCAGCCCCCCCCGCGTCTCCAACCCGCCTCATAGCCGCTAAAACCCATTCAGCAACAGCTGTCGCACATTTTGGCAGAAAGCGAACGCCGCTCACGGAGCTGCACCCCACTATCACCGAACCAAAATGAGAGCCGGGTATCCAAAAAAACAAAATAGCGTACCCTCTTTCCAATGAACCCTAACAAGAACGGCATCCTCATGAGCACCATCACGCATCAATACGCCCTCATCGGGGACAAGTTATTCCAATTCAAGAAAACGGTTGCTCACGCATCGGAGCCGCACCGACAAATCATCATCTGCAGCAACGGTCCAGACAACCGCTACGCAACGCTCGAAGAATGGGAGAAAGCTGGTGAATCTTTCGATAGGCGGGCGCAGGTCGAGGGCATCGTCACTAGCGCGAGCCCAGCGCGCGACAAACTCGAGCTCTTCCGCAATCTCTTTACTGGCCGCAAAGATGTTTACGCTCATGGGTACCGCAGAAAAGACGGAGGAATTGGCTATACGCCCGCCTGCGCAAATGAGTGGAAATCAGGCATTTGCCCCAAAGCAAGCCACCAGAGAGTCAAATGCACGGAATGCAGCAGCCGCATCTTCCCCGAGTTGAGCGATGCCGCGATCATCGCCCATTTCAGAGGCAATGACGATAGGCTTCGAGACGTTATAGGCCAATACGTTCTCGATAAAGACAGTAACACGAAAGTCCTGGTCATCGATTTTGACGGAGCCGATTGGAAAGAAGCGACGAATGCCATTCGACATGTCGCAAAAAGCCACGGAATCGATGCCGCAGTCGAGCAATCGAGATCAGGCAACGGCGCACATGTTTGGTTTTTCTTCCTAGAGCTCACCAGCGCAAAGACCGCGCGGGATTTTGGAAGCAGCCTTATTACCGAAGCAGCGACGCTCAACAAGACGATCACCTTCGAAGCTTTTGACCGAATGCTGCCCGCGCAGTCCACCATTCCTGAGGGCGGCTTCGGAAATCTCATAGCGCTGCCTTTTCAAGGAAAAGCGCAGCGAAAAGGGAACAGTGTATTTGTTGACGAACAATTTGAGCCCTTTCCCGATCAATGGCTTTACCTTTCGCAAATCCAGTTAATCCCGCGCGTGACGGTGCAAAGTCTGATCGAGAGCATCGAAAATAGGCCGCACGGAATAGCGCCTGCGGCAGAGACAAACACCACTGCGCCACATTCCCAGAGGCCCCGAAAGCGCCTTCCGCTCACACCGCGGGACTTCCCGTCATCGCTATCCGTCACGCAGGCTGATATGCTCTATATCCCCGAAAAATCGCTAAGCCCCGCAGCTCAAATGGAAATCCGCAGGCTTGCATCATTTGCCAACCCGGAATTCTTCCGCGCACAATCTATGCATCAATCGGTATTTGGCAAACCGCGGTACATAGACCTCAGCGAACTTAGAGATGGCTACGTCGCGATTCCCAGAGGCTGCAAGACTCAACTTGAGTGGCTGCTTCAAGAAGCCGGCGTTTCTGCCCACTATTCAGACAAGCGCAAGTCGAACAATCCAATTGTGATGACATTTAATGGGACTCTTCGCCCTGAACAGCAAATTGCCGCCGAACAGATGCTCGGCTATGAAGACGGGATCATGTCTGCACCGACGGGGTTCGGCAAAACCGTCATCGGAGCTTATCTTATCGCTGCCATTGGTCTTCCAACGCTCGTCATCGTTCCCAAGACTGCGCTCATTGCCCAATGGAAATCCCAGCTCGAGCGATTTCTCGACATCACGGACAACAGAGAGCCCGTCAGAACCCCAAGAGGACGAATCAGCAAAAGGCAGCCTCCGCTCATTGGGCAAATCGGAGGAGGCAAGACTGCCATGAGCCGTCTCATCGACATTGCTTCATTCCAGTCGCTATCCGGCAAGGACCCCCAGACCGGAGAACCAATAGCCAAGGAGTTCGTTCGCGATTACGGTCTCATCATTTGTGACGAATGTCACCATGCGGCTGCACCACAGCTTGAGCTTGTCCTCAAGTCCGCTCCTGCCAAATATGTATATGGACTTTCCGCGACGCCCGAGCGTTCGGACGGACTCACGCGGGCACTCTCGATGCTCTGCGGCCCGGTTCGCTATATCGTCGACCCAAAAAAGCAAGCAATCCAACAGGGAATTCAGCGCGTTGTTAGACCGCGTTTCACCGGAATTCGATTACCCACCTACGAACCAGGGGCTTCCTTTAACCAAATTCTCGATCTCCTGTGTGCACATGCCGCGAGAAACGAAGTGATTGTCGACGATGCCCTCGAGGCCGCATCAAACGCTCGGCATCCGCTTGTGCTATCTAAAAGAAAAAAGCATGCCGAAGAGCTATGCAGACTACTTCAAAGCTGTGGACACGAACCCATACTCTTAACCGGAGAAATCGACGCCAAAGAAAGAAAGGCGATACTGAATAGTCTTCCCGGCTTCGAGCATGAGCATCGAATCATTGTCGCAACCGAAAGTCTTCTGGGCGAGGGCTTCGACCTGTCTTACCTTGACACTCTACTCATTGCCACACCAATATCTTGGGACGGCAGTATAACGCAGCAGGCGGGCAGGCTACACAGAAGCCACGAGGGCAAACAGCTGGTTGAGATATTCGACTATGTTGACCTGTCGATACCTATGCTCGCGCGCATGTACCAAAAGAGGCTCAAGACCTACGCCAAGCTGGGGTATGAAGTCTTTGCAGCAAACAACAACAGACAGGACGATCGAAACATCCTCGTTAGGTCGGCAAGGGCCGTGGAGGCTTTTGCGAATGACATCGCGAACGCATCGAAAAGCATTTTTATTGCCGCGCCCTACGCATCCGCCGCATGCCTCGAAAAGCTCGCCGCCGCACTCGCGGATGCCACTGCCCGTGGGATTTCCCTTGAGATTTCCATTGCTTCGACTCCACGCGATGACGTGAAAGCGATTTTTGCCGAGATGAATGTCAACTATCTCATCAAAGCCGAAGGACGCCTGTGCGCATCAGTGATTGACGAGCAAACCGTCTGGTACGGAACTATTCCGTTGCTGGCTTTCCCAAAGAAAGAAGATTGCAGCATTCGTTTCAAAAGCAGCGAAGTCGCAGCCGAGCTTTTGAGCGAAATCCAGAGAAAAGGGGAATCGGAAACCGCAGCAACGAACGGGGTGTCCCCAGCAGTTGCGGTGAAATAGGGGCTGTTTTTGGCTTATCAGCCACAAATCAATCCCTATTCCACCGCAACTTAGAAACCGGCGATCAGCCCTGCGGACCCTGGAACAGCTCCTCATGCGAGCCCATTCTGACCAGCCGAATCACAGGATTAGTCTTATGCGGCAAGTAGAGAACGACCACGTCGACCAAGCCATCGGATAGATGGAAATCGATGTGGCCGTTGTAGTTGCCGCCCGGGTTTGAAAGCTCATGGGCGCCATATTCCGCGGGAAGCGAGCCGTGAGCTGCAAGCTCTGCGACCGCCGCCCTAAACTCGGTTTTTAGCTGCGGATGGATACGCATCGTCCGTTTGTAATCCGCCTTAAACTGAGCCTCGACTTTAATCTCAAACATCGCTAGTCCTCATCGAGGAACGATATAAGCTCATCAGCGTTATTGAATGACGGGCTGTCGTCCGGCAAAATCCCCAACTCATGAGCTTCAGCGATCACCATGGCGCGTCTCGTCGCCTCGTTGGGCACCTCCGCCCTTCCTACGATCTCAAAAGGAATCTTTCGCTGATTTACCAGCTGCCGAACAGCAAGGTTGAGATACGAATTGAGACTCAGACCAACCGTATCCAAGAACTCAGTCGCCTGTTCCTTGAGCCCCTCTTCGATGCGAACCGTCGTAGGCTTAACCGTTGCAGTAGACATACGCGACCTCCTCGCCCTCGTCTTTTGCATCAGTATACCCAGTTTAGAAGGCAGACTGATGTTAAATAGCATCAGTCTGCCGTTCACATTACTATAACAACAGTCACAGCGCCCTACATCAGCCCGCTCAGGGCGATGTCGACGGCCTCGCCGAGGTCGTCGGTGATGTGCACGAGCTCGGGATCGAGCGGGCTAATCATACCGGCGTCCATCACCGGGCCGTTGAGCCAGTCGAACAGGCCTTGCCAGTACTCGGTGCCCACCAGCACGAGCGGCATGCGCTTGACCTTGTGCGTCTGCACCAGCGTGAGCACCTCGAACATCTCGTCGAGCGTACCAAACCCGCCGGGAAACACAATAGCGCCCGAGCTGTATTTGACGAACATGGTCTTGCGCACAAAGAAGTAGCGGAAGTCCATACCGAGGTTCACATATTTGTTGAGCCCGTACTCGTGCGGAAGCTCGATACCCAAGCCGACCGACTTGCCGTTCGCGCTCGCCGCTCCCCTGTTGGCTGCCTCCATGACGCCGGGACCACCGCCGGTGATAACCGCCACGCCGCGCTGGGCGATTTTCCGGCCGACCGTGCGCGCCGCCTTGTAGAGCGGATCGGTCTTGGGCGTGCGGGCACTGCCGAAGATGGTCACTGCAGGACCAAGCTCGGCAAGCGCGCCAAAACCATCGACGAATTCTGCCTGTATACGAAGGACGCGCCAGGGGTCGGCATGCAACCAGTCGGTTGAATCCTCGGGCGCCAGCAGGTTGGCGTAGGTGTTGTCCTTAGGAATCATGGGGCCGCGCATGACCACGGGGCCGCGGCGGTACGTCTCGTCGTAGGCAGGCTCGCTCTCGACATTCTCATTCTTAATCATGGGTACTCCTATCGAGAAAAAGAAAAACGGGCGAGGTCGACGCCATGCGCCAAACACCCGCCCGAACATCAACTATTCGGTATGGTACCCACGATGCATCAAGTGCTTGCAAGCTATCGGTCATCGGTCGCGCAGACGGTGTTAGCGAACGTGATGACCGGCCGGCGCTCGCCCCTTGCCGTTGCCCGCGCTCTGCAAGCGCGCCCGCCGCTCTTAGTAGTCCACCGCCGCAGGACTGTTCATCCAGTCGCTCACAAACGCGCCGTAGCGGCCCTCGATAATGGCCTGGCGGGCACGCTGCATAAGGTTGAGCAGGTAGTAGATGTTGTGCATCGACAGCAGAATACCGCCGAGCATTTCCTTCTGCGTGACCATGTGACGGATGAGCGCGCGGCTGTAGCCGCCCGTGCACACCGGGCAGGTGCAGGTGGGGTCGATGGGGCCGTCGTCGTGCGCAAAGCGTGCGTTGCGGAAGTTGAGGCGACCCTCGCTCGAAAACGCGGTACCCATGCGGCCAGTGCGCGTCGGAAGCACGCAGTCGAACATGTCGATGCCCACGCCAACGCCGCGCACGAGCGTGGTAGGGTTGCCGACGCCCATGAGGTAGCGCGGCTTGTGCTTAGGCATGTACTCGGAAACCAGCGGCGCCAGGGTCTCAAACATGGTCTCGTGGTCCTCGCCCACCGAGTAGCCGCCGATACCGTAGCCAGGGAAGTCGCCGCACTCCTCCAGGTGGCGCAGCGATCTCAGGCGCAGATCCAGATGCATGCCACCCTGGACGATGCCAAAGAGCGCCTGGTCATCACGGGTATGAGCCTTATAGCAACGCTCGGCCCACATACTCGACAGCTCCACGGCGCGCTCGACATAGGCACGCGTGGCGGGATAGCCGGGGCACTGGTCGAGCTGCATGCAAATGTCGGAGCCGAGTTTCATGGCGATCTCCATGTTGTCCTCGGGCGTCCAGAACACGTGGCGACCGTCGTAATCGTTGACGATAAAACGCACGCCCTCGTCGGTGAGCTTAACGGCGTCGTTATGGCTGAAGACCTGGAATCCGCCCGAGTCGGTGAGGATGGGGCCGTGCCAGTTCATAAACTTGTGCAGTCCGCCCAGCTCGGCGATGGTGTCCTCGCCGGGACGCATGGACAGGTGGTAGGTGTTGGCGAGCACAATCTGCGCACCGAGCTGCTTAACGGTCTCGGTGGGGATGCCCTTGACGTTTGCCTTGGTGCCCACGGGCATAAAGATCGGCGTCTCGATGTCGCCGTGCGGGGTGTGCAGCACGCCGGCGCGCGCGTGCGTGGTCGGGTCCTCGGCGATCAGGTCGAATTTAAAAAGGTTCTGGTCCATAAACTGGAACTCCTTGGTTGCGGTTCATACGCAAACCATTATACGGGCAACCCGCAAGGAGCACCGACTCGACAGAAACTGGTGCGAGAGGCGGCGTGGCGGGAACACGACAAGGACACGGCAAATGAGCGTGGATTTTTGGACGCTTGACGCATGAGCGTGGATAATCTCCCACTTTTGCCCAAAACACAGGCCAAAAACGGGAGATTATCCACGCTCATTCGGCAGAGCATCTGTGCGAACTCTTAGACAACCAAGGCAACGCCGATGCTTTGGCACCGACAGCGAAAACCCGCCAGAGCGAGCAAGGTGCCTTGAAACAAGGCGGCATTGATCTTTTGATCATGCCGCCGAAGTTGAAAGGCAGATTGCCGCTCTGGCGGGTTTGCAGCGTCAACTGGTTACGCGGTTCGTAGAACCGCGTAACTGTTAGGGCCGCTGGCCCATGCCGCCCTCGAGGGTGACGGTCTCGCCGTTCATGTACTTAAAGTCGGGGCCGCAGAGCTGAACGACCACGCGGCCGATCTCCTTCTCGACGTCGCCGTAGTGGCCCGCCGGCGGCATGTGAACGTTGGCCTTGAACGCCTCGGGATAGGCATCCTGGAAGTTCTCGAGCGCAGCAGTCCAGGCAAGCGGGCACACGATGTTGACGTTGATGCCGTCCTTGCCCCACTCGTTGGCGGCGACGCGAGTCAGGCCGCGGATGCCCTCCTTGGCGGCAGCATAGCTGCACTGGCCGTAGTTGCCAAACAGGCCGGCGCCCGAAGCAAAGTTGACCACGGAGCCCTTGGTCTCCTTCAGGTGCGGATAGGCCTTCTGCATATACAGGTAGGTAGCATACAGACCGGAATAAATGGCCAGGTTAAACTGATCCATGGTGTGGTCGGCGATGGTCACACCCGAGGCGCTGGCCTGAGCGTTGTTGACGACGGCGTCGATGCGACCGAACTCCTCAATCGCCTTGTCGATAACGTTCTGCACGACGGCCTCGTTGTCCTGGCCGGCGGAGACATCGGCCTGGACAGGCAGAACCTTGACGCCGTACTCGCCCTCGAGAGACTCCTTGGCGGCCTCGAGCTTGGCGACGTTGCGGCCGGTGATGACGAGGTTCGCGCCCTCCTTGGCAAAAGCAATATCGATGCCGTAGCCGATGGAGCCAGCGGAGCCGTCCTTGAGCGTGGCCTTGCCGCCGCCGGTAACGATTACGGTCTTACCAGTGAAAAGTCCCATACGAAGTCCTTTCAAATCGCGACGGGCCCGCCCGTCGACTGCGCGCATCCAACTTCACGCGCCAAAAGCTGAAATGTAACTTTAGCGGGTTCAAGTGAAAAATAAAGACCATGGCAGGCGAACGGTGCAACGTCTTTCGGCGAAGGGAATGTCAAGTAAAAATTGGATAGAGCGACCGAGTTTTTGTTAACGCAACGAGTCATCGAACACGTTTTGAAACTTTGCTGCGGGGCGCGGGATGTCGGCGCGAGACTTTATCATAGGGTGACAAACAACGATGAGGAGCACATGCCTATGACAGACGAGCTGGACCCCCAGACTCAACAGCATATTGATAATTCCGCAGACACCATTGACGACTGCGATACTTACACCAGAAGCGATGGCAGCATTGATGCCGCTGTCGAGGAGGCTCCTGCCGCCGCAGACGAGGCCGCAGACGCAAATGTCGCCGCAGAGCAAGACAAAGAAGAGCAGCTAGAGCAGCCGGACCCGAGCGATACTGAGCCCAAGGCTGAGAACGCTCCGCAAGCAGCGGGCCCCATCGAGGTGTCTTCGGAAGAAGAGCTCGACGCCGTCATGGACTCCATGATGGATGCCGTCAAAGCGATGAAGGACGCTGTCGCCGATGCCGACGTTGACGCCGAAGAGGAAGAAGCTGCCGAGGCCGCCTCGACGTTTGTGCCCGGCGAGACCCCGGTTGCCGACCAGGGCAGCACCATGCCCTCGTTCCTGCAACTCGAGCACCCCACGATCGGCACCGACGCGGTCGACCCGCACGCAGCGGGCTTTTCCGTGATCGAAGGCGGCACCGGCAATATCGCCGCGCCGCAGACTGCCGATACGAATGCCGCCGAGGCCGCGCACCCGACCACCTCGCATGCCCCCGCCACGAGCCGCGACCTGGGGAGCGCCGTCTCAAACACCGCTAACGCCGTGGGCACTTTTATCGCCCAGGGCGCGTCGGCCATGCGCGAGATGAACGCCGCAAAGAAGGCACTCGCCGATGCCCGCGCCCACCTGTCCGAGCTTGAGCAGCGCATCGCCGACCAGGCAGAGGAGCTCGAGACGCGCCAGGACATCGCAGGCCGCTACGATCAGATCATCGCCGACCAGCGCCAGGCAATCGCCACGGCACAAAAGACCGCTGCGGCAGCTGAAATTAACCGTGATGCCCATGCCGCCAAAGCGACGGAGCTCAAGGGCCAGCTCGAGCAAATGAAAGCAGAGGACGATGCGACCGAACTCCGCCTGAAGGCTGCACTCGACGCCGCGGAAGCCCGCGAGGCGAGTTCACGCGAGACCGGCAACCGCCTGGTTCGTCGACTCGAAGATTCCAAGCGCATCCGCGACAAAGTGAAGGCTGAGCGCGATACCGGTGTCGCCGCCGCACGACAAACTGCCGATGCTACGCGCGCACAGCTCGAGACCTTGCGTCGCGAGTATGCCGAGCTGCAGCGCAACCCTTCGGCAAATCCCGCCAATTACACCGTGCGCACCAGCGAGTTGTCTATGCAAATCTCCGATGCTGCCGACGCCCTCCGCAAGGCCGAGGAAGACATTCCGCGCGTGACCGCCGATCTTGAGCATTCACTTGCCGCCGCTGAGCAGGCCGTCGAGCAGGCACAGGCCCCCATCGCCGACGCTAAACGCGCACACCAGGCCGTAACGGCTGAGGCAGATGCCGCGCGCGACGAGTTGCAGTCCGCAAAAACTGCCGCCGCGACGCGTCAGCGCGAGCTGCGCGAAAAGATCGCCACGCAAGACAAGGCACGCCGCGAGCAAGAGCAGGCCATCGCCAACGCACAGGCGGACGCCGCACATGCGCAGTCGATTATCGAGCAGGCGACCGAGGTGCACGACCATCCCGAGATCACCGAATCGCTCGCCGGGTCCTTGGCACGTGACAAGGCCGAGCATACCGAGACCGAGCGCGAAGTTGCCCAACTCGAGGCCGCCGAAGACGACGTGCGCAAGCGAACCCGCGACTCACGCGTCAAATTCACCGGAGCCATCGCCTGCATCATCGCCGCAATCCTGGTGATCATCGCAATCTGGTTGTTCGCGAGCAAGTAAACCAGTTGGCAAAAAACGCCCCAACGCAGTTGCGGTGAGATAGTTCCTGTTTAGCCCTCAAAAAGGCCAATTCAAGAACTATCTCACCGCAACTTTTTAACTGGTGCAAAGGGGTCAGGCTACTTTGCACCAACTTGGTGCATATAAACCAGTCCCCATTGCGCCAACAACGTTTGCCCAGATAAAACCTGCCAAAATAAACCTGTCCCTTTTTGGCAGGTTGAACCACGGCAACGCCAATGTTTTGGCGAAGTCAGCGAAAACGCCCCTAAGCGAGCAAGGTGACGTGAAAGAGGAGGGCATTGACCTTCTGGTCATGCCCGACGATTGAACGTCAGATTGCCGCTTAGGGGCGTTTGCAGCGTCGACCGGTTACGGCGTTTGGAAAACGCCGTAACCTACTGAATGAGCATGGCGTCGCCAAAGCTGAAGAAGCGATAGCGCTCCTCGATGGCGGCGGCATAGGCATCCATGATCTGGTCGCGGGTGGCAAGCGCGCTCACAAGCATCATGAGCGTAGAGCGCGGCACGTGGAAGTTCGTGATCAGCGCGTCGACCACGTGATAGGTCGAGCCAGGCATGAGGTAGAGCTGCGTCGTCGCGTTCTCGCGCACCACGATGTCACCGCGGCCGAGCGTGTCGGCGCCGTCCTCGCGGCCCTCAAAATAGCGCGCCGTCACGGCCGGATCGGACACTGGCGCATCGGCGTCAAACGCGCTCTCGAGCGAGCGCACCGCCGTGGTACCGACAGCGATCACACGATGGCCCTCGGCCTTTGCCTTATGCACGGCGTCGACAACTTCCTGCGACACGTGATAGCGCTCGGTGTGCATCACATGCTGCGTGGGATCGTCCTCCTCCACCAAACGGAAGGTATCGATGCCCACTTCGAGCTCGACGGCAGCAAACTTGGCGCCCTTGGCCTCGATAGCGGCCATAAGCTCGGGGGTAAAGTGCAGACCCGCCGTGGGAGCGGCAGCCGAGTGCTCCTCCTTCATGGCGTAGACGGTCTGGTACTTCTCGGGATCGCCCTCGTAATCGGTAATGTAGGGCGGTAGCGGCACGTGACCGGCGGCGTGAATGGCCTCGTCGAGCGTGCGCGGCTCGCCGGCGGCGTTGCAACCGGCCGGCTCAAAGCGCACCAGACGGCCACCGCGGCTATCGGTGACAAAGTCGATGACCTCGGCCGTCAGCACCACGGGAGCCCCCTCGGGCGCATGGGCGCCACCGGCGCGATACTCAATCCGAGCACCGGGCTTCAGGCGCTTACCCGGCTTGACCAGGCACTCCCAAACGTGACCCAGCGGGTCAACATCCTCGCGGCGCTTGAGCAGCAGCGTCTCGACCACGCCGCCCGAGCCGGCCTTGCGACCGATCAGGCGGGCCGGCATCACGCGCGTCTTGTTGATGACGAGCACGTCGCCCGGCTCAATATAGTCAATGATGTCGCGGAAGATGCGGTGCTCAACGGTACCGCCGTGCTCCAGCGGCATCCCCGCCTGGGAGCCTTTGCGGTCCACCACCAGCAGGCGGCAGGAATCGCGCGGCTCGGCAGGAGCCTGGGCAATCAGTTCCTCAGGAAGGTTGTAGTCAAAATCATCGGTACGCATAGACACGTCGGATACTCCTTATATAGCTAAAGTCCGCTCTACATCCTAGCAGGCTGCCAGCTCAAAAGAACTACTTTTTGGATGCTTTGCGCTCGTCGCGGATGCGGGCGCGGTCCATGGCCGCCTCGACGGCCGAGAATCGGCAGCCGCAATAATTCTGTCGATACATGCCCAGCTCGCGCGAACGGCGTGTCGCCTCGGGGTAATACGGGCGAAAATCGCGAATGACCGGGGTGAGCCCATGTGCCGCTGCCAAGCGCTCAAGCACGTCATTACAGGTATCGAACAGCTGATACGGCGAGACGGCGAGCGTCGTACCCACATATTCGAAACTGCGATCCTGGGCCACGCGGCACGCCTCGGCCAAGCGCAAGGCATAGCACGCGCGACAACGACGGGGCCGATCGGCACCCAGCGGTGCCACGCCGGTCTCCCAGCGATCGCGGTCCTCCCCTGCCTCGATGAGCTCGATGTTGCCATCGGCACACCACCGGCGCAGCTCGTCCAAACGACGCTGCCATTCATCGCGCGGTTGAATATTGGGGTTGGTCCAGCAAATCGTGGGCTCAAACCCTTCCTCGCGCAGCAGGCGAACCGGCTCCAGCGAGCACGGCGCGCAGCAAGCATGCAGCAGCAACGGCTTCATCAACATCTCCTCCCCCGCAATAAGTAGTCTTTTTGGGACGGGGCTATTTTGACTACTTTTGACGTAAAGCAGTCGCAATGCCTATCTCAACAGAAAAGTAGTCAAAATAGCCCCGTCCCAAAAAGACTACCTTGCGAAAAAGCGCACGCCAAAGGACGTGTCCTCGCAGGCGACAATACGGCGGTCACGCAAAATGGTCCGCACGTAATACCAATCACCCACACAGCCCGACAAGTGCAGACCAGCCGCCAGGTAGCACAGCAGCGGATAGCCCGAGAACGCAAACCCCAAGGCAAACGCCACCGTCAAGGCAACCGTCGGCGCCAGGCAAATCGCCATATACCGCATGCGCGAATACACAATCCCCTCGGCGCAGGCGTAAATCATGCAGGTTTCGAGGTTCGCCCCAAAGGTCACGTGCGCACCGGCGGGCGCAAACAGCTTAAAGAACACCGCGTGCACCAGCTCGTGCACGGCAAATGACGCCGCCGAAACCGCAGCCAAGCCGACTATCCAGCCCAAGACCGCCGTCCAGCCGCCCGCGTCGGCCGCATCCAGATCCGCAGGCCCACCCAGCAGCATAAACACCGGCACCAAGCACACGGCAAATACGCCAAGCACGGCCATCCCCCACACAAAGCAGGCGTGTAGGAAATCCTCGTCTTCAAACGCATGTATGTTGGAAATCTCATTCATAGCATCTTAGGATAGCGCCCCCGTCACGCACCCGCCCGCATGTGCGATAATGTCGAACGATATGCACGAATTGACCACTGCGTCGCCAGGCCTCGCACCCGGCTGCGCTCTCACCATATGCGAAGGAGTCCCATGGCATCCAAATACTCCATGAACGACCGTCCCAGCTGGCCTCGCCGCGCCATCGTTACCGCCGGCGAGCCCTACGGCAACAAGGGCCTTCACTTTGGCCACGTTGGCGGCGTCTTTGTCCCGGCCGACTTCTTTGCCCGTTTCCTGCGCGACCGTCTGGGCCGCGAAAACGTCATCTTCACCTCGGGCACCGATTGCTACGGCTCGCCCATCATGGAGAGCTACCGCAAGCTCAAGGAGAACGAGGGCTACGACAAGTCCATTAGCGAGTACGTCGAGTCCAACCACTCCCGCCAAGCAGCGACCCTCAACAACTACAACATCAGCTGCGATATCTACGGCGGCTCGGGCCTTGAGCCGGCTGCACAGATTCACAACGAGGTAACCGCCGAGATTATCGAGCGCCTGCACGAGCAGGGCACCATCTCCAAGCGCTCCACGCTGCAGTTCTACGATGCCAAGGCCGGCACGTTCCTCAACGGCCGCCAGGTGATCGGCCGCTGCCCCATTCAGGGCTGCAAATCCGAGAAAGCCTATGCCGACGAGTGCGACCTGGGTCACCAGTTTGAGCCCGAGGAGCTCATCGCGCCCAAGAGCCAGCTCACCGGCGAGGTGCCCGAGCTGCGCCCGGTCGACAACCTCTACTTCGACCTGCCGGCCTACCTCGACTTTATGAAGACCTACACCGCCAGGCTCGCCCAGAACCCGCAGGTTCGCTCCGTGGTCTCCAAGACCATGGAAGAGTGGCTGCTGCCGGCGCAGCTCTATATTCAGAACAAGTTCCGCGAGGCTTTCGACGCCGTCGAGGACCAGCTGCCCGAGCACACCGTGCTGGAGCCCGAGGGCAACAAGAGCAGCTTTACCGTCACCTTCCCCAGCTGGAAGGAGCGCGACGACGCCCACGCGGTGCTCGCCAACGGCGGTGTGCGCTTCCGCAGCGGCAAGGCGCTCGTGCCCTTCCGCATCACCGGCAACATCGACTGGGGCGTTCCGGTGCCCGAGGTCGACGGCGTTTCCGACGTCACCTGCTGGTGCTGGCCCGAGAGCCTGTGGGCGCCCATCAGCTATACGCGTACCGTACTCGCCCGCGATGCCAAGGCCGCCGGCGTGACCGAGGGTGTCGCCGCCCAGGACGCCGCCCTTATGGGCGAGCCCGCTGCCGATTCCACGCAGGTTCCCGCACCCACCTACCAGCACAGCTCGCTCGACTGGCGCGACTGGTGGTGCTCGGACGACGCACAGATCTACCAGTTCATCGGTCAAGACAACATCTACTTCTACTGCATCGCGCAGACCGCCATGTGGGAGGCCCTGGGTTGGGACCTTACGCAGAGCACCGTCAGCGCCTGCTACCACCTGCTCTACATGGGCAAAAAGGCCAGCTCGTCCTCGCAGACGCCTCCCCCGCCGGCAGACGACCTGCTCAACCACTACACCTGCGAGCAGATGCGCGCGCATTGGCTGTCACTCGGCCTGTCCGAGAAGCCGGTAAGCTTTAGCCCCAAGGCATACGACACCCGCGTGACCGGCAAGGACAAGGACGGCAACGAGGTGCGCGCCTGCGACGACAAGCGCGTTATCGATCCGGCCCTTAAGGAGAGCGCCCTTTTGACCGGCGTCTTCAACCGCCTGGCCCGCAGCTGCTTCTACGGCGTCGCCGTCAAGGAAGGCGACGAGAGCCCCTATCGCAACGGCTGCATCCCCGCCGGCGCGGCCTCTGCCGCCGTGGTCGAGGCCGCCGAGCAGGCCGCCCTCGCCTTTGAGCAGGCTATGTACAAGTTCGAGACGCACCACGCGCTCGCCGTGTGCGACGACTACCTGCGCGCCGCCAACAAGCGCTGGAGCGATGCCTCCAAGGCCGCCAACAAGCTCGAGGGCGAGCCGGCCAATGCGGCGATGACGCAGGCCCTCGTCGATGCCTTCACCGAGCTGCGTGTGGCAACCGTCCTGATGCACGGCATCGTCCCGACCGGCTGCGAGCTCATCTGCGAGTACTTCGACGTTGACCCGGTCGCCTTCTTTAGCTGGGATAACATCTTTGCCTCCACGGACGAGTTTGTGGAGAGCCTGGGCGAGAAGCCCGGCGAGCACCGCGTGAAGCCGCTGCCCCCGCGCTTCGACTTCTTCAGCAAGCACGAGAGCCAGTACTAGGCAATCGGCAGAGCGCAGTAGTCAATTTAGTGAAACAGGAAGGAAAGACGGATGTCAAAGCCGCGTCGTCGTAAGCATAAAAAGCAGGTTAAGCCCGAGCTCAAGCTCAGGCAGTTTGCCGCTACCGAGCTTTCCGACCAGCTTGCCGCCCAACACTCCGCCGCCGACCTGCCGCGCTTTATGGTCGACACGGTCGCCGGCGCCTATGCCCCCGCCGATGCCGAGCTCATGATCGAGGGCTTCGGCGCCGCTGCCACACGCCCGGTCACGCTGCGCGCCAACACGCTCAAGGCGACCGCCGAGGACATCGCCGCCGCGCTCGATGCAGCCGGCATCGAGCACCAAACCGTTACCTGGTATCCGGACGCCTTCATCCTGCCCGAGGCCCAGGTTTCCGACCTGTGGGACCTCGAAATCTACCGCGACGGCAAGATCTACTTGCAAAGCCTGTCGTCCATGATGCCGCCGTTGGTCCTGGGCGCCCAGGCAGGTGAGGACATCCTGGACATGTGCGCAGCCCCCGGCGGCAAGACGACGCAGATCGCCGCCCTCACGCAGGGACAAGCGCACCTTACCGCCTGCGAGATGAGCGTCCCCCGCGCCGAGAAGCTCGAAGCCAACCTCCACCGCCAAGGCGCCAAAAACGTGCCCGTCATGCGCATCGACGCACGCGAGCTCGACGAATTCTTCCGCTTTGACCGCATCCTGCTCGACGCTCCCTGCACCGGCACGGGCACCGTCATCAGCGGCAACGAGAAGAGCCTGCGCGGCCTCACCGAGCAGTTGCTCGGCAAGTGCGCCCGCTCGCAGCGAGCACTTCTGGACCGCGCCATGGGTGCCCTCAAGCCGGGCGGCACACTCGTCTATTCGACTTGTTCGATCTTGCCGCAGGAAAACGAGGACGCCCTTCAAGAGGCCCTCGACAAGCACATGGACTGCGAGCTCATTCCCCTCGACGGCACGCCGAGCGAAAGTGAAACGCGCCGTGCCCAGGAAGCTGGCGAAGAGCCGCGCGTCGAGAGCAACGCCCTCACCGTGGCCATCGCCGCCGGCCACGTCTCGTCCGTCGCCAACAGAATGACCGGCACGCTGACCATTCCGCCCAGCCGCGACTTCGAGGGCTTCTACATCGCCCTGATCCGAAAACGTAGCTAGCGCACGGATTCAAAACTCAACAAACTATCTCCGTGCGCGCTTGTCCTGCTGGTCACGGTGCTGCTTAAGTGCCTCGCGTTCCTTGCGCTCGGCTCTTTTGCCTTTAATGGCCGTAACCACCAAGTAGATAACCGCGGCGGCTACGATTGCGCCCACACACAGGCCAATCGAGCCCAACATTGCTGTGAATTCCATACCGCGTCACCTCTCTTTTAAACGGGATATTTAAGATAGCACCTCAAATCCCGCCACCACAGCTCCTTCACGTTCGCCGTCCCTTCGGTCTAACGGATGGCGCTGCGGGGAAAAATCAACTCGTCAAACGATTTAGCAATCGTAACGCCGGTCGCACGCCGACGGGCGCTCAACATAGAAACGGACCGCCATGGATACCCTCAACGACCTAAACGAGCGCGTCGACGCCTTCGTCGGCACCAGCTCCTTCGACACGCCAGTCACGGCAAACGACCAAGCCCCCATCGATGTTCCCGCCGAGGTTCACGAGGACATCGTCGCCTCGGTCGATTTTTCCGAGGTCGAGCTCGCAGACGAGTTCACCGAGCCCCAGGTAGCCGTGACCCCCAACGGACTGCTCCCCATGGAGCCGCTGCCCATCGACGGGCGCTTGCGAAAGGCGGCCCTCCGTATGCCCGACGAAATCGAGGAGGCCAGCGGCTTTACGCTCTTCGGTCGTCGCATCAAGTCGCTTATCTACACCACCGACGTCGCGGTCATCCGCAACTCCAACGCCGATGCCGTCTTTGCCGTCTACCCCTTCACGCCACAGCCGGCCATTACGCAGGCGTTGCTGACCGTCGCCGAGTGCCCGGTCTTTGTAGGCGTGGGCGGCGGAACTACGACCGGTAAGCGCTCCGTGCAGATGGCGGCCGTCTCCGAGATGCAGGGCGCGGCGGGCTGCGTGGTCAACTCCCCCGCCACTGCCGAGATGGTCGAGCATATCACCAACATCGCCGACATCCCCGTCATCGCCACGGTCGTACGTTGCGACGATGATGCGCATGCCAAAGTGCGCGCCGGAGCCAAGATCCTCAACATCGCGGCCGGCAAGAACACGCCGCAGGTCCTGCGTGAACTGCGCGAGCACTATCCCAACCTGCCGCTCATCGCACCGGGCGGCAAGACGCCCGAGAGCATCCGCGAGACCATCGCCGCCGGTGCCAACGCCATCATTTGGACGCCGCCTTCGGCCCAGCAGCTGCAGACCGACATGATGCAGCGCTACCGCAAGATGAAGGAAGACGCCACGCCTGTCATCTCGCACGACGATGTGCCCATTATCGACCAGGTCGCCGCCGCCGAGGTCAGCCAGGTCGAGAACATGAATCCCGACGTGCCGATTCCCGACGAAGTCATCGAGCGCGTCGCATCGATCCACGATCACATCGAGGAGCGTCGCGCCAACCGTGGACTCAAGCCCTCACTTCACGGCTTCTTCTTCCGCGGAAAGAAACGCTAACCGCAACAGCAAGGCCCGCCCCGCAAACAACGGGACGGGCCTTTTCTGTTTTCGAATGTCAGGAGTGACAAGCGCAGCTGTTAAAACTGACAGCCAGCGCACGAACGCTAATCCACGCGTTTGTCGCCCATAAAGAAGAGCGCCACCGTACCAGGTCCGGTATGCGAACCGATCAGAGTACCGATGTTATTGATCTCGATCTTGCCTTTAAGCTGCGGAACCTGTTCCTCAATCAGCGCCGCAACTGCCTCGGCATCCTCGCGGCACGCCGAGTGCGACATGATGCACTTACCCGAATAATCCGCACCGTCCTGCACGTGTGCCATCATGGTCTTAGCCATCTCGGAAATCGCGCGCTTCTTCGTGCGAATCTTCTCACGTGGCGACAGCCCACCTTCGCAATCGACCGTCATAAGTGGGCAAATCTTAAGCGCCGTGCCGATGATCGCGCTCGCGGCCGAAATGCGACCGCCTCGTAGGTAGCTCGACAGATCGGTCGAAAAGAACCAGTGATGCAGGTTGAGCTTATGCTCCTCAATCCAAGCGGCCGTCTCGTCGAGCGAAGCGCCGCTATCGCGAACGTCGGCGGCACATTCCGCCAGCAGGCCAAAGCCCGAAGACGCCGCCAGCGAATCGATGACGCGCACCTTGCCGCCCTGGGGATAGCGATCCGCGAGCATCTGCGCCGCAACGCAGGCCGATCCATACGTGCCCGAAATACCCGACGACAACGTCAGGTGCAGCACGTCTTTACCCTCGGCAACAAACGGCTCCCAAAACTCCTCGTACTCACCCACGCTCACCTGAGACGTCTTGGGCATGGCGCCCGCGGCAATCTGGGCAAAAAACTCGTTCGGCGTAATCGACTGATACAGATCGTCCGTATAGACAACATCGTCAATCTCGTAATGAAAACACACGACAGGGATATTGCGCGACGCAAAGAACTCACGGGTTCGATCGGCGGCGGATTCACAGGTCAGGACAAAATCACTCATATGAGGCTCCTTAAGTATTGCTGCGCAAATTATCGCACAGCAAGCCTAAATACGATACAAATGTCCCCTATTTACCAATGCGAACCATTTGCATTGAATATCTTTATCATGAACATCTCCATCCCTGCCATGGGCCAGCATGGGCAAAATCACGCCCTTCGTCTCCACTTAACCGACACATCAACCTCAACTAAATCGATTTAGCAAACCGTTCAGCTGACAATTCAGCCGCCGGCGCAAAATCGAAACAAAGCCGGCGCATACTGGTAAACGTTTGACGCTGTTTTATCAGTTTTACCAACCATATCGGAAGGTGCTTCATGGTCGCATTCGATCGCAATCCGCAAGACTTTAAGTATCTGCGTCTGCTGTCGAGACAATTTCCTACCGAGCAATCCGCGTTTACCGAGATCATCAATCTCTCGGCCATTCTCAACCTGCCCAAAGGCACCGAGCATTTTATGAGCGACGTGCACGGCGAGTACGAAGCCTTTATGCACATCCTCAACAACTGCTCGGGCGTCGTGCGCGAACATGTCGACGAGATCTTTGGCGACACGCTCACCTTTGACGAAAAGGGCGAGCTGTGTACGCTCATCTACTACCCGCGCGAGAAGATCGAGCTGGTCCGCAGCCAGCACGAGGACTCCCCCACCTGGTACAAGACAATGCTCGACCGGCTCATTGTGGTTGCCCGCTCGCTTTCGAGCCGCTATACGCGCTCCAAGGTGCGTAAGGCCATCCCGCGCGATTACGCCTACATCATCGACGAGTTGCTGCACACGCATCCAGACGAGAACAACTACCGCGTGCGTTATCACGAGCGCATTATCGAATCCATCTTGGAGACCGCCAGCGCCGACGACTTTATCGAGTCGCTCGCCTCGCTCATCAAGCGCCTCGCCGTCGACCACCTGCACTTGGTGGGCGACATCTTCGACCGCGGTGGCGGCGCGGCCAAGATTATGGACCGTCTGCTCACCTATCATTCGCTCGACATTCAGTGGGGCAACCACGACCTGCTGTGGATGGGCGCCGCTGCCGGTGAGCCTGCCTGCATCGCCACGGTGCTGCGCAACAACCTGCGCTACGACAATTACGAGATCCTCGAGAACGACTACGGCATCTCGCTGCGCGAGCTCGTCGCCTTTGCCGATGCCACCTATTCCGCCGGCGAGTCCATCACCCCGCTGATCAAGGCCATCAACGTGCTGCTCTTTAAACTCGAGGGCCAGATTATCCAGCGCCACCCCGAGTTCGACATGACCGACCGCCTGCTGCTCGACAAGATCGACCACGGCACCGGCACGGTCACGCTTGCCGACGGCAGCGTGTGGCCGCTCACGACCAACGACTTCCCCACCGTCGATCCGGCGGACCCCTACACGCTCACGCCCGAGGAGCAGCACATCATCGACAAGCTCATGTCCGAGTTTGTCACCGCCGATCACCTGCATCGCCATATCGATTTCCTCTACACCCACGGCTCGATGTACAAGGTCACCAACGGTAACCTGCTGTTCCATGGCTGCGTGCCGCTCAACGAGGATGGTACCTTTAGCAGCATGAACTGCCTGGGTACCTGGCACGCCGGCCGCGATTATCTCGATTTTTGCGACCGCATTGCCCGTCGCGCCTGGCGTGTGGGCGACCGCGACGCCCTCGACTGGATGTGGTACCTGTGGATCGGCTTTAACTCACCCGCCAGCGGACGCCTGGTGCGTACCTTTGAGCGCGCCTATATCGCCGATAAGAGCACCTGGGCCGAGCCGATGGACCCGTACTTTACGCTTACCAAGTCGCCCTCGGTCTGCGACGACATCATGCGCGAGTTCGGCGTTGCCCCCATGGCATGTTCGCCGACCGGCCACATCATCAACGGCCACACGCCCGTTAAAACCACCAAGGGCGAACAGCCCATCCGCGCCAACGGTAAGCTGCTGGTCATCGATGGCGGCTTCTGCCGCGCCTACCATCCCAAGACGGGCATCGCCGGCTATACGCTTATCTCCAGCTCGCGCGGATGCCGCCTTAAGTCGCACCAGGCCTTTACAACGGTTGCCGAAGCGCTCACGCGCAACGTGGACATCGAGAGCGAGACCAACCGCTTTGACGAGGCCGACCGCCGCCGCATGGTAAGCGACACCGATACGGGTGCCAAGATCCGCAGCCAAATCCAGGACCTACGCCAACTGCTCGATGCATATAGAAACGGTGCTATCGAGGAGCGCGCCTAGCTCCACCCGTGGGGATTGGCTAAACTTGCTGAGTTCATCATCCCCGCGGCGCCCCGGCGCAATCCTAAGGCAGGTACCATGCAAAAGCTCCTTGCGCAGATCATGAAGTTTGGCGTCGTCGGCGTCGTCGCCACCGTCATCGACTTTGGCATCATGAATCTGCTCCACTACGGTCTGGGCCTTAACATCCTGATCGCCAACACCAGCGGCTTTATCGTCTCGCTCATCTTTAACTACGTCGCGAGCATGAAGTACGTGTTTGCACACAAGGAGGGCATGAGTCGCCGCCGCGAGTTCATTATCTTTGTCGTGCTGTCCGTGATCGGCTTGGCGCTCAACGACGGTATCGTGCTGGCGCTCAACGCCGGTCTGGGGCTCGAGGCCAATATCGCCAAGATTTGCGCCACCGCACTGGTCATGGTCTACAACTTTGTGACCCGAAAGATCTTCCTGGAGGGCGAGGAGACCAAATAGCTCGGCCTCCTCGTTGCACTACGGGGCCCACGAACGACGTGCGTCGAGCGCTGCGTTGTTCGTGGGCCTTGCTCGTTTACGGGCAAATTTGGCACGTTTGCGGATTGTCTCTTGCAAATTTGGCGAGTTCGTATAGTTCTTGGCAAAGACCTTACGTTTCCCATGCAAAAGCTCTAAAGTATCCTCTGCTCGATTCGTCAACGCATTGGATGTGATTACGTGCGCAAGGCACTGGCACAACCTCATACTAAGCAATTCCTCAAGTTCGCTGTCGTGGGCCTTATCTCCTTTGGCATCGACTGGGGCATGCTGATTGCGCTCGTCGAGCTGTTCCATCTCGACTTTTTGATGAGCACCACAGTCTCGTTTACCACCTCCGTCGTGGTTAACTACTGGCTCAGCATGAAGTACGTGTTCGACCATCGCGAGGGCATGAGCCGCAAGCGCGAGTTTACGATCTTCACCATCCTGTCGGTAATTGGTCTGGGTCTCAACGACCTGTACATGTTTGTGGGCGTCACGTTTTTGAGCATCGGCTACCAGGCCATGAAGGCAATCGCAACGTTCTTGGTCACCTGGTACAACTACTTCAGCCGCCGCTTCTTCCTCGAGGGTGCACAGTCGTAGTTTGCTCGACATTTGCTTGAAGGTATAACCGGTTGGAATTCTCGTTCCAACCGGTTTTTTGTTTGCAGAGAGACCCGGCGACCCAGTTCTCTACGCATGAAAAACAGGCGGCTCGGATGTTGGTCCGAACCGCCCGTTTGGCGCGTTATGTCGAGGCATCTAGCCTGTAACGTAATACCAGACTACGTTGTCGCCGTTTTTGAGAACGTAGTTACTGCAAGCTGTATTGGGCGTTACGCCGTTGACGGAGTACATCCAGCCGCTCGTGCCGCCGTGCTCCTTCTCGGCCAAACCGCCAATGGCGGCGACATACGTGCCATACGACGAGCCGTGAGCATTGACGGAAAGCCCCAGCGCACACAGGGCATCGTAGACCGTGGCGCCCTCGTTGAAGGTGAACGTACCGCCAGAAGACACCGGGTTACCCACGGCACTCGACGTCACAGAGACCGTCACAGTAATGTAGCCAGGCTGCTGCGAGCCGCCCTGGCTGTCCGCAGAGGCGCCACCGCCGTTAGAAGTGGACCCACCGCCGGTCGCCGAGCCACCGCCCGAAGAAGAGCCGTCAGAAGCGCTCGATCCGCCAGTGGACTCAGAATTCTGCGAACCCGATTTATCCCCGGACTTCTTGCCGTCCTTGCCTTCGGACTTCTTCTCTTTCGAGTCCTTGTCCGACTTCTTGTCCGAAGACTCGGAATCGTCCTTGGAATCCGATTCATCCGAGTCCTTGGACTCGGAGTACATGGCGTCAGAAGACGAGGGGCCCGCCGCATCCTTGGCAACGATGCTCTCCCCCGTCACGGTCTCGACAATCCAATCGATGGACCAGGCACCGCTGACGGAAGGGTGAACAAAGCCCAGCGAGACGACAATCAGCGCAATGCAGACGGCCGTCAGAGCGCCAAGCAGCGTCTTGCGCCGAGGGGCGGACGCCGCCGAAGCGGCGCCCTTTTGCTTTGCATCGTCGAGCTGGATGAACGACGAGTCGGACTGCTTGGACTCGGCGTCCTGAGGCTTATTGGACACAGCCCTCACCTACCGACGCTTGGTGAATACGAACACGCCGATGACGGCAAGACCGATCACGCCAGCCGCAACGCCGACGATGGCAAGCGGATTGAAGCCAGACTGCTGCACAGGAGCCTCAGCGGACTTCTTAGCGGTAGTCGCGGCAGCCGAGCCCGTATCGGACTTGGAGCCGGACTTGCTGGACTTCTTATCAGACTTCTTGCTGTCCTTCTTGTCGGACTTGTCGGAATCCTTCTTGGAATCCTTGTCGTCCTTGGTCGTGGTCGTGGTCGACGACACCGGCTTCTGTCCAGGCGAAACAGCGCCGCCGCTCTGCTGGCCGTTTGTGCCGTTACCGGAGCCAGAACCAGCACCGGCATTACCCGAGTCGCCGTTGGAACCGCCATTGCCGCCGTTACCACCAGGGTTAACAGTATTCTTGACCCACTTGGCATACAGCGTCATATCAGCCGTCACCGCAACGCTAAAGTCATACGCCTCCGTACAAGCCTCGTCGGTATACCAACCAGCGAAGGTGTAGCCCTTGCGCGTCGGATCGGCAGGTTTGGCGACAGAGCCGTTGGCGGCCGTAGTCTGAAAATCGACCTTGGACCCCTCGCCAGCGCTAAACGAAACCTTCACGCCGGCATTCAGCTTGAACAGCGTGCCAGAGTCGTTGATGTAGTACAGGTTACCCTTGGCATCACACGCGATCGGAGAGTCGCAATAGTTATAGTGCCCCGTCGCGCTAAACACAGCAGATGCCTCGGTGTCACCCAACTTGTAACGATATACGCCACCGCCCGAGGTGTAGTTAACGAAATCAGGGCTCTCGCCGTAGTTAACCGTGAAGTAGACATACGCGTCTTTGCCCTGGGCACTCACGAGCGGAGCGCCCTTGATGCCACCAAGTCCGGCCGGCAGCTGAGAGCCATCCGCCGTCGTGACCAGCGTCCTGGCAAAGTCCTTGGCCGGGTCAATAATCGCCAGCGCAGAGCCGCCAGCAACCTCGCCGCCAACAATCAGCTTGCCATCATACATCGTAGGCGCACACGCACAGCCGGTAAGGCCAAGGTCAACTACGCGCTCCTCGGTAATACGCGAAGCGGCATCCGCATCGCGTGAGTCGCCATCAGAAATCGCCAATACGTGCAGCTTGCCGTCGCGCGAGATGAGATAGGCATGGCTACCGTCGTCAGAAAACACGCAGGTGGAGTTGACAATCGCCCCAACCGAGACGCTGCCGAGCACATCGCCCGTCGACTTGCTCAGCATCTCGACGGTACCGGAACTGGTGGGAACCAAGACAAAGTCATCGCCCACCGTAGCGCCTGTCCAGTAATAGCCCTCGTTCGGATTGACATGCTGCCAAGAAACCGCTCCGGTCAGGATATTGATGCGCGTCAGATGGCCGTTGTCATACGTGCCCTTTCCATAGTCGACATCAACGGTGCCGACATAGAGGTAATTGCCATCAACCGTCAGCTGAGAATTCGACTGAGCAGTCCCGCTCACGAAGTCAGTGACCCAAACCGTTGTGAGCGTGTCAGCCGTCAGAGCCTGGACCGCACCGCGGTCGAGCGGAACGATAACCAAACCGTTCGCGTAAATCGGGCGCGAGGTGTAACCGACCGCAGTCTTAAGCTTCGACTCGGCAAGGACCTTGCCCGACTCGGCGTTAATCTTTAGTAAACGCTTGTTGACGGCGAGGTATACGTAGCCGTTAACAACGATAGGCTCACTTGCGTTGGGATTCGTGGCACCCGAGTACGCCTTCCAATCGAACGTCCAGGAGCTCGCTAGCGCACCCGTAGGCGTCGAAACGTTCTCGACCGCTGCATTGGACTTGCCGTCCCAATCGGACTTCCAATCGGTCGGACGTGGGGCGCTCGGATTGACTACGACCTCGTCGGGATTAGGCACCGTATCGCCGGCAGCATAGGCCCAGACGATCTCGTCACGCGACTTGAGCACGTAGTCACTGTCGAGTTGAGATCCGGGAACACCGTTAACAAAGTACGACCAAGCGCCGGCCAACTTAGTGCCGTCAAGCGGAGAGACGAGGCTGTGAACGCCCCAGAAGCCCAGCTGATCGTACATCTCGGACTTGATGCCCAAAGCATCGAAGTAGGCGGCAGTGGCGTCCTTGATCGTCGTGCCCCCAACAAACACCTGCTTCGAAGGATCGGTCCAGCGCTGTGCCTTATCGTCCTTCTTGCCGATGATCTCCATCGAGACAGAGACCTGACCGGGCATGGTGCCATCGGAACCATAGACCCAGGTAATCTCATCGCCGGCCTTGAGCGTGTAGTTGCCGGCGCCGACATTGGCCATCTTGCCGTTAACGAAGAACTGCCAGGACTTCCAGGTGCTTTCGTTTACCCGTACGGTCGAAAGCTTCACGCTCTTATTGAACGGAGAAGTCAGCGAATTGAGGAACCAACCATACGAACCGGTTTGGACGTCGGCGCCAATACCGGCCCGCTTAAAGACCTGCTCGGAAAGATCGGCGGCAGTTGCGCCCTCTTCCACCAGTGCAGTCGTAGGCTGCGCCCACGTCTGCTGAGCACCCGAAGCGTCCTGACCGATAACGGTGCAGCTTACCGAAAGCTGGTCGGTGGGTGCAGCGTCGCCGTACTTCGAATAGCACCAGACAACAGAGTCGCCCGCATCGAGGGGGTAACTGCCAGCGCCAACCGACGCCGCAACACCATTGATAAACAGCTGCCAATAGGCACCCGTAGCGGAATCATACGCAAGAGTACGATCAGCGTCGAAAGGCGACGTAATGGAGTTGAGCACCCAGCCCCAAGAACCATTGGGGTCGTAGTCGACCTTGAGACCGGCCTGCTTAAAGAGCTCTTCGGAAAGATCGGCGGCCGTCGAGCCATTCTTGAGCGTGTACTGCGTCGCGGCAGCCCACGTTTGCTGTTTACCCTTGGCATCGATGCCAATGACGGAGCACGTCGCCGTAACCTCGGGATCGTTTTGACCGCTCGTGCCCAGAACCGTGATCTTTGCCGACACGTCCTGGTTGGCAAGCTTGGCGTACGTAGCGTTGTCGGGGTAACGCTCAGCGTAGCGAGCGTACTTCTCGCTCGTCAGACGCGAGGAAACGACAACCTTCGTGTTGTACTGCGGCTGCGTGACCTTGAGATTCTCTGCGGAAACAATAGAGCTGTTGCTCGACTTAAACAGACGCCAATCCTGCCCGGACATCGCGTCATAGCCAGGCAGATCGACCGGAACAATACCGGGGGACGTCGAATCGGTCGTTGCCTTGTTGTAGCTCCAGGCAAGGTTGCCGTCGGCATCGAGATATGCCTTCTGGAACGCATGCATGTCGGTCGAAACGGCATTGGCGTCCTGGCCATTCAGGATGGCGGCAGCATAGCCGGCCTTCGCCTTTTCCATAAGAGAAAGCTCGGCATCGAGCTCGTCCTGGTCCTGCGGGGCAATCGCAAAATCGAGGGTCTTACTTGCCGTGACCTCGGAGTTCGACTTGTCGGTCACCGTGAGGGTGATCTTGGTGTTTGCAGCCTTGGCTCCGGGCAGCGGCTGATAGACCGTGCCCTTGTAACCGTTGAACGTGATGTCATCGGTGCCGGCGGAGTACTCAACCTTATAGTACTTGCCGTCGATATTGAGCGTGCTCGTGCGCGGCATCTGCAAGTCGGCGGTCAAGCCGTCCTTGTTGGCGACCGTGTCGGTGCCGGAGTACTTGATGTTGTCGTAGGTAAAGGCCGCATCGACCTTCTCCTGCAGTGCCTTCTTGTCGGCGGCGACCTTCTCAGGATCACCCTTGACCGTCACGACAAAGTCATGCGAGCCGGCAAGCTTGATGTCGCCGCTCGTAACCGTAACCTTGGCGGTCAGCGTCACGTCTCGATCGCTCGATGCGCGCGAAACCTTTCCCGTCTTATCTTCCCAGCTATAACCAGAAACAAACAGGCGCTCGGTGTCGGAGCTTGTCCATTCAACAGAGAATTTCTTTGCGGAACCCGCCTTGTACGGAAGCGTGACATTTTGAGTCACGCCATCGGCGGACTCGCCCGACGCGTAGCCAATCTGCAGGGATTCGGCGGCTCCGTCAAGAAGGTCTTGCAGTTTAGCCTCGTCCCAAGCAACCTGCACGGACTTGTTGGGCAGGTAATACTCGGTCTCGCCGTCACGCGACAGTTCAAACACCACATCGGCACTACGCAGACCGTCGATGTTGTAACCGGTGTAGTCGTTGGGGTCAATGAAGAAGAACGTCACATCGCCGTTGGTCTTATCCTGGGCGTCGGAGATACCGACCGTGGCCTTGTCATCCTCAGCCTTAAAGGCAACGCCGCCCTCGGAGATCTTGACGTCGATATCGGTAAAGCCCAAATCGGCAAGCTGCGCCTTCAGAACATCATTGACGTTGCCGCCCTTGGCGCTGTAATCAACAGCGATCTGCTTATTGGCATCGTTGAGCTTTTGGACTGCAGCCTCGAGCGAGCCCGCGGCGATAACCTTGTTGGCGGAGACGAGCTCGACCGTCGAGCTACCGCTCGTGGCGACAGCCTTCAGATACTTGCCCGCGGCAGAAGCCGAAACCGTCGCCTCGGCGCCCGACATATCGGGCAGCAGCGTCCAGTCGGCCGCGGGAGCCTTCGAGTCGTCCGCCGCATACCAGGCAACAGTCGCCTGAGCGGTCACGTCAATGCCGTTGGTGGTCGAACCGTCGGCGCGCTTAGCCTGCGCCGTCGCCTTGACGCTATCACCCGAGACGAGATGGACCGAATCGCTATTGATCTGCGGCGTAGCGATCACGCGCAGCAGGTTATACTCCCCCGCCGCGGTAACGCTGTCCGACGATACCCACTCAACCGTGTTGTCGAGAGCGCTCGCCGTGACTTTGATGCGCTTGCCGACAAGCGCGGCCGAGATGGTCAGGCTGCCATCAGTCTTATTGATGCCTTCGATGAGCTCGGTCCAATCGGCATCGCCCTCGTCCTTGGCATACCACGCCATGGTCAACTCGGCATCGTCGGGCACGTCCTTGGTCGAGCCCGACCAGCTGCCCGGAACCTGCACGCTCGGCGTGATCTTTGAACCCACGCTCAGCGTAACGTTCTTATCGGCAAGCTCGATGCCCGCCAGCTTGTACTGACCCTTGAGCGTCACGGGGCCGAGCGGAGCTACGGACTGCGTGCCGCCGTAGGAGCTCTTCTTCTGCGTGCTGGAAACGGTGTTTTCGCTCGTCACCTTCACGCGCAGATACTTGCCGGCATAGGCGGCATCAACGGTATAGGTGGCCTTGGTAGCACCGGGGATATCGGTGTAAGCGGAGTCGTAGCTCGAGCTGCTATTTGCATACTGCCACTGGTAGGTCACATTATCGGTGCGGTCGATATAGTTGTAGCGCGAACCGTCCTTTTTGCGCACCTTAGTCTTGAGCGTATCGCCTACGTGCACGCCATTGGTAGCGGGAGAACCCTCGAACTGCACGTCATAGAGCTCCACTTGGCCCGCGACGGAAACGGGACCCACCGCATAGTACGGCTTCTGCTCGCCATAGCCGCCGTTGGCCTTGGCCACGACGTAGTAGCCCTTAAGGGCGGCGGTCACCGTCAGGGTGTTACCGGTCTCACCCTTGATAGGCGTGTCGCACTTGCTTGCGGTGTTCGAGGTGCCCTTATACCACTGCCAAGTGACATGCGAATCGGCGGTAACGTCGGTGGAACCCGCCTTGGCGGTCGCCGTAATCGTGGAACCAACCTCGACTTTGCCCGAGGAGGGACTCATGGACACTTTGGTGATATTAATTGAACCGGTAGCTGCAACGAGAGCGCCTGTATTGTTAGTCTTGCTAAAAGAGCCGATCTTCGAAGACACCTTGCACTTAAGGTACTTGCCGCCCAAAGCGTCGGTAAGCTCGAGGGTCTCACCCGTGGCGCCCGCAATGTCGGCATACGTGCCATTCTTGGTGTCAGAGCACTGCCACTGATAGTTGAGCTTGCTCGCGTCGACGAACGCGCCGGACGCACCGCCCTTCTCCTTGGCGCGAGCCTTAGCGATATCCCCCACCGCAAAGACGCTCGTATTGTCCTTGGTGTTGATGATGGACACGGCCGAAATCTCGACCGCACCGGCCTGTTTAACCTTGCTGGAAGTGGTCTTGCTCACCGTGTTGACGCCGGCAGTGGCCTCAACCTTAATGTACTTGCCCTCGAGGTCGTCGCCCACCACGAGCGTAGCGCCCGTCTCGCCCTCGATCTTGGTAAAGCCCGAGGAGGAAGAGGCGGAAGCGGACCAGGTGTAGGTGACCTTGGCGTCGGAGCCCGCGGGGCTCGACCAATCCTTGTACGGCGTCGCCATAAGGGTATCGCCTATGCTCGGCACGTCGCTACTCAGCTTGACGCTGTAAAGCTCCATCTGACCGGCGCCCAGCACGGGGCCGGGGATGTAGTTGCCGTTGATGCCCGAGCCGTACGAAACCGAGGGGCCGTAGTAATCCTTGCCATCCGCCGTCACCTTGCAGATGAAGTACTTGCCCACCATCGCATCGGTGACGGTGAGGGACTGCTCGTGGCCTACGACCTCGGTGTAGTCAGCAACGTTGCTGCTGGCCCTGGTCATGCCGGCGAGCCAAGTGTAGGTCCAGGTGCTGGGGTTGGCGACGGAGCTGTAGCCCTCGTACATATTTGCCCAAAGCGTCTCACCGGCCTTGAGCGCGCCCGACTTCGTGGAATAGGAGCTGTTTTTATCCTTTGAGTCCTGGATGAAGACCTTTGCCTCATCGGAAAGCGTCGTGGCGGACGCGGCGGAAACGGCGTTCTTCTGCTCCGAGGCAGCAGGCATCGCAGCAGAGTTCTCGGACTCAGCCGCGTTGTCTGCGGCGGCGTCAGCACTATTCGCGGAACTCGCAGTTGCGCCCCGATCTGCGCCGACGCCATCGGCAGCAGCGCTCGTCGCTGCACTGTTCGCGCCAGTATCGACAGCAGCACCATCGTCTGCCGCCGCGCCCTCGCCGGCCGTCGCAGTCTGAGCCACAGCCTCGGCAATGCTCTCGGCGCCCTCGGCCCAAAGTTGCGCCGGCGTGGTGCCAAAAGCCATGGCAAAAGCCAGGAACGCCACCAGGCCGCGCTTGGCTACGCCGCGGGCAATCGCTGCATGACGGCGCCAAGAGGCACGCTGGCACTCGTCCTCAAACATATCCATTTGTCTCCTACTGTCTGCACTTGGAGCATTGCCCAGCGGCTGCCCCACGTCATCGCGTACATTGCGCTCGAGTACCCCCATCGGGGTCCCCCTTCCCTCCAGAGCCCAACGCGTACCGGCGGCATGCGCCTCGGCCGCGTACAAGATGGGAGGCGATCCGACTTAACCTTACCAACCCGGGCGCGCCGTCCGATCTGCGACGCGACCATCCCGGGCCAAGAGGAATTACGGTTACTGGTACAGCCGGGGACTTGCACCCCGATTCTCCCAAACGCGCAGGAAAACCGCGCATTCGTGCGTCTCCGCACCACCATCTAGGCCATCGATTATTACTGTCGATATGGTAGCACGCAAAAGGGCCCCGCACATAGGCGAAGCCCAAGGTAAAAGCTATGGTTTGCGATAGATAAGGGTGGGGATGGAGTGCCGAGCAAAATAACCCGTTTCCCCGACCCCGGGAAATCGCTAACGCTTGCCGCCGTGGCTGTTGCGCCAGATCTCGCGGCCCAGCATCAGCGCCAGCACCAGCGCACTCACGTAGCCCATAAAGCCAATGACTGGGATACCAAACACAACCGGCTCGATGCGCGCGTAGTACACCACCGACGAACCGATAAACAGACCGGCGATCACAATTGCCATCGACATGCGGTCGATAATTCCGCCCAGCTGTCGCAGCGCCTTATCGCTGCTCATGATCTGCGTGTTCACCTTAAGCTGGCCGCGCGTGAGCATGCGCGACGCCAAGCCCAGATACTCGGCCGCCTCGAGCGAGCCTTTTGCCGCGCGATAGCTGCTCGCGGCAAGATCGCGCCCCATTTCGCGGACGCGCGCATAGGTACTCTTCTCGTTTTTGATGTGCGTCTGGATGATCTGGATCATGTTGACGTTGGGCATGTACTCGGTCAGCAGACCCTCGAGCGTCACCATGCCGCGGGCGAACATCGTCACCACGCTCGGCAGTTCAACGTCGTTTTTGCGCGCCAGGTTTAGCAGCGAGGTCAAAAACTCGCCGATATCCAGGTCCTTAAGATCGAGCCCCGCAAAGTCGGCGACGATAAAGTCCAAGTCGGACAAAAAGGCCGAATGGTCGAGCTCGGCAGAATCGCCCCGCGTCACGGCAAAGCGCATGAGCGAATCCTTGAGCTTGGGCACGTCGCCCTCGGCCACGGCGAAAATCATGTCCTTGACGATTCCGCGGTCGTGGCTCGACATGCGTCCAACCATGCCCAGGTCAATAAAGTAGACGGTGCCGTCCTTGAGAATGATGTTTCCCGCATGCGGGTCGGCATGGAAAAAGCCGTCATCGAGCACCTGCGTCGAATAGTCCTCGACAATCGCCGAGCCGATCTTTTCCAGGTCATAGCCCTCGGCCACCAGGCGCTCGGGATCGGCAATCGAGATGCCGTCAATGTAGTCCATAACCACGACGTGTTCGGTGCAAAGGTCCAAGTAGGATTTGGGACAGGACACGCCATGCACGCTCTTATGGAACTCATAGAAATCGTTGAGGTTTTTGGCCTCGGCCAAAAAGTTGGTTTCCTCGCGAAACGAGGTCCACAGTTCCTCGACCACGCCGTGCAGGTCAACAAACTGGTCGGTGTTGACGAACTTGGAAACGATGCGCACCACCGAGCGAATGATGTCGATGTCCTGAGCCATCACCTGCTGCGCGCCGGGGCGCTGCACCTTAACGGCCACGTCCTCGCCGGTCACCAGGCGGGCGCGGTGCACCTGCGCGAGCGACGCGCTTCCGAGCGGGTTGGGGTCGATCGCGTCGAACATCTGCCCCAGGCGCTGGCCGTATTCCTCTTCTAGACACCGGAGCACTACCTCATACGGCACCGGCTCTACGTCGGAGCGCAGGCGGCGCAGCTCGTCGCAAAACCGCTGCGGCAAAATCTCGGAGCGGTTGGCCAGAATCTGCCCCATCTTAACGAACATGGGGCCGAGCTCTTCGAGCAGGCGGCGCAGGCGCACCGGCGTGAGGTTGTCCCACACGCGATACTTTTTGATCAGGCGAACGATCTGCCCGATACGCTCACGGCGGCCCGCCGGCGTGAGCTGGTATTCCTCGTCCGGTGCCATCGCGTCGGGCTCCTCGGGGACCATATCGACAGCGCGCGGCTTCTTGCGAGCGCCCGAGACGGCGGCCTCAACCTCATCGACAACCGCCGTCTCGTCGCCCAAGGGATCTTGATTGTTGTAATCGGTGGTGGAATCTGCCATCTGCGCTGCTACTCGGCCTCTTCGGTGTCCTCTGCATCGTCGGGCTCAACAGACTCGACGGGCACCGAAGTCACGTTGTCCTCGACCGAATCGACGATATCGCGCACATGGGCCAAAAAGGCCGTGCGCTCAGGAGCGGTCATAACGCGGACGCGGGCCAGGATGAGCTCGTCGAGCACGCGCTGTGCCGCAGTCTCGCCCTGCATGCCCAGGCGCTCGGTGAGGTCGGAGATGGTGCCGCCGGCCTGCTCGAACATGTCGGACACGCTGCGGGCGATATCGGGGGTGCCGGCGTCCTTGCGCACCTGCTCGCCCTTGGTATTGAGGTCGTCGAGGACCTTCTTGCCGCCCTCGACGGCAACGGCAGCGGCGCCGAAGCCCACGTTGATGGCACCGTTAACAAGCTGATCGAATTTCATAACCATGGTTGGCTCCAATCGTGAACAACTGCATTGGCCTTCTTGTACCCAAGATTGAGTGAACGACACAAAATCGTTTTACCGCCAAGATAGAAATCGAGCGGGGCAAAGCCTTTGACGGCGTTTGCCCCGCTCGCTCGTTGCAAGGTTGTCTTTACCTTACGTTGTCGTTCATCGCGAAGGAGTTCTTCATGGCACAGCTCGTGGTGTAGAGCACCTTGCCCAACAGGGCATCGGTCTCCACGCGCACGAGCTCGGCAAAGGCCTCGTTGGCGCGGGCGAGCTCGGCAGGTACCTCGGCCTCGGGCAGCGCGGCTACGACAGCGTCAACGTCGTGAATCTGCTTGTGGCCCATGCCGCCGACCTTCTCCTGATAATCCTCGACCGCGCGACCGCACTCATGGAAGCGGACATCGGCCAAGGCCCCGATCAGGCGGTTGGCCCAATAGAAATTCTCGGACGTCACGCGAGCCTGCGTGTCGGCATAGTACTCGGGCATGGTCTCGACATTGGCGTACAGCGGCACGAGCGCGTTAAACGAGTTAGAGCCAAACGCCATCCACTGCACGGCGCGATACGCCGGCTGCGCATAGGGACGCAGCTGCAACACGGCGAGCTGGCTGTTGCGGTTGATGCCGATGGGACGATAGGCGCCGCGCGTGGCGGGCGTTCCCTTGCTGCCGTAGCAGTCGTACTCCGTGCCCTGGTAGTGGCTGGAGAGCACGTACTTGATGTCCTCGATGGTCACCTTGCGCTCGGGCACGCGGCTCCAGGGGATGTCGTCGCTCTCGGGCGTGTAGTCGGCGTCGGAACCGTCCCACACATCACTGGGGTTGAGGCAGCGCTGCATGTACCAGGCGCGCGGCGTGTTGTAGACGTGGTCGCTGTCGCTGTGCGAGCCAAAGGTCTCGCGCGGGTTAAAGACCGCGGCGGGACCGTCACCCTCGACGCCCAGCGTTAGGTCCAGATGCCACTCTGCCATCCAGGAGCGCAGGTCGGCAGAGCACATGTGGTCGACCTGAGCGCCCTCGGCGTCGTCCAGGTCAAAGCTGTCAATACCCAGCTGGTTGGGCATGGTCACATAGGCGTCATCGGGCACGCGCTTGGCGATCCAGTGGTGGCCGCCGATGGTCTCGAGCCACCAGATCTCGTCAACGTCACTAAAGGCGATGCCATTGTTCTCGTAGGTGCCGTAGCGCTCGAGCAGGTCACCCAAAATACGCACGCCGTCGCGGGCGGACTTGGCGTACGGCAGCACCAGGGTCACCATATCCTCCTCGCCCAGTCCGCCGGGCTGGGCCGGAACATAGCCGTCCTCGCCCTCGTTGCCCTTGGCGGGTACATAGTCCACGAGCGGATCGGCGCCGCGGACGCGCTCATTGGTGGTGAGTGTTTCGGTTGCGGACATGCCAACATTGAGCTCGTTGAAGCCGGCCTCGGCCCAAATGCCATGGCCCGGGACAACGTCGGGGACGCTCGTGTAGCGCATGGGGTTGTCGGGCAGCTCAACGGTCAGGTGGCTCAGGACACTCGTGTAGACACGCGGCTGCTCGTCGGGATGCACCACGCGCATGCGCTTGGGCTCAAACACCCCGTTGGACGAGTCCTCGTTGCGGGCGACAAGCGTCGACCCGTCGTAGCTCGCGTTCTTACCAACCAAAATCGTTGTACACGGCATGCGCATCCTCCTTGAGCGAAGAAATCAAACGGCAACAGTGTATCGCTTCGGCGCAAAAAGGGCGAAACCACGGCCACAGCAACCCCTGTGTGCAAAAAATGCCAAATATGAGTACTGACACCAATTTAGTAGCAGCTATTTTGCCGGGCGTGGGCGTCGAAAGTCTACATTTGTACAAAAGTTAGACTATGTAATTCCTCAAAGGTCCAATAAAATAGGCTCCCTATCGATACTAAATATCGTTAGAGAGCCAAAATGACCTAAATTATATGTGACTAGCTTGGCAACAGTACTCATATTTGGCATTTTTTGCACACGGCGTGTCACGGGAGTATATATCTAACCCCCTAATCAGCCAAAAATGCCTAGTTCAATGCGCGCTCCGCCGCCTCGATCACGTGTTTGGCGAGAATCGCCGTCGTCACTGCGCCCACGCCGCCCGGCACGGGCGTGATGGCGCCAACAACCGGCTCCGCAGCATCAAAATCGACGTCGCCGACCAGCTTGCCGGCGGCCTCGTCCCAGTTAATACCCACGTCGATGATCGTCTGGCCCTCGCGAACCGCATCCGCGCCAATCGTGCGTGCGCGTCCAACCGCGGCAACAACGATGTCGGCAGAACGGCACTCGGCAGCAAGGTCGCGCGTATGCGTATGGCACATCGTCACTGTGGCATTGCGAGCCGTAAGCATGGCGGCAACGGGACGGCCAATCACCAGCGATCGACCGACCGCCGCAACCTTGGTACCATCCAGCTCAACGCCGTAATGGTCCAGCAACGCCAACACGGCCTCAGCCGTGCAAGGAGCAAAGCCCACTCCACGACCCGAAAGCGTGGTAAGCAGCGAGGCCGGCGTCATGGAGTCAACATCCTTGGCGGGATCGAGCGCCGCGGCAACTGCATCCTCGTCAAGACCGGCAGGCAGCGGGCGAAACATCAGACAACCGTGAACAGTGGGGTCGGCATTGATGTCCTTAATAGCCGCCAGCAGCTCATCCTGCGAAACATCGGCAGGCAGCAATACGCGACGAGCTTCGATGCCCACCTTTTCGCAGCGCTTGAGTGCACCACGCTCGTAGGACAGGTCGTCCTCGCGCTCGCCCACGCGAACGATGGCCAGCGTCGGCACAACGCCGCGCTCGCGCAGGGCGGCGCAGCGAGCGACGAGCTCCTCGGTCAAAGCACGGGCAACGGGGGCCCCTTTAAGCAGCTCGGCCATGGCTATCCCCTCTTCCTGGCGGCATCTGCGGCACGGCGCGCCAGAGCATCGGCGCGCGGAAGCCACGTATCCAGCAGCTCATCGCACGCCGCCTCGAGCTCCTCGGCGCGGGCACGATCCTTCATAGACGTGGTGTTGGCGAAGAGTGTCAGGCTTGCGCCCTGCATGGCGGCGCGGCAGAATACGGCGCCGCACGCCACATCGGACAGCAGCTGTCGGGAGCCCTTGTCCGCCATGTCCTCGAGCAGCGCCAGCGCGCGCCCACAGGTGTCCATGATCCGATACGGTGGCATGGCGGCCACGTGCAGCGCGTCCTGAATCGCAGCCGGTCGAGCCGGATCCTCGCGCGGAATACCGTATGCCGCAGACACCTGGCCGTACGCACGAACGTCCTCGGCGACCAGACCCACAAGTTCCTGAGCCAGCTCGTCTGCCTGGGCAAATGCGCAAGTCAGATCGTCTGCGCGATCGGCAAGCGCGGGATTGGTTGCCCCGTAGCGCGCGACCATCCCGCAAAGCGAGGCGCCCAGCGCGCCCACAAAGGCGCTGGCGCTACCGCCGCCGGGAACGGGCTCGCGTGCAGCCAACGCCTCGGCAAAACTGCGACAGGTTTTATCCATCATCTCTTGGCTCATCGAAACACCTCTGCCCACCGCGCCGGCCACCACGGGCCGCGCGCATAATAAAAAATGGGACAACGACGCCAGGAAGCGGTTGTCCCATTCATCGATCTTGTCCAAGCCAGTCTAGCCCATAAGACAAAGACTGTCAGGAGCTCTGGCTATCGGTGTTTCCGATTGCCGGCTATAGGCACGGGCGCCTAGTCCACCTGAAACGTCGGCAGCAGTGTGTCGATAATCTTCGATCCCATGTCGCGGTTTGCAGTCGAGTACTCCAAATGCGCCGTGGCAATCGTCGAATCCGTGACGATCGTCTTTTCGTAAACGATCGTGTCGCCCTCGCGCCACGAAACCACGTACCAGTTGTCGCCCTCCGCGGTATAGAGGTCAGTCTTGCCCGAGGTGTCCTCATCGACGAACATCTCGTGTGCAGTTTCGTCGTTAATGTTGACGAAGCCAAACAGGTTGATCACAAACCCCGTCTCCGGATCCTCATACCTGGCGCCACTGCCGCTGGGAGTATCTTCCATCTCAAATCGATTGGGAATCGACATGCTATAAGGATGCATGTCGTTCGTGTACGTATACACGTCGGTTAGGTAGTCGTCCGAATCGCCCGAACCGTAGTATGCCGACTCGTCCTCCGGAACGGCCTCGTCATCGGACGACGAGGATTCCTTGGACTTGGACTTGTCGCTCTTCTTCTTGGCAGAAGAATCCTGCTCGTCCGAAGACCCGGTATCGACCACCGAAATCTGCGTGCCGGAACTCTTTGACCCGTTTAGCACCGTAAGCGCAAACACCGTGCCGCCCCCAAGGAGTACCACGGCGGCACACGCCACCGCGATGACAATCGGAGCTTTGCTCTTAGGCTTTTGAGGCGCGGGCGCGACCGGCGGCATCGACTGGGTCAGGCCCGGGCCGGACGTGGGCGCAGAAGTCGGTGCGGCAGCCGTAGGCGTCGGCGCGGAGCCACCCGCAAGCGACGCCCCGCAATGCGTGCAAAACGTCGATCCATCAGGCACTTGCTGTCCGCATTTTTGACAGAACATCGTTCGACCTTTCGTGGTTTAGCTTTTGTCACAGCCAAGTCTATACGCCCCCACCCAGGGCGCTGTTGCGCAACATGGAAAAGTCGATGCCGAGCCGTGCCGTCCCATGCGCCCAGTGCCCCAAACATGGGACATATGGCCCACCTTTCGAGACTCCCGGGCTGCGCAAGCTGGGGCATATCTATAAATAAGGAACCCGTTGGGGCACGGCCGCGCAACGGCCACAAGCGATGAACGGAGGCATAAGCCGCACAGTACACAGAGACATCCGCCGCCAGCGCAATCAGTACCCCAACAACATGCGGCGCCGTGATGTCATCGGCAGACAAGGAGGACGCCACCATGAAGAAAAAGACCCTATCGATCCTTTCCCTCTGCATCGCCCTCTTTGCCGCGTTTGCCCTTGTCGGCTGCGGCGGGAGCGCATCGGGCGGCGGCAGCGCCCCCAAGAGCGAGAGCAAGGAAAAGGCCCCCGTCGCCAAGAAGACCGACTTTATCTGGTTTAAGGTCGAGATGCCCGAGGACGTCGGCGTAAGCGACTCCGCCGGCAAGAATGCCGACAGGGTCCAGCTCACCTTCCTCGAAGACGAGAACGCCTCGGCCGATCGCTTTATCCCCGTTTGGAAAAAAGTGCTGACGGCCGAGGAATCCCACGCCGACCAGGCGGAAAAGAAGGGGGATACGTTCCAGTGGAAGGATGACGGGTCCGTCGAGTATAACGGCAGGACGTGGCTCGTCGGAACATACGAGGACAACAGCGGCATCTCAACCATGCTTTTTACCGACGTTGGGCTGGGAAGCGTCTACGTCCTCATCTCGAACTTCGACCAGCACAAGAAAGAAGCCGAGGCGCTCCTCAACTCCATCGAGTTCCCCGATGACATGGAAGAGGCAGTTTCCGAGGCACGCGAAGTCGAGATTTCGAGCATCGAGATCAAGTAACGGGACACCCGCACGCGCCTACGCGCACCCGCGCACATGCGCCCCATTAAAACAACGGGCGCCCAACCCGGGGAGGGCCGACAGCATCGGCCCTCCCCTCTTTTACACCCGCGCATATTGCCACTTGCCGGCGCAAATCCAGCCCCCAGAATGGGACACATGGCCCACCCGAACGAGCCGCTCGCGCGTACAGTAAAGGCAGGTAATCCATGGGCGGTTACAGATCGAGGAGGACACGACCATGAAAAAGAAGGCCTTTGCGATTCTCACCCTCTGCATCAGTCTCTTTGCCGCAGTTGCCCTGGTGGGCTGCGGTGGCAGCGGCGGCGCTACCGGCAGTGGCGGTGGCGGCGGAGCAGAAAAGCCAGCCGTGGATATGAGGACCGACTTCATTTGGTTTAAGGTCGAGGTCCCCGAGGGCGTCGAGATCACCGACGTCGCAGGCGACACCGCCGACAGAGCCCAGTTTAAGTTCACTGAGAGCGAGCACGCCAGCGATCGCTTCATCCCCGTCTTCGATCCTGACAAGAACGCCGACGAGCTGTTCGACTACGAGGCAAAGTGGAATGCCAGCTTTGAGTGGACCGAGAATGACCCCGTAAAGTACAACGGCAAGACTTGGCGCAACGCTTCCCATACACACTCGGGCGGCATGACGACCGAGTACTTCACCGACGTTGAAGGCGGCAGCGTGTACGTGCGTATCGACAACGTCGAGGAGCACAAGGATGCCGTCGAGACCATGATGAAGTCCCTGGAGTTTGCCGACGACATCGCCAAGGCCAAGACCGAGGCCATGGACGTTAAGCTCGACGATATCGAGATTAAGCGCTAAGCGACTGGCGAGCGCAGCGGGAACACGGGCACTGTGCAAACAAGCGACGATACCCCAGCGCTTCGTACTAAGGGAGGATCGGCTCGCCGGCCCTCCCTTTCTTATGCCGATAGCCGGCGAACGCGAGGGTGCCGGGCGGCAAAACCACCCCCAGCGCGGTAGCAGCACAAATAGACAAGCGCCCCAACGCGTCCGCCCGCCGATTTATAGCGCCGCGCAGACAATTAAGCCAACACGTTTAGACATCCGGGCAGTATAGTGACCAAAATGAGTGCATAACCGCACCCTGCGAATGGAGGAGTTATGACCGAACATCATGCCATCAGTCGCCGAGCGTTTACGCTGGGCCTAGGACTTGCGGCGTTGTCGCCGCTTGCAAGCCTGCCCGAAACCGCCATGCTGGGCATTAGTCCGCGGACAGCCTTTGCGGACGGCACGGCCGAGCCAGCGGCCACCCTCGACAAGTTCGTCATTCGCCTTCGCCCCGCGGGCTATTTTCGCACCGCGAGCGTCAACGAAGACGGCAACGTCATCGGCAACGTCTGCCACCTGTTTAATGACGGCACGTCCAGCAAGCTCATCCTTGAGAACGTAACGACCAAGAATGACGATACAAACTGGTATGCTATCCGCACCTTGCTCAATTTCGAAGAGCACAAGAAGACGGGCTACAGCATTTGGTCGGTCGATGGCGACTCGGACAAAGATGGAAAGGTCATCCACGTATGGAGTGGCGAGCATGACGGCAAGGCCAGTCGCTCTTTTGCGTTCGAGCGTCAATCAAACGGTACCTATATCATCCGAGACCGCACGGTCGAGAAAGAAACCGAGAAAAAAGACATTAAGTACCTGGCCATAGAAAAGGACGGCAAAGACCAGGACAACAATAAAATCTGCCATAAGAGTAAGAGCATTCCGTGGGAGCTCGAGCTTGTCGGCTACAGCATGGACAAGACCAATGCCACAGTTAGCAGCATCGACTGGACCACGTATAGCAGCTACGTCGACGGACCATGTTGGATGAAATACGTCGACGGCAACAAATACCTCGACGAGCTGAGCATCCCGGGCACGCATGATTCGAGCACCTGCAGCGTCGACAACGACACCGAGCCCCAAACCTCGCTTGCAAAGTGCCAGCAGGATTACATCCCCACGCAGTTGCTCGAAGGCATTCGCTATTTTGATATCCGACTTGGAAAGAACAACGATAAAGGCGACCCCGGCATCGACCATGGAATATGCTACCTGCTCAAAAAAGACGGGGGCTTTATACATCTCTCCGATGTCATCGGTTACTTCAAAACATTTTTGAACGAAAACCCGTCAGAAGCGCTCATCATGCTGGTGTCACGAGGCAACGACGAAGCTACCGACGAAAGCGTTACGACGGCTTTCGCCAAGGTTTTGAGCGAGAACCCCAAACTGTTCTATACGTCGAGCCATGTCCCCACACTGAACGAGGTGCGCGGAAAGATCGTCCTGCTGCGTCGATTTAAACTCGCCGGCGACAGTGTAGACGGCCACACGTGGGGCCTCGACCTCACCGAATGGGACGCCAAAATCAAGGCGCATTCCGGAAAGTCCATGTGCCTCGTCCAAGACGCGCGAGGCTTTGAGACTACGGGCAATGCGGGTGTCAAAGAGCCCTATTGCACCAAGGTATATGCCCAAGACCATTACGACTGCACGGGATCCAGTAAGATCGACTGGGTCGATATGGCCCTGGAGGCAGCGCCCGATCTCAAGCGCAGTCCCGTAGATATCACTGCCGCGGACGGGACAACGGTGCAGGCAACGGAGCGCTGCTGGTTTATCAACTACACGAGCTGCACGCAAAACAACCCTTTTACCGCGGCGCGAGTGGTCGACGAGCACCTGTACAAGAGCTCGTATATAAACAATACCGGAGTTGAGGGCACAAAAGAGAACTGCCGTAAGCACATTGGCATCATTGCGTCCGACTTTGTTGATGCGGCACTGGCCCGAAGCATCTACCAGCGCAATTACGATACGCAGCACAAGCAGACAGCTTCGTGCTACCTCCCAGCCCGCATGCACATGACATATGGCGACTCGCTGAGCGACGCCTCGCTCCAGGACGGCAAGACCGTTGGCGAGGGTCATTTCCGCCTCGTCGACAGCAGCAACGTACTCAACGTGGCGGCTTCGGGCCATGCGTTTGCCATCGAATATGTGGATGTCGACGCCTTGGGCAACGAGACCGTTACGGAGCTGCGGGGCTCCGTGCCCATCGATATCGATCCACGCGCGCTGACACCCCACTTTGAGGGGCTCGAAGGCCTTAAGGCCGGCGAGGACGTGCGCGCAAAGATCGCGGCGCCGCTCGAGGGCAAGCTCGAAGGCGATGCCTGCATCGCCCAGCTCGAGTTTATGCGCGATGCAAACGGCGCTCCGGGCGCGGCAATGGCCGAGGATGAGGCATTTGCCGCGGGGACGTATTGGGTGCGTGCGAAAGGCCTGTTGGGCGACGCGGCACAGAACTACACGCTTGCCAGCGACGGAGCCGCAAGCTTTACCGTAGCGGCCTCGGACGGTGCAGGCGGCACCGGCACCGACGGTGGCACGGGCTCCAACGCAGGTAGCGCCGACAAGAACGGCAAGGGCAACAAGGGCAAGGGCTCGGGCGGAAAACTCGCCGACACGGGCGACGGCTCTGGCATCGCCGCCGGGCTCGCCGCTGCCGCCGTAGCGACAACAGCCGTCGGCGCGGCAATGCTTGTCAACGACCGCGAAGACAGCGAAGGCGCCAGCGAATAGGCAAGCCGACCGTTTGGATACATCGGCTCAATCGGGGGCGCTGGATACCGTTCTGCGCCCCTATTTTTGACATGAAGGAGTAGCAAAGTGTTGTTGTCCATGCGTGTCGCCCCCATGAGGTTCGTTAAAACTGTCTCTATGGCCACATTTTAGTCACCGCAAGGCCCATGCGAAGGTGCCAGACAGCACAGCAATTCGTGTCCGCGCGAGGCTTTAAACTAAATGCGATAAAGATGCATTCCACAAGAGGAAAGTGGGGCGACAGTGATGGACGAACTGGTAAACCGTGGAGAATCGGCAATCGTGCCAGAAGTTTTTTACAAGCAGGTTTCCTCGATTCTCAACGCCGCTCGCGACAAGGCCTATACCGCCGTTAACTTTGCGATGGTTGAGGCGTATTGGGAAATCGGCAAGAGCATTGTTGATGAACAGGGCGGAGAGGAGCGCGCCAAGTATGGAGAGGCGCTGCTCAAGGCCCTCGCAATCAGACTTACCAAGGATTTTGGTAAAGGTTTTGAAGCAAGAGAGCTGCGTAAAATGCGTCAGTTCTATCTTGCATTTCCAATTCGGGACTCACTGCGTCCCGAATTGAGTTGGACACATTATCGCAGGTTAATACGCATTCCTGACCCCGAAGTTCGCACCTGGTACATGAACGAATGCGCCGACTCTCGCTGGAGCACGCGCCAACTCGAACGCCAAATCAATACCATGTTCCGCGAGCGCCTTCTTGCCAGCAAGGACAAAGAGGCCGTCGCTCAGGAAATCCAAAAGAGCGCGACGGCTCGTCGCCCCGAGGACATCATCCGCGACCCATATGTGCTGGAATTTTTAGGCTTCTCGGACGACGTTGCGTTTCGCGAGAGCGATCTAGAGCAAGCGCTCATCACGCATCTTCAGAGGTTTCTGTTGGAACTTGGCCGCGGCTTCGCTTTCGAGGCGCGTCAGAAGCGCATTACCTTTGATGGACGCCATTTCTATATAGACCTTGTGTTTTACAACTATCTGATGCGCTGCTTCGTGCTCATCGACCTTAAGACCGATGACCTTACGCATCAGGACCTGGGCCAGATGCAAATGTATGTGAACTACTACACGCGCGAGCTCATGAACGAAGGCGACAATCCGCCCATAGGCGTCGTGCTCTGCGCGGACAAAAGCGACTCGATTGTCGAGTACACACTGCCCGAAGACAACGACCAAGTGTTTGCCGCCAAATACCTGCCGTATCTTCCAAGTAAGGAAGAGCTGGCGCGCGAACTGAGTGCCGAGTACCGCGCCATCAACGAAGCGACTAATGGCGAAGCGCAAGGGTAGCAGCACGTTGCGGCCGATACCCCCGACGGCGTTTCATATCCCCCGACATAAGAGGAGCGCTCCATGACAGACAGACCGAAAACAACACTGCGCGACTGCATCTATGGACTTGCCGTCGGCGACGCGCTGGGCGTTCCCTACGAGTTCAGGCCCCGCGGCACGTTCGAATGTACCGACATGATCGGCTACGGCACGCATGGGCAGCCCGCCGGCACCTGGAGCGACGACACATCTATGACGCTTGCTACCTGCGACTCGATTAGGGAGCTCGGGCATATCGACACCGCGGACATGCGCGACAAGTTCGTAGGCTGGATTGCCCGTAGCGAGTATACGATCGACGGCGTTTTCGATTACGGCGGTACGACCGCCCGCGCCCTGCGCACCGGCAAAGGAGGCTCCGGCGAGCGCGACAACGGCAACGGATCGCTCATGCGCATCGCTCCCCTGGCGTTCACCGATGCGACAGACGAAGAGGTCAGCAAGGTCTCCGCGATTACGCACGCCCACAGAACGTCGACCGACGCATGCATCATATTTGTCGAGCTGATGAGGGACGTGATGGACGGCACGCTTCCCTCGTGGGCGCGGCAGCTGAAAAGCGCACCCGAGCACGAAATCAGATCCGGCGGCTTCGTGCGCGACACTCTTAAGGCAGCCACTTGGTGCTTCGTCAACACTAACAGCTACGAAGATTGCGTGCTTGCCGCCGTCAACCTAGGCGACGACACCGACACCACCGCAGCCGTCGCCGGCGCCCTCGCCGGCTCGGCCTACGGTATCGACGCAATTCCGCGGGAGTGGATTGACACCCTGCGCGGAAAAGAGCTGATAGAACGGTGCTTGTTTTAGGATGCGTCTTCAACGAAGACCATGTCAGTCAACGCAAGTGATTAAGGGACCGCACAAATGATGATTACAGAATGCGCCGTCATAGGTCCGTTCGTCACAGAGCAAAACACCGTGGGGCCGTACACCGTGTTGGTATTCGAATCCCCGCTGTCGCAGAAAAGGGCCGGCTGCAGCCGACCCTTTAAGACGGTGGCACCTGCGTTACCCGCGCTTCCAAAGCTGACCGACTGAGGAACAGGTTCCGCAGCACATTCTGATTTCACCCGGTAGGGAGGCTCTTTTGTAGCCGTCCCACCGTTTATTTAGATCTACCACGACGGACAGCTCGCACTACCGTGCGCTGTCCCGTACCGCTCCCTACTTCCCAAATAGCGCACCCAGTAGGCCGCGGCGTTTGGGCTTCTCCTCTCGGTAAGAACCCTCCACCACCGCTGCCACCTGCCGCGGCTGTTCTCCGCCTCCACGGCGTACGATCTGGTATAGGAAGGGCGATTTAACGTATTTGACCTCGATGGGCGTGGCGTGCACGGTGCTTTCGCTCGACAGTATCACGTTGGGATTGAGCGGTGCCACCACATGCGTCTCGCACTTGTCGCTAAACACCACCGCGGCCGCACGGCCCGTCTGGCCGTTCACGGCAATGCGCACCTGCTCGCCGTCGCGGCTGTCCGTTGCCGGACGGTCGACAAAGTAGACCGGCACCATCACCAGGCCGTCCTTGTGCTTGCGAGCCTTGCGCGCCCAGGTGCGGATGCTCTTTTTATTGAGCCCCAGCACCGCCTCGGCATCGTTGCCGGCAATATCGAGCGCCAACTTATCAATAACCACCTGGTCCTTGGTGGACGCATCGACGGAGACAACGCGGAAGTCGCCCTCCTGCATGGCGGGATCGAACGGCCCCACCTTGCCAAAGTCCCACGGCTCCAAAATGCCCATAAGACGAACATCCAGGTAGTTGGCCCTGGGATATGCCCAGTCGAGGACCTCGTAATACACCAGGGTCTCCTTGCTCAGGCCCTTGCCCGGGAAGGACGCCATCATGCGCAGGTCCGCGAGCGCCATGGGGAAATAGAAGAGCATCATGTCGTTTTGGATCGCGTCTTCCACATCGTGCCCGGCAAAGACCTCCGGGTACTGGCGCACCAGCTGCAGCGCGTTGGCACGTGCCTGCTGCGGCGATATCTCACAGGGGACGCCCTGTTCGGGAACGTATTCGGCACCCACGCCCATGGTCAAGCGCTTACTAAACGTGCCGGGCTTGAGAAGGTCAGCCATACCGATTTTGTTGCCGCACGACGGGCACTCAAACACGCGCTGGGTCGATGACCCCTCAAAGGACGCGCCGCAGAAGGGGCAGGAAATGCTCACGTGCGTCGCCTCTTGGAACTCCTGCGCCGTTCCGCGATCTTCCCACAGCAGATGCTCCAGAACCGACTGATTGCGCCAGTGCGAATTGAAGAAATACCAGTCCGGATCCTCTGGGCGCTCGAGCTGCGAGACGTGCGTGAGCTTGAGCAGCCCGTCAACCACCGTCAACGGCGTATGACGGATACCCAGGGCGCTCTTGGGCTCCCCGGCATCCGCCTGCCACGGGACGACCGTTTCGCAATAGGCGCACTCAAAGCTGCGCTTTGCCTGGTGCGAATACATGGGGCCGCCGCAGTTTTGGCATTTAATGGCAAACATCTCGTCCATGGAAACGTCCTCCTTTGCACAGGGCTGTCGACATTAAGTATGTCGAGCAAATCGGCACGTGCCCATACCCATGTGGCCCAAAATGGAGCACTCGGTCGGACAAGAAGCCCCACTCGTTAGCGCCGGCAGACCATTGCTGCATTTTCTGAGCATCGGTACACGTTGCGTCTGTGCGAGCTACACTATCCCCTTAAACATGATTGTGAGGACGATCGTTATGCTATTTGTAAATCGGCTGGTACATACGCTTGTTCCCGGCAGCGAAAGCGAGCCGGTCGATACCTCCTGCCGCACCAACGCGGGTTTTGCCGCAGGCCTCATCTGCATCGGCCTCAACATCACGCTGTGCCTGGCCAAGGGCATAGCTGGTCTGCTCGCGGGCTCCGTCTCGCTTATCGCCGACGCCTTCAACAACCTTTCCGACGCCTCGAGCAACATCGTGAGCCTGCTCGGATTCCGCCTTGCCAGCCGCCCGGCCGACGAGGGGCACCCCTATGGTCACGGCCGCTACGAGTACCTCGCCGGCTTGGTTGTTGCCGTCCTCGTTTGCGCCGTCGGCATCAACCTGATCCTGGAGTCGGTCACCAAGATCATCAAGCCCTCCCCCACCGCCTATTCGGTGCTCTCCATGGCCGCCCTTGTCCTGTCCATGCTCGTCAAGTTTTGGATGGCGGCGTTCAACCGCACGCTGGGCAACCGCATAGATTCCGAGACGCTTATCGCCACGGCGCAGGATTCCAAAAACGACGTCATTACCTCGTCCTCGGTCCTGGCCGCAGCGCTTATTTCGCAGACGACCGGCTTTGACCTCGACGGCTGGGCAGGCCTGGGCGTGGGCATCTTCATCTGCATCAGCGGCATGGGCCTGGTGCGCGACGCCATCAGCCCGCTGTTGGGGCAAGCGCCCGACCCCAAGCTCGTCCAGGCAATCCGCGACAAGATCATGTCGTATCCGCAGGTCCTAGGCACGCACGACCTGATGGTGCACGACTACGGCCCCGGCCGCCAGTTTGCCAGCGCACACGTGGAAATGCCCGGCGAGGGCGATGCGTTTGAACATCACGAGATCCTGGACACCATTGAGCACGATATCAAACGGCAGATGGGCATCGGTATCACGCTACACTGCGACCCCATCGCCACCACCGGCGACGACCTGCGCGGCTGGGTCAAGCGCGGCATCATGCAGATCGACCCCGCGCTTTCCATCCACGACCTGCACGAGCACGACGGGTTCGTTTCGTTTGACCTGGTGCGTCCCGACGGCTTTGACGTATCCGACGAGGAGCTGCTGGAGCTCGTCACGCGCATCGTGCACGAGCGCCGACCCGACGCCTCGTGCGTCGTCACGTTTGACTCGGGCTTCAGCTCGCCCGACCGTCCGGCCGAGCAGCTGTAATCGACAGCAAAACGGGACGCAGGACCGCCGACCAACGCGCCTACGCGCCCGGTCACGCAATCCTGCGTCCCGTTTTTGTTTGCACTGCTAAGGCTCTAGCCGCTCGACCGCTAGTTCCCCTGCGCGCCCGAAATGCCGTTTTGCAGGGCACCCCAGGCGTTCGTTGCCATATCGCCCAGGTTCTGTGCGGTATCGCCGAGATTCTGAGCCGTGTCACCCAGCTCTTGGGCCTTATCTCCCAGCTCCTGGGCCTTGTTGCTCAGGTCCTCCAGCGTGTTGGAGCTCGAGCTGTCCGTGGTGCCCTGGTCGCCGGACGCATTGCCCGACGAGTTGTCCTTGCGCGTGAGCTGAATCTCGAGGTTGCCGTTGTCGTTATAGTAGGCAGACGTCACGACCCAGTTGGCATCGACAACGGGCGTCGAGCCGTCGTCGGTCAGGATTACGGCGTTCGAAAGATTGGCCCCGCGCGACTTGAGGAGCTTCTTGGCGTTGGACCAGTACTGACCCGGGATATCGCTCAGATCGACGGTGCTAGACGAAGCGGACTCGGTTTGCTCGGCAGCGGT
>CAKTWK010000010.1 GCA_934630735.1 uncultured Collinsella sp. | reverse complement strand
TGCCAAGGTCTCAAACGTCAAAGAGACCGACATGGTCTACCTAATCGCTCGCGGCACGAGCGGCAACTAATAGCAGGAAGGGAGGGGCGCCAGATGAGGAAAGACAAGAACGCACAAAATGAAATCGCAAGGCCTGCCGGCAAGCACTTTGCACAGGTTGATGATCATGCAGCGAAGTCTGCCTTGGCGGAGTCTGCTGCCCCTGCTTCCAAAGTGCGCAAACGCCTGTGGGCGGTTGCGATGCTGCTGTGTGCCGTCGCGATAGCGACGGGTACCTACCTTACCTACACGGCCTTTTTGGCAGGCGACTTCCTTAAGTCGGTCGCTGTCTCGGGCACGTCACAGGCGCTGTTTGCCTCGGACATGCTTACGGGCTACACGAATGAGACGCTGAATGACGAGGGTATTGCCGTCCGAAGCGTCATCGCCGACACGAGTGGGGAAAACTGCTCTTTTACCTTTCGCATTTACAACCATCTGCTGGGCGACAAGAACAAGGTCAACGACAAGGACGTTAACGCGACGCTGAGCGTGAAGGCGACGGGAACGACGAAAGCTTGGAGCATAAGCGGTGCGCCCGAGCTGGCAACGGGCAGCACGGTTAACCTTTCCTTCCCTGCCAACAAGGCAACCATGTATACCTACACGGTTACGTTTGCCAAGGCAGACCTCAACAAAGCATCCTTCACCGTTAAGGCCCAGGTCGGCTCCAATAGCCCTGGCACCAACCTTAAATGGCTCGCTGCCAAGATTGCGCCTTCCGAGCGTGCAGAGGTGACGGCTTCGGGCGTTTCGGGCGAGTGGGTCGACAAGAACAAGGATGATACGAATGTCGGCGACTTCGACGCCTACAACTATCGTGTGACCGTTACGGGCGCTACGACTAAGGTAAAGCTCACGTGGGGAAGCGGGGTCGAGCTCGATCCGTTCTTTGAGGCGAATCACAAGAACGGTAATGGGCAAGCAGCCGTCGGCGGCAACTCGATCACATACGATGCATCTCCCGGCTCGGAAATCATCACCTTTTACCGGAAGGGTGATTCGAAGCCGACCAGCTGGGAAGCCATTGGCGTTACGTGTTCGGCCGCGTAGGGCTAGCCGAAACGAGCCGCAAGCATAGATTTTGAGACCCCGTACGGGGCATGAGATAGAACGAGGTAGGACCAGATGAGAACGGCAAAGCGCATAACAACCGCATGCCTGACTGCGATCATGATTTTCCAGGCGCTCGCGCCCTCCACGGAGGTGTTCGCGCAAGAGCTCGACGCCGTTATGGAGGCGTCCGTCTCCGCCGCGCGCGCCGCGGGCAATACTGCCCGCTCCGTACAGGATGCCGTGGCCACCTCGCTGCAAGATGCTGACCAGGCTGCATCTGATGATGCCGCAGCGGCTCCGGGCGCCGATGCGGGCGCCACCGAGGGCGGCGACGGTTCTACCAACGCTGGTGAATCTCAGGACTCCGCGACCGATGGAACCACTAACGGCGATACCCCAACGGAGGGCGACGCATCCCAAGACGATGCGGCTGCCGATGAGGGTGCTGCTGACGAAGAGCAAGCGGATGACGCGGACGCGGATGCTGCTGATCAGGCAGACGCCAACTACCCCATCGCTACTGTCGAGGCTCTCAGGCGCAAGTTGGGCGACGGCGATGTCACCACCGACGACTCGGACGCCGTCACGGCCATTACCTTTGAGTCCGACGCCGACCTTATCGCCATCTCCAACACCGACCCCGCCATCTACCAGAACGCGAAAATTTCCAGGAGTGGTTTGAGCGGTATCGACTTTGACGTGTGCGACGCGAAGACCGTGGACGGCTTGGGTAGCCTCACGTTTCGGGGCTTCGGCAGCGATGATTATCCCTTCAAAGGCACGCTCAACCTGGGCGGCAGGACTCTTGCCGTCAACAAGACGCTCTTCAACAATATCGAGCTCAGCGACGCCAACAGCACCGTAAAGCTTACCTGGAAGGGCACCGATGCCAAGCAGCCCATTGTGGCTGCCAAAGTCGCGGGTGCGGGCAAGACGCTCAACGCTGTCGTTACCGTGGGCACGCCCAAAAGCGAGACCGAAAAGGACATCTGCAAGCTCACCTCGCCGCTTGTGGGCGAGGTCACGGGCGCGCTCACGCTTAACGCAACCTACGCGACAAGTGCGAACAGCCCCCTGGCGGTCGATATGCAATCGAGCGCAGGTAACATGGGCTTGCTTGTGAACACCCTTGCCGAAGGAGCATCGTTTACGCTTGCGGGCCTCGCCCTGCCGGACAACCTCAACGGCACGCCCACCATCAACGCGACAGCCGATGGCGCCAACGCAGGAGGCCTTATCGGCGAGGCGCAGGAGGGTGTCACCGTCGCCCTACCAACTGGCATCGATGTCTCGGCGCTGAGCGTCGCAGGTAAAAACGCGGCGGGCGGTCTTATCGGTAAGGCGACTAAGCTCACGCTCACCGTGGGCAAGGATAACAGCGGAAAAGACGCCTCGGGCAAGGCCATTGCCATCAAGCCCGCGTATGCGGTTGGATCGTCATCTGCCGGGACGTATGCAGGTGGCCTTATCGGCGACGCCTCGTTTGCCGACGCATTCACCATCAACAGCGGCATCTTCGACTTTGGCAAGGGGGTGGCGCTCAGTGTGTCCAACACGAGCGCTGCCCCTTCCGCCGGCGGACTGTTCGGCGTACTCGACATATCGAACGGCGATGTGGCCGTCAACGGCGGTTCGTATACAAGCACGCTGCAAAATGGCAAGGACGACAACAAGCACGGCAACTACGGCGGCTTGGTGGGCAAGCTGTGGGGGAAGAAGAACGGCGACGCGCTGCATGCCTTTACGGTGCAGGGTGATACTGCGGTGTCGTTCGGCGTGGGCTCCAACGGCAAACTCACCTACGCAGGCGGCCTAGTAGGCTACCTTGGCGAAGGCGGCGGGAGTGCTAACGTGTCCGCCGTGGTCATCAGTGATGCAACAGTGACATGCTCAACCTCGGGCTACGCCAGCGCAAATGGCAAATACGGCGGCGCCGTGGGCGTCGTGGACACAAACAACGTTCTAGAAGTGCGTGGCCTGAAGGTCAAAACCGCCAGCGGCGCTACCATCGGCGGCACAAACGGCGGCTTTGCCGGAGTCGTTGGGTCATCGTGGCTCGGCATCGTCAAGTTCAGCGGTATCACCGACCTGTCGGATGCCACCTTCGTAGAAAATGATCACACTGCGCAGCTGATTTATGAGAACTTCAACTCGCTGATTTTTGCCGCCGGTAGCGGAAGCGATAGCGGCACCGCCGCAGGCGATACCACGAAATGGCAATATAAGCGCCCCTCTACGCCCGTCAAGATCGATGACGTGTACAGCTGCGGCCAAGTCATTCGTTTGGGCAACCCGTTGAGCGAGGACCTCATCTCCATCAACGAAGCGCACCGGTGGAACTTTAGCTCTAAGCTCGTAAAAACTGGCGATGCATTCGCGCTGGCAAGTATCGACGATTTCGCAAAGCTGGCGATTACCTGGCAAACTAACGGCTACTACTCAATGGTCGAAGGCGTTACTGAAAACAATCTGAATGGCCTACAGTCCTCGACCATTACGGTGAACGGCACTATTGATCTCAAGGGCACGGGCTTGACGGGTTTCACGCAGAATCGTGCAGACGGCTCGCAAGTTTTCTCGGGAACGCTGAACGGTGGCGGCACAATTAACCTTGCCGTCGGCGAGCCGTACGGCAAGCGTGGTGAAGCTGTGCTCAACGGCAATGACACGAGCAACGGCAACGGCAAAATCTACCGCCACGGCCGCTTAGGCTTGTTCGCGGCCGTCAACGGCGCAACCATCTCCAACGTCACAATCGCTGGCTCCATGAAGTTCGATAACGGCTCGGCTATCGATGCCGGGCCGCTTGCGGGTACCATCGTCGGCAACCTGTCATTGTCTGGCGTAACCTGCAAAACGAATATCGCGTGTGATGATACGTTTGCCAATGACGTGAACATTGGTGGTATTGCGGGAAGCGTGTTGGCGGCTTCTACGGTTGCGTTTGAGGGCAACAGCAGGGCCCAGGCGACCATCACTAAAGCTCTAACGCTTAACGGCAATATGCGCATTGGCGGCGCCATCGGCTACGTGGGCGACTATGCCTCGACATTCAATGTTACGGGCCTCGAAGTCGGCGGCGAAATCAAAACCGGCGATTGCGCCGGCGGCAAGATTGCCCAGGTCGGCGGGTTTATCGGCTGCATTGCTCAGGGATCGAACAAGAAGTACGTTACCATTACCGGTCTTAGCTTTAGTAGATTCGCTATGACCGTGGGCAAGAACGGCGATAAGCTCAACGGCGCCGGTGGTCTTCTGGGCTACAGCTGGGGCAACGCCATCGTCACCATTGGCGATGCTGATGCGAATACCAGCGACAGCACCTACGCCCTAAAAACTTCCAATAACACGACCGTGACTGCAGAAAACTCTACCGAGGTCGGCGGCCTCGTGTATGCCGCTAGCGGCCACTGGATCATCAACGACTACGCTATCAATTTGGGCAGAGCTTCCTTTACCGCTAATAATGCCACCACGCTTGGTGTTCTTATTGCTCGAGGCAGTACATCTGATTCAACTAATGGCTTTGGTGCCGAGACCTCCTATAGCGGTCTATATTTGGAGGACAAGGCCTGGTGGGGCACGGCCTATGCCGTAGGCGGCCTGTCTATCACCGCCCCGAAAGTAAAGATATACGACGAATGGCTTGCAAATGGCGTAAAGCCCAAAAGCAAGCTGATTGATAACGGCTGCAACGCGGTCGTCTCGCTTCATACCGAGGGCCAAAAGCTAGACATGAGCGGAGATCCCGCTAAAGATAATAGCTATCGAAATCGCATTTCTCCTGATAAGCTCCCCAAAGTAAACGGTTCTGTCCGCTACTACTACAATCTGGACAGAGCGTTGACTGTGGTGACCAGCTCTGAATACAAAAACGCAGCCGCAATGAACACGCCCGAGCATCTCGTTTTATGGGCGGCGAGGCAGTATGCTCCAGAAGCGACGTACGGCGACCTAACGGGCGATAAAAAAATTATTTTCACGAACAATCAGATTGGGCTTGACCGAGGCGCTCAGATTACTATCGACTTGACGGGCTATAGCTACTACCCCTCGAACCCAAATGGCGCCAATGCGGTGACCGTAAAAAACGCAAAGATTGTTTTCTGCTACTCACAGATAAAGGCTGAACAGAAGAATAATAAAAGCAATACTTTGGCTACACAACATGAGAACATGCACTGTGGCCTTATTCGCACGATTGGAGGTAAGGACCTTACTGTTACAGGCGTAACGCTGTCGGGAACAGTCGGCAGGGTAAAAAACGATACTGCAAAGGGGCTCGACCCAGAAAGCGTATCGGGTGCGCTGGTGCTTCGTTGCGCCTATGGATCATCTGGCACCAAAATGTCGACTATCAAAATCGATGCACTAACTCTTGACGACTTGCAAGTGGACGGGGCGGAAGATAAGGAATATGCTCCGCTTTTGATTAACGCCATTACAAGGTATGTAAACCTGGACGTGAAAAATGTAACGACGTCCAATTATGTTGACGCTGTTGGTGCTAATAAAACTGCAGCTTCCAGCCTGTTCGGTCGATTGGGCTATGGCAAGAATTCCGATCAGGTGACGGCGAAGTTTGAGCGAATCAGCTTGCCCAGCCAAAAGGGAAATACGATTTTTACTCATGCGAGCCTGTTGGAGAGCTTTGGCTACGCGACCACTGGTACGGGCTCTGCGGACTACACCTTTACTAAGGCCGATGCCGGCGAAAACATGGTGACGTACGGAAGCGAAATCGATGCCAAGAACAAGGAGTACTCCGGTAAGCAGCTTTGGTATTACGACGAAGCGACATATGGCACCGAAAACGGCTTGGTGACGGTTGATAAAAAGCCGGCAAATGCCAAGAATCCTCGGTTTGGCGACTATCTCCCTTATGTTTATAAGGGGGAGGCCACCGAGAACGGCGTCCAATACCATGAGATTAGGGTCAACCAGCGTATTCCAAAGCTGGTAAAGGGATGCGGTACCTACGGCGATCCTTATTCCGTCACGGACGCGGCGGAGATGAACGCTATTGCCAACTACATTAATAACATGACGGCGCTGGATGGCTGGGAGGTCACCATTGTCGCTGACCAGAGTAGGCTTTGCACTCGCCGTAGCGACAATACAACCGACAATGAGGTTACGTACGTCTATAAGCAGGCGAACGGTACCGATAAAAAATGGGAGAAGAAGACCGGCGAAACGACCGATTCCTCGCAGACACTGAGCGACGAAACTATGCACCGCTATGTGCAAAGCGCGTATTACAGCATTGAGTCTGCCAAGGACAATACGATCACCCTCGACGGCGCATCGTTTGGCGGTTTTGGAAATAGGGCCAACCCGTTTAGGGGCGTCATCGTTGGCAACTTTGGCAGTGATAATAAAAACGCAACCATCAAGATAGAGAATAACAAGGGTTCGCTTCGCGGTCTTATTCCTTATAGCTACGGCAGCGTTGTGCGCAGCCTCAACATCAACTATGTGAACGCGCAAGCGACTATTACTTATTCTGACAAGGATTCCGACGGCGTTCCGACGGCGTTTTTCGGCGGCGTTATCGGCTGCATTCTTGGCGGCGATAACATTATTGATGGTGTGGTCGTAAACGATCCAAATAGCGGCTCGACGACGTACGGCTTTACCGTTGCTGGCGACTCGTACCTTGTTCCCATTGGCGGCTACGTTGGCGCTATTGCGGGTGGCGGCGTGATTTTCCGCAACACGGGCACCTCGTGGCGTGGTGGTACAAAGAACAAAAAGTACAAGCCCATTGAGGAAGATGCCGCAAAGTATGACCAGTACGATAACTCTTACGTTGGCCGCGTGATCGACGGCTATGCCTTTAGCGAGGGCTGCAACGTCGATAACGGTGACGCCAACTACAAAATCAACGAGCTCATAAACAAGGGAACCCCCTGTGTCACCACCACGGGCACCGACAATAAGTACATCGGCACCAACGCTGAGGCGCCCGTGACTACGGTGGAAAATCCCCAAGGCCTTTTGGTGCTCTCGGCCATCATTAGCTCGGGCGCGGGCGCTGGCGCGGCACATACCAACTATGCCGATTACGGTGTGTTCCGCGGCTCCAAGGCGTACTGGGGCAGCGATACGCAAGATCCGGCGATATGCGGCTATTTGTTTGGCAACAAGAACTATGGCAAGGTACGAAATGCCAGCTACGACTGCGTGGGCAAGCCTATGAGCGCTGCCGGCGATTTCGAGACTGCCAAAAACGACGACCAGAAAGCTCCCGGCAAGCAGGGGTGGCACGGCCCGCTTGACACGGACAGCGATGTGAACTCGCCCCACCTGGTGGCGTCCTATGCTGCCGACTACCAAACGGGCTATGTGTGCGCGTCGAAATCGATCGGCATGAGCTTGGAGTTCAAGAAGGGCACCACCTACGATATGACCGGCTACGGCACAGGATATGTGGGCCTCAACGGCCGCTACTATTCCAATGCCTGCAACTCGAACGAGGCGACCACCGACCGCGACCGCATCACGCCGCACATAGCCACGATCGACGGTAACGGCGCCACCATCACGGTGGGTACCGAAGACGCCGCCTACGGCGCCGTCGAATACGCCGACGACGACTATAAGGTCTCGGGCGTAGGCGGCCTGTTCAGCACCGTGATGTTCACCTCCACTAATGTGGGGCAGAGCGTCACCGCGAACGACGGCGCGCAGGTCAAAGACCTCACCTTTAGCAACTGCAACGTAGCGCTCACCTATATCGACACCAACGGCGAAGCCAAACCGGGACAGGCGACGAACGACCTTATCGGCACCGGTCTTTTGGCGGGCGCAACGGCCAACTACGACGTCTGGACGTGCGGCGTCTACCGCAATGTGCAGATGAAGAACTGCACCGTGTCGGGCGCTAAGAGCGTAGGAGGGCTTCTTGGCAGCTCGGGCCGCGCCAGCAGAAGTACGGACAGTGACGTGACCTATATGGTCAAATTCAGCTCCACGTGGGCACCCATGTATCTCTACGACTGCTCATACACCGGTCTTAGCGTTACGGGCGAGAAGTACGTCGGCGGCTACGTGGGTACGGTCGCCTCGGCGTGCGGCGTGTGGACAACCGCAGCCAAAGGGGTGAGTGAAAAGACTGTTGGCGAAAACTCGACCATAACTGCCACGGGGACAACACCCAACGTGGGCGGTGTGCTCGGCTATGCCGATTTAAGCGATATCTCGGTCAACACCGACATCGGTACCACTACAGCGGATCGGTGGTCGTGCACGGCAGTTCTCTCTGGGGTGAATGTGCTCGCCACTGTGAAGAAGAACACCTATGATTACATGGGCGCTGGCGGCGTGGCCGGATGTGCCCGTGGCGGCATTATTTCTATGAGCAACGTGCGCGTTGATGCTGGAAACGGCACCGAGAATGTCATCATTGGCGGTATAGACGGAGAAGGCATCCGCAATGTGGGCGGTCTGTTTGGCAGGGTTACGAGCAGCCCCTACAAACCCAACAAGTATTGGTTCGATGACTGCAGCGTTAAGAATGTCAACTTTGCCGATATCAATCAACGCTCGGGCGGGCTTATCGGCTACTACCATAGCGATTTGAGTATGGCCTGCAACAACATCACGATTGAGGGCGCTACGATCGGGGGCGACCGGAGCGGCGGTCTGCTTGGCATGATTCACAACGGTGCCGACGTCATCGACATCACCAACACAAAGGTTTCCAACACCACGTTTAGCGGAACTTCCAACGGCGGCATTGCGGGCAATGGACGCGGCCAGTTCCATCTGGTAAACGTGCTCATGGACAGCAACACCTACAAATCCGGCGTTAAGCAGGGCGTGCTCTTGGGCGAGGTTGACACAGGAGATAATAAGTACAGCCTTTCCGCAGCGGGCGTGAACGTAAAGCCCGGAAACGGCAAGACCACGAGCGACCTGCCGCCGATGGTTTACACGACCAATACGGCCGCCGTAAACAGGAAAACTTATATTGCCTTCGGCGACTACAACGGCACGGCTGCCGTGCCCAACGAGAACAAAACGCTCTACGGTGCGGACGATACCGCTACCACGGCGGCAAGCCCGTACGTGACCACGAGCCCCGTGAGCACGCTGGCGGTGCGTGCCTCCAACGACGACACCACTGATCGCTATCTGTTTGGCGACGGTGTCGCCATTGACACCGCGACGACCATCCAGAGCGAGGCAGGCACCAGTGTTCCCGGCCGCTACACCTACACCAACATTAGCGGCATCAATGATGACGGCACGTACCAAAACAAGAAAACCTACAGTGCGGACAGCTCAAAGAGCACTTTCAACACCAACAACGTTACTTCGGGCAAGAAGGCTGCAACCGACTTCCCTGTACTCATGATTCCCGGCAACGACACGACGACGGTCGAGAAGTATCTGAACATCGTGACTAACGGCGGCTTTTCCGATGCCCGCCGCCTCAACGGCAGCGCCAAGCACGTGACCGCCACCGCTGAGGTCTTCTCGCTTGCCGATAACGGCGCCTTCGTCAAGGACGCAACCGCCTCGCAAACGCCCACGCTCAAGGTGCTCAACAACGGCACGAGCTCCATGGCTTTCCGCGCGAGTACCGACTGGGACAACGAGCGGGGCCGCTTCACGCTGCTCACGGTCACTTTTAGCGAGGCCGGCCAGAGCTACCGCGTGCAGGTGCCCATCATCGTTAAGCGCATGCTCGAGATCGACTTCACCGCCACCTACTCCGAGGGCGCGAACTTCAAGGCTGCCGACTTTGCGACTCAATACGACAATCACGTGCTTGTGAGCAGCGGCGATACCATGACCGGTTACCTTACCTGGACCTATGGCAGCGCCCGGGGCGAGGCAGTCGCTTACGGCTGGAACACGCTGCTCGAAGCCGGTGGCTCCATGGGCCCGCTCAACAAGAGCATCACCTTCGGCGCCACGCTGCCCAAGGGCACGCAGCTCACGCTCGTGGACACTGCTCATAACAACCGTGAATATCACTGCACGGTGGGCGCGGGCGGAGCAGCGTCGGTCAAGCTCACCGACTTTGTGGATGCCGGCAACAATGCCTACGTCGAGCCGTGGCTGAGCGAAATCGTGGGCGTGACGCACAAGGAGGACAAGGACGGTGCCTGGGTCAAACTCACCGATGCCGAGGTCAAGGACAAGAGCCAGGCCGAACTCGCGAAGATGGCTGGCGCCAAGGTCGATGGCGCGTACTACCGCGCGCGCACTTCTTCCGACGCGACGGGCACGTTCTATACCCTCTCCGTTGCCAAGGAAGAGCCCAAGAGTGAGAACTTCTACTTGGTGGTGCGCACGCCGGCGGGCTCTGCGGGTGTCAACGGCTACACCGCAACTACGGTGGACACGAGCCTCAACGAGCACATCAACTACCTGCTGCGAGGCAAGAAAGCGGCCGACGACAAGGCTGCCGAGGATGGGCACCAGAATACGGCCTCGACCTACAGCGTGACATCCAACTACACGCACGACCTCATCGATAACAACGAGGACGGCATCAAACGGATGGAGCTTCTCGATGTCACCTATCCGCTTACCATGAAGGTAAGCGACACCGTGAAGTTCGACCCGAACCAGCAATACACGAGCTCCGACGCGCTGTACTACCAGCTGGATTCTTCGCTCGTGAACTACGGGAAGAACGGCAGTGCTGCGGGCGCGCATGGCTACCCGACTGGAACCCAGGGCACGTATTCGTTCTATGTGAAGGTGGGGGGCAACTACTACACGTGGGATGGTTCTAAGTGGACTGATGCCGGCACGACGGAAACGCCGGCGATTGCTGCCAAAGACTGGTCTGCAGCGGGCGGCGACATGTCGCTTGTGCTCGCCGATGCCAGTGGCAAGGCCATCGACCTTTCCGGCATTCGTGAGGCTGCCAAGAGCCATAACAACCAATTCACCATTACCATGAAGGCGAATCTCGCCATGACGGAGCCTGCGTGCCAGGCTGGTATTATCGCTTCGCAGAATGGCGGCACAGATAGGTACACAAAGCCCAACTATCGTGCGTACCTCTCTACGAATGACGAAACGCTCAGCACCAGTAGCAACTCGGCATACATCGACGGCAAAGCTGGATACTACCGCATGGACGTGGGCTCCTCGACTATTGCGCTCGAGGCTTCAAAGAAGTCGCAGCTGGGTATCAACATCGATGACCTCAAGTCCGCCGACGGCGAAATCGCTCTGGTGGGAACGTATGATTTGTCCAAGCTCACGGGTGCCGAGGCAATGATTTCCAGTGCCGATACGGTAACGTATACGTTGAGCTTGCAGCAGCGCCAGGATGATGGCTCGTATGCTCAGGTCAGCGGTATCAATAATTACATTACGGTGCTCGGTAGCGACAAGTTGGCTAACGGCTCTTTGAGCGCCGATGGCAAGAATTACGTATTTACTGATAGCAAGGGGACTGGCGGCGCGTTCGCCACGCGCGACGGCAACAGCCTTGCCTTTGAGCATGCCTTCCGCGTTAAGGTGAACACAGATGTTGAGGGCAAGGGCCAAACTTATGCCAACTACCGCTTGGTGCTTACGGCTCATATGTCCGGCGTCGGTGTCAACGACACGCCGGTTAACGCCAGCAACCTCGCCGGCTATGCGAACTCTGACTACGTGACGTACACGCTGGCGCGCATCAACACCAAGGGCATTCCCCATGAGACGAAAACCAACTAGCCACGCGAGGGGCGGCAACTACCCGGTTGCCGCCCTTTTTTCTTGTTCGCTCGGTCTGCTGCTGCTCCAGCCCTCCATCAGCTTTCCAACTTTCCACGTAACTTGCCACCTAAGGTGGAAAGCTGGAAAGCAAGTGGAAAGCTGACGTGTTAGGTGCGGACTGACGAGGGGTTAATAATTACACAAACCATACCAGCCAAACAAAAAGATACCAATCTGGTTGGTAAAACACCGTCAATGAGCCGCGAGCCAACTAGCTGCGTAAATAAAACCTAAAGAACTGTTACAAATTAATGGCAAATGCCCAGATGCCACCGCTGCAATTTTCAATTAACTGCTACGCGCGAACAGCAAAATGCTACTATCTAACCTGCACGTAAGAAAGCAGATTAACGGTTAAGGCTAAGAAGTGGCAGGTATGTCGGAAGCAACTAGGACTCGCACGCATGCGCCCGAGGTTAGGCAGCGCGCCGTCGAGATCCTCCAAGAGGGGGTCGGTCACCGCGCCCTCGCCGCAAAGCTTGGCATTCCCCAGGCCACGGCTCGTCAGTGGGCCCGCGCATATGCCGTGGGCGGTGCCGACGCCGTGCTCAATGCGGGCGCTCGTCATCACACCTATTCGTACGACGTTAAACTCGCCGTGGTTAAGGACCGTCTGGAAAACGGTCTGACGGTTCGCGAGGCCATGATCAAGTACAAGATTCCCAGCGAGTCTTCGGTTAAGGCCTGGTGCCGCCAGTATCGCGAGAGCGGTGAATCTGCGCTGGTCGATAAGCCGCGCGGTCGCAAGCCGCGCGTTAAAAAAGCGAAATAGCGAACGGGATGGTGCGCCCACAGGGGCGCATTTTTCTTGCCGCCCCTCTACTCCAATGCGGACAGACTCCTTGCCCCGTACGCCTAAAACTCCCCAGTTGACCGAAAACCCGCAGCCGCTACTCCTCTATTGAGCTATAACGTTAAACAATTGCAGCGTTTTTGCATGGGGGAGTGATGGTATGACGCTATTGTATTTCCTTACCCTGTTTCCGCTGGTACCGGCGCTGGGCATGCTGCTCGCGCACGGTGATCGCGCCCGCGATGCGGTGGGGCTCATAGGTTCCGGCATTATTATGGCGGTGACAGCTGTAGTCGCCGTCATGTTTTTTGGCACGGGTCCGCAGAGCTTCGAGGTGGCACCGGGCACCTCGCACGTGCTCTCCGTCATCAGCTCCGTCATCGACGTCATCCTGTGTGCCGTCATCCTGTACAACGCGTACAAATATAGGAACGCGCTCACCATGGTGCTCGGCATAGTCCAGCTGGTGGGCTCGCTCGCCTTTGCAGCCATGACGTTGCCCGCGGCCGAAGCCGTCACGGCGACACCGCTCTACCTGGATTACATGAGCGTGATCATGGTCCTCGCCGTCGGCATCGTCGGCAGCCTTATCTGCGTGTATGCCTTGGGTTATATGAAGGACTTCCAGGCCCACGACGAGCACGAGGCTGCGCTGCGCGGGCAAACCGCGCCCGACCGACGCCCGCAGTTCCTGGCGCTTATGTTCCTGTTCCTCTCGGCCATGTTCGTCATCGTGACGAGCGACAACCTTGAGTGGCTGTTCTGCGGCTGGGAAATCACCACCGTGTGCTCGTTCCTTATGATTGGCTACACGCGCACGCCCGAGGCCATCAAGAACGCCTTCACCCAGATCATCCTCAACATGCTGGGCGGCATCGCGTTTTTGGCGGGCCTTATGTACCTGCACGTGAACGGCATGCCGCTGACCATCTCGGGCATGATCGAGCTTTCCGGCGCCGGAACCGCGCAATCTGCACTGCTGGTGATGCCGGTCATTCTGCTGTCGCTCGCCGCACTCACCAAGGCCGCACAGATGCCGTTCCACACCTGGCTGCTCGGCGCCATGGTCGCCCCCACGCCCACGAGCGCCCTGCTGCACTCGTCAACCATGGTCAAAGCCGGCGTGTTCCTGATGGTCAAACTGAGCCCGCTCTATGCCATCTATCCCGTGACCGGCTTTATGGTCACGAGTGTGGGTGCCATCACGTTTTTGCTCGCCGCCCTCATGGCCTTCTCGCAGAGCAACGCCAAGCGCGTACTCGCGTACTCCACCATTTCCAACTTGGGCCTCATCAGTGCTTGCCTGGGCGTCGGCGCGCCCGAGGCCGTATGGGCGGCCATCTTCCTAATCCTGTTCCACACGGTGGCCAAGTCGCTGCTGTTCCTGTGCGTGGGCACGGCCGAGCATCATATCGGCAGCCGCAATATCGAGGACATGGACGGTATGTTCAGCCGCATGCCGCACCTGACGCGTCTGATGATGCTGGGCATCATGGGCATGTTTGTGGCGCCGTTTGGCATGCTCGTGTCCAAGTGGGGCGCCCTGGTGGCGTTTGCGCAGACTGGCAACGTGCTCATGATCATGGTGCTTGCCTTTGGCTCGGCCGCGACGTTCTTCTTCTGGGGTAAATGGCTTGCCAAGCTTTCGGGCGTCGACCCCACGGCCCAAAACGTTGAGGTCAATGTCCATAAGACCGAATGGATGGCCCTCAACACCATCGCCGCGCTGCTGATTCTGTGCTGCGTGGCGTTCCCGGTTATCTCGAGCGGTCTGGTGTCGCCTTACTTGGCCATGGTGTTTGGCCGCGTGCCGTACGTTATTGGCAAGGACGCCATGTATCTGATGGTGGTTATCGTGGCGTTTATCGCCGTGGTGCTGCTGACTTCATTCCGCGTGAGCAACAAACCGCACGTAAACGTATATCTTTCGGGTGTGGGAACCGACAATTACCGCCATTTCCGCGGCTCGATGGGACGCGAGGTGAAGGCCGAAAAGCGCAATTGGTACTCGGTGGACGCCCTTGGCGAGAAGCGTATTGGCCCCGCGGGTAGCGTCGTGTGCTGCAGCATTATCTTGTTTGCGCTGCTGTGTTGCGCGTGGATTGGGCCCGAGAGGCTTGCCATGAGCGCGCCCTCGGTGCTGCGCGGCAAGTATTTTGAAGGCTCGGGCGTCGTGGGCATTTTTATTGGCACCGTGGCGTTTGCCCTGATTGCGCCGCTTGTGGGCGGTTTGATTGACGGCCTTGACCGCAAGCTTTCGGCCCGCATGCAGGGCCGCGTGGGCCCGCGCCTGCTGCAGCCCTTCTACGACGTTGCCAAGCTGCTGCGCAAGGCCCCTGCCAGCGTAAACGCCATGGATGATACCTACATGGCATGCGCGCTCATCTTTACCGTCGTGGGCGGCGGCATCTTTGTGTCGGGCTCCAACACGCTGCTGTGCGCCTTTATGGTGACGCTCGCCGCGATCTTTGTGGTGTTGGCGTCCGCCTCGACGCAAAGCCCGTTTGCTCAGGTCGGTGCCGACCGCGAGCTGCTGCAGGTTATGAGTTACGAGCCCGCCGTTCTGCTGATGAGCGTGGGCCTGTATCTTGCCACCGACAGCTTCGATTCCATCGCCGTGACCGGTCAGTCGGCCCCCATCATCGTGTACAGCGCGCCCATTTTTCTCGCGCTGCTCGCGGTGCTCACCATCAAGCTGCGCAAGTCGCCGTTCGATCTTTCGTACTCGCATCACGCGCATCAGGAGATCGTCCAGGGCGTCGCCACCGAGATGAGCGGCAGCACGCTGGCCAAGATGACCCTTATGCACTGGTGCGAGACCGTGCTGTTTTTGATGTGGGTGGGCATGTTCTTTGTCTGGGACAACCCGGTGAGCTGGCTGGTTGCCCTGGTCGTGATGGCTGCGACGTACTTTGTCGAGGTGCTGATCGACAACACCTTCGCGCGCAGCACCTGGCGCAGCTGCTTTAAGCTCGGATGGGGCGTGGCGCTGGTGTTTGGCCTGCTCAACCTTATGCCCATCCTCGTCGACGTGTTTATTTAGGAGGCGGCATCTATGGATCATAAAATGTCGCGCTCGCCGTGGGTTATTCATTACGACGGCTCGAGCTGCAACGGATGCGATATCGAGGTGCTGGCCTCGCTTACCCCACTGTTCGATGCGGAGCGGTTTGGCGTGGTCAACACCGGCAACCCCAAGCATGCGGACATCTTTTTGGTGACGGGGTCGGTCAACGCCCAGAACCTGCCCGTCGTGCGCCAGATCTACAACCAGATGCTCGAGCCCAAGTGTGTGGTGGCGTGCGGCATCTGCGCGTGCTCGGGCGGCGTATTCCGCGATGCCTATAACGTGATCGGCGGCGTGGACCGAGCGATTCCCGTGGACGTGTACGCGCCCGGATGCGCCATTCGCCCCGAGACCGTGATCGATGCCATTGTGGAGGCGTGCGGCATCCTGGACCAGAAGGAGGCCGTGATGCGCGCCGGCGGTGACCCGCTTACCGTGGGCGGTGCCGCTACCTGGGACGGCGGCGTTGAGTTGGGCGAGGACGGGTTTGTGCCTGCTGTGGGGGCCGGGGCTGACGGTGCCGGTGGCGGCGACACGGCCGCTGGGACGCCTGCCGCGCCCGCCGCTGCAAAGGAGGCCGAGTAATGCAAAAGGCTATCTATACCACCGTCGGGATCGACGAGCTCCTGTCGCATGTCCAGGCGCTCAAGGGCGTCGGCGCGCGCTTTGTGCAAATGCACGCCGAGCGCAACGTCGACGACGGCACGTATCGCCTGGTCTATACGTTTATCAACGTCCGCGCTGCGCAAGAGCAGATCGCGCGGGACAGAAACTATGCGATTGAGAACCTGGTAGTCGAGGGCATCGACCAGTATCAGGAGATTCCGTCCATCAGCTCGTACTATCCGGCGGTGTTCCCGTTTGAGAACGAGGCGCACGACCTGTTTGGTCTTGCCATTACCGACATGCAGGTCGACTTTAACGGCTTTTTCTACCAGGTCTCGACCGCCGAGCCCATGAGTGTGATCACGCCCGAGGTGAAAGCTGCGCGCGAGAAGGCCATGAAGGTCCGCGCCGCCGCCGAGGCCAAGGCGCGCAAAGCCGCGGCCGAGAAGGCTGCCGCTACCGCGGCCGCCGCGGGGAAGGGCGCTGTGGGCGCTGGCGATGCTGCGGGTGCTGCCGTCGCTCAGCCCGCTGCGGCTGCCGGCTCCGATGCTCAGCACGATGAGGCTGCTGCGAAGGCCGCGCTCAAGGCTGCCGAGATGGAGGCAAAGCTCGCCGCCATGGATCCCGAGAAAGCGGCCAAGGTCCGCGCGGCGCTTGCCGCCAAGGCCGCCCGCGATAAGCAGAAAAAGGAGGCGTAAGGTCCATGGCACATCGCTCCGTTATTCCGTTTGGCCCGCAGCACCCAGTGCTGCCCGAGCCGCTTCATCTGGACCTGGTGATCGAGGACGACCGCGTCATCGAGGCAATTCCGCAGATTGGCTTTGTGCACCGCGGACTCGAGAAGCTCACCGAAAAGCGCGATATGCATCAGTTTGGCTACATCGCCGAGCGCATCTGCGGCATCTGCGCCGTGGGCCACAGTTGCGGCTATGCCAGCGCCTGCGAGCGCATGCTCGACATCGAGGTGCCCGGCCGCGTGCAGTATATCCGCACCATTTTGCACGAGCTTTCGCGCGTTCACTCGCATCTGCTGTGGCTGGGCCTGCTCGCCGATGCCTTTGGCTTCGAGGCGCTGTTCTACCGTTTGTGGACGCTGCGCGAGCAGATTCTAAAGATCTTTGAGAGCACTTGCGGCGGCCGCGTGATTTTGTCGATCAACGAAATCGGCGGCCTTAAACACGACATTGAGGATTCCGAGCTGGCGGGCATTGTCCAGACGCTCGACGCCATGCGTCCCGATTACGAGGCCCTGGTGCATACGTTTTTGGACGACGACAGCTGCGGCGAACGCCTACATGGCGTGGGGGTGATCAGCAAAAAAGACGCGCTGGATCTGTCGATGGTCGGCCCGTTTGGGCGCGCTTCGGGCGTGGACTATGACGTGCGCATGTTTGGCGACGGCGCCTATGCGGATCTGGCTGCGTTTGAGCCAATTGTTGCCACCGATGGCGACTGCTATGCCCGCTGCCAGGTGCGTTGTGCCGAGGTCACGCAGGCCATGGACATCATCAAGGAGCTTGTCGGCAAGATTCCGCACGACGGCATCGGCGGGCGCACCAAGCTCACGCCGGCCGACGGCGCGCGCGGCGAGGTTATGATTGAGCAGCCGCGCGGCGAGGCGTACTACTATGTGCGCGGCAACGGCACCAAGAACCTGGACCGTTTTCGCGTGCGCACGCCGACGTCGCAGAACCTGGCGGGTCTGACGCATGCGCTGCAGGGCGTGCTTCTTGCCAACGTGCCTATGATTATCCTGACCATCGACCCCTGCATTAGCTGCACGGAAAGGTAGGCGCGGCATGAGTTTACTGACATTTGCCAAGATGGCCTTGGGTTCTATGGTCAAGCAGCCGGTAACGGTGTGCTATCCGCAGGAGAAGCTCGCAGCGCCCGAGCGCCTGCGCGGGCACATCGTCAACGACATGGACGTGTGCATCTGCTGCGGTATGTGCGCGCGTCGCTGCCCGGCGGGCGCGCTCGCGGTCGATCGCAAGGGCGGAACGTGGTCGATCGACCCGTTTGCCTGCGTGGTGTGCGGCGAGTGCATCGAGAGCTGCCCCAAGCACTGCCTGACTATGGACACCGCCCGTACTCCGGTTGCGGCGGATAAGACTCCCACGGTAGAAACCAAGCCGGAATAGCGCGAAAACGGGGCCGGTGGGGCAAAATTGCCCCACCGGCCCCGCGCGCGAACGCGTGTGCGGGCCGCCACGCGACCCGTCCAGCCCGAAAATGACCCGCCTGCCACGAAATGGGCCCATCTACTACTTTTGGGCGCCAACCCCCAACCACGGCAAAAAATGTGAAAACAAAACCGCAGGTAGAACGCCTGCGGTTTTCTGGAAAACGGGGGTATGGTCGGGGGTATCGAGTCAAACGTAGTAGATGGGCAGGTTTCGTGGCGAGCGGTTCCGGCTGATCCCTTGGGGACGGAGGAAAACGGATCATTTTGGTCCAGCAAGGCTTGCGGAGGCACTCGTGCAGGGCCGCCCGAACAAAACTATGCCGATTTACTACGATGAATTCGACATTCCCGACCATGATTGCGTTTTTCTGAATATCGCAAGCGTTCTACCTGCGGTTTTGAAAGCGCGCAATTTGCCGTGGTCGAAGGTGAGCGATTCATCGTAGTAAACCGGCATGGTTTTGAAATGGTATTAAATCGGTGGCAGCCATTTTGCTATGCCGGGGCGGTCAGTCGTTGGGCAACTACCCTCGCAGGTAGGCGATGGCGATCTGCGTGCGGTTGCGTAGGCCCATTTTGGCAAGGATCGAGCTGATGTGGTTGCGCACCGTGCCTTCGCCCATGTAGGCCGTGGCGGCGATTTCCTTGTTATCGAGGCCGCGGGCGATGAGCTCTGCGACTTCGAACTCGCGGTCGGTCAGGCTGGCAAAGGCGGCGGGCCGGCGGGGCATGCCCGCCTCAACGCCCGTTCCGTCAAAGTCGATGTCTTCGATCGCCTTGCCCTCGAGCACGCGCTTGCCGTCCATGACCTGCGCCAACGCTGGCGGGATGGCGGCGACATCGGTTTTAATCAGGTAGCCGCGGGCGCCCAGCTTGAGCGCCGACACAATGTACTCGTCATCCGAGAATGTCGTCAGAAACACCACCCGCGCCGCAGGGTCGTGCTCAAGGATTTCGCGTGCCGCCGAAAGTCCGTCGCGTCCCGGCATCTGAATGTCGAGCAGCGCGATGTCGGGCGAGTGCTCGGCGTAGAGCGCGACCGCGTCGTCGCCGTTGGCGCCGGTGCCCACTACTTCGATCTGCGTCTGGGCGCCCAGGATAATCTTGAGCGAATCGACCACCAAGCGGTCGTCGTCGACAACAATGAGCCTCATCGGGCCTCATCTCCTTGCTGTTTGGGAACGGTGGCAAACACACGCCAGCCGCCGGCGCCGGCGCGCGGGCCGGCGGTGAAAGTGCCGCCAAGCGCCTCGACGCGCTCGCGCATGGAGCCGAGCCCCATGCCCTCCGCGGCGCCGCGGCCGCTTGCTTGGACCCCGCCCGTGCCATCATCGGTGACGATGAGCTGGTAAAACGACGGATGCTCCATGCACCGTACGGCGACGGTCTGGGCGCAAGCATGGCGCATGGTGTTGGAGAGCGCCTCGCGCAGGACCGCCGCAAAGCAGTTGGCGACGTTTGCGGGCGCATGCTCGGCCAAAACTTCAAGCTCAATCTGCGGACCGCCGTCCGAGCGCGCGCCTTCAACAATGCGTTCGAGCTGCACGGAAAGGTCGACAGCGTTGTCGTTGAGCGCGTGGACGCTGGTGCGCACAAGCTGGAGCGCCTCATCAACCGTGCGTTTGACGTCAGCGAAATCGGCGGCGACGCCGGGCTCGTCGGCGTGGACCACGCGCAGTGCTTCGGCTTGCAGCGAGGCGCGCGTGAGCTGGTGGCCCACATTGTCGTGGATCTCGCGCGCGATGCGGGCGCGTTCGGCGAGCGTCGCGAGCTCGACTTCGTAGTCCTGGCGGTCGGCAAGGTCGCGGTTGCGCGCTTCGAGCACGAGGGCTCGTTCCTGCAGCTCGTCACGGGTACGGCGCATGCGCTGCTGCTCGCGCTCCAACTGGGCGGTACGTAGCGATAGCAAGGTGACGGCAACCGAAAGGATGGCGGTCAGCAGGAGCGTTCGGGCGGTGAGCGCGTCGATGCGAAGGTCCGCGACGAGCGCAAAGACAAAGGTGGCGCCAATGCCCAGCGCGGCCCAGGCGTACTCGCGGCGCACGCGTCGCGCAATGTCATAGAGGGCGAGGGGCACAAACGGCACAAACGGCGGCACGAAGACGGCCGCGATGATGTAAGCGTAACTCGCGGCTTCGCTGGCGCGACGGGCGCGTTCTCCCTGCGCGAGCTCAGCCAGCGAGGTGGTAATTACGCCAAGGCAAAACGCCGCGACCAGGCCAGCGTCCACAGCAAGGCCTGTGGCGGCTGCGATGCAGCACGCCAGCACGATCGATTTGTCGAAAAGCCTGTTCATACGGGTATTGTACGCGAAGCCGCGCGTGGTGGAGGGGCCGCCTGCACAACCGTGACATTCCTCGCGCGCGGCAAATCGGCGTCGATCGCTCGCGCGAGCGGGGGTTTCGCCCCCCCCCGCACTCGTGACAAAGCTCACTGGCGCGCGCCACCCACTCCTGCGATGATGCAATCGTACCGGGCCACAACCAACAGAAGGGCCGCCTCATGACAGACATCGTCCATGTCGAAAACCTCGTCAAGCGCTATGACGATCTTATCGCGCTCGACCACTTTAACCTGAACATCGCCCCCGGCGAGATCTTTGGCCTGCTCGGCCCCAACGGCTCGGGCAAAACCACGTCCATCAACTGTATCCTGCAGCTGCTTGCCTACGACAAGGGCGCCATCAAGCTGTTCGGCGAGCCCATGACGCCCGCCCGCTACGACCTCAAGCGCCGCATCGGCGTGGTGCCGCAGCAGGTGGCGGTGTTCGACGAGCTCACCGTGCGCGAGAACATCGACTATTTCTGTAGCCTCTACGTCAACGACCGCAAGCGCCGCCGTGCGCTCGTGGACGAGGCGATCGACTTCGTCGGTCTGGGCGACTTTACCAAGTTCCGCCCCGGCAAGCTCTCGGGCGGCCTGGCGCGCCGCCTCAACATTGCCTGCGGCATCGCGCACAAGCCCGAGCTCATCTTTTTTGACGAGCCCACGGTGGCGGTCGACCCACAGAGCCGCAACGCCATCCTGGAGGGCATCTGCCGCCTGCGCGACGAGGGCGCCACGGTGGTGTATACCAGCCATTACATGGAGGAAGTCGAGCAGATCTGCAGCCGCATCATGATCATGGACGGCGGCCGCGTGCTGGCGCAGGGCACTAACGACGAGCTCAAGCGCATGATCCAGATGGGCGAGCGCGTGACTGTCGAGGTCGGCGCCGTCGAGACCGTCACGGTCGAGCGGCTGCGCGCCCTCGAGCATGTGCTCAGCGTTGAGCTTTCCGGCGGCGAGCTCATCTGCACCTGCGAAGCGAGCCCGCACAATTTGGTCGACATCCTCGACACGCTGCGTGCTGCCGACGTGGCACTCGGCCGCGTGTGGAGCGAGCCACCGACCCTCAACGATGTGTTTCTCGAAATCACCGGCCGCGAGCTGCGCGACTAGGGGGCAGCTATGTTCAACACCACTATCATTACGGTCAAGACGCTGCTGCGCCGGCCGAGCACGTGGGTTTGGGGCGCGATCTTTCCCGTTGCGCTTTCCACGATGTTCATGTTTATGTTTGCGAACCTCAGCTCCGACGGCACGGTCGACCCGGTTCCGGTGGCCGTCGTGGCGGATGAGACCTGGGACGCCTCGACCTTTAAGAACGTGGCGGCTTCGCTTGCCAAGGAAGGTGACGACCAGCTGCTCGATGTGAGCGAGTACGAAGACTTGGCAGCCGCGCGCAAAGCACTCAAGGCCGGCGAGGTCGCGGGCATCTATACGGTCGACGACGCGGGTACGCCCAAGCTCACGCTGCTTTCGAGTTATGACAGCTCGCGCGCCTCGTCGGTGCTCACCGACCGCAGCATCCTTGAGACGGTGGCGAGCTCGTATACGCAAAATGCCGAGCTCATGTCCCAGATTGCCCAGGACAACCCGGCGGCGCTCGCCGACTCCGAGGCGGTTGCGCGCGCCCTGTCGCTCGAGGGCGGCACCCGCCGCGTAAGCCTGACACGCACCACGCCCGATGGCACGGTCATCTACTACTACGCACTCTTTGGCCTGGTCGCGATGATGTCTGCCGAGTTTGCCGCTTTGAGCGTCGTCGACCTGCAGCCCAATCTGTCGGGCCTTGGCGCGCGCCGCTGCGTGGGCGGCCTTTCCAAGACGGCGTCGCTGGCCGGCATCTTTGTCGGCTCGTGGCTGGTTTCCTTTGCCTCGATGGCGGTCGCGATTGGCTACGTGCGCCTAGTCGTTGGCGTCGACTTTGGCGGGCGCGAGGGGCTGTGCCTGCTGGGCGGTGCTGCATCCGCGCTTGCCGCCACGGGCCTGGGGCTCTTTGTGGGTACGCTTCCTGTTAAGGGTGGCAAGGCGTCCAAGTCGGGCATCCTCACGGGTTTTGCCACCACGTGCGCCTTGTTCGCCGGCCTCTACGGCGAGCCGGCGATGGCGCTTGCCGACGACGTCGCCCGCGCCTGCCCGGCCGAGTGCTGGCTCAACCCCGTCAAGCTCATCTGCGACATGTTCAACCGCTTGTATTTCTTTGAGGATCTGGGGCCATTTGCCGTTCGCGCCGGCGCGCTCGTCCTCATGGCCCTGGTGTTTGTCGCCGCCGCTACGCTGATCTTTGGAAGGAGCCGCTATGAGCACCTTTAAGACCGCGCTTCGCATGGCGCTCGCGCACCCGTTCTACCTGCTCATCTATACGGTGTTCATTTCGCTCATGGGCGTATTCATCGCGGCCTCGGTGAGCTGGAACTCGTCGCAGCTTACCGAGTACAAGCCCTACGACACCAACGTGATCGTGGTCGACCGCGACAATAGCGACCTTTCGCGGGCGCTCACCAAGCATCTGGGCTCACGCTTTGACCTGGTCACGGGCGTTGGTGACGACACGTACGACCTTGCGGATGCGCTCGCCAAGAGCAACAGCGCCAAGGGCAGCGCCGACTGCGTGTTCTTTATTCCGGAGGGGTTTGAGGACGACCTGATCGCGGCCGCCCGTGCGGGGGAGGCCCTGCCCAAGCTCAATGTGACCTACGGCTCCGGCACCATGGCGGCGGCGCTTTCGTCTGCCGAGGCCTCACGCTGGATCTCGCTCGCGGGCGCTGCGGCGGCCCTAGAGCCCGCTGCTTCTAACGGCGACGTTGCCAAGGCTGCTGAGCATGCTGCCGCCAAGCGCGCCGAGGTCGAGATCGAGCAGGTCAGGGTCGACTCGACTGCCGCCGCCACGCTCGAGTCGTATTTCAACTTTGGCGCGTACGCGATCATCTCGTCGGTCATCGTGTCGGTGGGGCTGGTGTTCTCGGGCATGAACGAGCCCGAGCGCGTGCGCCGCATGGAGGCCGGCCCGGTCTCCGAGCGCCAGCGTTCGCTCGCCGTGTTCGCGGCCGCCGCCGTGCTCACCGTCTGCATTTGGCTCGTGTCGAGCATGATGGGCGTCGTGGGCTTTGCCGGCGCGGTTGCCGAGGTCGGCGTGGGTCGCGTGTGTCTGGCGCTGGCGGCAACGTTTGCCCTGGCGTGCATGCCTCTGGCCGTTGGCTTTACGCTGTCGAGCTTGGGCGCGCGCGAGGAGCTGCTCAACGGCGTGGGCAACTTACTCGGCATGCTCATGACGTTTTTGGGAGGCGCCTGGATGCCGCTGTCGCTCATGGGCTCGGCCGTGCAGACCGTGGCGCATTTTGTGCCGACGTATTGGGTGAACGACGCGATCAGCAAGGCGCTCGCCGCGGACCTGACGTCCGCCGTGCTGGGCGACATCGCCTGCGATCTGGGCGTCACGGTTCTCTTTGCCGCGGCCATCGCCGCCGTAGGCCTAGCCCTTGCGCACAACAAATCCCACGCCTAACCGCCTAGTCATTGGGGACGTTCTTAAACGACTGGTCGCTGGGGACAGTCTTTGCCGATTCGCCGGCTCGCCGGCCGGGCTGGTAAGGACTGTCCCAATATGCCGGCCTTTGGGACCACTCATTGGGGACAGATTTAAATGAGCGATTTCACTCATTTAAATCTGTCCCCAATGAGTAGGTTGGAAAAAGTCGCGCACGTCGCTTAAAAATAGTTCGCCCAGGTTTACTATTACCCTAGAAAAGTAGCAGAAGGCTAACAACGGGGGATAGCATGGCGACAAAGCAAGCCTATGTCCAGGTCAAAGGGCTCAAGAAACACTACGGCGACGGCGATGCGCGCCTGACGGTACTCGATGGTATCGATACGTCCATCAACCGCGGCGAGATCTGCATCATGCTGGGGCCCTCGGGCTCGGGTAAGTCGACCTTTCTCAACCTGATCGGCGGCCTGGAGGATGCCGACGGCGGCTCCATCATGGTGGACGGCTGCGACCTCACCGTGCTCAAGCCTGCCGATCTGGGCGAATACCGACGCCGCGAGCTGGGCTTTGTCTTTCAGTTCTACAACCTGGTGCCCGATCTCACCATCAAGGAAAACATCGAGGTCACGGCGCACCTGTCCAAAAACCCGCTCAACATTGACGACCTGCTGCGCTCGCTGGGCCTCTACGAACACCGCAACAAGTTCCCGCGCCAGGTCTCGGGCGGCCAGCAGCAGCGCTGCGCCATCGGTCGTGCGCTCGTCAAAAATCCGGGCCTGTTGCTGTGCGACGAGCCCACGGGCGCGCTCGACTACAAGACGTCCAAGGAAATCCTGCAGCTCATGGAGGACGTCAACCGCACTTACGGCTGCACCATCATCATTGTCACCCACAACGCCGCCATCGCGCACATGGCCAATCGCGTGCTGCGCTTGCGCGACGGGTGCATCGTCGAGGACGAGCTCAACGAGTCGCCCGTCGCGGCCGCCGAGCTCGATTGGTAGGCGGCGTCATGACACCTCTCGCAAAACGTCTCCCGCGCGAGCTGCGCCGCAATATCGGCAAGTACCTGGGCATCTTTTTGCTTATGTGCGGGAGCATCGCTCTCACCTCGGGCTTTTTGCTCGCGGCGCATTCCATCGGTTGCCTTATCGACGACATGCGCGATGCGTACACGATTGAGGACGGCCGCGTGACCACTTCCTTCGAGGCTACCGACGACCAGCTCAAGGCAGCCGAGGATGCAGCCGACGACGTCGGCGGCGTCACGCTCTACAAGAATTTCTCCATCGACGCCATCATCAAAAAGACCGCCGGCGACGACGGCACCAAGCGCACGCTGCGCACCTATGCGCACCGCACCAAGGTCGATATCGCGTCCTACTGTGAGGGCAAGGAGCCCAAGACGGACGATGAGGTGGCTATCGACCGCGTTTTTGCCACCAACAACGACCTTGTCGTGGGCGATAAGGTTGAGCTTGAGGGCCGCACCTACACCATCTGCGGCATCATGACCCAGCCCGATAGCCAGGCGCTGTTCCTCAACAATTCGGACTTTACGGTGAACACCATCACGTACGGCGTGGCCGAGGTCACCGACGCCGGCTTTGCCGCGCTCGAGGATGCCGGTGGTGCACCTGCCTACACCTACTCCTTTGCCTTTACCGATCGCGACCTCCCCACCGCGGATCGCATCGATGCGGAGCAGGATATGGTCGAGGCACTGACCGATGCCGATGCGCGCGTGGACGATCTGATCGACGTCGATTCCAACCAGGGTATTGGCTACGCGCGCGACGACGTAGACGGCGACTCCATGATGTGGATGACGCTGCTCGACATTATCATCGTGATCATGGCGTTTGTCTTTGTGGTCCTTACCGACGCCACCATCGAGGAGGAGAGCGCCGTCATCGGCACGCTGCTCGCCAGCGGCTATCGTCGACGCGAGATCGTGCTGCACTACCTGGGACTTCCCGCCATCGTGGGCGTGGTCGCGGCGCTTTTGGGCACTGCGCTCGGCATTGTGTTCTTTACCGAGCCCATGCGCAGTCTCTATTACGGTTCGTACAGCCTGCCGCCCTTCCAGGTGTACTGGAGCTGGGAGATCTTTGTGAAGTGTGCCGTGGTTCCCGCCGCCGCGCTCATTCTCATCACGCTGGTGGGCCTGCTTCGCAAGATGGGCAAGACGCCGCTGCAGTTCCTTCGTCACGAGGCGAGCGGTAAATCGGGTACCAAGCGCGGTCTGCAGCTGCCGGAGCGCATGGGCTTTGTCTCGCGCTTTCGCCTGCGCGTCTTCCTGCGCAACCTGGGCAACTTTGCCACGCTCTTCGTGGGCATTGCGTTTGCCTCGCTGCTGCTGCTCTTTGGCCTGGCGATTTTGCCCACGATGACGCACTACGCGGACAACCTCGAGACGAGCCTGGTCGCCGAGCACCAGTACACGCTCAAAGCTCCGCTGGAGCTCGAGGGCACTGCCGAGGAGCGCGAGCAGTGGTCAGCACTCGAGCGCTTGCAGTCGGTTGACGGCGCGCTGCTTTCCGCCGCCCAGGATGCCGATGACGAGCTTGACGACGCGGCCGATGCGGCGCAGACGGCAGCCGATGCCGCGACCGCATCTCCGTCTGCCGAGAGCCTGACTGCGGCGCAGGATGCGCTTGCCAAGGTCCAGGACAAGAAGGACGCGCTTTATGCGCGCCTCGATGACCTTGCCGATGCCCTCGGCTGCAACCGCGACGAGGCTATCGACCTGATCGACAAGGCCTCTAAGATCGACGCCGACAACGACGGCATTCACCCGGTCAACACGACCGACAACGGTGCAGGCGCAATCGCGCAGGCCGAGAAATACGCCGTTTACCAGCTGCAATACGACCGCGGCGATGGAAATGGCGAGGAGACGATTTCCGTCTACGGCATTTCATCCGATTCGCGCTATTGGAAAGACCTCAACGTCGGCGATGGGCGCGTCGTCTTTGGCGGCGGTCTGCTCGATAAGTTTGGCTGGAGCGAGGGGCAGAAGGTCACGCTCGGCGACAAGTACGAGGGCGAGCAATATTCCCTTGAGTATGCGGGCAAGGACTGTGCCTGGGGCTCCAAGTCGGACATGAATATCTATATGAGTATCGACGACTTTAACGAGCTGTTCGACAACGACGCCGCCTACTTTAACGGCTATGTGAGCGACGAGAAGCTCGACCTCGACGCGCGTTACTTTGCCGGCGACACCACGCCCGACGACATGCGCGCCGTGGGTGACCAGTTCATCGGCATGATGAGCAAAATGATCGGAATGATGATCGGGCTCGCGGTTTTTATCTTCCTGCTGTTTATGTATCTGCTGACCAAGGCTGTTATCGACCATAGCGCCCGGTCGATCAGCTACATGAAGGTCTTTGGCTATCGCGATAGCGAGATCTCGCATCTGTACATCCGCTCGATCACGCTGTGCGTGGCGGCGTCGCTCGTGCTGAGCCTGCCGGTCATTATTGGCTCGCTGACCGCGATTTTCCGCTCGATGCTGCTCGCCTACAACGGCAATATCGAGATTTACGTGCCGACCTGGTCCATGGCGGCGTGCGTGGGCATCGGCTTTGCAACCTACCTGGTCGTGGCGCTGCTACACACGCGCTCTATCAAGCGCGTCAGCCTGGCCGAAGCCCTCAAAGTCCAAGAGTAGTCATTTAAGAACGTCCCCAATGACTACCCAACGACTAGGTGCCGCGCTTGACTTCGACCCTACTTTAACGGGTACCATCCTCTATGTCTGTAACGCCATATAGACCGAGGGGATAGATCTATGACCGCAACTGCACCCGCAGCACCCGCTAAGGTGTACTTCACCAACCTGCGTACGCATGCTCGCGAGAGCCAGCTCGACAAACTCAAGCGCCTCATTCGCCGCGCCGGCATTGAGCAGATCGACTTTGAGAACAAGTTCGTTGCCATCAAGATTCACTTTGGCGAGCTGGGTAACCTGAGCTTTCTGCGCCCTAACTACGCCCGCGCCGTCGCCGACGTGGTGAAGGAGCTGGGCGGCAAGCCCTTCCTCACCGACTGCAACACGCTCTATGTCGGCAGCCGCAAAAACGCGCTAGAGCACATCGACACCGCTTATCAGAACGGCTTTACCCCGTATGCCACGGGCTGCCAGATCATCATCGCCGACGGCCTCAAGGGTACCGACGAGGCGCTCGTCCCGGTCGAGGGCGGCGAGTACGTGCGCGAGGCCAAGATCGGTCAGGCGCTCATGGATGCCGATATCGTGATCAGTCTCACCCACTTTAAGGGCCATGAGCAGGCCGGTTTTGGTGGCGCCATGAAGAACCTGGGCATGGGCGGCGGCAGCCGTGCCGGCAAGATGGAGCAGCATGCCGCCGGCAAGCCGAACGTCGCGACCGAGCACTGCATTGGCTGCCGTGCCTGCGAAAAGATCTGCGCGCACAACGCTATCTCGTTCGACGACACCCGCGAGCGCGAGCTTGCCAACGGCAACACCCGCACGGTCCACGTGGCTGCCATCGACCATGATCGCTGCGTGGGCTGCGGCCGCTGCATCGGCGTGTGCAACCAGGACGCCATCAAGCCCGGCTATGATGCTGCGGCCGACGTGCTCAACTACAAGATCGCCGAGTATACGAAGGCCGTTGTCCAGGATCGCCCCAGCTTCCATATTTCGCTCGCCATGGACATCAGCCCCAACTGCGATTGCCATCCCGAAAACGATACGCCCATCGTCAACGACATCGGCATGTTCGCGAGCTTCGATCCGGTCGCCATCGATCAGGCCTGTGCCGATGCCGTCATGGCATCCGAGCCGCTGCCCAACACCGAGCTTACCGATAGCGCCGCCAAGATGGAGCACAACCACGAGCATCTGGAGGGCGAGCAGGCCAAGGACCCCTTCTGCATCACACATCCCGACACCGACTGGCGCGCGTGCATTGCGCATGCCGAAAAGATTGGCCTGGGCACGAGCGAGTATGAGCTCATCGAGGTCAAGTAGCGCCTAGCTATTGGACATATCAAGCGCTTTTGTAGCGCAACGTTAGCAAAAGCCGCCCGTGAGCACAGCGCTCGCGGGCGGTTTTCCGGAAGTATGCGGCAAATTTCGAGACCGCCGAGCACACGACGTTTTTTGGCAACAAAACCCCTGATAAATTGTTGATAAAACTGCGGTCTGGTCGGCAGTTCCAGATTTTGCCGCATACTTTCGAAAATAGGGGGTCAGATAAAGCCTCGGACGTTGCTTTTTGCCTAAAAATTCTTTCCGAGGAAGTCGTCGACCGTATTCCAGTAGAGCTCGGGGTCGACTTGCGCGCTCTTGGCGTGGGTAGCGCCATGGATGGTGAGCTTTTGCTTGACCTTGCTGGCGCACACGTCGTAGTTTTGGTCGAGCATGTCGTACGGCACAAAGGTGTCCTGGTCGCCGTGGATGAACAACATGGGAACCGTCGCGTGTTTGAGTTGCTCCACACTGCTCGCCTTATGAAAGTCGTAGCCCGCGCGCACGTTGCACACCAAGTTTGCTACATCGAGCAAGGGAAAGCTGGGCAGGCCGAACACGTCCTTGAGCTGCAGAGAAAACTCGTCCCAAACACTCGTATAGCCACAGTCCTCGATAATGCATTTCACATTTGCGGGCACAGATTCCCCCGCTACATTCATGGCAGTCGCCGCGCCCATCGACTCGCCAAAGACCAGGATGCGCGCCTCGGGGTCAGCCTGAACGATTCGCTCGATCCATGCGACGACATCGAGCCGCTCGGGCCAGCCCATGCCGATATAGTCGCCGCCGGAGCGCTCGTGGGCACGGGCGGCAGGTGCGAGCACGTTCATGCCGCGGTCATGGAATCGTTTGGCGTATCGGGTCATACCGATGGGCTCGTCGGTGTATCCGTGTAGGCAGATAGCGTAATTGTGCGTGCTCTCTGGGGCGGCAAAATACCAAGCGGCAAGTTCGGTTCCGTCATCTGCGGTGAGGCTACTGCTCTCGCGGTTCTCTTTAAACCATGCCCGTGCCTCGGTTCCCTCGGCATCCGGCTGCTCACTTTCCTTGCCGTCCTTGCCGTCCTGCATCATCTTCATGGTGTATGGAGCGCGGGGATTCAGCGCGAAGTCAAACAGAAAGTTGCCGGCAAATCCGAGCAGCGCAACGACAGCCACCAGTGCAACGATGCCGGCTATCTTGAGCTTTCGATGGGAATGTGCGTTTTGAGCCATGCGGTATTCTCCTATAAGATGTTAAGACATCAACATTTAAAACAAGCGCATTATGGATGTTCGCCGTTGATGCGTCAACAGGCAAAGAATGGGTAAACAAAGGGTCACGTATGGTGCAAATTTCGCACGTACCCAGACGCTTTGATATAGTGTTGAGAACTCTTTACGTTGGAGGATGTAACCGGCATGTCCGATTCGAGCGACAGTTCCAAGCCGCGACCCAAGACCGCGGCCGTTCCACACTACACGGTGGGCGAGGAGATCATGAACTCCGTCACCCATGGTGTCGGCTGCCTGCTGGGTATCGCGGGCCTGGTGCTCCTGATCGTATTCGCTGCCCTGCGCGGCGGAGGCCCGGCCCACATGGCCGCGGCGATTGTCTATGGTGTCAGTATCATCCTCGAATACTTGGCCTCCACGCTCTATCACGCGATTCAGCCCGCTCGCGCCAAGCGCGTGTTTCGCATCATCGACCACAGCTGCATTTACCTGCTCATAGCCGGCAGCTATACCCCGTTTTGCCTCATCACGCTCGCAAACGACGGCGGCCCTGCGCTGTTCTTTGCCGTGTGGGCCATCGCCATCATCGGCATCGCACTCGAGTGCTTTTTGCGCGAGCGTCAGCCGCACTGGGTAAGCGGCCTGGTCTACCTGCTGATGGGCTGGCTCGTCGTCTTTAAGCTGCCCGAGCTCGTGTCGCTGCTCAACCCCGTGGCGCTTGCCCTGCTCGCCGTTGGCGGCGTGTGCTATACCGTGGGCGTGCCGTTCTATATCGCCAAAAACGTGCGCTATCTGCACAGTGTTTTCCACTTGTGGGTGCTCGCCGGCAGCATCTTCCAGTTCATGGCGGTGATCCTCTTCGTAATCTAGCGACCGCGCCCACGGCCCCGCTCGCACGGGCGACCGGCGCAACTGCCCTATCCGCTACGTACGTCTCCTGCCAACGTCCCGAATCTTGGAGGTTCGAGAAACTCCCGATGGACATAACCATCTCCCTTATTACCACGCTCGTTCTGACGCTTATCAACGGCTACTTCTCTATGTCCGAGATGGCTCTCACCACGGCTAAGCGCGCCGTGTTGGAACACGATGCCGAGGAGGGCGATAAGCGCGCCGAGCGCGCCGTTCAGCTTGCCGCCGATTCCGACCAACTGCTCGCCACCATCCAGGTCGCCATCACGCTCGTGGGCTTCGCCTCGTCCGCCGTCGCCTCGACGAGCCTGTCCGACCCGCTCGCCACGTGGCTCATGAGCTTTGGCATCGCGCCGCTTTCCGCCATCGCGCGCGGCCTGGCGCCGGTCATCATCACCGTCGCCGTCGCCTTTGTGTCCATCGTGATCGGCGAGCTCGTGCCCAAGCGCATCGGTCTTGCTAACGCAGAGGGCGTATCCAAACAGGTCGTGGGACCGCTCTCCGTGTTTCAAAAGATCGCCCGCCCGCTCGTGTGGCTGACCGGTGCTTGCTCTGACGGCCTGGCCCGCATCCTGCGCATCAAGAGCGCCGATGACCGCCAGAATGTCTCGGAGGAAGAGATCAAGTACATGGTCTCGGAGCAGGACGACCTGCTCGACGAGGAAAAGCGCATGATCCACGAGATCTTTGACCTGGGCGACACCGTTGCCCGCGAGGTCATGGTGCCGCGCGTGGACACCACCATGTGCGAGGACGACGAGACGGTCGCTGACGTGCTGTCCACCATGCGCCAGACCGGCTTTAGCCGCATCCCCGTCTATCACGAGGACCCCGACAACGTCGCGGGCATCGCGCACATTAAGGACCTGATCCAGCCCGCGCTCGACGGCAAGGGCGACCAGCCCATTGCCGATTACCTGCGCGATGCCACCTTTGTGCCCGATACCAAGGACATCCTGCCGCTGCTGTCCGAGATGCAGACTTCGCACGACCAGATCGTGGTCGTCGTGGACGAGTACGGCGGCACGGCGGGCATCATCACCATCGAAGATATCGTCGAGGAGATCGTCGGCGAGATCGAGGACGAGTTCGACCCCGACAACAAGTACCTCACGCGCCTCTCGCGCCGTGAGTGGCTCGTCGATGGGCGTTTTTCGTGCGATGACGCGATTGAGCTTGGTTGGCCGCTCGAGGAAAGCGATGATTATGAGACCATCGCCGGCTGGATTTTGGAACTTTGCGACTCGGTGCCCGACATCGGAGAGGTGTTTGAGGTCGCGGGGTACAAGTTCAAGGTACAGTCGATGCGTGGCCAGCGCATCTCGCTCATTCGCGTGATCGCTCCGGCCGAAACCGATAAGAAGGATTCCGAGTCCTCGGCAGAGAAGCCGGCGGCGTCGGGTGTGGGCTCTGCGGATCCGCACGATGGCGACGAGTAGGGCAAGGACGAGTAGGGGAGAGTTATGGCAGGCCTGTTCAACATCCTTAAGGTCACCGTCAGCGAGGACAAGATTTGCGCGCACGTGCTGGTGAACCCCGGCATGCCGCTCATGACCTCGGAGGATATCGAGGCCACGGCGCGCGTGTACTACCTGGTGCCCGCGATTGCCAAGCATCTGTGCCTGGGCGATTCGGGTCGCGAGTTCCAGGACTGCATGGGCCAGACCGAGCTTTGCCACCTGCTGGAGCACGTGACGGTCGAGCTCATGAACGAGACCGGTCTTGCCGGCAGCATCTCGTGCGGTCGCACCCGCGTGAGCGAGCATGATGAACGTGTCTTTGAGGTTGAGCTTTCGTGTCCCGACGACGCGTTGGCCATTGGCGCGCTGTCATCGGCGACCTTTATGATGGACTGGGCGTACCTGCACGCTGACCAGCCGGCCCCCGACGTGGAAGGCACGGTCGCTGGCCTGCGCAACCTGGTGCTGGGCATGCGCGCCGAGGCCGAGGGCAAGGACCCGCACGAGGCCGTTGCCGCTGCGAACGGCGAGGACGTGGCCGAGGATGCGCCCGAGCACGACGCTCCTGCCGACGCCGACGCTGGGCCCGTTGCCGAGGCGCCTGCTGAGCCCGAGTCTGCGGAGCCCCAAGGCGTCCCGAGCTTTGACGACGAGCCGCAGATGCCAATCGATACCGAGGGCGCGGTCGTCGAGAACCACGAGGCCCCCGCGGCCGTCTTTGGCGGTGCGGCAACGGCTCCGTCCGGCTCGGCGCACGAGGGCAGCCTGCCGCTCGTCGATGGCGCCGGCGAAGACCCGGCTGCTACGGTGGCCATGCCGGCTGCGCCTCAGGAGTAGGCTCACTCGCTTATCACCATCATGTACCTGTGCTTTTACCGTACGCAGATGAGCGCGACGGCAAGTGTTGCGCTGCGGGTATAATGGACAGCATTCAAACGGTGGGCATCGAGGTGCCCGCAGGAGAGGAATGATCATGGGAAAGACTTTCAGCTTTGTCTCCGGTGCGCTCTTTGGTGCTGCCGCCGGCGCTATCATCGGCGTTGCTCTGGCCCCGCGCTCGGGTGCCGAGACCCGCGCCATGGCCGCCGATATCGCCAACGATGCCTGGGACAACATGCGTGACACCTACGAGCACAGTGCCGAGGAGGCTCGTGCCGCGGTCAACGACTTTGGTCCGATGGTCGACGCCAAGACCGATGACCTGCGCGCCAAGGTTGACCTGGCCCGCGAGCGCATGGACCAGCTTCGCGAGCAGCTCAACGACGCCATCTCGGGCGGCAACGTGACGCCCGCTGCCGACGTCGTGGTCGAGAACGTCGCTGAGGCCGACACCGAGGCCACGGAGCCCTCGACCGAGGCATAATGCGCGCAGGGGATTTTGTCGGCGTCAAGGTTTATCGTAAGCCTGCCGAAGACAAGCGCACCAAAAAGGACGGCACGCCGCGCAGCCCTAAAAAGCTCGGCAAGATTCACTTTCCCGTCTTTACCCCGGGCGGCACGCGCGTGGTGGGCTTTATGGTCCGCCAGTCCGATATCGCGGGTATGATCGAGCGTCCCGACCGCTTTGTGGCGCTCGATGCCATCGGCGTCTATGAGGGTGCTGTCGCGGTCGACGACGTCAAGGGCACCTACGATGCCGCCGCGGCCAAGCGCCTCGATATCAACCTGGACGATTGCATCATCTGGGTTGGCATGGACGTTCGCACGGAATCGGGCGATGTCGTGGGCTACTGCTCGGACGTTGAGTTCAAGCCGCGCTCGGGTATTGTGCAGATGTTCTACGTGACCGCCGGTGCCGCTTCGAGCGTGTTGGTGGGCGACACGCAGGTGCCGCCGACGATGCTGCGCGGCTACGAGAACGGCGCGATGATTGTCTCGGACGAGGTCAAGGCGCTCGGGTATTCGGGCGGCGCGGCCGCCAAGGCTGCCGAGGCCAGTGTCGTGGTAGGCGATAAGGTCAAGAAGGGCGCCAAGGTGCTCGATGACAAGGGATCGGTCGCCGTGGACAAGGGCAGTCGTGCACTGGGCAAGCAGCTCGGCAAGACGCGCGGTATGTTCAAGGCCTTTAAGGACGAATATCAAAAGGCGAGCGGGGGCTCGTCAAAAGCTAGCAAATAGAGACGTACCAAATGATGGGAGGCGAGCCGGAGACATGTTGCTCCGGCTCGCTGTGTTTATGGGGGAGGGCACATGCGCCAAAACGAATCTAACTTAAACGGGCGTTCGGGTGCGCGTCCGACGGCGCACCGCGACCTGGGGCAGCTGCCCAGTGGTCAGCGTCGACGTCGCCGTAAGCCCGGCGCGATGTACCTCAACCATAGCCGTGGGTTTAGCGATCGCAGCGCGCGTATCGGCAACGGGCGCTCGCCGCGTCGTCCGTCTCGCCTGCCCTATGCGCTCATCGCCGTGGGTTGCGCGCTCGTGCTGTTTATCGCTGCCGTCGTGGGCTACGTCAACCGCAGCGTGGACGTGGAACTCAACGGGCAAAAGACCGCGGTGCGCGTGGGTTCTACGTTGCAGAATCTTATCGACGATCAAAGCCTGACCGAAACGTACGACGCCGGCGATCTGCTGGCCGTCGACGACAGCGTGCTCAAGCGCCATGGCGGCGAAAAGCTGTCGGTGAAGGTCGACGGCAAGCGCGTGAAGCAAGGCAAATGGGATAGTCGTGAGCTCACGGGCGGCGAGAAGGTGACGGTCGAGGATGGCCGTAACACCTACGAAAAGCACGAGGTCCAGGCCACGACTATCGAGTCAAAGCTTAAGGTCGAGGGCACGGGTGCCATTGAGTATGTCAAAACCTGGGGTGTTCAGGGCCGCTCCGAGGTATGGGTCGGCGAGCAGTCGGGCAAGACGCAGGACCGCGGCGAGGTCGTGCCCGCCACCGACTGCGTAGTCGAGTGCGCAAGCGTAGCGCCCAAGGGCAACGAAAAGTACGTGGCCCTGACATTTGACGAGGGTCCGAGCGGCGCGACCAAGCAGATCTTGCAGGTGCTCAAGGAAAAGGGCGTCACGGCGACGTTCTTCCTTTCGGGCGATGCCGCAGAAGCCTCGCCCGCTACTGCCAAAGCGATTGTCGATGCCGGGTGCGAGATCGGCTCCAACAGCTACAGCGATGATTCGCTCAAGGGCGAGGATCGCGAGACGGTGCGCAAGCAGATCACGAAGGGCACCGAGGCGATTAAGTCGGCGACCGGTGTCGAGACGATGTTGCTGCGTGCCCCCTACGCCGCGTTTGACGAGCAAAACTGGATCGATTCGATGGACCTGGTGTCCGCCGTGGTTTCGTGGAATATCGATTCGGGCGACTGGCTGCTCAACGGCGCTGACGAGCAAGTATCGACCGTGCTCGACTCGGTGACGCCGGGCAATATTGTGCTGCTCACCGATAGCGATGAGTGCGCCGAGCAGACGCTCGAGGCACTGCCGCAGATTATCGACGGCCTTGTCGCCGACGGCTACAAGATCGTGACGCTCAGCGACCTGGTCAAGACGGACACGGCATTGAGCAAAAAGCTCACCTCGCTCACCAAGGTTTCCATGCCCAAAAACGCCGTGTTCCCCCAACTTCCCGAGGACGACGACACCGCAGAGTAGTCATGTAAGAACGTCCCCAATGACTATGTCACGGATACGTCAGTGTTTGGTATGCCTGCAATGTGCAGCGCATAAATTCGGTGCCGCAGCGCGATGCTGATGCTATAGTTACTGCGGTTAATGAGGGTCAAGAGAAAGGTTACAGGTGAAATCCAAACCTCGACCATACAGTCGATGACCCCATGCAGGTGCTTTCTGCGCGTGCACGGGGTGTGAGCGCCGAGCGGCGTGCCGCCTGCGCATGCGTATATATGTCTAAAAGTCCACGAATTGCGTGCCGGCATGGTCACGCGGTCCGCAGGAATAATGATGGGGAGCACCATTGAATTATCTGAGTGAGATGCTCAAATTGCCGGTCTTGGACGTCGACGGCGAAAAGCTCGGCGTGGTTAACGATTTTGGCATTGCAACCGGCGAAGTTTTTCCGCACGTGACGTCGCTCGCGTTCCGTGGTCCCGGCAAGACGCCGTTTATGATCAGCTGGCGCAAATGGGTCGACCGTATCGACGAGACGGGTGTACACCTTAAGACGTCGGCCACCGAAATCCGTTTTTCGTACCTGCAGCCGACCGAGCTGTTGCTGGCGCGCGATGTTCTCAACAAGCAGATTGTCGACACACAGGGCATGAAGGTCGTGCGCGTCAACGACATCAAGTTCTCCATGTCGGGCGAAAATCAGCTGCGCCTGCTGGGTGCCGAGGTCGGTGCCCGCGGTCTGCTGCGTGCAATCAGCCCCGCGCTCGAGCACGTCGTCGAGGGCTTTATGAAGCACCTGGGCAAGCCGCTCAGCGAGGACATTATCGCCTGGTCTTATATGGACCTGCTCGATCGCTCGACTAAGAACATCCAGCTCTCGGTGTCGCACAAGACGCTTGGCGAGCTGCATCCTGCCGACATCGCTGACATCATCGAGCAGCTCGATCCGCGCCTGCGCGCGCAGGTGTTCGCCCAGCTCGATACGGCACAGGCCGCCGAGGCCATCTCGGAGTTCGATGACGACGAACTCATGACCGAGATGCTCGAGGGCCTGTCCGACACGGACGCATCGTCGATGCTGGCCATGATGGACCCGGACGACGCTGCCGACCTGATCGACGAGCTCGATTATGAGAAGGCCGAGAAGCTCCTGCGCCTGATGGGCGTCAAGGAGGAGAAGGCGATTCGTAATCTGCTGGGCTACGAGGACAACACCGCCGGCCGCATCATGACCTCGGAGTTTGTCTCGCTGCCCGCCACAGCGACGGTCGGCGATGCCATCGAGGCGATTCGCAAACTCGACGAGGACTTTGAGAGTGTCTATTACGTCTATACCGAGGATCCGAGCGGTATGCTGACGGGCGTGCTTTCGCTGCGCACGCTGATCGTGGCCGACCGCGACGCCACGCTGGGCCAGCTCGCCTATCGCGATCTGGTCTACGTGTCGCCCGACGAGGACCAGGAAGACGTGACGGACGAGATGACCAAGTACGACCTGGTTGCCATCCCCGTCTGCGACGAGAACCGTCATATCCTGGGTATCGTGACCTTCGACGACGCCATGGACGTTATCGCCGAGGAGCATCAGGAGGACCTGCAGATCGCCGGTGTCGGCTCGGGCGATAGCGCGTCGGACGACTCGACGAACGTGCTCAGCTGGTTCGTGCATCGTCAGTACTGGGTTGTCGTGTGGGGCATCGCCTCATGCATTATGGCGACGGTGCTGGGGACGGCGCTGGGCTCCGCGCGTCTGGTGGTGTTCCCCATGTGCGCCATGCCGCTCGTGCTGCTGGCTGCCTCGCGCATGGTGTCGTTCGTCAAGAACTACTTCCTCGAGTACGACGGTCACGACGACGAGCCCAAACCGTACCTGGGATTCTTCTTCCAGAGCACGGGCATGGGTCTGATCCTTTCGCTTGTTACTTACCTGTGCGCGCAGCTGGTGCGCACCGCTGCGTTCCCCGATGCCTCTATGTTTGAGGAGCAGCTCTTTACCGGCTGCTTTAACATTGCCGCCATCATCTGCCTGGTGGGCAACATGAGCGCCGTGATTTACCTGATGGTGCTGTTCTGGCGCGACGGGCACGACCTTAACACGTCGGGTACCGCCATGAACGTTATCGCCGTCATGATCTCGTGTGTGGCGTACTGCATCGCCGCGGTGCTGCTCACCATGTCGGTCATGGGATAGGTGGTCGCGTGCAAAACACGAAGCAAAAGGCGAGCGCCAAGCAAAAGCTGACCATCGCCGCCATCTTTGGCGCTATGGGCCCCGGTCTGTTGGCGGCGCTTTCGGGTAATGACGCCGGCGGCATCGCCACGTATTCCAGCGCGGGCGCCAGCTATGGTTACAAGATGCTCTGGATGCTTCCCGTCATGACCGTGCTGCTCATCGTGACGCAGGAGACCGCGGCGCGCTGCGGATGCGTCACGGGTAAGGGCCTGGCGTCGCTCATTCGCGAGCGCTTTGGCGTGCGCAAGAGCGTGCTGGCCATGGCGGCGCTGTTGATCGCCAACACGGCCGTGACCATTTCGGAGTTTGCGGGTATCGCGAGCGGACTTGCCCTGTTTGGCGTGCCGGCGAGCATTTCGGTGCCGCTCGTGGCGCTGCTGGTGTGGATGCTTACCATGTCGGGCAGTTTCCAGCGCATCGAGAAGATTTTGCTGCTGGTAAGCTGCGTGTTCGTGACCTACATCGTCGCCGCGTTTATGGCCGGCCCCAACTGGGGCGAGGTCGCGGTCGACTTGGTCGTCCCCAATATTCAAAACGACCCCAGCTACGTGTCGCTCGTGGTCGCAACAATTGGTACCACCATCGCACCGTGGATGATCTTCTTGGCTCAGAACAACGTGGTCGATAAGAATGCGGGCGAGGACGACATCGTGCTGCAGCGTATTGATACCGTGAGCGGCTCGATCGCTGCCGATATCATTGCGGGCTTCATTATCATCACGACCGGTACGGTGCTGTTCCCGGCGGGTATTCAGATTAGCGACGCCGCCGATGCTGCCCGCGCGCTGGAGCCCATCGCGGGCCAGTGGTCCACGGTGCTGTTTGCCTCGGGCCTGGTCGCAGCGAGCTTTTTGGCTGCCTGCGTGCTGCCGGGTGTTACGTCGAGTGCCATCTGCGAGGCTTTTGGTTGGGAGCGCGGCGCCGATCGCAGCTGGGACGAGGCCCCGGTTTACCGCGGCATCATTACGGCCATCATCGGCATTTCTGCCGTGCTGGTGCTCATGCCTGGTGTCGACCTGTTCCAGATTATGATGACCTCGCAGGTCATCAACGGTGTGCTGCTGCCCGTAGTCTTGGTATTCCAGGTGGTTATCGCGGCTGATCGCCACATTATGGGCGCCAACCGCAACGGCCGCGTATGGAACGTGCTCACTTGGGCGACAATCGGCGTGATTACGGTGCTGACGGTCGTCATGTTTGTGCTGCAAGCGATGGGCTACAGCGCGTAGCGCCTCTTTTGGGTTTCGAGCGGGCCGCGGCCATGGGCTGCGGCCTCTTTTTTGCCCGCTACAGGGGGTCAGTTATATACCGATGGGCAAAAAATGCCAAATATGAGTACTGTTGCTAGACTGATGGCATTTACGGCCAAGAAGATAATGAACATAACCTATAGTATGTTCATTAAAATTGGCTCCAATACACCTTAAACAAGTCAGGTTGGCTGCTTTAGGGGGTTGTAGGGGTTGCTCGGACGTCATTTTGGGTGGTTTTGCCTGCTACTAAAATGGTAACAGTACTCATATTTGCCCTTTTTTGCCCACAGACCTTTGAGGTTGCGGCGAAAAGGGCTTGTTTTGATTGTTTGGGGCAGGCGCGAGGCGCGGAAACGATGCCTGGAGCGGCGGAACGGCTTGGAACTCATCCGTAGAGGTCTTCATTGGCTGGCGCCAGGAATGTCTTCGGGTGCCGGTACATAAGGAACGTCTCTAACTGCCGGAGGGGTGTCTGCCGTGGCAAGCACCCCTCCGGATGTGGGAAGTTTGCGCTACAGGTTACTTGTCGGTGCCCAGCTTGTGTGGCTTGTAGGCGAGGGCATTGACGAGTGCGTCGGCGGCGGATTTGACGGCTGCCGGCTGCGGATCGTTGACGTGGTCCTCGGGGTGCACGGGCAGGTCTTTCTTGACCGCATCGTGAATCAGGTTGAGGTACTCGGTCACGCCGGTGGTCGACAGGTGCGTGCCGTCGCCGTCGAACAGGTCGTTGCGGTTGGCGCTGTACCCGTACCAGTCGACAACGCGTACATTCTTGTAGCGCGTGGCGGCGTTGGCGATGGCCTGGTTCGTGGACCCGACCCACGGCTGCGGGCTACGCGTGTTTACAAACACGACAATGCGCTGCTCGCCGGCGTCGGCCATGATCGCGTCGACCTGGGCGTCCGTTACCAAACCGTTGGTGCCCAGGGCAAAGACCACGATCTTGCCGGCAAGGTTCTGCTGGATATAGCCCTCAAATGTCGCGCGGCCAGCATCAAACTGGCGGCCCTTTTCGGCATCGATATGGCTGTGCGGGAACACGCCGTCAAAGGAATCAACGGCGCGCAGCGACACGGAGTCACCGATCATCAACAGGTCGTAGGAGCCATCGGGGAAGCCGTCGTTGTCCTTGTCGATGTCGTCGGCCGCCTGCTGGTCGGTGGGCGCGGTGTTTTTGGCTTCCTTGTTCAGAACTTCGGCGCCCTCGCCGCTCAGCGCAGACGTCTCGGGCACAAAAATCAGGCCGCCCAGTGCAACGACCAACACGACAGCGCAGGCCGCGCAGACAGGGACGTGCGCGCGAGCCCAGTTGGCGGGCGTGGTGGTGCCATCGCGGAGTTCGGCGACGGTGCGGCCGAAGGCGCCCTTCCTAAACGGCGTTTCGATAAAGCGATAGGAGCACTCGGCTACGGCAACCACCAGCAGCACCTGCAAAATGTACTGCCACCACGGTGTATCGTTGATGTTGGCGACCGGGTTCATGAGCAACAGCAGCGGATAGTGCCACAGGTAGATGCTGTACGAGCGCTTGCCAACCCACACGAGTGGCTCGGCGGACAGCGCGCAGGCAACCATGCCCTGGGGCTGCACGCAGGCCGCGATGACCATGAGCGTGAGGATGGAACATAACAGCGTGCCGCCGCGATACTGGAACGCGGTGTAGCCGTTGGTGAGCGCGACCATGGCGGCAAGGCCAACCAGACCCACGACGCCCAACACATCGATGGATGCGGGCGAGGACCAAAAGCGCACGAGGGCGCTCGGCTGTGCCGGAGCGGTCTCGGCTGCTTCGTCGGCCTTCTCGCCAGACTTGCCCTCGGCGTTCTTGCCGTGCTTGGCGGCGCCAGCCAGGCGATTGAGCCCCAAACGATGTGCGAGACGCACCGGCGCCAGGTCGCGATCGGGGATAAAGGCCATCCAGGCGCCCAGCAGCAGCGAGAACACGCGGGTGTCGGTGCCGTAGTACACGCGGCTGGGGTCGGCGGCAGGGTTGTAAAGCACCATCATGGCGAGGGCAGATGCCGCGGCAAGGCCCAGAACCACGCGGCGCGTGTTGGGCTTGCTCACATGCATGGATACCATGGCAAACAGCAGTGGCGGCCAAATCAGGTAGAACTGTTCCTCGATGGCAAGCGACCAAAAGTGCGTGAGCGGCGAGGGGTCGCCCAGGGCATTGAAGTACGAGACGTTTTGGGCAATCTGCCACCAGTTGTTGAAGAACAGCAGCGACGGTAGGATGTCGGGGCGCATCTTGGTGAGCATCACGTGGTTAAAGATGGTGCACAGCGCGCAGGTCACGAACACTACCGTTACCACGGCAGGGACCAGGCGACGGATGCGGCGAATCCAGAAGCTCTTAAGGTCGATGCGGCCGGTCCTAGCGACTTCGTTGAGCAGCAAGCGCGTGATCAGATAGCCCGAAAGCACAAAGAAGATCGTGACGCCGAGCAGGCCGCCCTGAGCCCACGTGAGGTTGAGGTGATAGAGCACCACCGCGACGACGGCGAGCGTACGCAGACCGTCGAGCGCAGGAATGTAACGAGATTTGGGGCGAGCGGTCGCCTGCTGGTCGGTAGCGGACGAGCGTGTGGCGCCGGTGTTGGTCTTGGCTGCATAGGCACCCTTGTTGGTGGGCGTTCGATGCGGGCTCGGGCCGCGTCGCGACTCGCCGGTGCGGCGATCGGCGTGCGGGCGTTCGTGCGGCGCCTGGTTATCAGGCGCGCGGCGCGGGCCGCGTGGGCTCGATTGTGGGAATTGCTCCATAAAACATCATCCAATGACGAGAATAATCGGCACATATTCATTGTAGCTGCCTGCTCCTGTGAATGCTTGCTGCTGGCGCAACCTCAAGGGTGCGTTCACATCAAAGTGAACTAAAGTTATAGAGGTGCGAGAGCGCACGATCGACGGCCGACGGTGGGCATAAGGCCCGCAGACGAGGAGGTTTCCATGGCAGATCGCGGCATCGTTGCGGTGTTCGGCAGCATGAACATGGACCTTTCGGTGGCGTGCGAGCGCATGCCGCGCGCGGGCGAGACCGTTGGCGGTAACGGTTTTATCACCAATGCCGGTGGTAAGGGCGCCAACCAGGCCGTGGCAGCCGCGCGCATGGGCGCGCGCACGTGTATGATCGGCGCGGTCGGGCGCGATGCGTTTGGCGATGCGCTGGTGGCGGGACTTCGGGATGCCGGCGTGGGCGTTGAGTTCGTGGCACGGCGCGACGACGTGGAGACGGGCACGGCGACCATCATCCGCTGCGAGAGCGATAATCGCATCGTGCTGTCGCCGGGCGCCAACCATGCGCTTACGGGCGATGACGTGGCCTGTGCGCTGCGCTATCTGGTGGCCGATGAGCTCGATTGCGATGTCTGCGGGCTCGCCCCGGCTGCCGGCAGCGTCTTTATCGCCCAGGGCGAATGCGACCTGATGGCGACGGTCGCGGCGCTCTCTTGCGCTCACAGGCTGGGGTTCTATACGGTCTTTAACCCCGCGCCGGCCTGCGCCCTGCCGGCGGGTGCGTGGCCCGCAGTCGACCTGGTCTGCCCCAACGAGACCGAATGCCAGGCGCTGACGGGCATTCTGCCCGCAGATGATGCGAGTTGTGTCGAAGCGCTTAATGCCCTGCTCGGCAAAGGCGCTGGCGCCGCGGTCATTACGCTGGGCGGTGCCGGTTCGGTTACGCTCGGCGATGATGGCGAGCTGCTGCGCATGCCGGCGCTTTCGAGCACGGTAGTCGACACCACGGCGGCCGGCGATACGTTTATCGGCGCGTTGGCGGCGGCTCGCCTAGAGGGCTTGCCGCTCTTTGAGTGCATGGCCGCGGGCGCTCGCGCCTCGGCGGTGACAGTGTCGCGCCTGGGCGCTCAGCAATCGATTCCCACGCGCGCCGAAGTTGAACATTGGTTTGGTTAAACGATAAAGACGGAGAAGCGGAGTAGAACAATGGCAACCAAGAAGCTGATCCTTGATCTGGATATGGGTGTGGACGATGCGATGGCGCTGGCCTATGCCATCGCGAGCCCCGAGGTGGAGCTCGTGGGCATCACCACGTGCTTTGGCAACGTGCGCGTCGAGCAATCGGCGCACAACTGCCTGGCGGTGCTCGATCTGCTGGGTCGCCCCGAGGTTCCGGTGTACCTGGGCGCCGATCGTCCCATTAAGGCGACTGAGCCCTATACGCCGCCGGCGTCCACCACGCTCATCCATGGCAAGAACGGCATTGGCGGGGCGAGCGTGCCCGCGTCGCCGTACGAGCCGGTGGGGGCGACGTCGGCCGACGGTAACGCGGCGGTCGATTACCTGATTGATGCCGCGCGCACCTATGGCCCCGATCTGATCTACGTGGCGACCGGCCCGCTCTCCAACCTGGCACTTGCCTTGGAGCGCGATGCGGCGGCGATGATGTCTATCGGTCGCGTGATCGTGATGGGCGGTGCGCTCACCGTGCCCGGAAACGTGAGCGCGGGCGCCGAGGCCAACATGGCAAGTGATCCCGAGGCGGCCGATGCCGTGCTGCGTTCGGGCCGCAAGCTCACTATGGTGGGTCTGGATGTGACGCATCGCGTGGTGCTCACGCGCCGCGACATTGCCGGCTGGACGGGCTCGGGCACCATGGCCGGTTGCGCGTTTGCGAGCATGGTGGAGCACTACATTGGTTCGTACGAGATGAACGCCCCCTACCTGGGTGGTTGCGCGCTGCACGATCCACTTGCCGTCGCCGTGGCGATTGACCCCACGCTCGTGGGCGCGCTCGGCTGTAACCTGCGCGTCGACCTGCTTGGCGAGTATCGCGGCCGCACCATCTGCGATGAGCGCCGTGTGGCCGATCCCGACAAGAGCGCACTCGTGGCGCTGACCGTCGACGCCCCGCGCTTTCTGTCCGAGTTCAAGGCGCGTATGGCCCGCGTCCTGGGCTAAATGTTTTTCACGCCCCGCCCCATGTGGTCAATTTGGGACGGGGCTTTTTTAGCTACCGACTAAATGTGCCCGTTGGGGGAATAGTCGCACCACTTTGCTTGACAACAGGCTAAACTAGCTATTAAACATTTACTATTCTGTTTAGATTGAATTTGCGGTCGTTTAGTTGTCGAGTCACGGGGCGGTCAGGCCACGATGCTCGACCGCGACCGTTACTAGGGGGAACAATGGCTAAAGCAAGTGTTCGCGAGATCAGCCGCATCACCGGTTTTTCGCCTGCGACCGTGTCCAACGCGCTCAACCGCAAGCGCAGCGTGAGCGAGGAGACCGCCAAGGTCATCCTGGAGTGCGCACAATCGCTCGGCTACCAGCAGTCGACGCAGCTCGAGAGTATCCAGTTCGTGCTTGCGCGCAAGACGGGTGCCATCCTGGACGAGAGCACCTTCCATCCCGCGGTTATTGAGGGCGTGGAGCGTCAGGCGCGTCGCCACGGCATGAGCACGAGCTTTGTCTCGCTCGACTTTAGCGACCTGGACGCCGTGCGCCCGCAGGTCGAGGGCCTGATCGCCGATCCGTCCGCCGCCATTGTGCTAATGGGTACGGAGTTGGGCGAGGAGGACTACGCCCTGTTCGCTAACGCCGCCGCCCACCTGATTGTGCTCGACGGCTGGAGCGATCGTCAGTATTTCGACGCCGTGGTCATTGCCAATACCGACTCGGTGCTGCGTGCCGTGGATTACCTTATCGAGAAAGGCCACAAGCAGATCGGCTATCTGGCAGGCGACCTTCGCATTCGCAACTTTAAGGACCGCGAGCGCGGCTATCGGCAAGCGCTTGAGGACGCGGGCCTCGAGGCCAATCCGGCATGGCGCGTCACGCTGGGCACCACGCTCGAAGGCGCCTATCGCGATATGGGCGCGTGGCTCGACGGCGTCTCGCGCGACGACCTGCCGACGGCTTTCTTTGCCGAGAACGACGTGCTCGCCGTAGGTGCCATGCGCGCGCTCAACGAGCACGGCATACGTGTGCCCGACGATGTCTCGATCATCGGCTTTGACGATCTGTCTTTGGGCGCTTTCTCCAACCCGCCGCTCACCACGGTGCACGTCCCCAAGCACGAGGTGGGCGAGATCGCGGTGCGCCGCCTGGTGGGCAACATCCGCAATCCCAAGAGCTACACCTGCAAGACAGCCGTGTCGACCTATTTTGTCGAGCGCCAGAGCGTGCGCGAAATCTAGGCAGAACGGCGCCAGACCTCAGAGCGGAAAAGCCCGCCAAAGGCAACCATACATGACGCTACCAAGAGAGAGGGTCCTACGGGGCCCTCTTTTTGTTGCCCTTGTATGTTCAGATTGTTTACATACCGTTTAGGCTGATTTCTCTACCGTTTACGGGACTTTCACGCTAAACTACTAAACAAAAGAGTAAAACATTTAGTAAACAGAACAAAACGAAACATCCGTCTGTTTACTGAACATGTGATTAGGGGAGGACGTACATGGACAAGATCAAGCTCGGCTTTGTGCCCACGCGCCGCAGCATCTTTAGCGCGCCGGACGCAATCAAGTATCGCGGCCTGACGGCTGATCGCCTGCGCGAGATCGGCGTCGACATCGTGGATATCGACGACATCAATGACGAGGGCCTGCTGTTCGACGACAGCCATATCGAGCCTATCGTGAAGAAGTTCCGCGCCGAGGGCGTCGACGGCATCATGCTCTGCCACGCCAACTTTGGTACCGAGTACGTCTGCGCTCGCCTTGCCCGCGAGCTCGGTCTACCCGTGCTGCTGTGGGGCCCGCGCGACGAGCGCCCCGAGCCCGACGGCACCCGCCTGCGCGATAGCCAGTGCGGCCTGTTCGCCACCGGCAAGGTTCTGCGCCGCTTCCAGGTTCCCTTCACCTACATGACCAACTGCCGCCTGACCGACCCCGAGTTCGAGCGCGGCGTCTGGGACTTTTTGGCTGTGTGCAACGTGGTCAAGACCTTCAAGCACACCCGCATTCTGCAGATGGCCACCCGTCCGTTCGACTTCTGGTCGACCATGTGCAACGAGGGCGAGCTGCTCGAGAAGTTCAACATCCAGCTTTCGCCCATCCCCATGACCGAGCTTGTCCAGGCCGTGCGCGACGCCCAGGCCGACGAGCAGGCCATGGCCGCCATGCTCGCCCACATTGGCGACAGCTTTGAGATCTGCATCCCCGAGGATAAGGTTCCCGCGGTTGCTGGTCTTGCCATCGCCATGAAGCGCCTGGTCGAGAAGTACGGTTGCAACGCCGGTGCCATCCAGTGCTGGAACGCCCTGCAGGACGAGCTGGGCATTATGCCTTGCGCTGCCAATGCCATCCTCAACGAGATGGGTATCCCCATCGTATGCGAGACCGATATCCACGGCGCCATCACCGCGCTGATGGTCGAGGCCGCCGATCTGGGTCGTCACCGCGGCATGTTCGCCGACTGGACCGTGCGCCATCCCGATAACGAGAACGGCGAGCTGCTGCAGCACTGCGGTCCCTGGCCCTGCAGCTGCGCGGCCGTCAAGCCCAAGCTCACCTACCCGCTGGCGTTCGATCACCCCGGCGCGCTGACGGCCGAGGCCAAGCACGGCGACCTCACCCTTGCTCGCTTTGACGGCGACAACGGCGAGTACTCGCTGCTGCTGGGCAATGCCCGCGGCATCGACGGCCCGGCCGGCATGGGCACCTACCTGTGGGTCGAGGTCGACAACCTCAAGCGCCTCGAGGCCAAGATCGTCGAGGGTCCCTACATCCACCACTGCGTCGCCATTCACGCCAACGTGGTGCCGGTGCTCTACGAGGCGTGCAAGTACATCGGCATTGCCCCCGACTTATACGACCCGATTGAAGAAGACGTCAAAGCCTACCTGCGAGGAGAGTAGAAATGGCAACTATCGAAGAGCTTGAGTCCCTGCGTTGGGACCTTCGCCGCGATTGCGTCGATATCATCATGGCTGGCGCCGGCGGCCACATCGGCGGCGACATGTCGGTGATCGACGCCCTCATGACCCTCTATGCCAACCACCTCAACATTTCGCCCGAGACCGTCGACGATCCCAACCGCGACCGCTTCGTGCTCTCCAAGGGCCATGCTATGGAGGCCTACTACGCGGTGCTCTGCCACGAGGGCTATCTTGACCTCGACGACGTCAAGGCCCGCTTCTCCAAGTTCGGCAGCCCCTATATCGGCCACCCCAACAACAAACTCAAGGGCATCGAGATGAACTCGGGCTCGTTGGGTCACGGCCTGCCCGTGGCCGTGGGCATGGCGCTCGCCGGCAAGATGGACGGCCGCGACTACCGCGTCTACACCATCATGGGCGACGGCGAGCTTGCCGAGGGCTCGGTCTGGGAGGGCGCCATGAGCGGCGGCAACTACCAGCTCGATAACCTGTGCGCGCTCGTGGACCGCAACCGCCTGCAGATCAGCGGCAGCACCGAGGACGTTATGAAGCAGGACTCGCAGGAGGAGCGCTGGGCCGCCTTCGGCTGGAACGTGCTCTCCATCCCGGGCAACGACGTCCAGGCCATCGACGCCGCGCTGACGCTGGCCGCCGAGACCAAGGGTAAGCCCACGGTCATCATCCTCAACACGGTGAAGGGCTACGGCTCGCCGGTTATGGAGGACAAGGCCGCCTGGCATCATCACCTGCCCAACGATGAGGAATATGCCCAGATCATCGCCGATTTCGCTGCCCATAAGGAGGCTATCAATGGCTAACAAGATCGCCAACCGCAAGGTTATCTGCGACACGCTGCTCGAGGCCGCCGCAACTGACAAGGACATCGTCGTCCTGTGCTCCGACTCCCGCGGCTCCGCATCGCTCACGCCGTTCTTCGATCAGTATCCCCAGCAGTCCATTGAGGTCGGCATTGCCGAGCAGGACCTGGTGAGCATCGCCGCTGGCATGGCCTCGTGCGGCAAGAAGGCCTGGGCCGCCTCGCCGGCGTCCTTTGTGACCACGCGTTCGTATGAGCAGTGCAAGGTCGACGTCTCGTACTCCAACACCAACGTCAAGCTCATCGGCATCTCGGGCGGCGTGTCCTATGGCGCCCTGGGTATGAGCCACCACTCCGCGCAGGATATCGCCGCCATGAGCGCGATTCCCAACATGCGCGTGTATCTGCCGAGCGATCGATTCCAGACCGCCGAGCTCGTGCGTGCCCTGGTCGCCGACAACAAGCCGGCCTACATCCGCGTGGGCCGCAACCCGGTGGAGGACGTGTACACCGAGGACGAGTGCCCGTTCCAGATGGATCGCGCCACCTGGGTGCGTCGCGGCACCGATGTGACGATTGTCGCCACCGGTGAGATGGTCCGCCACGCCGTGGACGCCGCCGATCTGCTGGCCGAACAGGGTATCTCGGCAACGGTGCTCGACATGTACTGCGTCAAGCCGCTCGACGCCGAGGCCGTGATCGAGGCCGCCGGCGCCACGCGCGCCGTCGTGACCGTCGAGGAGCACAGCCCCTTCGGCGGCCTGGGTTCCATGGTCGCGCAGGTCGTGGGCGAGCATTGCCCGCGTCCGGTCAAGTGCCTCTCCCTGCCCGACGCGCCGGTCATCACCGGCACGAGCCCCGAGGTCTTTGCGCACTACGGCCTGACGGGTGCCGGAATCGCCAAGACGGTCGCCGTGTTCCTTGGCAACTAGTAGAAACAGACGCTGCGCGGCCGCCAAGCACCGCACCTTGCCGTTCAAACCGTCGCTTGCGTACACAAAGTACGCGGCGGCCCTCTTTCACGGCAATCTGCGGCACTTGACGGCCGCTCGCTCCTTGTCCGTCGGGTTTTAGTTTTTGAATCGACGGGGGAGACAGGAGAGTACATGAGCAAATACATCATCGGAATCGATCAATCCACGCAGGGCACCAAGGCGCTGCTTGTGGACGAGGGCGGCCATTTGATTCATCGTGCCGATCGCCCGCATCGCCAGATTGTCAACGAGGCCGGCTGGGTGAGCCATGATCCAGCCGAGATCGCCGCCAACGTGCTGGCCGTGGCGCGCGCCGTGGTGGAGGAGACCGGGGTCGATCCGGCCGACGTCGCCGGCATCGGCATCTCCAACCAGCGCGAGACCACCGTTGCCTGGAGGCGCACGACGGGCGAGCCGCTGTGCGACGCCGTGGTGTGGCAGTGCGCCCGCGCCCGTGAGCTGTGCGACGAGCTGGCCGCGCGCGAGGGTGTGGCCGAGCTGGTGCGCGACACGACGGGTCTGGTACTCTCGCCCTACTATCCGGCGGGCAAGATGGCTTGGATTCTCGCGAACGTTCCCACGGCTGCCGAGGCCGCGGCGGCAGGCGAACTGTGTCTGGGCACCATCGATGCCTGGGTGGTCTGGACGCTCACGGGCGGCGCGGAATTCCGCTGCGACTGGTCCAATGCCAGCCGCACACAACTCTTTGACCTGCGCCGTGGCTGCTGGAGCGAGCCGGTGTGCGAGGCCTTTGGCGTCGACGTGGCCTGCCTGCCGCAGGTGACCGATTCCGATGGCCTGTTCGGCATGACGGACCTGGGCGGCTTTTTGCCGGCGCCCGTGCCCATTCACGGCGTACTCGGCGACAGCCATGCCGCCTTGTTTGCCCAGGGCTGCCACAGCCGCGGCATGGCTAAGGCGACCTATGGCACCGGCAGCTCGGTCATGATGAACGTTGGCGACGAGTTCGTTGCCAGCTCACATGGGCTTTCGAGCTCGCTTGCGTGGCGTATGGACGGCGTGACCGAGTATGTGCTCGAGGGCAACGTGAGCTACGCCGGCGCCGTCAAGACGTGGCTGCGCGACGACCTGGAGCTCATCAACAATCCCGAGGAAGTCACCGACCTGTGCTATGCCGCCAATCCGGCGAGCCGCGTTTACTTTGTGCCGGCGTTTACCGGCTTGGGCGCGCCGCACTGGGCGAGTGACGCCGAGGGCTGCGTTTTTGGCATGACACGCACCACGGGCCGCGCGGAGTTCGTGAAGGCCGCCGATGAGTCGATCGCCTATCAAATCTTCGACGTCATCGATGCGATGGTCGAGGATTCGGGCGCGGCGCTGGCCGAGCTTCGTGTTGACGGCGGCCCCACGCGTGACGCGTACCTGATGCAGTTTGAGAGCGACCTGGTCGGCTCGCCCATCCGCATTGCGAGCAACGACGAGATGAGCGGTCTGGGCGCGGCCTGGGCCTGCGGCATTGCGCTGGGCATGTACACGCGCGATGTCGTCGACGTCTACGGCGCCCGCGGCATCGTGGAGCCGTCGATGCCCGCCGACGAGCGAGCCAAAAAGATCTCCGGCTGGCGCCATGCCGTAGCCGCCACCATCTCGTACACTGCCTAGGCGGCTGCGCGGCGCCCGCAGGCTATTCCCGGAGTAGCTCATTTGGGACGGGGCTTTTTTGACTGGTATGATTGGTGCGACCATTCGGACCAGCTAAAAGAGCCCCGTCCTAAATTGACTATCGAGAGGATCTGCCATGGAGCGCATCGCGAGTTTTTCCGTTGACCATCTGCTGCTCGAGCCCGGCGTGTACGTGAGCCGCATCGACCGCGATCCGGCGACAGGCGCCGCCGTCACCACGTTTGACCTGCGCCTGACCACGCCCAACAAAGAGCCGGTCATGAACACGGCCGAGTGCCACACCATCGAGCATCTGGGTGCCACGTTCCTCCGCAATCATGCCGAGTGGTCGAGCCGTATCGTCTACTTTGGGCCCATGGGCTGCCGCACGGGCTTTTACCTGGTTGTCTTTGGTGAGCTGACGAGCGAGGAAATCTTGCCGCTCGTGCGCGAGCTGTTCGAGTTTGTCGCGGGCTTTGAGGGCGATGTCCCCGGCGCCGCTCCCGAGGAGTGCGGCAACTATCTGGACCAGAACCTCCCCATGGCAAACTGGCTCGCACGCCGCTATCTCGACCGCGACCTGGCCGATATCGACGAGAAGCACCTGCATTATCAGCAGGCATAGGGCCGCCCTCTGCCTCCAAACCGTTCACACGGAGATATCGACCGTTTAACTGTTTAGAAGTGTTTATTCGAGGTCATTAGCACTAGCTCGCTTAAACTAGTCCTCAGAGTGATATTCAGGCAAGGCTCCTGAAGCAGCATCTGTCGACATTGATTGTCGGATTCTGCTTCGGGAGCCTTGTTCTGTTTAGGGGGGGGACACATGGAAATTGTTAAACGAATTAATACCAGCGCTGTCCTCTGCGTCGATGGAAATGGCAGACAGTTGGTTGCATTCGGCCGTGGTCTGGGGTTTAAGAATGTCGGAGACGAGGTCCCTCTTTCGGAGATTCAACGAACGTTTTATAACGTTAGCTCTCGCTACATCGCTCTCGTTGACTAGGTCCCCGACGAGCTTCTCGAGCTTACCTCGGATGTTATTGATATGTCGACAGGTTTGCTGTCTTATGAGGTGAGCCCTAATTTGCCGTTTATCCTTGCGGACCATATCGCGTATGCGGTTAAGCGCAAAGAGCAAAATATCGTTGTCCGCATGCCTTTATCGTTTGATGTCCGCCAACAATATCCCGTCGAATTTAGAATCGGCGAGTATGCACTTAAGATAATCAGGAAACGTCTTAACGTTAGGCTTCCAGCTCATGAGGCAGTTGGAATTGCCATGGCGTTTATCAATAACATGGCCGATTCGGACTCATGCGAAGTAGTTAAAGAGTTTAGCGCGGATATCTACGATCGTGTTCTGGAGGAGTCAACCGTTGCTGTTGAAAATCGGCTTGGCATTCAAGTTGATCGGGAAGGTTTCGATTACGCAAGGTTCGCAACCCATCTTCAGTACTTATTCAATAGGTTGAACTCTGGCGAAAGCATCGTGAGCGACAACCGCAAGATGTACCTCTCGCTCAAAAAAGAATATCCGGTGGCATCAATGTGCGCCGATGATATTGCTTCTGTTCTCAGCCGACTGACGGGGCGGGAACTTATAGACGAAGAAAGACTCTACCTCATGATGCACATCAATCGAATTGCATCGAAAACAAGGTAATTAGTTGGCAAAGGCGCGCGCTTTGCTGATGGTTGCATATAAAACTCAACATGGGAGAAATGGTTTTTATGGCAGATACAACCAAGCTCGCTGCCGAGATTCTCGAGATGGTGGGCGGCGCAGACAACGTTACATTTGTAGCTCACTGCATGACTCGTTTAAGGTTCAACCTTAAGGACGAAAGCATCGTAGACGATGCAAAAGTCAAGGCGATTGATGGCGTGATCGACATTCGCCATTCCGCGGGGCAATATCAGGTGATTGTGGGACCTAAGGTCGATAAGGTCTATGAAATCGTTGCCAAGGAAACCGGGATTGATGCCGGAGATTCCGAGGCAAGCGAAGGAGAGACTAAGGGCTTTCTGGGAAAGCTAATGAAGCTCATCAGCGGCATCATGATGCCCGTTCTTCCTGCCTTGATCGCATGCGGAATGATAAACGCCGTCCTTAGTATTCTGACGACGGCGGGTGCTGTTTCCGCCGAGAGCGGAATATACACTCTGCTGTACGGCATGGGAAATGCCTGCATGTATTTCCTGCCCGTTCTTGTCGGATCATCTGCTGCTCAGTTCTTTGGAACCGATCGATATATCGGTGCGGTACTCGGTGCAATCCTGATTTATCCGACTTTCGTTGCTGCGGCCGGAGCGGGCGATGCGCTGGATTTGCTCGGCATGAAGTTCACAATGGTGAGCTATTCCTCCACGGTGTTTCCTGCTATCGTGGCGGCTTGGTTCGCATCCGTTCTTAATAAGTGGCTGCGGGCGGTTCTTCCCGATGTTGTGGCATTTGCGCTCGTCCCGTTCCTGACGGTTGCTGTTGCCGCCCCCGTCTCGCTCCTTGTGATCGGCCCCGTTATTCAGCAGGCGAGCTCTTTGCTTGCGACTGCAGTGCTGGCGGTCTATCAGTTCAGCCCCGTCCTTTGCGGCGTTATTCTCGGGCCGATATTCGGTCTCGTTATGATCCCCCTTGGACTCCATTGGGCCCTGATCGTGCTTTCCATCAACAATATTATGACCGTCGGCTCCGATCCTATCCTTGGACTTCTCTGCTGCAGCATGGGTGTTGTCGGCGCTTGTTTGGCGTTTGCCCTCCGCTCGAAGGACCCGAGTGAAAAGAGTCTTGGGTTCAGCTGTGCCATTACGGGCTTTTTCGGGATTACGGAACCGGCGCTGTACGGCATCATCTTGGAGCACAAGAAGATCATTATCGCTTCCATGGTCGCCGGAGCAATCAGTGCTGTTATCCCGGCGATTTTCAACACCTGTACGTTCGTTATGACGTCGAGCGGCATTTTTAGCTTCCCCGGTTATATGGATCCTTCTGGTGATATGAGCAGCCTCATCGGCGCAATTCTTTGCAATGTCGTCGGTTTAATTCTTAACTTCGTTCTCGTTTACATCCTGTATCGCCCTGATGAAGAGGCAGTAGTGGAGTAGACAATTATTTGGGATGTAAGCTGCCGAAAACCCCGCGGCAGATTGCATGTGGTGGGCTTGCCGTTGATTCACGCGAGCCCACCCTCATTTTTGGAGTGACTAGCTATGACAATTACAGCCGATATGACGTTTGGCGAAATCGCGCTCCTTCCTGAGTTCGCTGGCTTTGGCGAGCACCTTATGCTTTGCCGGCCTTCAACTTGGGAGCGCATGTGGAATAAACCCATCGTGTCTCATATGAATTCTGATGCTAATCCATATGAAACTACTCGCGTTTTGCGTGGATTGAATCGGATTGTCGAGCTCGTGGATGACGGGAGGCAAGTTGCCTACGATATATGGGATGAAGCCGACTGCATCCGTGATCCGACTCGACGCAACACGAAACTGTTCTTCTTTCCCGGGAGACCCGGGGCTCCCTTTATCATTGCGGTTTCGGGCGGAGGTTATCAGAGCGTTTGTCATCAAATGGAAGGCTTTCCCGTTGCCCCCGAGCTCAACGATGCGGGCTATAACGTGTTCGTGCTGTCATACAGGGTGAGGGTCGAGCCTTTGATGCCGCGTCCAATCGACGATTTAAATCGAGCTGTCCGTTTTGTCTTCGAGAATTCAGCGAAATTAAATGTCGCAAAAAGTTATGCAGTTATCGGCTTTTCTGCTGGCGCGCATTTAACTGCCGAGTGGGGGACGGACAACAAGGGATTTGCGTCCTACGGATGCGAGGCACCCAAAGCCTTGGTCCTGTGTTATGCACCGATTGATCTTCGTGGCTTTGAGAACGCATCAGACAATAGATTTCTTGATTCGGTGTGCGGCGGGGCTGGTCGCGACTCGCTCGATGATTTCTGTATTAATCAGCATGTGTGGGAGCAGTATCCTCCGACATATCTTTGGCAATGCGCTGACGATGATATTGTATCGCCCGACAATTATGAAAAGATGGTCGATGCTCTGGATGCAGCTGGAGTACACCATGAGGGAGTCATGTATTCAGAAGGGGGGCACGCATTGATGAAGCCCCATGCGCCGGAGACCGACTACTGGTGTATGAGCGTTATTGAGTTTCTTAAAGATTATCTCGACTAGGAAGCTGCATGTCGCTTTTTGAGCGGGTGATTTCGTCATGCAATGTTTTCGGTATTGATCGTGGTCGTGGATGAATGATGTTCTAGAATGTTCATACTGTCACATAAACGAACAGGAGCGAACATGCATATCTACTCTGTATCAGATCCCGAGTTCAAATCCTATGGTCGCGTGTGGGATGACGTGCCGTCCAACCTGACCGCCCCGCTTGTCGAGGCGCTTGCGGCTACTCCCATTCCCGAGGGCACCAAGTACGTGGCCTCCGCACCCGAGCTCGAGCAGGTTGAGGGTGTCGACACGCTCGGCCTGCTCATGTACGGCGGCCGTCCGTTCCAGCCGGGCTGGTGCAACGGCCACAACACGCGCCTCAACTGTCTGGAGTATCACCGTGCCAGTGAGTTTAATTTGGGTGCGCGCGACTTTATTCTGCTGCTGGCCAAGCGCGAGCAAATTGTCGACGGCAAGCTCGACACCGCTCAGGTCAAGGCCTTTCGCGCGCCCGCCGGCACGCTCGTCGAGGTTTACGCCACCACGCTTCACTACACGCCCTGCATGGTCGACGACGGCGGCTTTCAGGTGATGGTGGCGCTGCCGGCGGGCACCAACGGCCCGCGCCCCGAGGCTGCAGCCGACATGCCTGCCGCCGGTGACAGCTACTGCTACTGGAAGGCCGACAAGTGGGTCCTCTGCCACGCCGACAGCCCCAAGGCAGCCGAAGGCGGCTACGTGGGCCTCGTCGGCAAGAACCTCGACATCACCTGCGACTAGGGGCTTCCTGTTTGTCTCGATCTGTAACATCTAGCGGGCTAAATCGCCTCTACCTGTTACAGATTGAGATAAACCGCAGAGGGTGCCCGAAAGATCTCGATCTGTAACACCAGGCCCGGTTTTGGCGGTCTACCTGTTACAGATCGAGACAAACCTGCCCAAACCACCACAAAGGTGCCTGTCCCCTTTGTGGTGGTTGGCGGTTTGGGCGGGCAGGTATCAAAAAGTGTCAGACGGGGGCGGCTGCGGGGCGCCTGTGCGCGAAAAGAAGTGTCGGCCTGCGCCGCTGTCGTTGAGAGGGGCCCCGTTTGCGGGGATACTGAAACCACGACAAACAGCGTGTGAAAGGATTGATGCATGGCTTTCCGTAAAGACTTCCTGTGGGGCGGCGCGACGGCTGCCAACCAGTGCGAGGGCGCTTACGACGTGGATGGCCGCGGCCTGGCCAACGTGGACGTGGCGCCGCACGGCCCCGAGCGCTATGCGGTGGTCTCCGGCCAGCGCAAGATGCTCGACTTCGAGGACGGCTATTACTACCCCGCGCAGACCGGCATCGATTTCTATCACCACTACAAGGAGGACATCGCCCTCTTTGCCGAGATGGGCTTTAAGACCTTCCGCATGAGCCTGGCCTGGACCCGCATCTTCCCCAACGGCGACGAGACTGAGCCCAACGAGGCCGGCCTGGCCTTCTACGAGGACGTGTTCCGCGAGTGTCAGGCGCACGGCATTGAGCCGCTCGTGACCATCACGCACTTTGACTGCCCGATTCACCTCATCAAGGAGTACGGCGGCTGGCGCAACCGCAAGCTCATCGACTTCTACAAGAACCTCGCGACCACGATCTTCACCCGCTACAAGGGCCTGGTAAAGTACTGGCTTACCTTCAACGAGATCAATATGATCTTGCACCTGCCGTTTATGGGTGCCGGTCTGGTCTTTGAGGAGGGCGAGAACAAGGAGGCCGTCGAGTACCTGGCCGCCCACAACGAGCTCGTCGCCAGCGCTTGGGCAACCAAGATCGCTCACGAGATCGACCCTGAGGTCAAGATCGGTTGCATGCTTGCCGCAGGTAGCTACTACCCCTACAGCTGCCGTCCGGGCGATGTGCGCCAGGCGCAGATTGACAACCAGAGCAACTATTTCTTCGTCGACGTTCAGAGCCGCGGCTACTACCCGGCCTATGCCGTCAAGAAGCTCGAGCGTTTGGGCATCGATGTGGGCATGACGGATGAGGACCGCGAGATCCTGGCCGCCAACACCGTCGACTTCATCAGCTTTAGCTATTACAGCACCCGTTGCTCCGCCGGTGCCGATAACCCCGATGTCGAGCGCACCCAGGGCAACGCCTTCGCCGGCGCCAAGAACCCCTACCTGCAGGAGAGCCAGTGGGGCTGGGCCATCGATCCGCTGGGCTTCCGCATCACCCTCAACGACCTGTACGACCGTTATCAGAAGCCGCTGTTTGTGGTCGAGAACGGTCTGGGCGCCAAGGATGTTGTCGAGGAGGATGGCTCCATCAACGACGACTACCGTATCGACTACCTGCGCCAGCATATCGCCGCGATGCGCGATGCGGTGACCGAGGACGGCGTTGACCTGCTGGGCTACACTACCTGGGGTCCGATCGATCTGGTGTCTGCCGGCACGGGCGAGATGTCCAAGCGCTACGGCTTTATCTATGTCGACCGCGATGATGCGGGCAACGGCACCCTCAAGCGTTCCAAAAAGAAGAGCTTCGACTGGTACAAACACGTCATCGAGACGAACGGCGAGGACCTGGCCTAAGGCTTCCCAACAACCATAGCCTCCTAACCAAGGCGCCCGGCGAGCAGTTTATGCCCGCCGGGCGTTTTGTTAAAAGAAGTGAAAGAAAGCAAAAGAAGTTAAAGCTTGCAAAAGAAATTAAAACTTGCAAAACTAGTGAAAGCAGGATAGAAGCTGACGGGGGAGTGTTCCATGGATGTGTCCAGCAATCCGTTCACGCCGACATTTGGCATCGTTCCGCCAATTATGGCCGGTCGCACATACCTTATTGACGATGTTGTACGGGCGCTCGATCGCGGCCCCGGCGATCCCAACTTAGCAACAATCTATGTTGGCGCACGAGGAACAGGTAAAACGGCTCTGCTCTCATACCTTAGCTCCGAGGCGCAAAGGCATGGTTGGATTTCGGTCGGCGTGGCTGCCGCTCCTGGAATGCTGGAAGACATTTACGAGCAAACGCGTGAAGTTGCGGCTGAATATATCGACAGCGGCTTGAATCCTAGGCTAAGAGGTTTGAGCGTGGGCCAGCTATTTAGCGTGGAATGGGAGCCGGAGCAGGCACCTTCGGCAAACTGGCGCACGCGGATGACTCGCCTTATAAAAGCTTTGGACAAATATGACATCGGTTTGCTGTTCACGATTGATGAGGTGTCGGCTTCGTTCGATGAAATGATCAGCTTCGCCTCTACGTATCAAATGTTTGTGCGCGAAGGTCGACGCGTGGGCGTGCTGATGGCGGGGCTGCCGCATCAGGTTTCAATGCTGCTGCGCAACCAGTCCGTTTCGTTTTTACGCCGATCCGTTCAGCACCACTTGGGAAATATTAGCGACAAGGAAATTGCCGTTGCATTGAAGGAAACCATAGAGGGCGGCGGCAGGCGCGTGAGCGCTGAAGGCCTTCAGAAGATGGTAGACGCCATCGGCGGCTTTCCGTTCCTTATGCAGCTCGTTGGATTCCGCTCTTGGGATATACGGCCCAAGGCAGAAGAGATAACCGCCCAAGATGCTGCAAGGGGCATTGCGCTTGCGCGCTCTGACATGGAGCAACGCGTGCTGGCACCGACCTATTACGAGCTGTCCGAAGGTGATAAGGCGTTCTTGGAGGCAATGCTTGCAGATGAGGGCGAGAGTAAGATTGCGGACGTTGCGGAGCGAATGGGCGTAAAGAGCAATTATGCGTCTCAATACCGTGCTCGCCTGATTGAACAAGGGATTATTGGGGAGCGTGGTCGAGGAAGGGTTGGCTTTGACCTTCCGTATTTTAAGGAATACCTGGAGGAGAGCCTCGGCGTCGATTAGTCCGCCTTGTAGTCATTGGGGACGTTCTTGTTTGACAGTTCGTTTAAGAACGTCCCCAATGATTACTTGCCTAATTATCACCATTGTTTACCAGTACGTTTAACCGAATTTACAGTTACCAGTTAACCAAACTTCAACTCTTTGATTAACCAAATTTACGCATTTCAATTGGCTCTGTTAGACCAAGGTTGACATATAGACGATGTCACCGCGAGGCGGTACCCTTCAATTAACTTCGAAGGAGC
>CAKTWK010000009.1 GCA_934630735.1 uncultured Collinsella sp. | reverse complement strand
CTTGCGTCCTGCGGAAAGTTTTGGGAGGTAGCCCAAACGGCCCCGGCGGGGTCCTGTGTAGTCACCCTTTAGGCGGAACTCTCCTGATGGGTTGATCGTTCTGGATTCTTGCTTGCTACCGTTTATCGCGTATAGCTACCGTTTGCGGAATAAGTAACACTCCTTAATAAACCGTGTAGAATCTCAGTTAAGCACGGAGTTTTCCAGGGAGACGCTGTCCTTTGTTGTGTGCAAGGGGCGGCGTCTCTTTGGCGCTTGGAGCCGTTGTGCAACGGTGCGGCGGCGCGTGCCATGTATTGAAAAGTCAACGTCGAGATGGGTCGTGATGATAATGGGCAAGTACGTAATCGTGGTTGAGTCTGGGTCGGATGTGACGCCGGAGCTCTGCGAACGCTACGGCATCGTGCGCGTGCCCATGCATGTCACGATTGGTGACGAGACCGTCGAGGACGGTTCGATCGATCCGCTTGAGATTTACTCGCGCTGTAACGAGTTTGGCGTTATGCCCAAGACCAGTGGCTGCGCGCCTGCGGATTTTGCTCACGTGTACGACCGCATTCACGCTGAGCAGCCCGACGCGACCATTTTGCACCTTGCGTATTCCGAGGTAACGACCTGCTCACATCAGTCCTCGAAGATTGCGGCCAAGGGGCGCGACTACGTGTTCTCCATGGACACGCGCTTTGTCTCGGTGGGCCAGTCGCTCGTTGTCGTTGAGACTGCCAAATACATCGAGGCTCACCCCGATGCCACCGTCGACGAAATTTTCGCCTTCACCAATTCCGTCATGGACCGCGTGCTGTTGGGCTTTGTTCCTACCGACCTTGCCTTCCTTAAGGCGGGCGGTCGCTTGTCCAACGTCGCGTTCCTGGGCGCCCATCTGCTCAAGATTAAGCCCTGCATTGAGGTAACGGGCGGCAAGTTCGTGGCGACTAAGAAGTTCCGCGGCTCTATGCTCAAGTGCGCCCGTGCCTTTATTGATCACATGGTTTCCAAGGGCGATATTGATTACTCGCACATTGGTTTGGCGTATTCGGTGGGCCTTTCCGAGGAGCTGCGCGACGACATGGAGGTCTACGCGCATGAGCTCGGCTTTAAGGACGTTACCTGGACTCAGGTCGGCGGCGTCATCTCGAGCCACTGCGGCCCGACTGCCTTTGGCGCGGTGCTTACGCTTAAAGCGTAGGGCCTGGCGTCTATCGATTTCTATTGCCTCGGCGGCGGGCGGGTTGCGATAACCTTTCCGCCGCTCTTGCGTGGGGCCAAATAGGACAACCCAATTGGCCGCCAAACCGTTTCACCATCATGCGTATGGGCTAGAATGGCTCTGGCATTTTAATTGGCAATAACCAAAGAGAGGCAAGGTTGCGGGAATGGCTGAGATGACGCTTGAGGGTGTGGATGCTCGTCCCGAGGACTCTGCGTTTGCCCTGGGCCGCGTGCATTCGATTGAGACGATGGGAACGGTCGACGGACCCGGCATCCGCTTTGTGGTGTTTGTTCAGGGCTGCCCCATGCGTTGTGCGTATTGCCACAACCCCGATACCTGGTCGGTTAAAGGCGGCACCATGGTGACCGTCGAGCACCTGATGGACGAGTTCCAGAGTAACCATGAGTTTTACCGCAGCGGCGGAATTACGGTTTCGGGTGGCGAGCCGCTTCTGCAGCCTGAGTTTTTGGCCGGCCTGTTCCGCGTCATGCACAATAACCCCGATGGTCGCGTGCATACCTGCTTGGATAGCTGCGGGTATGCGTTCGATCCCGCGCATCCCGAGAAGTTCGATGCCGTACTCAACGAGACCGACATGGTGCTGCTCGACATTAAACACGCCGATCCCGTCGAGCATAAAAAGTTGACCGGATGCGATCCTGCACGCATTCTGGCGTTTGGCGATGAGCTCGCGCGTCGTAAGATCAAGGTCGTTATCCGTCACGTGGTGGTGCCGGGCATTACCGACACGGTGGAGGAGTGCGAGGCGCTCGGTCGTCTGATCGCCCCGTGGCATAACGTGGTCGGCCTGGAGATGCTGCCGTATCACACGATGGGTGTCGTCAAGTACGAGCAACTGGGCATTCCCTATAAGCTTGAGGGCGTGCCTCAGATGGATACCGCGCGCATGCCCGAGCTGCGCAACGCAGTCATGACGGGCATGAAAAAGCGCCGTGCGGAACTCAAAAACGCCATCGGCTAGCAGCACTCATTGGGGACAGACTTAAATGAGTGCCCCCGGGCACCTAGTTGATTGCTAAAGAGCCCCGTCAAGTTGCGGTGGAATAGTTCTTGTTTATCGGCTAATACCGCCCAAACAGGAACTATTTCACCGCAACTGCGTTTTGGGCGGAGATGCGCAACAGAATCGTGCCATTTGGATAAATACGCTTGTGGTTTCTTTAGAGACACCTTAAACGCGACTGAATGTCTTCGGTAAGAAATGCCTGCTCGGTATTATGCTGCTCGTATATGAACGGTAGCAGTCAGGAGACCACGTGCGAAAGGGCGCATCGCGGGACGAGTATGTGCCGCAACATGGCAGCAGATATGAGACGAAGGGCACGTCTTCGCGTGGCCTTGCAGACGCTCGCATCCGCGGGGTGAAGATTGCCGCCATTGGGATGCTAACGTTGGCGGTTATTATCCTCGGAATTACCGCCAAAACCTACGCGTCGGAGCGAATGGCACGCTCGGATGCGTCAACGGTACAGACGCAAAACAAAAAGGTCTCTGAATCTAAAGCCACCGCAAGTCAAACCCTGTCGACAGCGAGCCTCAAGATGAGGCTTTCGAAGGCGGACTTTAACGATATCCCCTCAGGCGATACCGTGCAGACCTTCTCACTGGTGGATGACCAGATCCCCGCCCTGGAGGATGAGAGCCTCGCGGCGCTTCAAGATGCCCTTGATCAGGCCCAGAAATTGGGCGATGCGGGCGTGGTGTTTTACGATCTGTCGAGCGGAAAGGGCGTGACGTATAACGCGGACGCCGAGGTGTACGGTGCGAGCAGTTATAAGGCGCTCTATGTACTCTACATCTGCGAGTCACTGGTCGAGACGGGCCAAGTCTCACTTGATGATTCCCTTGGCACCTATGGTGGCTACAACATGGGCTGGCAGGCGGTGCGCGACCTGATCGAGGCCGCGGTCGTTAATTCGGACAACGATTCGTTTATTGCGTTACGCGCGGCGTTTGACCGTGTCGGTTACGAGGGTTGGATTGTCGGTCTTGGTATCGACTACGATACCGCACTCGATCCGATGAGCGATTTCCCAACCTACTGCGCGCGCACCTCGGCCAAGTTATGGCGCGAGATGAGCGAGTATTTGAGCCGTGATACCGAGACGTCGCAATGGCTGTCGGGTCTTCTGGCCTCTACGACCCAATCGTTTATTCGTGACGGCATTGCGGACGACCAGGCCTTGGTGCGCAACAAGGCCGGCTGGATCAGCGAGGCAGGTTGCTATTCGACATGCGATGCGGGCCTTATCGACATCGATGGTCGTACCTATGTCATGAGCGTCATGACATCGATGCCATGGAGCGACCGCTCGAGCGAGGTTACGGCTGCGATTGCAAAGGCTCTGTTTGATACGCGAGCTGCGCTGGCCTAGCGTGTTCGTTTGGCGAGGTCAAACAAAATGCTGGTACCATACCGTGGTTGAGAATTTCGAATAGGTTTGGGGAATGGCATGGCTACCATCGCGATTATCGGTGCGCTCGAAAAAGAGATCATGCAGATTAAGGAAGAGTTGAGTAACGTTTGCATGGTACAGGAGGCGGGCTTGAACGTTGTGACCGGCGGGCTCGACGGCCTGACAGTTGTCGCCACAACGGCGGGCATGGGCACGGTGAACGCCGCCGCTGCAACACAGCACCTCATTAGCAAGTATGCTCCGCAGGCTGTTGTGTTTTCGGGCATTGCGGGCGGTTTGAACCCCAAGCTCCATATCGACGACGTGGTCATTGGCAAACGCCTGCGCTATCTGGATACCGATACCGCGCTTATCGCCGAGTCTGCACCGGGGCTCGAGGAGTTTGGCTCGACGCCTGCGCTGGTCGATATTGCTGCCGATGTGCTTGCTGAGCGTGACTTTGTCGATGCTTCGACAAATGCAGCCGCTTCGAACGAGGGCACCAAGCAGTTCCTGGTCGGCACGATTGCCACGGGCAACCGTTTTGTGACGGGTGCCGCCATGCGCAACGAGGCTATCGAGGCGACGCATGCCGATTGTGTTGGCATGGAGGGCGCGGCGATTGCCCATGTCGCAACTAAAAATGGTGTCGATTGCCTGGTGTTGCGCGCTATCAGCGATAATTGTGACGAGGCGTACGATGCGATTTGCGACCGCGAGTTCGACCTGTTCGAGTATGCCCGTACCGCGAGTGGCATTACGCTCGATATCGTTCGCCGTATCGCTGCTATCTATTAGCGCGCTCTTTTGTAAGAACCTACGACCAAGGAGTGTCCATGGCCGATTCCATTAACTACCAGCTTGCCAAGTTCGTTGCCAGCTACGGCAAGGTTTCGCAGATTCCCGAGTCCACCTGCCCCGAGGTGAGCTTTGTCGGCCGCTCCAACGTGGGCAAGTCGTCGATTATGAACAAGCTTTTTGGCCGCAAGAACCTGGTCAAGGTTTCGAGCACGCCGGGCAAGACAAGCAACATCAACTTCTTTGAGGCCGACGACGTTCACTTTGTCGACCTGCCGGGCTACGGTTTCGCCCGTCGTTCCAAGGCCGAGCGCGACCGTTGGGCCGAGCTCATCGGCGACTTCTTCGACTCCGAACGCAGCTTTAACCTGGTCGTGTCGCTGGTGGATATTCGTCACGACCCGAGCAAGCTCGACCATGACATGATCGACTACCTGCAGGGCAACGAGTTCAACTTTATCGTCTGCCTCACCAAGGCCGACAAGCTCAGCCGCACCCAGCAGGCACGCCAGGCGGCAGCCATCAAAAAGCAGCTCAACGTCCCGGCCGAAAACGTGATCATCACAAGCTCCCAAACCGGCACCGGCATCGACGAACTCAAGCGCCGCATCGCCGAGGCTTGCCTCTAATTAGGCTTAACCCCTCAAAAGCTCTTATCTATATCACCTCAGTGATAGTTATTGGTAAACTATCACTGAGGTGATATTTTTTGGAGGTCACTATGGAGCTATGGCACGGGTCGGAGGTTGTCGTCGAGCATCCATCGTTGGATAGATGTAGACAGTTCAATGACTATGGGCGTGGGTTTTATTGCACGCCACATGAGGAAATGGCGATGGAATGGGCATGTCGGACCGAGTCTGATGGCATTGCGAATCGATATGAGCTTGATTTAGATGGCCTTGCGATTTTGGATTTGGAATCAGGTGAGTTCTCGATTCTCAACTGGCTTGCAATTCTGGCGAATAACAGAGAGTTCAATGTCTCGACGCCATTGGCGCGCGAAGGGCTACGATTTCTACTTGATAACTGTCTGATTGATATTTCTTCATATGACGTTATTCGGGGCTATCGCGCTGACGACTCCTATTTTTCGTTTGCAAGACAGTTTGTCAGCGGCATGATATCGCTCAGACAGCTGCAACGTATCATGCGCTTGGGTGATTTGGGTATTCAATATGCTCTTATGAGCGAGCGCGCTTTCTCGGTGATTAGATTCTGCGATTGGAAGCAGGCTTCGGGGCCTGAGTTTTATCCCAAGCGATTTGAGCGTGAGCAGAATGCTCGACGCAAATACTTGGATACGGTTAACGGATTCGATCCCGAAGGTATCGACATTAGGGATTTAATGGCAGGGAGGGTTGATTTAAATGATCCAAGAGTTGACGGATTGTGGACCGAGTAGAACATATCCCGTCTATTACCTTGAGGACGCAATGAACAACCTCGGCGACTGCTTCGACTATGCCGTCAATGACTATGGAGCAGAAGGATCTGAAGTTGCTGAACTCTTTTGCCTGAGCGGGGTTGCCCGCGAGTTTGAGCGTGGCAACGCATGGGTCGTATCGGGAAAATCGGGCGTTGAGCTGTTCGCGCTGATCGCCGAAAGGTCGGGCTATGAAGCCAGGTCTATGCCGGACCGCACCTATCGATTTGAGAAAACACCGGAATACTGGACGGGCTGGATATTGGCGCATCTACAGTGGCGCCTGGGAGAGTCTTTTGAAGACCTGCTGCATGTCGCTCCGTTTGATGTGCTGCGCAGTTTGTACTACCCCTGGCATGAAGCCTCGGAGGAACGCGTGGCGCGTCTTATTTGCGACATGGCGAAGAAAACACCTCGTCAAACCAAACTGGCGCTAGCAAGAAAGCGGCTCATGAAAACCCAACAAGACCTGGCATACGAATCGGGCGTATCACTCCGCTCAATCCAAATGTACGAGCAACGCCAACGAAACATCAACGAAGCGTCTGTAACGACCATAAGGGATATGGCGAGAGTCCTGCACTGCAGCATAGAAGACCTCCTAGAGCCGGTCTTCGAATACAAAGAAACCAGCGCAGCCTAAAAGAGATGCTGGCCGCTGACTGCTCAAGTTGTGGTTCACCAAGAGCAATTTGAGCAGCGAAGCCGGCTGTCTCGTTGGGGCGTGCAGGCCTTGTTGATATTTAAATCCGCTTTCATATTGAAATGCCCCGCTAAGCTAAAGTGCTCGGCGGGGCAATTTTCGATTGACGATGCTGCCAGGGGTCGAGTTTTAATATGTCGCGAGTAAGAGGCGTCTGAATTTAGTAATCAAAGAAAATTATTCAATTCGAGCGCTCAGCCAGTACTCTCCATTCGAAGCTACGATTGCGTACGTAATTCCATTTTTGACAGTTGGCGTATCTACGCAGGCAGCACCAACTTCCTTGGCGTCTGAAAACGAAAGTGTTGGATCGATTGCTTGTATAGTTGCCAATGCTGTCGCCGCGGCATAATCTGAATTTTCAAAGTACATGACTATGTTTTTGAAGCAGTTTTCGGATCCAAGATAGCTGAATAGTAGTTGGCTGCTCGAGTCCGAGAAAAAGCCTCCAATACCGGCAAGCGTAGAGCCATTTTTTATCTGAAGCTCGAGTCCCGTGCCGCTATCGTCTAGCTCGTAACTCGCCTTCATACTGTTGCAATTGGGGATATCGGAGAATTCCTCGTTAAGTCGTTCAATAAAGCCTTCAGGTGAAATTGAAAACGATCCGTCGCCAAGAAAGGAAGTAATTTCCTTTTCGTTGCGAGTGTCAACGACCTCTCCGCATTTTTCGCATTCTCGTATTTCCTTTGAGGTGGCGTCTACGTAGTCAACTTCGGTAGTCCACGAGCCCGGTTGATGCCCAAGGGGTTTTCCATCGGTTTTACCACAGCGTTGACAGGTCTTCGGAACCGTGCACGTTGCTTCTTCCCATTCATGTCCGAGCGGTTCCCCCTCGGTTTTGCCGCAACTTTTACAGGTGCGAGGGCTTGTACAACTCGCATTGGTCCAAAGCTTGTGGGTGCAAAACAATTGGGGGAATAACGTGGGCAAACAGAAGACGACAGCAACTATTGCAGTAGCTGCAATAGCCGCCCGTTTTTTACCGCCTAATTTATGAATGGCTCTCGTTAGAAGTGAGTCGCCCCCTTCTTTTTTGCATGCGACGTCATCTTCATTTGATGACCGATCTTCAGGGGAGGGGGCATCGTCAGCACCATCAGAAAGCTGTTTCCCTTCGATATCTGGCGTCTGTTCGTATGATGCGCCGTGCATTTGCTCATCGTTGGGCTCTTTCGTCTCATTATCCATGTTTGTTGAGTCCCCTCTCTCGTTTAGATTTCCGATGTGAACAATCGCTGTAAGTTAAGCGGCAAGTAACATAAATATATCCCAGTTTGGGATATAACAAAACGGAATATAGCGTAAACGGCATGAACGTTGATGCTAATAGGACATGCGGAAAATGCCTCTCCCAGATTCGTCGAGAGCAAGGTATCACTCAGGTTGAACTCGCAAAGAAACTGAGGGTACCTCAGTCGTTCATCTCGAAAGTCGAGACTGGGGAGCGCAGCCTTAGGGTTTACGAACAGTTCGCCTATGCAGAGGCACTTGGAATTACCGTCAGAGTCCTCGTGCAAAGACTTGAGGCGGTTCTGAGCAGCGGAGATAAATAGATTGCGCCGCGAATCGGGCGATAATTAAATCAGCGAATGCGATATCCTGTCGAGGCTGCGCAGGCCCCCTTGGGGCTTCCCCTGAAAACAATCCGCAGATCGAATTGCCCCGTCGCGCGAAGCGTACGACGGGGCAATTCATGATCGAGGACGTTTTCAGGGGAAGCCCCAAGGGGACCGGTGAGAGCAATGAGGCAGGGCGCTACAGGTACTCGATTTGAGCGCCCTCCGTGTCGCACGTCAGAATATGCGTATCACACTTAGGGAACTGCTCGCGCAGCTTGACCTGCAGGAATTTGGCTACGATAGTGTCATCGGTTACAGCCATGAGGGTCGAGCCCGAACCGCTGATCCAGATGGTCTTAGCGCCGCCGTTAAGGCAGGTGTCGCGCACGGCGTTGTAGTCGGGAATCAGGCGACGGCGATACGGCTCTTGGATGCGGTCGTCGTTGGCGGCGGCAATCAGATCCAGGTCGCCGGTCTCCAGGCCGCGCGTCATGCCGGCGATGCGGCCCATTTGCCATACGGCGGTGGAGAGCGGAATCTCCTGCGGCACAACCTTGCGCGCCTCGTTCGTATGTACCTCGTAGGGCGGAATCACGGTAATAAAACGCAAGCGATCGCTCACCTCGTAGCGCAGGCACTGGGGGAGCGAATCGGTCGGCGTAAAGGAGCAGACGGCGCCGCCCAGGATGGCGGGGGCGACGTTATCGGGATGGCCCTCGACCTCGGTGGCAATGCGGACGAGCTCGGCGCGGTCGACGGTGTGGCCCGTCAACGCGGCGGCTGCCATGATACCAGCGACAACGCAGGTGGAGCTGGAGCCCAGGCCGCGGGCGACGGGTACATCGGTCTGAATGTCGATAGCGACGGGAAAGGCCGGCTCGCCCCAGGCGGCCAGAGCATCGACAAAGCTCACATAGACCAGGTTGCTCTCGTTTTGGAACTCCTCGGGGCAGCCCGTGATGGTGAGCTTGTCGGCGCGCTCGAAGGTGAAGTGCGAGTAGAGGCTGACAGCCATGCCGAGGGTATCGTAGCCGATGCCTAGGTTGGCGCTGGTTGCTGGGACGGTGATTTTGATCATGGGAATCTCCTGGGCGGTCTGCCTGTTTAGTTCGCTGCTCGGACAGTCCTGGCTCGCTCGGAAAGCACATTAAGTGCTTTCCGGCTCGTGCGGAACTCGCGACGAACTAAACAGGCAGACCCGCATGTCAGTTCGTCATCATCCCGGTGGGTATCTGATAAAAGAAGGTGCGCCGGCTTTCGCCGGCGCTCAATAAGGGGTTTAGTTGGAAGCCATCTTTTTTGCTGCAGACTCTACGTAGTTGGCCATGTCGGCTACGTCGCAGACGTCTTCGAAACGGACGGGTTTGGATTCGAGTTCGGCGAGCTGGGTCGGGGCGACCGTGTTGGTGGCCTGCTCGAGCACACGCATAGCCTCAAAATCATCCTCGGGAACGTTGAGGCCCAGGGCGTCGCAGCAGGCGCGCGGGAACTTGTAGGGGCTGGCGGTCGAAAGCAGCACGCGGGCCTTGGCGCCCTCGGCGGGGGCGACCTGCTCAAAGACGTGATAGCCGCAAGCGGTGTGCGGGTCGATCACGTAGCCGTTCGCATCCCAGCAGCTCTTGATGGCGGCGCGGACCTCGTCCTCGCTGGCCCAGCCGCAGCCAAACACGCTCTGGATCTTGGCCAGCAGGTCGGCGGGAACCTCGTAGCGACCCGTCTGGGCAAGCTGCTTCATAAGCCCGGCAACGAGCTCGCAGTCGCCGTCGGACAGGAAGTAGAGCATGCGCTCCAGGTTGGAGCTAATAAGGATGTCCATCGACGGTGAAATGGTCGTGAAGAACGGGCGGTTACGGTCGTAAACGCCGGTGGTCAGGAAGTCGGCGAGAACGTTGTTCTTGTCGCTCGCCACGACGAGCTTGGCGACGGGCAGACCCATGCGCTTGGCGTAGTAGCCGGCCAAGATATCGCCAAAGTTACCGGTGGGCACACAGAACTCTACGGCGTCGCCAGCCTCGATGGCGCCGGCGCGCAGCAGTTGCGCATAGGCGGCAAAGTAGTAGACGACCTGCGGCACCAGGCGGCCGACGTTGATGGAGTTGGCGCTCGAAAGCACCGTGCCAGCGGCCTCAAGACGCTCGGCAAGCTCCTTATCGGCAAAGATGCGCTTGACGGCACTCTGGGCATCGTCGAAGTTGCCGCGGATGCCACAGACGGCGACGTTATCGCCCTCCTGCGTGGACATCTGCAGGTTCTGGACGCGGCTGACCTTGCCCTCGGGATAAAAGACAGTGATGCCCGTGCCCGGAGCGTCGGCAAAGCCGGCGAGTGCTGCCTTGCCCGTGTCGCCCGACGTGGCGGTGACGATCATGATGCGCTCGGCGCCGCCGTCCTTGGCAGAGGTCCGGGCCATAAGGCGGGGGAGCATCTGCAGGGCGACGTCCTTAAAGGCGCTCGTGGGGCCGCCAAAGAGTTCCATCACATAGGTCTGAGGGGCGTCGGCGCCCGGTGCGGCGTCGAGTTTGACGAGCGGCGTGACCTCTTCGCTCGCAAACGTGCTGCGGTAAGCCTCATTCACACAGGCCGAAATTTCTTCGTCTGTGTAATCATTCAGTAACATTCCCAACACATCTTGAGCGATTTCAAAGTACGATTTATCTGCAAGCGAGCTGATATCGAGTTGCTGGGTGCCCAGCTCGTCCGAGACAAACAAACCCCCGTCGGGAGCGATGCCGGTACGGATTGCCACCTTACTTGAGCACGATAAAGTGCGTCCTCGTGTACTATGATAAGTTCCCATATAACACTGCTCCTCGGATGCCTTGGTCCCAATCGGTGAAACCATGGTATCAGAGCGCGCAAAATAGGTTCGCAGAGGCTTTTTAGAAAGGTAACCTCCAGCCCATGATTAAGATTGCCAAGTTTGGCGGCTCGTCGGTCGCCGACGCCGAACACTTTAAGAAGATCAAGGCCATTGTCGATGCCGACCCGGCCCGCCGTTTTGTGGTGGTTTCTGCCTGCGGTCGCCGCTTTAAGGGCGACACCAAGGTGACCGACCTGCTCTACCTGGTTAACGCGCACGTTAAGTACCACGTGTCGTGCGAGGAGCTGCTCGAGGACATTGGGCAGCGCTATTTTGATATCGCTGACGAGCTGGAGCTCACCTATCCCATCCGCGAGGAGTTCGCGGCCTTTGCCGAGCGCGCCCGCTCGGGCGGCTACTCCACCGAGGAGCTCGTGAGTCGTGGCGAGTACTTCACCGCTCGCCTGATGGCCGAGTACCTGGGCCTGCCGTTCCTGGATGCCGCGACGGTCGTGGCGTTCCATCACGACGGTACGCTCAGCATGAATCGTACCTGCGAGCTGGTGCAGGAGTACGGTCAGCAGGGCGGCTTTGTTATGCCCGGCTTCTATGGCGCGACGCGTGAGGGTCAGATTAAGCTACTCGATCGTGGCGGCGGCGATATTTCCGGCTCGATCCTGGCCAAATGCCTTGGTGCCGACCTGTACGAGAACTGGACCGACGTTTCGGGCTTCTATTCCGCCGATCCGCGTATTGTTCCCGAGGCTCAGCCCATTGCCCGCGTTACCTACGAGGAGCTGCGCGAGCTTTCGTACATGGGTGCAAGCGTCCTGCACGAGGAGGCTGTGTTCCCCGTGCGCGAGGCTGGTATTCCGCTGGTTATCAAGAACACCAACGCGCCGCAGGATCCCGGTACCATCATTAGCGAGACGGCCGACGAGGGCGAGGCGGAGCCCATCATTACCGGCGTGACCGGCAAGCGCGGCTTTGTCGCCATCAACGTTGCCCGCGACCGTACCAAGCCGCGCGTCGGCTTTATGCGCCGTGCGCTTTCGGTCTTCGAACGCTATGATGTCTCCGTCGAGCACATGCCCACCGGTGTCGACCGCTTTGGCGCCGTGGTGCAGGAGCAGGACGTGCGCGACTCGCTGTACTCGCTCGTGGGCGACATTCAGCAGGAGGTCGAGCCGCTCGAGATCGAGGTTGTCGAGGGCTTGGCGCTCATCGCGACTGTCGGCCGTAACCTGCGCGGCCGCGCGGGTATCTCGGGCCACCTGTTTGGCATGCTCGGCCAGGCCGGCGTGAGCGTGCGCATGATTTCTCAGAGCTGCGACGAGATCAACATCATTATCGGTGTCGAGGAGAAAGACTTCGACCTGGCGATTCGGACCATTTACCGTGCCTTCTCCGACGAGAACGGCATTGTGAAGGTCTCCGACCTGGAGGCTCCCGCGCCGGCCGATCCCGCCCTGGCTGCGCTCCACAAGTAGCTGCTATCCCGGTGGATTTTTGGGACAAGTGCCAAAAATCTAGCGCGGGGCGTTTCGTTTCGGTTTCGTTTCGACGGGGCGGGTTTCGTGTCCGCCCCGTTCTTGTATACACTGGCAACAATAATCGGCCTGCTCGGCGTGCGGGCAAAAGCCACAACCTTTAAAGGGGGAAGCATGAAACAGTACACGGTTGCTATTTTGGGCGCGACGGGAGCCGTGGGCACCCAGATGCTCGAGTGCCTCAACGAGCAGGAGTTTCCGGTCGGTAAGCTCAAGCTGCTGGCGAGCGCACGCTCTGCGGGCAAGACCGTCGAGTTCCGCGGCGAGCAGGTTGTGATTGAGGAGGCTTGCCCCGAGGCCTTTGAGGGCTGCGACATCGTACTCGGCGCTGCCGGCGACGATATCGCCAAGGAACTGCTGCCCGAGGCCGTCAAGCGCGGCGCCGTCGTGGTCGACAACAGCCACGCCTTCCGCATGGATCCCGAGGTGCCGCTGGTCGTGCCCGAGATCAATGCCGGTGACATCAAGTGGCATCACGGCCTTATCGCCAATCCCAACTGCGCGACCATCATCGGCCTGGTTCCCACCTGGCCGCTGCATCAGCTCGCCGGCGTAAAGCGCATGATCGTGTCCACGTATCAGGCAGCTTCGGGCGCCGGTGCCCCCGGTATGGCCGAGCTCGAAGCACAGCTTGCCGCCTTGGGCCGTGGCGAGGAGATTCCCGAGCCGCGTGCATTTGCCGCCCAGCTGGCGAGCAACCTGATTCCGCAGATCGGCGGCGTCAAGGAGGAAGGCTTTACTTCCGAGGAAATGAAGCTGCAAAACGAGGGCCGCAAGATCATGCATCTGCCCGAGCTGCGCGTGAACTGCACCTGCGTGCGCGTGCCCGTGCTGCGTTCGCACTCCGAGAGCATTACGCTCGAGTTTGAGCGCGATATTACGGTCGAGGAGGCCCGTGCTGCGCTGGCTGCCGCTCCCGGCGTCAAACTGGTTGACGATATGGCTGCCGAGAATGCACACGACCGCTTCCCCATGCCGATGGATACGTCCGACCAGGACCTGATTTGGGTCGGCCGCGTGCGTCGCGACATCTCGAACCCCGAGGCCGCGCGCGGTATCACCTTCTGGTGCTGCGGCGACCAAATCCGTAAGGGCGCGGCAACCAACGCCGTCCAGATCGCTAAGCTGCTCTGCGAGTAGTGTGACCTGTCCGGCGGGGGCCGGGCTTAGTTTTCAGAACGTCCTCGACCATGTGTGGCGCCTTGTCCTGCTCCTTCGGAGCCGCGGATAAGGCGCCACACTGGTCTGCGGAGTGTTCTGAAAACTAAGCCCGGCCCCCGCCTGCGGTGACGCTGCTGCAAGCGGCCTGCGATGGGGGGCCGTTGTTGGTTGGGGTCGCTGGGCTGATGTGGGGGCACGTGGTTGTTGCGGACCCTGGTCCCGGCGGCGGCCTCGGCGCTTTGCGCCTGCCGCCTTGGGGGACTTTGGGGCGCGGCCGGCAGCTGCGGCGCGCTGCGTCTGCTGCCTGGGGTGACTTTGGGGTTGGTGCGAATCGGGGTCTAATACTTTCCCGAGAAGTGAACGACCTTATTTGGACCCCCGAAGCATTGGCATATTTTGACCGCTATTTCCTGCGGTTTCGCAGTGCGAATCCTGCGGTTTTTTGGTCTAAAGGTGTGGATGCTCCGGGGCTTCGTTTTTACTCGTTCACTTCTCGGGAAAGTATTAGAGCTCGGCTGACAGGGGTACCGCTCTGGCGTCGATGCCCTGCGTCTTTTTCGCTTGATTGGGAGAACAGCCTCGCTTAAGTAATTGCGAGCCCGCCCAGACGTATCTGCGGGGTTGTCTGCACAATTCGCGGTATTATGTTTGCGAAGTTTTGAAAGGAGCCGCTGGTGGTCACGACGACGTTTGCTTCGCCTTTGGGCGAAATCCTGCTTGCCGCTGATGGCCGCGGTTTGACGGGGCTTTGGTTTGAGGGGCAGGAGCACTTTGGCTCTACGCTGCTCAAAGAGGATGCGGAGTGTGTCGTAGGTGCCGATGCGGTTTCTGGTACCGGTGGGATGTCTTCGGTGAGTCCGGCAAATGGTGCGGCTTCTTCGGTGCTTGAGCGTTCTTGGGCTTGGCTGAATGCTTATTTTGCGGGGCAGGAGCCTCGGTTTACGCCGCCGTTGCATATGATTGGTACGGCGTTTCAGCGCGAGGTTTGGTTTGAGCTGCTTTCAATTCCGCGCGGTGAGGTCGTTACGTATGGCGAGATCGCTCAGCGTGTTGCGGCTCGACATCGTGTGCCGGGAAATGAAGCGCCCGTTGTATCTCCTCGTGCGGTGGGGGCTGCGGTTGCACGTAATCCCATTTCGATTATCGTGCCGTGCCATCGCGTGGTTGCCGCTGACGGTTCGCTTAACGGATATGCCGGTGGCCTCGACCGCAAGGAGTGGCTGCTTCGGCTTGAGGGTGCGTACGAGGAGTAACGCTCGAACACTTTGCATAACTAGGACGCCGTGGAAGGACGAGCCGCCGTCTTTTCGCGGCAGGCATGTGTCCAAGCGCTCGGCATCTGTGCCTTAAGTTTGGCTAAGCCACGTCCTGCGTATTTGAAAACGCGCAGGTTGAGCAGCTAAGGCTGCTCTAAGGCAGCTGACGGTGCGCTATCATCGGCAGTATCGAAGCTTGTATTTCCATGCGCCAAAGGAGCAACTATGAAGCTGATGCTTGCCGAGGACGAACCCGGCCTCTCCCGCGCCCTTACCGCGATTCTTCAACATAGCGACTACGAGGTCGATACCGCACTCGACGGTCTGACGGCGCTCGAATATCTACTCGCCAACGACTATGACGCCGCGATTCTGGACATCATGATGCCCGGCATGGATGGTATCGAGGTGCTCAAGCGCACACGTGAGGCCGGCAAACGCCTGCCCATCATCATGCTTACGGCCAAAAGCGAGGTATCCGATAAGGTCGAGGGCCTGGACGCTGGCGCCAACGATTACCTGACTAAGCCGTTCGCCGCCAAGGAACTGCTCGCACGCATTCGCGCCATGACGCGTGCCGCGACGGCAATTGACGCCACGACGCTCAGTGTGGGCAACATGCGCCTCGACACGGCGGCTTGCACGCTTGTGGGGCCCTTGGGCGAGGAGCACCTAGCCAATCGCGAGTTTCAGCTTATGGAACTCTTTATGTGCAACGCCGGCACGCGCATGCCCACCGAGCGTCTGATGCTCGATGTTTGGGGCGAGGACGCACCCGAAGGTGCCAACGTGGTGTGGGTCTATATCTCGTACCTGCGCAAAAAGCTGACGGCGCTGGGTGCCAACGTGGCCATCCGCGCATCGCGCAATCAGGGTTATTCGCTTGAGGTGATTGAGGAAGGCGAGCAGGCGTGAGCGTGCGCGCGTGGTGGAAGCACCTGACGGAGCGGTTTCGTGCCACCTCGAGTGGTGCGGGGCGGGCAAATGCTGCTGACGCATTGGGCCGCCGCCTGCGTCGCAAGTTCATCCTCGTTGCCATGGGCGCTGTGACCGTGGTGCTCACGCTCATCATTGCCGGCATCAATATCGTAAATTACTCGCACGTCTGCAAAATGGCCGATGCGCGCCTGGACTATATCCTGGCAGGCAAGGGCGGCATCGATTGGGAAGACGAGTCCAGGACCGATCCCGGCAATGGCGGGAACGCGAGCACCGGCATGGTTGCGGACGGCGATCGAGCGGGCGCTCGTGTGGGACATTTTGAAGGCATGACGGCGGAGTCCCCCTTCGACACGCGCTACTTTACGGTGGCGCTTGTCGAAGGGCAGGTGGTCGATGTCAATACCGCCCGCATTGCCGCGGTGGGCGCCAAGCGTGCCGCCCGTATTGCCATGGGGCTGGATTCCAAGGGCCTGACCTCTGGGTTTTCCGGTAACTACCGCTATACGACTACAGTTCAAGGCGAGAAAACCACCTATGTGTTCGTGGACTGTTCGCGCGAGCTCGCGAGTTTTCATTCGTTTTTGAGCGCGAGTGTGGCAATCAGTTGCATTGGCTGGCTGGCGGTGCTGGCAATTGTAACGGTTGCCTCGGGCGCCGTGATTCGACCGATGGTCGAGAGCTACAGCAAGCAAAAGCGCTTTATTACCGATGCAAGCCACGAGATCAAGACGCCGCTCGCTGTGATCGATGCCGCGAACGAGGTGCAGGAGATTGAGAGTGGCGAGAGCGAGTGGACCCAGAGCATTCACGAGCAGGTTGCGCGGCTGACGGCACTCACGGAGCGTCTGGTATTTTTGGCGCGCATGGACGAGGGCTCGGTGGGCTTTACCATGGCGTCGATCGATCTCTCAGAGGCGGTGGACAAGGCAGCCGCGCCGTTTAAGTCGGTGGCGGTTTCGCGCGGGAAGCGGCTGTCGATGTCGATCGCGAGCGGTGTGCGGGCCCATGCCGATGCCGCGGCAGTGGCACAGGTTGTTGAGCTGCTGCTGGACAACGCCACGCGCTATGCGAGCGAGAGCAGCGTGATCGAGTTGAGTCTGCGCTCCGTCTCGCACGGCAAGGGTAAGGGCGCCGCCGAGCTTGTCGTATCGAACGCTGTGGACGAGCTGCCCGAGGGCGACCTGGATCGATTGTTCGACCGCTTCTATCGTGCAGATGTGTCGCGCAGCTCCAAGACGGGTGGCTCGGGCGTGGGCCTATCCGTCGTGCGCGCCATCGCCGAGGCCCATGGCGGCTCCGCTACCGTGTCCGGCCACGACCATCAGATCACCTTCACCGTCCGCTTCTAAAACCTACCAAAAAGGGACAGGTTTATTTTGGCAGGTTTTATCTGGGGAAACGCCGGCGGAGGAGGCTGTGGGCTGAGGGCACGTTCCGGCGTGACGCTGCGGAGCGGGACGCACTTTCCTCTTGGGGCGCCTAGCGGAAACTGCATCCCAGTTTGAGGCTTCAGAACGGGACGCAGTTTCCCCTAGGGGATATAAGATGCGACGGGCCGCGTCAGGATAATTACCGGACGGCCTAGGAGGCGGCTGGTTGGCTGGCTTAAAACCTAGCGCGTGAAATGACGCCCCACGCTATTCAGCGCGCTTGATAGGATGACGAACCACGGTCTTAAGTTTCTCCGGTGCACATCTGCGTGGATCGGAGAGATAGATTTCGTGATGCAAACGGGTGTCTGAGAAGTCGGGGACATAGCCCAGCTCGGTCGTGTATTCATGCATAGCGTCTACGGTCGCCGGTTCGTTGTCGTAGGGCCCGGTGTGCATGCATTGAACGCAGAGACCCTCGTCAACTTTAAGCAGTTCGACGGCGGAAAAGTCCAGTTTCTTTTTGGTTGTGGCTTCCGCGACTGCCCAGTCAAAGTCATCTTGGGTGACGAAATCGGGCAGGCGGATGCACGAGATAAAGTTGAAATCGCCCTTGCGTACATAGTCGATGTCGCCGCTCGGGGAGTCTTGCCACCAGAAACCCTCGAGCGGCGGTACTACAAAGTCGAAATAGCCCTCGATGCCCCTTGAGCCTTTCTTCGACATCTTGATGGTATACGCGATGCCGTAAAGCAGCGGCAGGGCGTTTTGATACTCGCCACCTTCGGTATTTGGGTCGCCCTTTCCGCGAACGGCAACGTAGCTCATAGGCGGGACAGTTACGATACTCGGCTTGCTTGCAGGTTTGTAGAGCTCCTTGCATTCCTTCTTAAAGTCGAACGCCATGTTGACCGCCTTTCTGCGTATTGGCCTGCTTAGATAGTTGAATCATATCATAGAAACGAACAGATGTTCGAATTATTTGGCTGACAGATTGAGATGCGGGCGTTGCGTTTGGCGGTCGGCCTGACCCCGTCGATGATTTCTCGGCCTCCCCAGCGCCTCATCTATAGCTGCCGTTTCCCCATATAAAACCTGCCAAAATAAACCTGTCCCTTTTTGGTCGGTGGGAAATGGGTAATACTAAAGAGTTATCCGACAAGATGGGAACCGATCGATGGCCTATATCGAATTCAAAGACGTCATCAAGGCATACGGCGAGGGCGATGCCCGCATTCATGCGCTCGACGGCGCGAGCTTTACGGTCGAGCGCGGCGAGCTCGCCATCATTTTGGGTGCTTCGGGTGCCGGCAAGACTACGGCCCTCAACATTCTCGGCGGCATGGATACGGCAACTTCTGGCACCGTGACGGTGGACGGGCGTGACGTGAGCGCTGCCAACGAGGCACAGCTTGTGGAATACCGCCGCGCCGACGTGGGCTTTGTCTTTCAGTTCTACAATCTGGTTCCCAACCTGACGGCCCTCGAAAACGTTGAGCTCGCAGCTCAGATCTGCCCCGATTCGCTCGATGCCGAACAAACGCTTCGTCAAGTTGGCCTGGGCGACCGCCTCGCTAACTTTCCGGCGCAGCTTTCGGGCGGCGAGCAGCAGCGCGTGTCCATCGCCCGCGCGCTGGCCAAGAACCCCAAGCTGCTCCTGTGCGACGAGCCCACGGGCGCACTCGACTACAAAACTGGCAAGCAGATCTTGCAGTTGCTGCAGGATACCTGCCGCAAGCAAGGCATTACGGTCATCATCATCACCCATAACTCCGCGCTCGCGCCCATGGCCGATCGCCTGATCCGCTTTAAGAGCGGCCGCGTGGAGAGCGAGACGGTCCAGCAAAATCCCGTGCCTATCGAGACGATCGAGTGGTAGCGCCCATGGACCAGGACCGCCAAAACAGCCAGCGCCGCGACGCGCAGAACACGGAGCGCGAGCAGGATTTTACGACCTACCGCACCGCCCAAAGCTCAAACGATATGGTGCCGACGGTTTTTCGCCGTGGCGTCTACCGCACGATTCGCGGCAGCCTTAAGCGCTTCTTGTCAATCGTGATCATCACGGCGCTTGGCGTGAGCGTGATGTGCGGCCTTAAGGCGGGCTGCGAGGATCTGTGCGATTCGGTCGACGCTTACTTTGACCAGCAGAATGTTTATGACATCAACGTGCAGTCGACCTATGGTCTGACCGATGACGATCTTGCTGCGATCCAAGAGGTCGATGGCGTCGAGACGGCCGAGGGCATCTATACCGAGACCGCCTATACCGCCGTGGGTACGACGCGCGAGCGTGTCGTCGTACAGAGCCTCTCCAAAGAGAATATTGACCAACCGGTGCTAGTACGCGGCGAGCTGCCCGAGACTTCGGGCGAAGTGGCAGTGACCTCACGTTTTTTGAAGGCTTCGGGCAAGAAAATCGGCGATACGGTGAGCTTTGCCGCCAACGATGCGAGCTCGTCGAACCAAAGCGCCAAGGACCAGTTTGCCGATGGGGACTACACCATCACGGCCGAGGTTCTCGATCCCACCGACGTGAGCTCCGACTCGACGGTCAACGCCTTCCGTGCCGCCTCGGCCGCGGACTACAAGTTCTACGTGAGCGAGGATGCCGCGACATCTTCTTCCTACTCCGCGGTCCACGTGGTCGTCGAGGGAGCCAAGGATCTCAACTCCTATTCGGATGCCTACTCGGCAAAGATCAATGAGGTCAAGGGCAATATCGAGAAGATCCGCGAGGAGCGTGAGAAGGCGCGCGCTCAGGAGCTGACGGTCGACACGCCGGCAAGCTTGGACGCGGCTGAGCGTCAGGCGAATATGGTCTTTGGGATCGAGCAGGACAACATCAATCGCATGGCCGAGGGCAGCGACGAGCGTGCGCAGGCTCAAGCCGACCTGGACCGGCGCCGTGCCGCCGCCGACCAGCAGTTTGCCGATGCCCGCGCCGAGCTCTCTGACCTGGGCGAATGCACCTGGTACATCCAGGACCGCGGCAATATCGCGAGCTACTCGAGCGTCGAGAGCGACAGCTCTTCGATCGAAGCCATCGCCACGGTCTTCCCGTTCATCTTCTTTATCGTCGCCGTGCTCATCAGCCTTACCACCGCCACCCGCATGGTCGAGGAGGAGCGCACGCTTATTGGCCTGTACAAGGCGCTCGGCTATTCACGCGGGCGTATCCTGTCCAAATATGTGGACTACTCGCTGTGGGCGTGTCTGATCGGTGGCGTGCTCGGCAATATCATCGGCTTTGTGGGCCTGCCGCTGTTCTTGTTTACGGTGTTCGACGACATGTACTCGCTGCCCCAGATGTTGCTTTCGTACGACATTGTGTCCTCGCTCGTATCGGTGGCGTTGTTTGCCGTGGGCGTGGTGGGCGCCACGATTATCGCCTGTCGCCACGAGATGGCCGAGACCCCGGCCTCGCTCATGCGTCCCAAGGCCCCGCGCGCCGGCTCGCGCATCTTGCTTGAACGAATCGGCTTTATCTGGCACCGCATGGGCTTTTTGAACAAGGTTGCCGCGCGTAACCTGTTCCGCTACAAAAAGCGCGCCTTTATGACCATCTTTGGCATTGCGGGCTGCACGGCGCTTGTGATTTGCGGTATGGGCATCCGTGATACGTCGGTCGCGTTGTCGCCCAAGCAGTACGGGCATATCACGCGCTATGACCTGCTGGCGGTTGCCAATCCCGATGATTTTTCGCAGACGTGCGCGGCACTGGATGAGCGCAGTGCAGCCAATGATTCCAACGTGACTGTGACTTCGACGCTGCCGATTATGACCGACAACGTCACTTTTACGTTTGGCGGTAAGAGCGAGACTGTGCAGCTGATCGTGGTGCCCGATGACCGCACGGGTGACTTGGGCGATTACGTGCGCCTGGAGGATGAGTCCAAAGAACCGCTCGCCCTGCGTGACGGGGATGTGTATTTGAGCAAGAGCTCTCAGCTGGTGCTGGGGATCAAGCCGGGTGACACGGCTCACGTCCAGGATTCGTCGCTCAATGTTGCCAAGGTCAAAGTCAGCGACATTTCGCTCAACTATCTGGGCAACACGCTTTACATGACGCAGGGCACCTATGAGCGCGCGTTCGGTCGAAGCGCGCGCCTCAACGGCATCCTTGCGCTGCTCAAGGGCTCGTCGGCCGATCAGATTGCGTTTACCAACCGTCTTAAGAGCGATGGTTGGATTACGCTGTCGAGTACCGCCGAGCATTGGGAAAACTATGAGGCAAACTTTACGATTATCAATTCGGTCGTGGTGCTTGTGACCTTTATGGCGGCGTGCCTGTCGTTTGTGGTGGTATTTACGTTGTCTAACACCAACATCTCGGAGCGCGAGCGCGAGCTGGCGACTATCAAGGTGCTGGGCTTCCGTCGTGGCGAGGTGCACCATTACGTCAACAAGGAGACGTTGATTCTTACGGCGATCGGAGCCGCGCTGGGCGTACCGCTGGGCGGTGCGCTGGCCGAGAGCTTTACGTACATCTTGCAGATGCCGTCATTGTACTTTGACGTTGAGGTCGAGCCGCTGAGCTACGTGTTATCCGTTCTGCTGGCCTTTGCCTTTACGTTTATCGTCAACCTCGCTACCAATCGCACCCTCAATAAGATCGACATGGTCGGCGCCCTCAAGAGCGCCGAGTAACCTGCCAAAAAGGGACAGGTTTATTTTGGCAGGTTTTATCTGGGCAAACGCCGGACAACCATTAGGTGGCCCGGCGTTTGCCCCGTTTTGCTGGGGATGTCTGCCGTTCAGTGCTCTTACTGGCCAATCCAGTGTTGCGCATAGCTCTTAATGTCCTCGGTAAAACCGTCAAGGTCGTCAAGGGTGATCACGCTGTCGATAAGCAAATTGGCTATCTCGCGGTGCATTGTGCTGCGGCGAAGGTCGTTTGCAATTACGCCTGAGGACAGCTTGTCTCTATTGAGGTGCTCTTCTAGTGCCCAAAATCTACTGGACGCTTCACTGTCGCCGTTCAGTATCTCAACGTACTGGCCGATGAGCTTTTCCATATAACGTTCTTGCCATTGAGGAAGCATTTTCTTAAACAGCTTCCAGTCGCTTTCGGCTACGTCGCGCATATGTCCTCCGCTCGTCAAACGGGCTTTCCATTTGCCTTTCATTCTATTTGGTTTTCGCTCACAGGCGTGGATGAGAGGCTCTCTTTAGCCTTCGAGATTGGGCTTGAATGGGTCGTATGCCACAAAATGGGCCTATCTACTACGTTTGCTACCACACCCTCAACCATGACAAAGATTATGAAATTAAAACCGCAGGTAGAGGGCTTGCCAATTTTCGGAAAAGGCGGGTATGGTCGGCCCTCTCGAGTTAAACGTAGTAAATAGGCCCTTTTCTTGGCGCGCGGTCAGCTCAATGCTAATCTCCGTGCCGGAACTGATCCAGTTGTTTGTAAGTTGCGGTGATATACGGACTGTTTGGCGCTTTGGAGCTTCAAAACAGTCCCTATTTCACCGCAACTTAGAAGAAGGGCGGGGGTGGTTGGGTGCTGGTGGGTCGGAGCGTGTTAGGCCTGTTTGCGGTGCTTCCATTGTTTGCGGCACCAGCGCATGAGCGCCTTTATGACGGGAATCGTGATGAGGATGATCCATGCAGGATGGGGCTGTCCCAAACAGAGCCACATGTAGAGGAACCAAGCGATGGCGGCTGCCGGGTAGATGGCCTCGATCAGCTTAGACAGGTGGCGCCGATCGATGAAGTCACCAATCGCGTAGTAGACGGGAACCAGAAAGACGAGGAAAAGCCCCATGCCCCATGTGCCGTAGACAATGCCGAGCACCAGATAGGCGAGAGTGACAAGTGCGGGGAAGGGGAATTTGTTCCATGCACGTCCGACCTTGGTGTGGAAATGCTTGCCATGATGGTCGAGCTTGTCGTGTGCTTCCTTCCAGCTGGAAAACGTCTCGCCGTCGATGGTGACGGTGCCGTCGTCATTGGTACGCACGCTATGTCCGTCGTCCTCAAGCGTATCGATATGCACGCCGCCCGGCCCCACATGCACCTCTTCGCCCTTGCGCTCGTTGGTCACATGGATGCCGCTCCAGCCAACATGGACTTCCTCGCCTTTATTGGGATCAATGACGTGGATACCGCGCGCGAGGGAAATATCGACAAGTGGTTTGTCGCCGCAATCGGCGTGCTCGGCAGAATCCTCAGCCTCATCTGAAGCTTTGGTGCCGGCGTTGCTGTCCTGTGCCTCATCATCAGCCCGCGAGTCATGAGTGCTATCCACCGCCTCCCCATATAGCAGCTCATCCAGCGACACGCCATACAGCGAGGCGAGCGCAATAAGGTTATCGGTATCGGGTGAGGACTCGCTGCGCTCCCATTTACTAACAGCCTGGCGGCTTACGCCCAGCTGGGCAGCAAGCGCCTCCTGAGAAAGCCCGGCAGCCTTGCGGCGGTCAACGAGCCGCTGTGCCATTGCAAGATCCATAGCAGTTCCTTTCATGTAGTGACCGTAATCGAATGAGCCGAGTATGCCGAGAACAACCGGTAGCGACCACCATTTCTAGTTAGAATCTGCTCCGACCCTACCGCAACTACCGGTAGCAACCCCTAACGACCAGCCATTTTAGGACAAATGTCAGTGCAAGTAGCAGCCAAGAGTCCCCACTCAGTAAGTTACGGTGGAATAGTTTCTAGATTCAGCCATTTGCGGGCTAAGCGGGAACTATTTCACCGCAACTTAATTTCAGACCAGGCACCCGCAGCAAGAAGACGAATAGCCCCGGCGAGTATGTAAACGCAGGGCCCTCCGACCCCGCCCGACGATTTCGATTGGCGACCTTTGACGGAGTCAAGGGAGGAGCCAAATCGAAATACGTCGGGCGGGGTCGGAGGGCCCGATGGGGTGGATTCCAGCCGAGGCTATTCGTCGCCGAAGCTGATGCCCAACGCCTTGGCCTCGCGCACCAGATCGCTCTGGGGGTCGACATACTTGAGCTTGCCGGCGACCTCCTCGAGCGGCATGTGGCACATCTTGCCGTCACGCAGGGCAATCATGTAGCCAAACTCGCCGCGTAGGCAGCCGAGCGCTGCCTCGACGCCGCACTGGGTCGCAAAGATGCGGTCCTGGGCATCGGGCTGACCGCCGCGCTGCGTGTGACCGGGGATGGCGACGCGGGTCTCGCGGCCGGTCTTGGCCTCGATCTCCTTGGCGATGTCGTAGACGATCGACGGGCTCGTGCGCTCGGCAAGCTTCTTCTTGTATTCCTTCTTGGACAGCGCCGCGTCCTCCTTGGAGATAGCGCCCTCGGCGACGGCTACGATCGTAAAGCGGCTGCCGGTCTCCATGCGATGCTCGATGGTCTTGATGACGTTGTCCATGTCGTAGGGGATCTCGGGAATCAGGATGACGTCCGCGCCGCCCGCGACGCCGGCATACAGCGGAATCCAGCCGACCTTGTGGCCCATAATCTCGATGACAAACACGCGGCCGTGGCTCGAGGCGGTAGTGTGGATGTCGTCGATGCACTTGGTGGCGACGTCGATGGCGCTCGTAAAGCCAAACGTCAACTCGGTGCCCCAGGTGTCATTATCGATGGTCTTGGGCAGGGCGATAACGTTGAGGCCCTCTTCGCGCAGGCGGTTGGCGGTCTTGGTGGAGCCGTTGCCGCCCAGCATAAACAGGCAGTCGAGCTGCAGCTTATGATAGGTGTGGACCATTGCGGGCACCTTCTCGACGCCGTCGGCCTCGGGAACATCCAGGCGCTTGAACGGCGTACGGCTCGTGCCCAGGATGGTGCCGCCGCGGGTGAGGATGCCGCTAAAATCGGCGGGCGACATGACGCGGAACCTGCTGTAGATAAGGCCCTGGTAGCCGTCCTCAAAACCGTAGATCTCGATAGGCTCTTCGCTATTGGTCATGAGTGTTTTGACGATGCCGCGCATGGTGGCGTTGAGCGCTTGGCAGTCGCCGCCACTGGTAAGAAGACCGATCCTGAGCATGATGAATCCTTCCGGGCAAGTTATAACATGCGCATAAGTTTACCCCCGCACACTGTTGATACAGGGGTAAAACGTGTTAGCTCAAATGTATAGAAATGTAAGCAGCGTCAGGCGAGCGTAAGGACGACGGGCCTGGCTCCTTACAACGCGAAGGCGTCGACGTCGCCCCAATGGCGGCGCAGCGTGATGGCGGCAGCGGGCTCGGTATTGTCAAAGACGACCGACCACTGCGTGTTGCTGGTGATGTCTTCCGGATTGGGCTCTTGCGCCGCAGCGCGCAGGGCCTTCCAAGCGACTGCCTCGTCTTGGGCACCGACATGGGCGTCGAGGACATCGGCGATGGCGATGGCGCGTTCCTTGCCATGGCCCAGTTCGCCGTTCTTTTGGTTGGGTAGCACTTCGGCACCATAGCAGGCGTAGAAGTTCGTAACCTGGCGTACAGGAGTCGCTTTGAAAGCGCGGTCCGGATCGCGCGGATCCCACTCTACTACGCGCGCGTCATCGGCGGCGTCGTTGATAAAGAAGTGGTAGTCGCGTCCGGCCATGGCGTGCATGTCGTAGGCGGAAAGCAGGTCGACAGCTTCTTGCGTGGTGGCGGCACGGTCGAGCACCAGACGGATGGCGAGCGAGGTGTTGATGACAGGGCGCTGCGTGTTCTGGTCACAGGGTTTGGAATCCAGGGTGAGTACGGCAATGGACACACCACATTCGTTGACGCCGTCGAGCTGGGCAAACGGGCCCATCAACGCCGCGGCGCGTCCGGCGACGGAGTCAAGCGGAGTGTTGGCGCCCAGGTTATTGAGGGCCGCAAAGCCAATGGAGGCATAACCATCGCGCGGGTGATTGCGCACCAGCAGCGCCGAGGTGTCGTCCTTAAAGTCGTAATTGCGACCGGTGCGCACGCGGCCTTCGGCATCTACGGCGACAAAAGCGCTGCAGGCAAACTGGGGTGCCTGGACATGTGCCGGCACACCGGGCAGCACCTGCGCTACCACGGCATCGATGTAGGTCTGGTCGTCGCGCACGCCAGCGGCGATGATGCGATCAAGATCGTAGTCGTAGGCAATGTCGATTGCGTACAGGTCATAGCCATCCGCGTAGCCGGTCAAGCGTTTGAGCGACGCGGCGGACTTGATTTGCTTGTGATAAACGATACCGGTGGCAGCGGCAAGGCCGACGGCGGCTCCCGCGACACCGCAGGCAATGGCAATGTTACGTGGCTTCATGACGGCTCCTCTCGTCCTGTTAGCGCAATTGTCGCAAAAGGAGCGCGGGCATGATGGCTCAACTTGGTGAGCGGCGCGGAATTAAGCACGGAATGAAGAGTGCGACGCTGGCGTGGCGGGGTATGCTGGAGGGGACCATCAACCCAGTGAAAGGGGAGAGCATGACGGATCAGGAAACGCCCGAGCGCGCGCATGTGACGGCCGATGATATCGAGGCCGCCAACGACCTTATCGACTTTATCGAGGCATGCCCCAGCATGTTTCATACGGCGGCGACCATTATGGCCGAGCTCGACGAGGCGGGCTTTACCTACCTGCCCGAGAACGCGGCATGGGATATCGAGCCGGGCGGGCGTTATTACACGCAGCGCAACACCTCGAGCGTTGTTGCCTTTAAGGTGGGCGAGGACCTGGCCGCGACGTGGGGCGAGGACGGTGTTGCCGGTGACTATCATTTTCAGCTCACGGCGTCGCACAGCGATTCGCCGACGTTTAAGGTCAAGGCCGTGCCCGAGCTCGACGGCGCGGGCGAGACGCTGCGCCTGAACACCGAGGCCTACGGCGGCATGATCGACTACACCTGGTTCGACCGTCCGCTGGCGCTTGCGGGCCGCGTGCTGGTGCGCGAGGGTGACCGCATTGAGAGCCGCCTGCTTGCCACCGAGCGCGAGGTCGCTATTATCCCGAGCCTTGCCATCCATATGAACCGCGGCGTTAACGAGGGCTTTGCCCCCAACCGCGCCGTCGACCTGTGCCCGCTCATCAGCGCCGGCGATCTTAAGCAGGGCGACTTTGATGCTCTGATCGCCGAAGAGCTGGATGTTGAGCCTGAGCAGATTCTTGGCCGTGATCTGTTCCTGGTCAATTGCCAGGATGCGCGCATTTGGGGCTGGGCCGACGAGTTTATCTCGACGCCCAAGCTCGACGACCTGGCCTGCGCCTACACTTCGCTGCAAGCATTTTTGGGTGCCGAGAACGCGCACGACGTTTCGGTCTTCTGCTGCTTTGATAACGAGGAGGTTGGCTCCGAGACCAAGCAGGGCGCCATGTCGACGTTCTTGGCCGACGCGCTGCGCCGCATCAACGGGTCGCTGGGCTTCGACGACGAGTCGTACCACCGTGCGCTTGCCGCCTCGATGCTCGTGAGCTGCGACAACGCGCATGCCGTGCACCCCAACCACGCCGAGAAGTGCGACGCCCGCAACCAGGTGGTGCTCAACGGCGGCATCGTCATCAAGGAGGCCGCCAACCAGCACTACTGCACCGATGCCTTTAGCCGTGCGGTGTTCCAGGCCATTTGCGATGACGCCGACGTACCCACGCAGGCCTTCGCCAACAAGAGCGATATGGCGGGCGGTTCTACCCTGGGCAATCTGTCCAATATGCAGGCGAGCATGCACGCCGTGGACGTGGGCCTGCCGCAGCTTGCCATGCACTCGAGCTACGAGACCGGCGGCGTACGCGACGTAATGTACGCCATCCGCGCCCTCACCGCCTTCTACGAGCGAAACCTAACCATCAACGGCGCCGAAAGCGTGGAGCTCTAAAACCTACCAAAAGGGGATGTTAATTTTGGTAGGTTTTATCTGGGCGAATGCAAGGGGTGAAACCGAACTAGATCGGTGATACGTGGCCGCCGAGGCGCAGTGTGCCTCGGCGGATTTTTGTGTACAGAGTACGGCTAATGCTTATAAATGCTATACATGCTTTACGTATCTACCATAGAGTTTTATGATAGTTTTGAAGTATTAAGGAGGGGTCATGACCACAACAGCCGCTCAGATCAACGTACGACTCGATGCTGATCTTAAAAGGAGTGGGGACGCCGCTCTCTCCAGGGCCGGTATGACGCCGAGCCAAGCGGTGCGAGCGCTCTGGCAGCTTGCAGCGTCGCTGGCCGATCGCCCCGGTGTGCTCGAGGATATCCTGCTGCCCAGTCGGACCCGGGCGGAACAGCGCGAGCGCGAAAAGGCCGCCAAGCGCAAACTCGAACTCATCGACCAAGGATCGGAGCTGTTCGCTGCTGCTTGCCGTGAGTCGGGAATCGATATGGCCAAGGCTCAGCCATCGGACGACGAAGGGCTCAAACGGAATGCCTATGCGAATCGCTATGGCGAGGAGATGAGCTGGCTCTATGAGTGAGGCTTCAAAGCGCATCTTGGTCGACACCAACGTATGGCTCGATTACTTCATTCCCTCACGACGTGGTCGTTCGGTGGCGATTGAGTTTTTACGCGATGCGTGCACGGCGCAGGTAGATTTGCTGTATGCGGCGACATCGTCCAAAGACCTGTTCTATTTGATTTCAAGCGAACATAAGGCATGGTATCGGCGAGAGCACGGTTCGCTTTCCCCGTATGCCGCTACGGCAGCGACTTCGCTTGCATGGGATTGTCTTAGCGTGCTGTCGCAACTTGCCACGCCGGTACCCTGCGACCTGAGTGATATATGGATGGCGAGCAGGCAGCGTGAGCTCCATAGCGATTACGAAGATGATTTAATCATTGCGGCAGCGATACGCGCTCAGGCGGATCTACTGGTCACCAACGATGTCAAACTCTGTTCACACGCACCCGTCGCAGCAATGAGCGCAGAAGACGCAAAGAATTACTTAGCAACGCTCTAGCAATTTGAAGACCCCACAGGTTGAGCAAACGTCAGCGAGAGCCCGCCGTTTGAGACAAGGTGCCGTGAAATGAAAAGGCGCTGACCTTCTGGTCGCGCCCTTGAAATTGAACGGCAGATTGGCCAAACGGCGGGCTCGCAGCGTCGAGCAGTTCCGGCGTTTGGTAAAACGCCGGAACAAATCAGTGCTCGATCCAGCAGCGCAGGGTCTCGCCGGCTTGCAGGTGACGCAGATTCTCCGCGGCGATGTTGACGACGTTGTTGAGCGTAGCCTCCAGGTGGAACCATCCGGAGACGTGCGGCGTGATGAGCATGTTGGGCGCATCCCACAGGGGGCTTGTCGCAGGCAGCGGCTCGGGATCGGTGACGTCGACCGCGGCGCCGGCGAGATGTCCCGACTCCAGGGCGGCAACCAGGTCGTCGGCAACCACAAGGTCGCCGCGGCCGCCGTTGGCAAAGAAGGCGCCCGGCTTCATCGCGGCGAAGAACTCGGCGTTCGCCAGGCCGCGGGTCTCGGGCGTGCTGGGCATAAAGGATGCGACGATGTCGGCCTCGGCCAGGCGCTCGGGTAGGGCGTCCATGCCGTCCATGTCCTCAAACACGATGGGGTAGACGAGCGGATGGCGCTTGATGCCGCGGACGTGTGCACCCATGCTGCGGCAGAGCGTGGCGAAGTGGCCGCCGATATCGCCCGCGCCCAGCACGAGCACATTGGCATTTTTGAGCGAAGTGACCGGCCCCAAATCCTCCCAGCGATGCTCGCGCTGCAAGTCGTGATAGCCAGGCAGGCGCTTCATCATGGAAAGGACCATGGCAAACATGTGCTCGCTCACGGCCTGGCCGTAGGCGCCCACCGAGCAGGAAAGCTTAGCGTCGGCTGGCACGGTGCCGGCGGCCAAGTAATCGTCATAGCCCGCGGTCTGCAGTTGCAGCAGCTGGAGGTGCTCGCATACGGTAAGCAGGGCAGGGTCTATGTTGCCCAGGATCACGTCGGCATCGGCGACCTGCTCGCGCGTGGCGGCGTCGGAGCTCGTGTAGATAAAGTCCTCGCCCGGAGCACTCGACTCAAGAATTGCGCGATGACGGCCGTTGACGGGCAACAAAACCAGGATGTTCACAAGCAGTCCTCTCCGCTCAACCTACCAAAAAGGGACAGGTTTATTTTGGCAGGTTTTATCAGGCAAAACGTTCAAACAAAAACGCCGGATGCTAGACGAGCGTGCCCGTCAGCATCCGGCGCATCCACGGCTACCAGCTCAGCAGCTCGTAGCCGTCCTCGGTCACTACGAGCTGTACCTCGCACTGGGCCGAATCGCTGCCGTCCTTGGTGCGCACGCACCAACCATCGCCCTTGCTAATCTTGATGTCGGGCGCTCCGGCATTGACCATAGGCTCGATGGTAAAGACCATGCCCGGAGCCATGATGGTGTCCACATCGGGCGCCTCGGTGGTAAAGCCCACAAACGGGTCCTCGTGGAACTCCTTACCGATGCCGTGTCCGCCGTACTCGCGCACCACGCTAAAGCCGGCGTCTTCGACCGTCTTTTGCACGGCCTCGGCCATCACGGACAGCGGCAGCCACGGCTTGACGGCCGCCAGACCCGCCTCCACGCTGGCGCGGGTGACGTCGACCAGGCGCTGGCGCTCGGCCGAGACTTCGCCGATGCAGAACATACGGCTCGAGTCGCTAAAGTAGCCGTCCAAGATCGTGGAGCAGTCCACGTTGATAATGTCGCCCTCGTGCAGCACGTCCGCATCGCAGGGGATACCGTGACAGACCACATCATTGATCGAGGTGCATACGCTCTTGGGGTAGCCCTCGTAGTTGAGGTCGGCCGGTGTACCACCGTGCTCGACGGTGTAGTCGTAGATCATCTGGTCGATCTGGTTGGTGGTCATGCCCGCGGCGATGTGCTCGCCTACGTAGTCGAGCACGCCCACGTTGATAGCGGCCGAGCGCTTGATGCCCTCGATATCGGCGGGTGTCTTGTAGAGCGTGCGGGGCAGAACCTCCCAGCCCTCTTCCCACAGGCGCTCGAGGCGCTCGTCGAAGGCGCTATGGCATTTCTTATATTTTTTGCCGCTGCCGCACCAGCAAGCGTCGTTGCGGCCGGGTACGGGTCCATTGTCAAACATGGCTAACTTCCTTTCATTCGCAGCTAGTATAGCCCACCCACGCGTCCATAAAAGTTGCGGTGATATAGTTCCGATTTAAGCGGTTTAACAGCACAAATAGGAACTATATCACCGCAACTGATGGGGCGGGATGGCGGCACTAGCTGCTGCGTGGTTTTGCTAGTAACTCACCTGGCAGGGAATGCCGAGGGCTTGAATGCGCGCGGCAATGGCGTCGAGCACCTCGGGCGCCGCTTTAGCAAGGCCGGCGACCGGTGTCTCGCGCGCCACCGTGTAGATGGTCGCTTCCTGCGGACGAATGCGCTTGAGCGCCGCGAGCCAAGGGCCGACGTACTCCTCGCCGGTGTTGTCGATGGGCCTGCCCTGATACTCGCCGCTCAAAAAGATCGTCTGGATAATAACGTGACCGTCAAAGCTCGCGAACGTCTCGATCTGGTGCTCGACGTCGTAGGGGCCAACGGGCTGGTCGAGCAGCTGGATAAATGCCGGGTCGACGGTATCGAGCTTAAGAATGTTGTCGTCGACCATCATGAGCGCGTCGTGCACCTCGGGGCGGTCGGCGCGCGTGCCGTTGGAGAGCACGGCAATCTTGGTGTTGGGGGCAAGTTCGTCGCGCAGTGCGACGGCGCCGGCAATGGCCTGCGGAAACTCCGGCGCGGCGGTGGGCTCGCCGTTGCCGGCAAACGTGATCACATCGGGGAGCTCGCCCTCGGCTGCCATCTCGTGCAGCTTTGCCTCGAGTGCATCGAGCACCACGGCAGCCGTGTTATACGGCTCGTGGCAGGGGCGCTCGGCGTTGAGGCCGTTTTCGCAGTAAATGCAGTCGAACGTGCAGATTTTGCCGCTGGCCGGCATCATGTTGACGCCGAGCGAGAGGCCAAGGCGACGGCTGCGAACGGGCCCAAAGATGGGGCTGGCATTCAAAAACGTAGACATAGGCATATGCTCCTCAAGACTATTGCGCCTAAGCATAGCATCGGCTCCAAAGCAAGGCGTGGGCTCTTGCTTTACAAGTTTCGTTTTTTCACGTCGCTCATGATGCCGTGCCATGAAAAGCCTCGGGTCGGGTACAGTTAAGCTGTTAACAAGGCGTAAGGCAATGCGGGTCTATCCAACCGTACTGACGTGCAACTGGATGGGCATTGACGATGGGAACACAGTATGGATTTTACGGTCGAGAATGCGGGCACCACGATCGCCTGTCGCGAATATGCCGGCCCGGATGTGTCGCCTGATGCTCCTGCCTTGGTGTGCGTGCACGGTGCGTGCGTCGACGGTGCCTTTTTTGACGGTATCGCCCGCGAGCTCGCCTGTGACTACCGCGTCATTGCCTACGACCGCCGCGGTTGCGGCGAGAGCGGCGACGCTGTAGACGGACGCTACGACCTCGCCGTCCAGGCTGCCGACTTGCAGGCCGTTATCGAGCATATTGGCGCTCCGGCAAACGTGCTCGCGCACAGTGCCGGTACGCTGGTGACCCTGGAGCTTCTCCGTGCAAACCCCGCCATAATCTCGCGTGCGATTCTGCATGAACCCGCCGTGACGGATGAGGGTGCCGGCCTGGGCGCGGCCCCGGTTTTGCTCGAGATGATCGCCGCGGGAAAGGTCTCCAGGGCATTGCGGGCCTTCCTGGGCGCCATCGGCGATTCGGACCCTGAGGCCCCCAAGTTAACCGAGGCGGAAGCCAAACATGCCCTGCGCAACGGCCGCAGTTTCATGGCGAACGAATACGGGATTACTATGACCTGCGTTCCCGATTGGAATAGCGTTCGCGCGTCAAAAACGGTGGCCGCTGTGCTCCTGGGCGAGCTCTCGATTGGCACGCCCCGCGAGGCGGGCACGAGGATGGCGGCTGAGCTTTTGGACTGTCCGCTCGTAACGATTCCCGGGGCGCACAACGGCCTGCGCGATCGTCCGGCAGCGGCTGCCCGGGCTGTCCGTGGCATCCTGGGGTTCTAGCACCCGCAATAGTCAAAGCAGGCTCCATCCGCAAACGTTTCGGCCGTGTTAACAAATGTGCTCAAAACCTCACGTCTGCGGCTTCAATCGCGCCGTCTGCCAACTCATAAAAATGTAACAGCATTCACGTGCCTACCTGCATCGGCAAGGTGTTACTCTTGTAACATTTGGAACCCACCGCTACCATGCGAAACTATCGAAAGGGCCCCATATGCTCAATAATCACGAGGCCAATCTAACCGACGAGGAGGCTGCCGCCGAGGTCGCCCGTGTCGCGAAGACCTACCCCGTGGTACGTTTGCTGTCGGCCGATCAGATTAAGAGCGAGCCTAACTGCCTACTCGCCGGCGATCGGTGCCCTTGTCTGCGTCAGTCGAGCCTTGAGGCCTTGACAGATTCCGATGAGGTGTCGGAACAACTGCTCAACGATGGCGTTGAGTACCGCGCCCATCTGCGCCCCCTGAAGGTCGAGGGCGAGCCTCATGTCCTGCTGATGGTGCGTCCGATCGATGAGCAAGAGGCTGCAGAAGAGGACCTTGTCTACACCGATGTGCTGACGAGTGTGCACAATCGCCGGTATTACGAGGAAAAGCTTCGCGGCGCCCGTATGAATGCCGGCGTTGCGATGATCGACCTTGATGATTTTAGGGTCTTCAACGATACGTGTGGCCGTCATGCCGGCGACCTTGCGCTCGGTGCTGTGGCGACAGCCATACGCAGCGGAATTCGTTCGACTGACGAGCTTGTGCGCTATGGCTGCGACAAGTTTGTGGTTGTCATGCCCAATATTCCCTCCGATGACTTCGCCCGTCGCCTGCATCAGGTGTCCGATGCCGTTCGTGCCACGATTATTCCGGGCCATGAGTACATGAGCTTAACGGCATGTGTTGGTGGCGTTCGCATTCATGGCGAGACGGTCGATGAGGGCGTTGGCCGCGCTGTCCAGTTATTGAGCCGCGCTAAGGCAAAAGCCGGTACGGTCGTGACCGATGCCGATTCCATCGAGGCCTTCCAAAGCGAAAAGCCTTTGGTGCTTATTGTCGATGACTCCGAGATGAACCGAGTCATTCTCAACGAGATGCTCAGGGACGAGTACTGCATCCTCGAGGCCGATAACGGTCGTACGGCGCTCGACATGGTCGACCGCTATGGCGATGAGTTGTCGCTCGTGCTGCTGGACATTGTCATGCCGGGCATAAGCGGCTTTGAGGTGCTGGCCGATCTGTCGCGCCGAACGGGTATCGACAATCTGCCTGTCATCATGATCTCGAGCGAAGATTCCGATGATATGGTGCTGCGCGCGTATGAGCTGGGCGCCTCGGACTATATCAACCGCCCGTTTGACTCCCGTGTCGTGCGCCGCCGTGTAAGCAACACCATCCGCCTATACGCCAAACAGCGCCGTCTGACGAGCCTGCTGTCCCAGCAGTACAACGAGCGTGTCAAGAACAGTCGCATGCTCATCGACATCATGGCCGGTGTCATGGAGCTTCGCAATGGCGAGAGCGGCAGGCACGTTACGAATATCGAGAAGCTGACCGAGCTGCTGCTTGGCTGCCTGGTCCAGCGTAGTGACAATATCTTCCTCGACAATGAGGAACGCTCCACGATTGCTCTGGCTTCGGCGCTGCACGATATCGGCAAGATGTCGATTGACGATGCGATTCTCAACAAGCCCGGGCGCCTCACGTCCGAGGAATTCGAGATTATGAAGACGCATACCACGATCGGCGCCGACATGCTGCTCGAACTGGGCCGCCATCACGCCGGCAATGCACTTATGGAATATGCGTACCAGATTGCGCGCTGGCACCACGAGCGTTGGGATGGCAGGGGTTATCCCGACGGCCTTAAGGGCGACGATATCCCCATCGCCGCGCAGGTGGTTTCGGTGGCCGACGTGTACGATGCGCTGACGAGCGTGCGCGTGTACAAGGATGCTATCCCGCACGAGGAAGCGATCCAGATGATCCTGGACGGTAAGTGCGGTACCTTTAACCCGCTGCTGCTCGACTGCCTGCTCGAGGTGCAAGACCAAATTGCCGAGACGTTGGCACGCCCCGCTGACGTCGTCGCGTTTCCCACGATTTAGTTTGACCAAAGGAGTTTTAACCCATGATTTCCATGCGTGAGGCGTATGAGAAGATTGGCGCCAATTATGATGACGCGTGCGCTCGGCTGATGGGCGATGAGATGCTTGCCCGCTTTGCCCTCAAGTTTTTGGATGACGAGAGCATGGACAAACTGGAGGCCGCCATGGCGGCAGGAGACGCCGAGAGTGCGTTTATGGCAGCGCACACGCTCAAGGGCGTGAGCCAGAACCTGGGATTCAACAATCTGTACGAGCCGGCGGTCGTGGTGACCGAGGCGCTGTGCGGCGCCGATGCCGTTGACGGCGCTCGCGAGGGAATGCATGCGCTGCAGCAGCAATATGCAGCTACGATGTCGGCCCTGCGCGAGGCGGCTGAATAAGAGGCTGTGAGCCTTGGGCTGCGTGCCGGCCACATATAGGTGAAAGGGCGCCCCGTCGGACCATGTGGCCGGCGGGGCGCCCTTATCTGTTGTGCTGTCCGTGAACTAGCGGGCCTGCTTTACCTTGGCCGCTGCTTCGACAAACGACTTCCACAGGTTAAAGTCGGTCTCGAGCGTCTTCCACGTGTACTCAGGGTGCCATTGCACGCCCAAGCAGAATGGTTGGCCTTCGACCTCGATGCACTCGGGAACGCCGTCGGTTGCCTTGGCGACCAAACGCGTGCTCTTACCCAGACGATCGACGCAGCAGTGGTGTGCGGAGTTGGTTTGGATCAGCCTGTGTCCGCCAACCGCGCGGTCGAGCAGCGAGCCCGGCACGACCTCGACGGGATGCACGGGGTCGTTGAGCACGTGGGTATGGCGCCACTGCGTGCGGCCCTCGCGAGCGCCCAGGCTCGGCACGTCCATGCACAGGGTGCCGCCAGTGGCGACATTGAGCAACTGCGTGCCGCGGCAGGTGGTAAAGAGCGGCTTTTTGGCGCGGAGCACCTCGCCGACCAGCTTAAACTCAAAGCTATCGCGGATCTCACAACAGAGGGTGGGGTCGTAGGGTCGATCATCGCCCCAACGTTTGGGATTGACATCGGGGCCGCCGGGAATGGCAATGCCGTCGGCGATATCGACGTAATGACGGATGACCTCAATGTCCTCGGTGATGGACATCTGCAGCGGCAGGCCGCCGGCGGCAAGGATGGCATCGACAAAGACACTTGCGATTTCCTCGTTGGGGGAGAGCGTTTCGCTTAAAAACGGCTTTGCCTCTTCCCAACGCGGCGCGACGAGGATGAGTGGGCGGTCGGCGGGGGCGATGTCGACATGCGGGGTGTAGGACGATGAAGTGCGAGTTCCGATCATAGGTGCTGCTTTCGAGTTTGGATGGTCATGGCGAGCGAACATGGCAATTGGGTTAGTGGCCTTTGATGGAGTTGAGGAAGTCCTGGGCGCGCTTGGTCTGGGGATGGTCGAAGAACTCGTCGGGCGTGCCGGTCTCTACAATCTGTCCATCGGCCATAAACACGACACGGTCGGCCACGCGGCGGGCAAAGTTCATCTCGTGCGTAATGACGATCATCGTCATGCCCTGCTGCGCCAAGCGCACCATGACCTCGAGCACCTCGTTGATCATCTCGGGGTCGAGGGCACTTGTGGGCTCGTCAAAGAGCATGGCCTTGGGCTGCATGGCCAGAGAACGGGCGATGGCCACGCGCTGCTGCTGGCCGCCCGAGAGCTGTGCGGGCACCTTATCGGCCTGTTCGGCAACGCCCACGCGGCCCAGCAGGTCCATGGCACGCTCGCGGGCCTCGTCCTTGGAGACGCCCAGCACATCGACCGGTCCCAGCATGACGTTCTGCAGCACCGTCATATGTGCGAACAGGTTGAACTGTTGGAACACCATGCCCAACTCGGCGCGCATGCGGGCAAGATCCTTGCCTTCCTGTGGCAGGGGCTCGCCCTCGATGAGGATCTCGCCCGAGTCGATGGTTTCCAGGCGGTTGATGGTGCGGCACATGGTCGACTTGCCCGAGCCCGAGGGGCCAATCACAACGACGACCTCGCCGCGGTCGACCGAGAGATTGATGTCGTTGAGGACGTGCAGATCGCCGTAGTGCTTATCGACGTGCCTGAGCTCGATCAGCGGCTGATTGCCGGTGAATGAGGTGCTCTGTGCCATGGTGCTCGGCTCCTTATGACTCGAAATGGTAAATCGTTAGCGGATGATGGTCGCGCCGGTCTTGTGCGAGACGTAGACAGCGGCCTTGTTAATCGCGACGTTGATGAGGACGTAGATGACCGCGATCACCAGATAGACCGATACGAGCGCGTCGTAGTTGGTAATGAGCACGCGGGCATTTTGCATGAGGTCGGGGTAGCTCACCACATAGGCGACGGTGGTGTCTTTGACTACGACTACAAGCTGCGAAATCAACGACGGAATGATAAAGCGAATCGCCTGCGGCAACACGATTTTAAAGGTGATTTTAGCCTTGGAGAGACCGAGCGCCTGGGCGGCCTCGACCTGACCGCGCGGCACGGCGTTGACACCGGCACGGAAGATCTCGGCCAGTACGCCGGCCGCAGCGAGCGCGACGGGAAGCGTGAGCATCCAAAACGACGGCAGTGCGATCTTGTACTGGGGCAGCACCAAAAAGAAGAAGTAGATGAACAGCAGGCTCGGCACGCCACGGAAGAAATCGGTGAGCACGCGGCAGACCAGCTGCAACGGCTTGATGCCGCTCGTGCGGCCGAGCATAAGGGCTAAGCCCAGTACCAGCGCAATGACGCCGGCGGTGAGTGCGACTTTAACGGTGCCCTCAAAACCGGCAAGCAGGAATTTCCAGGTGGTGAGGTGCGTAAAGAAGTACCAGTAATGGACCGAAAGCTGGCCGGTCACGTAAAAGCGCTGCAGTACGACGGCGACGAGCGCGACCACGGCAACGAGCGAAATAGCGGTGCCGATGCGGATCTTGGCGCGCATCTTGGGGCCGGGAGCCTCGTAGAGCGCATCGCGCATGGTGAGCGCGGAAGTGAAGTGCTTGCTCATCGGAGGATCCTCACCTTCTTATCGATATAGTTGCCAATGTGGCTCACCACAAAGGCCGTGCCCAGGTAGCCGAGCGCCGAGATAAAGAACGCGGCAACGCCGCCGAGCGAGCGCGTGTTGATATAGCTCACCACGCCGGTGAGCTCCTGCGGTTTCAGCGGCACCTGACTGCCGAGCGCGGTGGTGAGCATGACGGCGATAAAGAGGTTGGTCATGGGCAGCACGCTCGAGCGCAGCGCCTGCGGAATCACGATCTTGGCGAGGATGCGGCTGAAGCTCATGCCCAGCGAGCGGGCGGCTTCCACCTGGCCGACGCCGACGGTGTTGATACCGCTCATAAAGTTCTCGGAGCCAAAGGCCGAGCCCAAAAGGACCGTGGCGACGATAACGCAGGTGCGGTAGGGCAGGACGACCTTGAGCGGTGGCAGCGCATAGACGACGATGATGAGTAGCGCGATGCCGGGGATGTTACGGAAGACCTGGACATACAGGTCGCCAAAGACGCGCAGCGGCTTGAGCGGCGACACGCGCATCACGGTGACGGCGACGGCCAGCACCATGGCGATGACAAACGACTCAAGCGTCATGCCCCAGGTTGCTAGCAGCGCGTCGATATAGTTCTGGCCATAGAGCGACCAGAGCTCGGAGAGACTCATGCGGACCTCCTGCCGGTAAGGAAAGGGGCTCCCGTGTGTACGGAAGCCCCGACAACTCAGTGAGGAAACAGTTTATCGCAATAAAGCGCATCGTGCGTTTCCGTATGGTTTCGTAGCGGCCGTTACTAGGCGTATTGCCTAGGCGCCGATCTCGGGTAGCTCGGGAACATTGGTGTCGCCCGTACGGTCGCCAATGCAGATCTGCCACAGCTTGGTCCAGGTGCCGTCATCCTCGATCTTCTTAAGGAAGTCGTTAACGAAGGCGACGCCGTCGGAATCGAGCGGCAGGCCGATGCCATAGGGCTCCTTGCTGCCGAAGGGCTTGCCGGCAATCTTGTACTTACCGGGCTCGCGGACCAGGGCGCTCTGCTGCATGTTGTTGTCGATGACGTAGGCATCGACGCGACCCTGCTGGAGTGCCTGACGGGCCTCCTCGTCGGTCTTGAACTCCTGCTGGCTGGCCTTGGGGGCAAACTCCTCCAGGATGGCGGGGCCGTTGGAGCCGGACTGGACGGCGACGTTCTTGTCGGCCAGGTCGTCGACGCTCTTGATGTCGTCGTTATCGGCGAGCACCAGGATGGCCTGCTGGGTGTAGTAGTAGGGGCCGGCGAAGGAGACGAGCTTCTTGCGCTCGTCAGTGATGGTGTAGGTGGCAAAGACAGCGTCGACCTGGCCGTTTTGCAGGACGGACTCGCGCGTGTCCGAGGTCACCTGGGTGATCTCGACCTTGTTCTCGCCCAGAATGTAGTTGGACAGGAGCTGTGCGATACCGGCGTCGAAGCCGCGGGTCTGACCGTCTTTCTCGTTGAGGAGGGAGAAGAGCGTGGAGGTCTGAACGCCACCGATCTTAAAGACGCCGGCGTCCTTGACGGCCGTGGCCCAGGTGCTGGCGGCGATGGCGTCGTCAGCGGCCTTGGGGCCGTTATCGACGAGCTTGTCGAATGCCTTGGCGTCGAGCGTGGTGGAAGCCTCGGTATCATTGGAGCTCTTGGAGGAGCCGGCGGCGGAACCCTTGTCGGCCTCGGCGCTGGTGTCGGAGCAGCCGGCAAGACCAAGGCCGGCGACGGTTGCGAAGGTGGCGGCAACGAAGCCGCGGCGGTCGAGAACGACCTGCTGGGAGAGGTTCTTGCTCATGGTAGAACACCTTTCTCAATAAAATCCCTAGCGGTTGAGTAGAGTTATACCCTATCCCGCTCAAATGGGTCAACACGAAATAACTCAGAAACATACTTGCCTTATGGGTTATTCTACCTGCCAAAAAGGGACAGGCACCTTTGTGGTGGTTCTGGCCGATGTGGCGGCATGCCTTACTGTTTTGTCTCAATCTGTAACATCTGCAGCCATTTTTGCCGAGTAACTGTTACAGATCGAGATTTTATTCTTAGGGGAATTCGAATGTCTCAATCTGTAACAGTTAGACGGCCAAAAGGTCTCTATCTGTTACAGATTGAGACAATGGTCAGGGGCAAAGACGGTTTGTCTAGATCTGTAACAGTTAGACGGGAATTCGGGCCCTAGATGTTACAGATTGAGATAATCGCGCCGCGAAAATAAAAACCTCCGCATGGGTGCTTCCCTTGCGGAGGTTTTTTACTCGTTCAGTAGCCTTACGGCCTCGGCGGCCATGTTCTCGACCGTCATGCCGGATTGCGCCAACAGCTCGTTGGGATCGTAGCGATCGGGGAAGCCCTTGGCGATGCCGAAGGTGCGCGTGCGCACGGGCGTGCAGGCCAAGTAGCACGCGACGCGTTCGCCCCAACCGCCGTCCAAGATGCCGTCCTCGAGGGTGACGACAACGCGATGCTCGGCGGCAAGGCTGTCGAGGAACTCGCGGTCAAGCTCGGTTGCAAAGCGCGGGTTGACGAGCGTGGCCTCGATGCCGTACTCGGCAGCCAAGCGGTTTGCCACGCGCTCGCCCAACTCAAAGAAATCGCCAAGCGCGAGCACGGCCACGTCGCGACCCTGGCGCACCACGTTGTAATGAACGGCGCCGTAATCGGCGTCCTCGGCAGGCGCCAAGTCGGGGCGGCTTACCAAGCCAATGCCCGGCACGCGAATCGCCACGGGATGCTCGCGGTGATCGAGCGACCAGCTCAGCATGGACAGATATTCCTCCATGCAGGCCGGCGCCAAGTAGTGCATGTTGGGAAGACCGCCCAGCATGGAAATATCAAAGAACGAGAGGTGCGTCTCGGATGTGGTGCCAAAGATCGACGCGCCAAATACCAAGATGGTTGCGGGGGCGTCGTTGAGGCACAGGTCGTGCCACAGTTCGTCGTAGGCGCGCTGCAAAAACGTGCCGTACACACCAAAGACTGGCTTGGCGCCCGAGCGCGCAAGCGCGGTGGCAAAGGTCACGGCGTGTTCCTCGGCAATGCCCACGTCGACAAACTGCTTGCCTGCCGCGGCGCGAAGCTCGGGCGTAAAGCCCATGATGTAGGGCGTGGCAGCCGTGATGCCCACAACCTGCGGATCGCGCTCGATGGCAGCGCTCAGGGCCTCGCCCGTAATGTCGGCATAGGTGCGCGGCGCAGGCTCGCTCGGATGGCCCGGGCAGAGCTTGCGGCCGGTCGCCATGTCAAAGGGGCCTACGTGATGCCAACGCTCGGGATCGCTCTGAGCTGGCTCAAAGCCCTTGCCCTTGGCGGTGGAGACGTGCAGCACGATGGGATGATCGATATCGCGCAGTTCCTGCAGCACGTCGACTAGGGCCAACACATCGTTACCGGCGTCCAGATAGCGGTAGTCGAGCCCCATCGCGCGGAAAACGTTGCGCTCACAGGTGCCGTTGCTGGCGCGCAGCTCGGCCAGATTGCGATACAGGCCGCCATGGTTCTCGGCAATGGACTGGTCGTTATCGTTGACGATGATGATCAGGTTGCTGTCGAGCTCGGCGGCATTGTTAAAGCCCTCAAACGCCAGACCGCCCGAAAGCGAACCGTCGCCAATGATGGTGATGACGTTGTACGCATCGCCCGCCAGGTCACGAGCGTGCGCCAAGCCGCAGCCCAGGCTCACCGATGTGGAGGTGTGGCCCATGGCGAACAGGTCGTGTTCGGACTCGTCGGGATTGGCAAAGCCAGAGGCCTCGCCGTAGCGTGCCGGGTCGATATAAGTGTACGCGCGCCCAGTCAGCGCCTTGTGGGCATAGGTCTGGTGCGACACGTCAAAGACAATTTTGTCGGTGGGGGAGTTAAACACGCGATGAAGCGCAACCGTAAGCTCAACGACGCCCAGGTTGGGGGCAACGTGCCCGCCGACGGCGGCGGAGCTTTCGAGGATGGCGTGGCGGATCTCGCCGCAGAGCAGCGGAAGCTCGGCGCGATCGAGAGCCTTGACGTCCTCGGGCGTTGTCGTTTGCGTAAGCAGCATCGTTGTGGGTTACTCCATGCGAATCGTGCGCCGGCACTCCCTCGGCCGGCACAATTGCACAAGACAGTCTCGCACATTTTGGCGTTTGATATGTGACGGCGGCGCGGTAATTCGCCAACTGGTGGGGCAAAACGTTTTGTCCGATGCCATACTGATAAGTTCCATGATGATTTTACTCATTGCGTGCAGGCTGCGGCTTGCCGCCGAGCGCCGCCGGAAGGAGGCCGCATGTCCGATACCGTTCGTGCCGAGAAAATCGCGTGCGAAGTAGACCATGCTGCCCGTCAACTGGCACAGGCGGGCCGTCTGGACCTGACGCGCGAGTTTATCCAGCATGGCGATGTGACGGTGTATACGCATGTGACCTCGGTGGCGCGGGCAAGTCTGTCCTTTGCCGAGCGCCTGGGCCGCGTCGGTATCTCCGTCGACCGCTTGTCGCTGCTGCGCGGGGCCCTGCTGCACGATTACTTTCTCTATGACTGGCACGATCCCGACCCAAGCCATCGACTGCATGGCTTTCGGCATCCGTTTTTTGCCCTGGCGCGTGCCGAAGAGGATTTTGAGCTGACGTCGCGCGAGCGGAATATCATCGCGCGCCATATGTTTCCGCTGGTACCGGTGCCGCCGACGTGTCGCGAGGCATGGATTGTGTGCCTGGCGGATAAATGGTGCGCGCTGCGCGAGACGATTGCCGGCCGTCTGCCGCGCAAAGACAGGGCGGACGATGACGTGAGCAGCGAATCGAACGAAAAGAGGAGAGGGTAGACGGTGGGAACCGCGATCGACATGGCATTTGACGGCGCGACGCTTGCCGCCTGTCCGCTCTCGGCGCTGGTACTCTCGTTTGCCTTCTACGGTTTTTGCGGCTGGGTATGGGAGTCGACAGTCTGCGCCATGCTCAACCACGGACGCTTTGCCAACAGCGGCTTTTTGCTAGGGCCGTGTTGTCCCATCTACGGTGCGGGCGGCATCGCGTGCTGGTTGCTGCTGCGTGGAATCCCAGACGCCTCGAGCCAGTTTGTCGCTGCCGCGCTCGTATGCAGCGTGATCGAATATAGTGTGGGCGTGCTGTTGGAAAAAACGACGGGTGCCCGGTTTTGGGATTACTCGCATCTGCCGTTTAACCTGCACGGACGCATCTGCCTGTACTGGGCCTGCGCGTTTGGCTTGGGTGCGTTGTGTATTTGCCGTTTAGTGGAGCCGGCATTGCTGGGGCTGCTTGGCCATCTGCCGGTGCTGATTGTGCGGCTGTCCGCCTTTATCGTCGCGGTCGCGATGATGGTCGATGCGGTGTGCTCGTTGGCCAGCTGGCGCCGCCTGTCCGATCAGCTTGAGCGTGTGCGTGCCGACCTTGCCGACCGCATCAATGAGTCGCTTGCCGACGCCTCCGACTCTATGCTCGAACGTATTCCCGATTCGGCGATCGACTCGGTGGCGCAGACGCATATCCGCGGTCGCGCCGTTAACGCTTGGCTGGCCGAGCTGGGTGACGCGGCGCTCGATGCCCTGCGCGAGAAGGCTTCGATGCCGACGTTTATCTCGGATGGTGCTCGCGGCCTGGCGCTCGCTGCCCGCCGCGTGGCCGATGCCGCGCCGAGCGTGCCCCGTCCGTCGCTCACCCGTCTCCGTACCGGCAAGCGCATGAGCCGTCCGGTGCCGAGTGTGTCGCTCAGCCGTCGTGACCTGCGCTTCTTTAACGCCTTCCCGCGTCTGCGCATCAATCGCTACGAGGGCGTCATCCGAGCTACCGACCTCCGCGACCGAGCTCGTGAGCTGTTCCGGCGCTAGCCGGGACGGGCGTGTTTGCGGCTTCCTTGCTCGCGTATTTCCCGTTCGTTTCGCGCCCGTTGCTGTGCCGTTTCCAAGATTGCGGCACCGTTTCCATTCGACAACGCAGCGTTTAACAGCGTCGTATCTGGTCTACACCAGTTGCCCCTCGGCCGCATTATGGGCGCCGACAACGTTCATGCGACCAAGGGGGAGCGAATGTACGATACGGGATCGACAACGTTTATGCTCATCTGCACCATGCTCGTGTTTTTAATGACACCGGGTCTGGCGTTTTTCTATGGCGGCCTGTCCAGGCGCAAAAATGTCATCAACACCATGCTTATGTGCTTTGGCGCCATTGGTTTGGTTGGTGTGCTGTGGATTGTCGCCGGCTGGTCGCTGGCATATGGTGGCGACGGCGCGAACCCGTTTATTGGAGGCCTTGACCAGCTGCTGTGCCTGCCGGTGCTCAACCAGGTGCTGCAGGCGGCCGAGGGCAATGCCGCGGACGGTGCCATCTACCCTCAGATCATCAACATTGCCTTCCAGATGGCGTTTGCCATGATTACGGCCGCTATCGTTACGGGCAGCCTGGCCGGACGTGTTAAGTTTGGTGCTATGACGGCCTTCCTGGGCATTTGGCTGCTCGTGGTCTATGCGCCGCTCGCCCACATGGTTTGGGGCGGCGATGGTTCCTTTATCGGCGACATCATCGGCGCGCTCGACTTTGCCGGCGGCGACGTGGTACACATTTCGTCCGGTCTCACGGGCCTGATTCTCTGCTTAATGCTCGGCCGTCGTCGCGGCTTTGGCATGGTGAGCTACCGTCCGCATAACGTGCCGTTTGTGGCGCTGAGCGCCGGTCTACTTTGGTTTGGTTGGTTTGGCTTTAACGGCGGCAGCGAGTTTAAGGCCGACGCCGTGGCGGCACTCGCCATCCTCAACACCGTGACGGCCAGCGCGGCGGGCATGGTCTCGTGGCTTGTCGTCGAGCGCGTGCACACCGGTCGTCCCACGCTGGTGGGTGCTAGCACCGGTTTGGTTGCGGGCCTTGTGGTGGTTACGCCGGGTGCGGGCTTTGTTGAGCCGTGGGCGGCGCTGGTCATGGGCCTGATCGTATCGCCCGTCTGCTACCTGGCCATCAGCCATCTTAAGACCAAGTTCGGCTACGACGATGCGCTCGACGCGTTCGGTTGCCACGGTATCGGCGGCATCTTGGGCGGTGTGCTCACGGGCCTGTTCTGCGTGCCGGAGCTCTCGTGGACCGGTAAGGGCGGCCTGTTCTACACGGGCGACGTGTCGCTGCTCGTCTCGCAGATTCTGGGCATTGTGGTGACGGTCGTTATTGTGCTGGTGCTCGACTTGGTGATCGCCGCGGTGGTCAAGGCACTGTTCCGTGGCGGCCTGCGTGTGGACGAGGCCGACGAGGCACTGGGCCTGGATGCCAGTCAGCACGGCGAGAGCGCGTATCCTTCTTTCTCCGGACTCGATTAGCAGCTTCCCCAAGCACCGCACCTTGCCGTTCAATCGTCGCTCACGTACTTAAGTACGCTTCGCTCCTCTTTCACGGCAATCTGCGGCACTTGGGAAACCTGCTAAGACCAGTCAGTTGAACTTTTTGATTTCTGAGGTTGGTTTGCGGCACCTGGGAAACCCGCGTCTCATGTAAAGGGATACGTTGATTATTGAGAGGAATTCATTATGAAAAAGATCACGGCTATCGTGCGCCAGGAGAAGCTTGAGGTTCTTAAAGACGCGCTGTTTGCTGCCGATGTTCGTGGCATGACTATCAACCAAGTGCAGGGCTGCGGTGCGCAGCATGGCTGGAAGGAATACGTGCGCGGCAACGAGTTGCTTGTCAACACGATCCCCAAGGTGCAGTTCACCCTCATCTGCGCCGATGAACATGTCGACGGCATTGTCGAGATTATCTGCAACGCTGCTCGCACCGGTGCCGTTGGAGACGGCAAGATTTGGGTCGAACCGGTCGAAGAAGTCATCCGCATCCGCACCGGCGAACACGGCCCCGCTGCGGTGTAGGACAATCTTTCGCCTGACGGGCGCGCCTCTCTTGGGACGCGCCCGTTCTCGTCTACAATATCGTGCAGACGAAGGAGAGGCATGCCCCATGATCAAGATGTTTGCGAGTGACTTAGACGGAACGCTGCTGAACGCCCTGCACGAGGCGGATGGGACCATCCGCCGTGCCATTCGCGAGCTGACCGAGGCTGGCTTGCATGTGGTTCCCGCGACCGGACGCTCGACGCTGCCGATTGGCGAGCATGGTTTTACGGGCCTGGCGCTTGACGCCTGCTGCTCCAATGGGTCCATCGTGCGCGACAGCCATGGCGAGGTGCTCAAGACCTGGACCATCGACCCACAGGTCACCGAGGAGCTGCTCAAGGAGTTTCCGGATATCTGTTTTGACTGCTCCACGCCTGACGGCATGTTTTCGAGCGGTTCGTTCGAGATGCATCAGGCGGGCTTTAAAAAGGACAGCCCCATCAAACGTATTGTGATGCGCGGCATGCGCGCGCGTGGTGGCTATCACGAGGAGCAGTATTTCAATCAGTCGATCGGTGACATCTTGCGCCACGATGTGTGCAAGATCAACTGTCGCGTGACCTCGCCCGAGCTGGAGCGCGACCTTAAGGCATATCTTGCCGAGCGCTCGGATCGCGTGGTCAACGCGCCGTTTGACCCGGTGATGTTTGAGATCACGGACGTGGCGTGCAACAAGGGCGAGAGTGTGGCTTGGCTGGCGGGTTACTACGGCATTGCCGAGGACGAGGTCGCGGTCTACGGCGACGGCGGCAACGACATCGCCATGCTCAAACGCTTCCGCCACAGCTACGCGACCAAAAACGCAAGCGATGCAGCCAAGGCCGCCGCGAGCGCGACCATCGGCAGCTGCATGGCCCACGCCGTTCCCAAACACATGCTCGCCACCATGTGCAAGCAGAATTCCCACACCATAATCGAATAATGTGACAAAGGGACTGTCCCTTTGTCACATGGGGGATACCGGCTTTTGGCGTATAGGACTGTTACGCTTTCGCCACCAACAAATTTCGAGTTATTCGGCCTGTCGGAGGTCGTTAAATGGCTAAAGATGCCCTCTCGGGAACATTCATGCCTCTAATGGTGTTTGATTCGGTGACGTAAGTGCGCAAATGGGCATGTATACGCTCAAATAAGGACAAAAACCCTCAGATAATCCCGGCGGTGCATTTATACAGAACCAGTAGCGTGGCCGAATAACTCGAAAAATGTAGGTGGCAGTTCGGCGACAAGCTCGGGTATGGCAAAGGAACTGTTCCTTCGCCATACCCGAGCTCTGATCTTCTGAAATGCGAACAAACATTCGCATATCTAACTGCGCTTTGATAGAATCGGTATCGTTGACGGCAGTTCCATGTGCCGGGCAGCGCCCTCCATCTGATGGGAGGTGATGCCCATGACCGATTTGATTGATTTCGTGAGACTTCTGACCGCCATGGTCTCGTTCTTCACGGCGCTTGTCGGCCTTTCCGAGGCACTCAAGCGGCGTTCGAAGCGTAACAGAAGGGGTCGCCGCCGCTAAGGCGTTGACCCCCTAATGCAAACAACGGCGCTGCCCAGCTAGCTACAACTTGGGCTGCCGTCGACACTATTCTACCCACGAACGACATTTTGGACAATCGGTAATGCCGCTTCAAAAGCCAGGCGGATTGTGACAAAGGGACAGTTCCTTTGTCACAATCTAAATATTGCCTTTACGTGTTGATGCACACGGTGTGCAATAATACTCGCACTGTGCAATAGCGCACAGGCTGAGTAACAAGGAGGACGCTTGTCCCAGCTCGAGAAATGCGATCGCCGGTCCCTTCGCTCGCAGCGTGCCCTTCGCCAGGCGCTTGCCAGCGAGCTTGCCGAAAGCGGCGACCTTTCGCGCATTAATGTCGCGTCGCTCACCGAGCGCGCTGGCCTTACGCGCCGCACGTTCTATTCGCACTACCGCGATATCCCCGACTTTATCAATCAAATCGAGGACGGCTTGCTCGCCGATATCCGTGAGCGCATTGAGCTCATCACCGCAGCTCAGCTGCCCGATCTCTATCACAACATCGATGAGCTCGAGCCGGCGCCCGGTTCGGTTGAGCTGCTGTGTTATCTTGCGGCCAACCGCGACTTAATCGGCGCGCTGCTGGGTCCGGGCGGCGACCAGGCCTTCATTAAAAGGATTATCGACACCGCGCGTGAGGCTGTGGTGCCGCGTGCGCAGACGGGCATTTTGGGCTTGGCGCTGGGCACGTTCTTTGACTACTACGTCACCTACGTCGTGAGCGCCGAGGTCGGCATGATTCAGCGCTGGTTTGAGCGTGGGCTCACCGAATCGCCCGAGGCCATGGCGCGCATTATGACGGTGCTCGCTTTTGTGCGCCCTGGTGACCTGTATGGCCAACCCATCGATATCAACGTGCCGGAATACGGCATGAAGCTATTGAACTTGCAGCTCGAGGACGCGGCCGACACCGCCGCAACCGTCGAGTCCAACAACTAAGAGGAGAGACAATGAGCAAACTCGTCGAGGGCATCAAGGACCGCATGGTCGCTGCCGCACGCGAGGCCGCGCCCGCCGTTGTGGACGCCGCGCAGAAGGCCGCGACCGCGGCAGCCGAGAAAGTTGCCGAGGCAGTTGCCGATGCCAAGAACGCGGCAGGGGAGACGCTCACCGCTGACGCAGCCACGCCCAACGTTGCCGAGTCCGTAACCGCCACCGCCGCCCACGCCCCCGAAGGCGCGATCTTCAACCCCGAGAACGCTCGTGGCAACCTGCACCTGGGCATCGACGTGGGCTCCACCACCGTCAAGCTCGCCGTGCTCAACGACGACAACCAGATCGTCTACGCCAAGTACCAGCGCCACCATACCGACGTTCGTGCCTGCGCCCGCGACCTGTTCGAGGGCGCCGCGACCGTGCTGCCGACGGCCCAGATGACCTGCGCCATTACCGGCTCGGGCGGTCTGCTGCTTTCCCAATGGCTCGACCTAGAGTTTGTCCAGGAGGTCATCGCCAGCAAGCGCGCCGTCGAGACCCTCATCCCGGCCACCGACGTCGCCATCGAGTTGGGCGGCGAGGACGCCAAGATCATCTACTTTGATAACGGCATCGAGCAGCGCATGAACGGTACCTGCGCAGGCGGCACGGGCGCGTTTATCGATCAGATGGCAACCCTGCTGCATACCGACGCGAGCGGCCTCAACGAACTCGCGGCCAATGCCACCACCATTTATCCCATCGCCAGCCGCTGCGGCGTCTTTGCCAAGACCGACGTGCAGCCGCTCCTCAACGAGGGCGCCCGCCCCGAGGACGTGGCCGCTTCCATCTTCCAGGCCGTCGTGACCCAGACCATCTCGGGCCTGGCGTGCGGCCGTCCCATCCGCGGCAACGTCGCCTTCCTGGGCGGCCCGCTGCAGTATCTCTCCGAGCTGCGCCACCGCTTCTACCTCACGCTCAACCTGGACGAGGAGCACCGTATCGTGCCCCAAAACGCTCACCTGTTTGTGGCGAGCGGCGCCGCCATGGCGCACGAGTCCAACAAGCTCAGCACGTTCCCGCAGCTCATCGAGGCCATTGATGCCCTGGGCGACACGCAGGGTGCTGAGGTCGAGCGCCTGGACCCGCTCTTTGCCACCGACGAGGACTTTGCCGAGTTCAAGACCCGCCACGACGCCGAGGTCGTCCCCAAGGGCAAGCTCGACGGCTACACCGGCCGCGTGTTCATCGGCATCGACGCCGGCTCCACCACCATGAAGGCCGCGCTCGTGGGCGAGGACGGCCAGCTGCTGCACACCTGGTATGGCAACAACAACGGTGACATCCTGGGCACGGCCAAGGTCATCATGGCCGATTTCTACAACCACATCCCCGCGGGCTGCACCATCGGCCACGTGACCACCACGGGCTACGGCGAGGCGCTGCTCATCGAGGCCCTCAAGGCCGATTCCGGCGAGATCGAGACCGTCGCGCACCTGCGCGGCGCCAAGGCATTCCTGCCCGGCGTCGAGTTTATCCTGGACATCGGCGGCCAGGACATGAAGTGTCTGCGCGTCAAGGACGGCGTCATCGAGCACATCATGCTCAACGAGGCCTGCTCGTCGGGTTGCGGTAGCTTTATCGAGAGCTTCGCCGTTTCTATGAACATGGACGTGCGCGCGTTTGCCGATGCCGCCATCCATGCCAAGGCCCCCGTCGATCTGGGCAGCCGCTGCACGGTCTTTATGAACTCGCGCGTCAAGCAGGCGCAAAAGGAAGGCGCCACGGTGGGCGACATCGCGGCCGGCCTGTCTTATTCCGTCATCAAGAACGCCCTGTTCAAGGTCATTAAGCTGCGCGACCCCAAGGAGATCGGCAGCCAGGTGATCGTTCAGGGCGGCACCTTTATGTCCGATGCCACGCTGCGCGCATTTGAGCAGCTCACCGGCGTTTATGCCGTGCGTCCCGACATCGCCGGCTGCATGGGCGCCTACGGTGCGGCCCTGCTCGCCCGCGATCGCGCCGGCGTCGACGGCACCTCGACTATCCTTTCGGCCGAGGACATCGCGCACCTCACCGTGACGCAAAAGCACGTCCGCTGCGGACGTTGCTCCAACAACTGCCAGCTTACCGTCAACGACTTTGGCGGCGGCAGGCGCTTCATTACCGGCAACCGCTGCGAGAAGGGCGCCGGCCACAAAAAGCAAAAGACCGAGGCCCCCAACCTCTTCAAAAAGAAAAACGAGCTGCTGTTTAACCGCGAGGTGCTGAGTCCCGACGAGGCCCCGCGCGGCACCGTGGGTATCCCGCGCGCACTTAACATGTATGAGAACTACCCCTTCTGGCACGCGTTCTTTACGCGCCTGGGCTTTAGCGTGCAGCTGTCCGACCAGTCGAGCAAGAAGACCTACCAGGCGGGCATCGAGTCCATGCCGTCCGAGAGCGTGTGCTATCCGGCCAAGATGAGCCACGGCCACGTGATGAACCTCATCGACCGTGACGTCGACTTTATCTGGATGCCGTGCGTGCGCTGGGAGCGCAAAGAGGACCCGACGGCCGGTAACTGCTACAACTGCCCCATCGTCATGAGCTACCCCACGGCGCTGGCGCTCAACGTCGATGAGATCCGCGAGCAGAACATCGAGTTCCTGTACCCGTTTGTGCCCTATCACGACAAGACCGAGCTCAAGCGCCGTCTGTACCAGGTGCTCGCCGTCGATCGCGTGGCCGATGCGCAAGCCGGTCGCGGTCGCGTGCGCGGTCCTAAAATCACGCGCTCCGAGGTCGATGCCGCTGTCAACGCTGCCTTTGAGGCCGATGCGCGTTTTCACGAGGATATCCAGACCATGGGCGAGGAGGCTCTTAAGTGGGTCGAGGACCACGGCGGCCACGGCATCGTGCTCGCCGGCCGCCCCTACCATAACGACCCCGAGATCAACCACGCCCTGCCCGAGCTTATCTCGAGCTTTGGCTTTGCGGTCTTTACCGAGGATTCGCTCGCGCATCTCGTGAAGCCCGAGCGCCCCATTCGCGTCGTCGACCAGTGGATGTACCACAGCCGCCTGTACGCCGTCGCCCGTTTTGTGACGATGCGCAACGACCTGGACCTGATCCAGCTCAATTCCTTCGGCTGCGGTCTCGATGCCCTGACTACCGATCAGGTGCAGGAAATCCTTGAGGCCAGCGGCAAGATCTACACCGTGCTCAAGATCGACGAGGTATCCAACCTGGGTGCCGCGCGCATTCGCATCCGCTCGCTCATGGCCGCGCTTAAGGACCAGGAGGCCGAGCGCCTGGCCGAGGTCACGGCCGCGGGCGAGGCCTACGAGCAGGGTGATGCCGCGCCGGTGGCGCCCTCCACGGATGCCCCCGCGTTCGCGAGCCGCAAGTACACGTTCGAGGCCCAGCGCGAGAGTGCTTCGACCGCGTGGCCCAAGGTACCCTTTACCGAGCAGATGCGCGAGGAGGGCTACACCATCCTGTGCCCGCAGATGGCGCCGATCCACTTTGACCTGGTCAAAGAGGTGTTCCGTGGTGCTGGCTACAACTTGGAGCTGCTGCCCTCGACCGATCATGATGCCGTCGAGGCCGGCCTGCGCTACGTGAACAATGACATTTGCTATCCGTCCATTTTGGTGATCGGCCAGATTATGGAGGCCATCGAGAGCGGTCGGTACGACCTGTCCAAGACGGCCGTGGTTATCAGCCAGACCGGCGGCGGCTGCCGTGCCACCAACTACATCGCGCTCATCCGCAAGGCCCTGCGCGAGAGCGGCCACCCCGAGATTCCGGTGATCTCGCTTTCGGCCGTGGCGCTCGGCGAGGACAACCCCGGCTTTAAGATTACGCCGGCGCTGCTTAAGCAGGCAGTTTACGCGGTACTCTTTGGCGACGTGATGATGCAGATGCTCTATCGCTGCCGCCCGTACGAGGCCACGCCCGGCGCTGCCAACGCACTCTACGAGGAGTACATGGCGCGCGCCCGCAAGCTGGCGCCCAAGTTTAACCGTCACAACTACACCAAGCTGTGCCGTGAGGCCATCCGCGCGTTCGACACTATGCCGCTCGTGGGCGAGGGTACCAAGCCGCGCGTGGGCGTGGTCGGTGAGATCTTGGTCAAGTTCCATCCCACGGCCAACAACCACGTGGTCGATGTCATCGAGCGCGAGGGCTGCGAGGCCGTGGTGCCGGGCCTGCTCGACTTCTTCCTGTACTCCATGAGCAACGCCGAGCTGCAGAAGGACGAGTTGGGTAGCTCTGCTACGACGCGTGCGGGCATGCAGACGCTCATCAAGCTTGTGGACTGGATGCGCACGCCGGTGGAGGAGATGCTCGAGAAGTCCCGCCGCTTTGAGGCGCCCGAGCGTATCGGCACCATGGCCGACAAGGCCCGTACAGTGCTTTCGGTGTGCAACAACATGGGCGAGGGCTGGTTGCTCACGGCCGAGATGCTCGACCTGATTGACCATGGCGCACCCAACATCATCTGCACGCAGCCCTTCGCGTGCCTGCCCAATCACGTGGTGGGCAAGGCCGTGATCAAGGAACTGCGCCGTCAGCACCCCGAGAGCAACATTGTCGCGGTGGACTACGACCCCGGTGCGTCCGAGGTCAACCAGCTCAACCGCATTAAGCTCATGATCAGCGTGGCCAAGGAGAACATGCGCGCCGGCAAGGGTTTTAAGCTCGAGAAGGTAGCGCCGCTCGCGATGGACGAGGTCACCGGCCAGATGCGTGCCCACGATGGCTGCGTGAGCTGCGGCTCGGTCGACGAGAGTGCCGTGGCGTCGGTCGCTGAGCGCCTGGGACGCGGCATTAAGAAGTAGTTGGCCTACTTCGAGCCGGATATAAGACAAACGGGTGGTAGCCGGCACGGCTGCCACCCGTTTTTGCTGGACTCATGTTGCGCAAATGGGCTTGCTGGTGCCTTCTGCGGACTCGGATTTCGGAAGTGCGGGGAAAAACTCCGAACCTCCGAGCACACTGCTCTTTTGGGCTCTCGTTACCTGCGGTTTTGTTGCTAAAAAAGTCGGTCTGGTCGGCGAAACTCAATTTTTCACCGCACTTCCGAAAACGACGGCCCTGCGGCACGACAAACGGCCTTTAAAGCCCTGAGATAATGAACAGATGTTGCCGTTCGCCGCAAATTACCGTCCGTTTATAGAACCCACCCCCAGCGCGCGTCCTCCTTACGGTTGAATAAATACACATCTATGGAATTACGTAAGAGAGGACCGTTCCATGAGCTACAAGACCGTTTGTGTTGCCGGCGGCGGCGTGCTGGGAAGCCAGATTGCCTTTCAGGCTGCCTACTGCGGCTTTGATGTGACGATTTGGCTGTGCAGCGAGGGCAGCATCGGTCGCACCCAGCCCAAGATCGATCATGTGCGCAAGGAGTACATCGCGGCGATCGAGGGCATGGCGGACGGCACGGGCGAGTGGTGTGCCGGTATCGCCGATAGCGGCCAGCCCTTCGACAAGGAAGCGGCACTCGCCGCCGTCGAGCGTGCCTACTCCACACTCAAGCTGGAGCTCGACCTCGCCAAGGCAGTGGCCGACGCCGACCTGGTCATCGAATCTATGGCCGAGGACACCCAGGCAAAGATCGACTTCTACAAGAAGCTCGCCCCGGTCCTCCCGCAAAAGACCGTCGTTGTGACCAACTCCTCCACGCTGCTGCCGAGTACCTTTGCCAAGTACACCGGCCGCCCCGAGAAGTACTTGTCGCTGCACTTTGCCAATTCCATCTGGAAGAACAACATGACCGAGGTCATGGCTCAGGACCAGACCGACAAGCGCTATTTCGATGAGCTCGTCGACTTTGCCAACGATATCCGTATGCTGGCGCTGCCCGTCAACAAGGAAAAGAACGGCTACCTGCTCAACTCCATGCTGGTGCCGTGGCTGCTTTCGGGCCTTGACCTGTATGTCTCGGGCGTGAGTGACCCCAAGAGCATCGACCTCGCATGGACGCGCGGCACTGGCGCGCCCAAAGGTCCGTTCCGCGTGTTCGACACGGTGGGCATCCAGACGGCCTACAACATCGTTATGCAGTATCAGAAGGTCCCGGGCCTGGTGAGCCCGCTGCTCAAAAAGATGATGATGCCCTACAACTTTAAGGCCATGGCATCCGTCCTCAAGAAAATGCTCGACGAAGGCAAGCTGGGCGAAAGCTCGGGCGAGGGCTTCTTTACGTACTAAAAATGATCTCTTGGGGGTGGAAGCGTTGGGGATCTACGGTAGTATGCGACAAAATCTGAATTGATCGGGCAAGAGCTGTAGCGCGCGTTGACGTTTGACCAATGGAGCGCAAAAATGCACCGTTCGCCGATACTCCTCTCGCGAGTGGTTGCCATATGGTTTGATGTTGGAAACATATGACTGCCGCCGGGCTGCGGGTGACGTTTGCTCTGATATCGGAGGTGCCAAGTATGTTTCACGCTCCGTTAAACAAGTATCGGGCTGGTTAATATGGGCCGCCGTACTATCTCGATAACCCTTGCAGTGGTTTGCCTAGCTGTGCTCCTGGGCGCTATGGGGCAGTTCGCTATAAGTCGAGAAACATCCTATATGCAGGAATGTGCTTCCGAAGGCTTCGCCATTGATGGTTACTATCGGGATGACAAAACGAGTCGGGAAACCCTGGCTTTTCTTGAGGAGGACAACTGTCGATGGCAGCTGGTTGACCAAGACGGAATCTGCACAGACGGGCAGTTTAAGCGTATGGACGACCCCAACATTCTGGTATTAAAGAATGAAAACGGCGAAGAATTCGGTACGGTCCACGTGGCGTATATGTCACGCCGACGCGAGCAGGGTCAGCTCTATCTATTTAGAGATAGCAAAGTGACCCGTTTTTATCTGGTGAGCACCGATCCGGCGTTTATGGTGGAGTCTGGCGATGTCGATGTGGACAGTTGATTCACGGCAATAAAACAGCGAGCGGGGCGCAGTCGTGAACTGCGCCCTACATCACGTTACTTCACATCGAACTCCACGCGATCGAGTTCGGGCACATTGAGGTCGATGAGCTTGCGGGCAACACGACGGTCGTGCGCCCCAAGTGTCTCGCTTGTCGTCACATGGGCGACAACCTCGCGCTCGACGAGGCCCTCCTCCCCGCCTTCGGTGGCCGAGGTCTCGACGGCGACGGTGTAATCCTTAAAGCCCGGCAGTACCGCGGCAAGCTCGCGCGTAGTTTCGGTGACGCCATAGCCGTCCTGCACGCCGGCCTGCGCCGAGCCAATAGACCCCGCGGTCATAACGATGCAGGGGATGGCAAAGATCACCGTGCCCACGATGATGCGGCGGCGCACCTTGTGTGACAGCTCATCGACCTCGGCGTTTTCCTCGGCGGTCACAATACCGTCGCCGTTGAGGTCACGCTTGAGCGGTACACGTAGAAGAAGCAATACGGCTTCGGCCGCCAGCGCGATAAAGACAACGTTGATGCCAAATTCGTAGAGCGCCGAGAGAAACAGCGACCCGCTCGCGATGGCGATGCCGTAACCCGCCGCGCACAGGGGCGGCATGAGCGCGGTTGCCACGGCCACGCCCGCGATAAGCGTCGCGGGCTCCTGGTCGCGCGAGTTGCCCAGGCCTCCGGCAAAGCCACCCGCGAGCGCGACGGCAAGATCCCAGACGGTGGGTGTCGAGTTGTCGATGATAGCGGCCGTGGTGGTGCCGAGCGGTGAGAGCTTAAAGTACAGCGTGGACGTGATCAGGCAGAAGGCCATCTGCAACGCGAGACCGGCAATGGCCTCGACGGTAATCTCGCGGTCGAGCGTGGCGATGCCATATGCCATGGCAAGGACCGAGCCCATGAGCGGGCAGATGAGCATGGCACCTACAATGGCGATATCCGAGTCGATATCGAGGCCGATGCTCGCGATTAACATGGCAATGATCAGGATGCATAAGTGCGAGCCAGTCAGGCGCGCCCCGTTTACAAAGCGCTTGCGAATCACGTGATAGGGCGCGCGTCCCTCACGAATGTTGAATGCCTGCTTTAGAAAGCGGCTTGCGTTCTCCATGGCCTCGCTGTGGGCGGGGCGGATGCCGTGGCGCCGATGATGGCGCTCGCGCAGTCGCTTGAGCTGTTGTTTGTCGAGCTCCATGTTCTCCTCGTTCTAGCACGGGCCGCATATCTCGCCCGTCGCCCTTACTCTACACCGTACTGAGGGAGGTGTCAGACAGGGTTTGTTGACCTGGAAGTCAGGCCAATCGGCATGACTAAAAACGCCGTGAGGATCATAAGAGTCAAATAGACAAAAAAGCGCGGGGCCGGTTTGATTCCGACCCCGCGCTCTGCACTGGTGCGTTGTTGTTCGGCCTATCCCAGCAGGCTCAGACCAACAGAGACAAACGCCAGGATAACGCCGACGATGGACTCGCCGCCCAGCAGACCGCTGGCAACGACCAGGCCCTGCTCCTGGAAGGCGGCGTCCTTGGCAGCCTTCTCCTCGTCCGAAAGACCGGCAGTAGCGTCGCGGTGTGCAGCCCACTTGTCGTAAGCGAGCTTGACACAGGAGCCCAAGAAGGCCGTGAGCGACATGTAGAACGGCAGGTACACGCCCAGGCCGATCATCATGGCCGGAATGCCGAGCCAGTACATGACGATACCGGCGATAAAGCCGCCTGCGAACCACGGCACGCTCGGGATGCCCGAGACCATGGTGGCGACCACACTTGCCTGCGCGGCCACAAAGCTCTTGTCGGGACCAAAGGCGTCCGGACCATAGGCGGTGACGAGCGCGACCATGACGGCGGCAGCGACCAGGGCGCCCACGATGCCGCCGATGGCCTGGCCGACCCACTGTGCGCGCGGGTTGGTGCCCAGCACGGCGCCGGCCTTAAAGTCGTTCATGACGTCGCCCGCAAGGCCGCACGCTACGGCCACGATGCCGGCGATAAAGAACAGCTTGACCTGAGCGAGCTGTGCGAAGGCGGCAACGATGAGCATGACGATGAGGCCGAAGATCTCCATGGGGTCGATGCCCGTCTGGCCGCAGCTCTGCGCGCTCATGATGGTGGTGACAAAGGTGAACAGCGTGACGATGACGGCCGGAACGGGGCCAAGGTCGAGCACGATGGCGATGATCACGGCGATGGCGGCAGCGCCCAGGCCGATGATACCGGCGTCGAGCTTAAGGGAGCCCGAGATGAGCGACTGCTCGTCGGTGTCGGTGGAGCTGTCGGCGGCGAGGCCGCGGACGATACCGGCGACCTGCGGCAGAATGTCCTTGAGGACGACGGCGACGCCAAAGCCCATCATAAGGCCCATACCGAGGGACTTGACGATGCCCTGTGCGGTCACAACATCGAACAGGCCGGCAGCGGTGCCGCCGACAATGATGCCAAAGTTGCCCAGCAGCGCGCCGGCAAACCAGAAAGCGACGGGGGCGAAGCCCACCAAAAAGCCGACGGAGAGCAGCATGGGCGAGTTGTAGATGGCAAAGGTAACGCCGGGGATATTGAGCGTGCACAGCATGCTGGGCACCACGCCCAGGGCGTCGCGAAGCACGCTGTAGATGCCGGCGATGGCCATGGAGCCAAAGAGCTGCTTGCCGGTCTTGCCGCCGGCCTCGGTGGCGCGCAGGGTCTGAGCTGCGGCGTTGCCGGTGGGGAACTCCAGCGCGGCGTCCACGATAAAGTGACGGTGGATGAGTGCCGTGGCCAGCAGACCCAGGATAGTGCCGGCGAGTGCCACGATAAACATGTCGAGCCAGCTGATCTGGTCGGCATAGCCCAGCATCCAGGCGCCCGGGATGGTAAACGCCAGACCGCCGGCGACCATGGCGCCTGCTGACATGATGGTGTGGGTGACGTTTGCCTCGTTGAGGCTGGCGTTGCCCATGAGCTTAAGGAAGAACAGCGAGATGACGGCAGCGAAGACGATCGGCCAGGGGAGTGCGCCCATCTTGAGGGCGGTGTAGGCCGAGCTTGCCGTGATGATCACGCAGCCAAGGACGCCGATGACGACGCCGCGCAGCGTAAGTTGACCGCGCATCGAGGTGCGGTTCGAGGGATTGCTCATATAAAACTCCTTTGCGTATATCCGCTTCCCCCGGGAGCGCCGTTACGGATACGGCGCGGGAAGTCGGGTTACCAAGGGCCGCCGCATGAGCTCGCGCGCGACCGCGCACCAGTATAGCCGCAAGCTAGTCATTTTGGGATGACTGGTTTAGGTAGGCGATATACTGCTGGGCAGACGAAAGGAGCGCCGACGATGCTTAATGGGTGCGCATATATATTGACGGTCGACGTGGGCAACACGTTCATTCGCTTTGGCCTGTTTGCAGAGGATTCGGCCGCGGCGCAGGAATGTCCGCTTGCGACGTGCGAGATCACCACGCCGTCGAGCATCACAGCAGACGAGGCGCGCATGCGTCTCGTGCAGGTCATGGCCGCACTAGCGGCCGATGCGGGCATGCCGGGTGCGCTTGTGCCCGCGGCTGCTGTGCTGAGCTGTGTAGTCCCGGCGCTCGAGCGCCCGTGGAAGGCAGCACTTTCCCGTACCTGCACGGGGCGCGTGCTCACCGTGGGGCCGGGCCTCAAGACCGGCATACCCGTGCACTACGATGACCCGGCCGAGATCGGTCCCGATCGCATCGCCGACGCCGTGGCTGCCCGCGCCGTTTACGGCTCGCCGTGCATTGTGATCGACCTGGGCACCACGACCAATATCGAGGTCATCGACGCGCACGGTACCTTTGTCGGCGGCGTTATCGCGCCGGGGCTGGCGCTCGGCGCCCGTTCGCTCTCGGCCGCTGCGGCGCGCCTGCCTCAGGTTGAGCCCTCGGCGCCGACGCATGTTATCGGCCGCAACACGCGTGAGGCCATGCGCTCGGGCGTGGTTCTGGGCGAGGTGGCCCGCATCGACGGCATGCTCGACATGGTGCTCGCCGAGATGCGAGCGACCAAGGCGGCGGGGGAGGGCGATGTGCCCATCATCATTACCGGCGACGATGCCGAGGCACTTGCGGCCCTTGTCGGCCATAGCCTGACGGTCGACGATGCGCTGACGTTGCGGGGTCTCGCCGAGCTCTACCATATCAACCAAAAGCCCCGCCGCGCGTAGGCGAGGGGCTGGTGGGATAAGCGCCCCTACCTTTCACCTGCTACAATTGGTCAAACTATTGCGATTTCGGAGGTGTCTGCCATGTCGGACGATCTTCATCAAACCGCGTCGGGCAAGCGCCGCGACGTTATTAGCTGGGACGAGTTCTTTATGAGCGTGGCCATCGCCGCGCAGCGCCGCAGTAAGGACCCCAACACGCAGGTGGGCGCGTGCATCGCCAGCACCAACCACCGTATCCTTTCGGTGGGCTACAACGGTACGCCCTCGGCGCTCAACGATGACTTTTTCCCGTGGGGCACGAGCGATGACCCGTTGCAGGATAAGCACAACTACGTAGTGCATGCCGAGGCCAACGCCGTGCTCAACTACCGCGGCTCGCTCAAAGACCTTGAGGGTTCCACGGTCTACGTCACGCTGTTCCCGTGCCACGACTGCGCCAAGATCCTGGCGCAGGTGGGCGTGGGCGAGGTCGTCTACCTGGACAATAAGTATGCTGACACCGACGACGGCCGTATTAGCCGTCGCATCCTCGACTCCTGCGGCATCAGCTACCGCCAGGTTATCGTCGATGTTCATATTGGCACCGGGGAGCAGACTCAGCGGTAGCGCGTGCCAACGCCAGCTGGCGGCAAAGCAGCCAAAAGAGACCCGTCCCAAATTGACTGCTCGTGAAAGTCGTGTCCGCACGCATGGCTGGCGCCTAAGCGGGTACATGGCTGTAGTAACATAGCCCCTGTCCGCGGGCGTGCCCGCGTTATTGTGAGAAAGGAGCCCCTGTGGCTGTTAACGAAGAGCTGCTTAAGAAGGTTCTTGAAGAGATCCGCCCCAACCTGCAGGCCGATGGCGGCGATATGGAGTATGTGGGCGTCGACGACGAGGGTGTTGTCAAGCTGGAGCTGCAGGGCGCCTGCGCCGGCTGCCCCATGAGCTCGCTAACCCTTTCCATGGGTATCGAGCGCATCCTGAAGGAGCATGTGCCCGGCGTTACCCGCGTTGAGCAGGTCAATGCTTCCGGCGAGGCCGAGGACCTGTACGACGAGTACGCGCCGTTCTAAGACGCGAAAGCTGCGGACGGTACGCTCCGCATAGACGTTACGCCCAAATTTGCGGCTGCGAGCGTAAGGCCCGCGGCCGCATTTGTATATAGGGAGCAGGGGGATCGATATGCTCAACGACCTCTACCATATGCTTGATCCCGTCGCGATCTCGGCGGGCCCCATCACCATCTACTGGTATGGCCTGGCCTACGTGGTCGGCGCTCTGCTCACGGCGGTCGTTATGTACCGCACGCAGCGTCGTTGGGGCTTCGACATTACGATTGATGACCTGACGAGCGTCGTGGTCGGCGCGGTCTTTGGCCTCATCATCGGCGCGCGCCTGTTTTACGTCGCCTTTTACGGCGATGGCTACTATTGGACCCACCCGCTCGAAATCTTTGCCACCAATGAGGGAGGCATGAGCTTCCACGGCGGCCTGGTGGGCGGCATCTTGGGCGGCGTCATCGTGTGCCGCATGTACAAGCTCGACGCCTGGACCATCGCCGACCTTGCTGTGATCGGTGCTCCGCTGGCGCTGTGCCTGGGACGTTGCGCCAATTTCGTCAACGGCGAGCTGTGGGGTAAGCCGACCGATCTGCCCTGGGGTGTGGTCTTTGGCGGCACCGCGGGCGATATGCCGCGCCATCCCTCCCAGCTCTACGAGGCGTTTCTTGAGGGCGTCGTGCTCTTCTGTATTTTGCAGGTGCTCAGCCGCAAAAAGCCGCTGCTGCCCCAGGGTACGTTTATGGGCGTGTTCGTGATGGGGTACGGCATCGTCCGCTTTCTCGTCGAGTTCGTGCGCGTGCCCGATGCCCAGCTGGGTTATCTGCTGGGCGGCGTCATCACCATGGGTCAGCTGCTGAGTTTGCCGCTCGTGATCGCCGGCCTGGCGCTCGTCATCTTCGCCCGCCACCGCAACCGTCCCCAGCGCGTCTACCTGGACGCCTAACCACCACATACCACCGCAAAGGGGACAGGCACCTTTGTGGTGGCTCGCTGGGTAACGATGACAGAACCGTAACGTTTCCCCAGATAAAACCTGCCAAAATAAACCTGTCCCTATTTGGCAGGTTTCTAGAAAGGCTTTCGGACTGTGAAGGATTCCGACCTCTCCACAACGGCTGCGCGCGACGCTGCCCGCATCGTCTGGTTTAAGCGCTACCCCGCCAAGCAGACGCTCATCGCATTTCTGCTCGCGCTGTTGGCGACCACGGCGTTTTCCATCGATCCCGCGCCGGTCTCGAGCAACGCAGTCTTGGCGATTGACCCCAAAGCCTCGGGCATGCTGTACGTGTGCTACGAGGTGCTCCTCTCGTTTGCCGGCCATACCGACGCGGTCATGCTGCTTGCGCTTGCCTGCCTGCTCACGCTGCCGTTTCGCTACGTATTCTTTGGCCGCGGCGATGCTTGGCGTCCTTCGGTGATCCTTCCGTCGCTGTTCTTTGCCGTCTGCATGGTGTTTGGCCGCAGCTACGACCTCACCGATTCGGCCGAGATCGTGCTCGGCGACAAGGCTCGCATCATCTGCGCCTGGATAGGCGGTGCGGGCTGGATGCTCTTGGCGGTCGTTGCCTTCTACCTGGCTTTTGAGTGTCTAGATTGGCTGAGCTCCCGACGCATTCCGTTTTCCGAAGCGCACTTTGGCCGCGTATGGCGTGTGGCTCACGCTGTGCTCTCGGTCCATCCCTTTGCCGGGCCCTTCCTGGTGCTTGTGATCGCCTGGGCGCCCACGCTTATCGCTTCGCTGCCCGGCCTTTTTATGGGAGATACGGGTGCGCAGATTCGCCAGTGGTTCAACTACCCCAACGGCACGAGTGACTACCTGCGTCTGCTCAATCCCAATGTGTTGCTCAACGGACATCACCCCGTGGTGCACACGGCCATTATCGGTTCGTGCGTCCAGCTGGGGCTTTCACTGTTCAACAGCGCCAACGCAGGTCTTGCCATCTACACCTGCGCTCAGTTCGTCATTACGGCCGCCTGCATGGCCTATTCCATCTCGTCGCTGCGCAAGCTGGGCGTGAGTCTGCCGGTCCGCGGCGTGATCTTGCTGTTCTTTGTGTTTATGCCCATGTTCTCCAACTACGCGGCCCTGCTTACCAAAGACGTGCTGTTTGCCGACACGTTTTTGGTGCTGTTGGTGCAGACCGTGAAGCTCGTGGCCTGCGGCCTGCCCCGTCGCGATGCCAATGCCGAGCGTGCGGGCGAACAGAGGCCCGTGCTCTTTGCGCGCCATGACTGGCTGCTGCTCGCTCTGGGTGCCACGGGTTCCACGTTTCTGCGCAACGGCGGCCTGGTGTTTCCCCTGGCGGCATGCGTAATCACGGCAGCGTTTTGCGCATGGGACGCACATGCGGCTCGTCGCGCAGCCAAGCAGGCTGGTGCCGCGCCTTCGGGCGCCATCCCGCGTTTCCGCTGGGTGGGAGTTCTTGCGGTGCTTGCGCTCTGCCTTGCCTCTAATATGTACTTCACCAAGGTCTTTATGCCGGCGCACGACATTACGCCTGGTTCCAAGCGCGAAATCCTCTCGATTCCGTTCCAGCAGACGGCTCGTTTCGTCCAAAAGCACGACGGCCTCAACTCGGGCGTCAACCCCACGGTTAAGGAGGACGGCACCATCGTGGAGGCTCCTTGCGACGGCTTGGTGACCGACGAAGAGCGTGCCGTGATCGACCGTGTGCTCAAGTACGAGAATCTGGGCCGCCGTTACAACCCCGACAAGTCCGACGCCGTCAAAAATTGCTTTAACGAGTACGCCTCGCAGGAGGACATCAAGGCCTATTTTGAGGTGTGGGCCCAGATGTTCAAAAAGGATCCCGAGTGCTATATTTCGGCGCTCATCAATAACTACTATGGGTACTTCTATCCGAGCGCTCGCGATGCGTGGGTCTACAGCACGGCGCGCAGTGCCGAGATTATGGCACGCCCCGATAATCTCAAGTACTTCGACTTCCATCCGGTCGATAGCAAGGTCGTGCGCTGGTGTGACCACCTGATCAACCTGTATCGCGTGGCAGTACAACGCATCCCGTTTATCTCGCTCACCATGAGCTCGGCCACCTATGTGTGGGTCATGATCGCCGTGGTGGTCTATCTGCTACGTCGTCATTCGTGGCGCGGGCTGGCCATTTGGGTGCCGCTTTTGGGCGTGCTTGCCGTGTGTCTGATCGGCCCCTGCAACGGCTCGACCTACATGCGCTACCTGTATCCGGTCATCGCCTGCATGCCCTTTGCCATCGGCGCCACCATCACCCGCAGCGACTTCCTCTGGTCCTAATTTGGCGCATTGGGGTCAGGTTGCTTTGCACCAAGGGGCTGTATCATCACGACGCCTTCATTTTGGGGTTTATCTCGCAGGCCAGTAGGTATATCATAACGACGTTTGTTTATATTGCCCGAGCATCTGCGCTGGGCTTTAGGTCGAAACCGATAGGAGACACGTATGTCCGGACACTCTAAGTGGGCCACAACCAAGCATCGTAAGGGCGCGCAGGACGCCAAGCGTTCCGCCCTCTTCTCCAAGCTGAGCCGCAACATCACCGTTGCTGCCCGTCTCGGCGGCGACCCGCTGCCCGAGAACAACGCCAGCCTCGCCGCTGCCGTTGCCAAGGCCAAGGCTCAGTCCATGCCTAAGGACAAGATCAAGTCCGCTATCGACAAAGCTTTTGGTTCGGGTGCCGATGCCGCCGTCTACGAGAACATCGTGTACGAGGGCTATGGTCCCGCCGGCGTTGCTGTCTACGTTGACTGCCTGACCGATAACCGCAACCGTACCGCCGCCGATGTCCGTTCCGCCTTCTCCCACGCTGGTGGCAACCTGGGCACCTCCGGCTCCGTCGCCTTCCAGTTTGAGCGCAAGGGCCAGATCGTCGTCGCCAAGGAGATCCTGGACGAGAACGCCAAGAAGGAGACCATGATCGCCAACGGTGCTGCCGGTGACGAGGATGAGTTCATGATGGCAATCGCCGAGGCCGGTGGCGAGGACTACGAGGACGCCGGCGAGGAGTGGATCGTCTGGACCGCTGCTAACGACGTCATGGCTGTCTCCAAGGCACTCGAGGAGCAGGGCGTCCAGGTCAAGGGTTCCGAGACCACCATGGTTCCGACCACCCCGACCGAGGTTTCCGGTACCGACGCCAAGAAGGTTCAGCGCCTCATCGACCGTCTTGAGGAGCTCGACGACGTCCAGGATGTTTACAGCACCATGGACATGACCGACGAGGTCATCGCTGCCCTCGAGGAGGAGTAGTACCCGCGCGGGTTAAGCCGCGCATATCTGGGCATAATGAAGCGAGCATGCAAGCCTCGTGGAATAGATGAGCCGGATCCGCGTGCGTAGAGCACCGGACCCGGCTCTTTTATAATGATGCGAATCGTTTTGCATTCTGTGGACCGAGACCCGAAAGGAGCGCCGCATGCGCGTGCTCAAACGAGCCCTAGCAATCGTGTACCTTGCCGCCGCCATCGTGGCGCTGGGCACGCTTGTCTGCCAGTTCTGGGGACCGTATACGTATCGCTTTATGCTGCTGTTGCGTGACACCATGCCTCGCGTCGTCGTTACGGTGTGCGCCGCCATCGTGGCGCTTGGCGTGCTCATCGGGTTTTTCCGCTTGATGTTCGCGCGTCGCGAGCCGTCCTGCGTACATCCGGCGGGGGAGCGCAATATCGAGGTCACGCTCGCAGCGCTTTCCTCGTGCGCTCGTGCCGCCGCGGAGTGCGATGATCGCGTGATGGTTGAGCATATCGAGGCGCGCGTTCAAGGCTCCGACGAGTCGCACGTTCGTTTTAAGGTCGAAGCCATCGCGCTCGATGATAAGGACGTTGCCGCTCTTGCCACCTCGATGCAGCAGCGCATCGAGAAAGCCTGCGACACCATGCTCGGCACGCCGGGCACGACTGCGCGCGTCCGTTTTTTGCCGTCCAAGACTACCGTCCAGACCGTGGAGGTTTCCGGTGAGTGATACCAACCAAGACAAGACCGCCCGCACGCCGCGCTTAACGATCGATCAGAGCGCTGCGCCGGCAAGCGACGCCGTCGACACCAAACCCGAGGCCAGTGAGCAGAACGACAGCGCCACCAACGACTTTGACGAGGCCATGGGTCTCGTCAAGGGCACGGGTGCTGCCATCTGGAGCTACGCCGTGCGCCATCCCAACACCACGCTCGGCGCCGTGGCAGGCTTTATCCTCGCCGTGCTGGTACTTACGTTGGGCCTGTGGGACACGCTTGTCATCGCATTCTTTGTGCTGATCGGCGCCGTAATCGGCCAGATTCGCGACGGCGAGAACGGTATCGTCAACTTCTTCGGCCGCCTGTTTAGCGGCCGCTAATACGTATTCGACTGTCGCATCCGCGGCAGGCATAAGGAGGAACCATGGCTTTTAACACGAAGGTCGATGTGACCGATACCGAGCTCGAAGCGAATGAGGCCGTCGTCGATACCGGAGACGTGACGCTCGAGGACGAGGCGCTCGTCGAGGCCGAGTCCGATGCGGACGAGGACAACGAGGAGATGGACGAGGAGGCGGACGAGTCCGAGGACTCGCTGACCTATTCCAACGGCGTGATCGAGAAAATCGTCGCCATGGCCACCCGCGAGGTGCCGCACGTTCTGGGCATGAAGGGCAACCTCATGCACTTTGTGCAGGAGCAGTTTGGTGCCGAGAACCTGACCAAGGGCGTGACGGTCGAGGTCACCGACGACAACCGCGTGGTCGTCAACATCTCGGTCATCATCGAGTACGGCGCCTATGCGCCTGCGATCTTTGACGACGTTAAGGCGCGTGTCACCGAGCGTCTGGCCGCGATGACCGGCCTTGAGGTGGCGGGCGTCAACCTGCGCATCGAGGATGTCATCACCCCCGAGGAGTACGAGCACCGCACCAGCCAGCACGAGTAACCTTCCAAAAGGGACAGGTTTGTTTTGGCAGGTTTTATCTGCGTAAACGTCAAACGGCCGACCGCGCAAGCAAAAGCGTGGCCGGCCGTTTTCTATAGGCTCTGTTAGACCAAGTTTGACACGATCGGCTGTTCGTCGAACCGGAAAATAATCGGGCTATCCCCGTCCATCG
>CAKTWK010000008.1 GCA_934630735.1 uncultured Collinsella sp. | reverse complement strand
TGGGGAGTTCTCCTTTACGGTCTACCGCAAGGGTTCGGATGATCCTTTCGCTAATGGGACATTCAATCGCGACGCTTGCACTGAGGTAGGAACTGCAAAAAATGACGCAAGCGGTAACATCACGTTTGATCTTGATGAACAGTTCGCAACGAGTGGTACAGCTGACACAACCACTATCACATACTACTTGGTCGAAGAATCCGGCGCTGAACCCGGTATCACGTACGACTCCGCTGTGTATGAGATTGTGGTAAGCGCCAAGGATAACCCGACCGAGCTCATGACTGTTCCGAAAAAGGACGAGCCGAACGTACAGATAGCTCTCAAAATCCATAACTACACGATTGAAAAGGTCAAAGTGACCAAGCATGAACTCGACAAGTCATCTGGGACGTGGAGTGTCACAAAATCATGGGACAACTTGCAGAAGAGCGATGACTATTATCCAATTGCCTGCAAAGATAGCTCAACGACTTTCACCAACGAGTACACTCCGTACACCTCCAGCGGCTCCTGGACTCCTAAGGCGACTAAGGTCGTTGAGGGCGGCGAGATGAAGGAGTTTACGCTTCAGCTTGCGACCGACAAAGAGTTCACGAAGAACGTTCAGAATAAGTCGACCAAGACCGACGCTGGTAAGTCCCAGACCTTAAGCTTCGACGAGATTAAGTACGAACTAAAAGACCTCGAAAAACTCGCGTCCGACTCCACGGGTCGCGGTGCGAGCAAAACCTTTACTTATTACGTTCGCGAACAGCAGCCGACCACGCCGTTTACGAACTACAAGTACGACGAGTCGGTCTATCGATTTGATGTCACGATGACGGACCAAAAAGACGGAAAAAATATCATGCCCACGAAGGTGACCTACACCCAGATCAAGGACGTCGATGGCAAGGATATTGCCGAAAAGGACCAGGTCCTCGCCAACTTCGACAGTACCAAGCCCGAGGAGCACGGCCCCACCTTCACCAACACCTACTCCACCTCTTTGCCCCTTTCTGGTATGTCGGGCGTCACTCTGACGTACCTTGCCGGCGCGGCGGTGCTTTGCGCTGCTGCGGCCTGGATGCACATTCGTCGCAAGGCGAATGCGAAGGGAGGCGAGCGTCGTGAATAAGAAAGTTTGCTCCTTCCCGATCTTGTTTGCGCTGCTTGCCCTCCTGATCGGCACCTGCGCGGTTGTGTTCCCCGCTTCCGCGCAGGCCGCGCCGACCTCGACCGGTTCCATCACGGTGAGCGGCACCGTGGCGAGCAGCTACGACGCCTACCAGATCTTTAGCGCCAACGTCGTTGACGGCGACAACGACGCCAAGATCGCCACCGACCTTGTTTGGGCAAGCGACGCCGTGCGCGACGCCGCACTGCCTGTGCTGCACAGCGCCGGCATGCCCAATTCCCAGACCACCGCGCAGGAAGCTGCCGAGTGGCTCAACACCGATCCCCACCTTACGAGCGCGCTGAGCGCACAGCTCGCTCGTTCCCTCCAGAGCTCTGGCGCCGTGTCCGTGGCCCTTAACGCGGGTACGGAGGCCAAGCTGCCCTGTGGCTACTGGCTCATCGTCGCCGACGACGACGCCATCGCCCAGAACGAGGCCGGCACCGCGCCGATCATGGCCCTGGTCGGCGGCAGCGCCGTCACCGTCAAGCCCAAGGCCGCGACCCCCAAGGTGTCCAAGCACGTGCTGGAGGACAGCGCCGCCGCCTGGCAGAAGGCCGCCGACGCCACGGTCGCCGACGACCTGTACTGGCGCCTCTCGGCCACGGTTCCGGCGGGGCTCACGGCCTACGACACCTACGTGGTGCAGTTCGTCGACACCATGAGCGCGGGACTCGACCCCTCCAAGGCCGCCGCGAGCATGCGCGTGTACGTGGCGGCGGGCGCGGACGGCGGCTTTGACGCGGTCCAGACCGGCAAGGACGGCCGCGCCGGCACCGAGCCCGCGAAGGGCTGGACCGACATCACGGCCCAGTGCGCCACCAAGGTAGCGGCCGACGGCAAGACCTTCACCGTGCGCACCGGCGACCTGATCGCCGCGCTCGGCGGGGCCGACGCCTTCACCGCGGGCGTCCGCGTGGTTGCCGTGTACAATGCGCCGCTCAACAGCGCATGTAACCACGGCATCGCGAAGGGCAACCCCAACGACGTCTACCTGCGCTACCCGCGCTCTCCCTTTGCCGATCAGTCCGGCGACGCCGGCTTCACCCGCACGCCGAGCGATGACGCGTGCGCCTACACCTGGGATCTCGCGCTCACCAAGCGCGGCAGTGACGGCGACAAGCCGCTTGCCGGGGCGGTTCTGAGCATCGCCGACGACCGCGGTCGCACACTGGCGGCCGACGGCACGTGGGATGCGGAGGGCAAGGCCACCGTCACCACGGGCGAGGACGGCCGCGTGACCGTCTCGGGCGTGGACTCGGGCAAGCTGGAAGTCCGCGAGCTCAAGGCGCCCAAGGGCTACGCCGCCATTGAGGGCACACGCTCCGTGACGGTCAAAGCCGAGGGCCTGGACGTCGACCAGGTGGCCGCCGCCAAGCCCAAACTCACCATTACGGCTGAGTCGCCCCTGCGCGCCGACAGCGCGGACGGGTCGACGGGCAGCCTGGAGGCGTCGCTCATCAACACGCCCACCGGCACACCCCCTAGCATTACCACCGGAGGCTTTATGCCCTCGACTGGCGATATGGCAATGTACGCCGCGGCCGCCGCAGCGGTCGCCGGAGCCGCGCTCATCGTGGTCGCGCTCCTGGTCAAGCGGGGAGGTGGCAGCCATAAAGAGTAGCTGGCAGCCCCACAGAGAGCGGGGCGAGACGTAGCGAAGTAGATGCTAAGACACAGACAGATGATGACCGATCGAATGGGAATCAAACGGAAAACGGAGGAAAAGAAGATGAGCATGAGCAAGAACATCGCACGCCTGGCAGTGACAGCAGGCCTCACCGCAGCGCTGAGCTTCGGCGGCGTCATGGCCCCGGTGAGTATGGCGTTTGCGGCGGAGGGCGGCTCGACTGTGACGTTCTCTGACGCTGATTATGATAAAACGTCGACCTACAAGGGTATTCAGATCTTTACGGCTAATGTGAACGGCTCCACTGTCACTAATATTCAATGGGCGGGTTCTGGCACGCAGCGGACAGCGATTCAAAATGCCGTCGTAGAAGCAATCAGCGAATGGAGTTTGGCTCATAATAAAGGTGCTTATACCAGCACGATTGCTCAGGATGCTGCCGATTGGCTAAATGAGAATCACGGCGTGACTGGAAATAATGATCAGGTGTCAAATGATAACGTCTTGAGCAAGATTGCCTCCAAGCTGAGTGCCTCTGACGTCACCTGGGAGGAGACAACCAAGGGCAACGCATCCCTTTCCGGACTCGATGCCGGCTACTGGCTCTTCCTCACCGCCGCTGCCGATAAGTCTGCTGACAAGTCGACCGATGCGTTTACCTCTCCTGTGTACGCTGTGATTGACGGCACCAGCGTAACGACCGTAAAACCCAAGAAGAGCGTCCCCAAGGTTGAGAAGAAGATTCTTGACGATAACAAGGTGAAGGATGACCTCAAGGCCGTGCCTGTGGATGATTGGAAGGACGTCGCCGATTCGCAGATCGGTCAGGAAGTTAACTACAAGCTGACCGGTACGGTTGCCAGCAACTACGCTACCTTTGACACGTATGCTTACAAGTTCACTGACAAGCTTTCCGATGGCCTTGATTATGTCAACGGCTCGGTTAAGGTGTACGCGCTGAACGGTGAGACTTACAACGAGATTGAGTCGAGCAATTATACCGTGACGAATGCTGATGCTAGCAACAACAACACGCTGAAGGTGGAGTTCAAGGTCGGCGACGGCAAGAAGGGCCTCAAGGATGTCGATGGCGTGAACGCCGGCACCAAGATCGTTGTCTTCTACAAGGCCAAGCTCAACGGCAACGCTGTGATCGGAAACGCAACTGACAGCAGCATGGGCGGCAACCCCAACACCGTTAAGCTCACTTACTCTAACAACCCGTATGGAGACGGCACGGGTGACACGATTGAGGACACTGTCGCCGACTTTGCATTCAAGCTCAACCTTAACAAGGTCGACCAGGGCACCGAGAAGGGCCTTGCGGGCGCTGCCTTCACCATTCAGTCCGCTGATGCGAATACTAATGACCAGTATATTGCCTCGAAGGATGACGCCGCCGCACACGTCATTGCGGGCCAGCTCGTGACCGTTGACGATACCAACAGCCTCCCCGAATACGTGAAGTTCACGTCTGGTGATAATGGCCAGATTGCCGTGAAAGGCCTCGACGCCGGCTCCTACAAGGTGACCGAGGTCCAGACTCCCGACGACAGTAAGTACACTAAGGCCAACCCCTTCACCTTCACCATCACCCCGACGTATGACGATGCGACCATGAAGGTGAAGGATCTTAAGGCGGAGGTTTCCGATGCCGACAAGGTCCGCACCGACATCGCCTTCGGCAAGCTTGACGGTAATGCCGGCGACAATGCTCTTCATGGTACAGACGGCACCGGCACCAACGCCGCTGCCGGCGAGGTCACCATCAACGTCGGCAACACCAAGTCCGTGGGCCTTCCCCTCACCGGCCTCAACGGTGTGACCTTCACCTGGATCGCTGGTGGCGCGGTGCTGTGCATCGGCGTGGCGCACCTTATCCGCAGCCGTAAGCAGGCCGAGGAGTCCGAGCAGGAGTAACGTTCGCTCACCCATCCCTTTGGCAGGTGGGATGTGATGGCCATGAGACTTGCGGACACTTTTCTCGTCCATCCACGTTCTTGCTTTGCCATTCTCTTTTCGGGGCAGACTCCGCACTGGAGTTTGCCCCGTTTTTTTTGGATAACGCAGCCAGCCTCCATCGTCCGATGCGGGCACGTTCGTCATCGCGTTTCTTGACTCGTATGAGGTTCGGCTTAAGGTCCGTAGGCGCACGCGCGGTGCGGACGGTAGAAGGCATTTGCGCCGCAACAAGCGCAAATAAGAATGCCCGGGGTTAGAGGCCCGGGCATTTAACAACGTCGGAAACTGGTCGCCCGCGCTCCTAAGTACTTACGCGGGGTGCGTCGTTTCCTGTAGCAATTGTATCCCGAATCGCCCAGCCGATCCGGGATATTCTGAAAACGCAAACACGTCGGGCAAATCCGGACAATGCGGCCAGGCTCCGCTGGGCGAGGAACCGTGTGTGTAACTATCGAACAAATGTTTGTCAAAATCGCGTTTACCAGGCGTGGGTGCATACACTCGCAGTAAAATATCCTTGCGACGCATCCCGTGCGCGGGCGGCCGACGACTCGATCGGAGGTCCCCAAATGCTGAAATTCCTTAACGCGCTCGCCGCCCTCGCGGCGGTGGGCTCGTTCGTCATCGCGTTTCTTGACTCGTATGAGGTTCGGTTTAAGGTCCGTAGGCGCACGCGCGGTGCGGACGGTGGACGGCATTTGCGCCGCAAGCGCAAATAAGAATGCCCGGGGGTCGGATCCCGGGCATTTAACAAAAGCTGAAAACTAGGCCGCCCGCGCTCCCAAACATTTACGCGGGGTGCGCCGTTTTCTATTGATATTGTATCCCGAATTGCCCCGCCGATCCGGGACATTTTGAAAACTCAAATGCGGGCCCATACTCGCGCTGCGCAATGCTGCCAGGCTGCGTTGTCCGGCGCGGAAGCTCGCTAATCGGCTATTATTTGTTTAGACAACTTGAGCTGTAGAGGAGTGACCGGCGATGGTGCAGGGCGCCAAACATATGAAGAGCAATAACGCCGCGGCCAACGGCGGCTCAAGCCCTCAGCCCAAACCTCAACCAAAACCTAAGCGCCGTCGCAAGCGACTGCCGCGCTGGGCCGACCGGCTCATCACCATCGTCATAATCCTTATTGGCGTGGGCCTTATGACCTGGCCGTGGATCTTGGACCGGCTCGAGGCCTCGGGCGTGTTTAACCAGATCAGTACCGTGTCCAGCACCGTGGACGCGCTGTCTGCCGAGGAGCGCGATCGCATCCTGCTCCAGGCGCGCTCCTTTAACGAGCAGCTGGCGGGCGAGGCCACCGAGCTCCCCGCCGACCAGATCGAGCCCTACGCTCAGCAGCTCATCTTTGACCGCGACCCCATGATGAGCTGGGTCGAGATCCCTTCCATCGACGTGAGCATGCCCATCTACCACGGCACGAGCGAAGAAGTCCTTATGGCGGGCGTCGGCCACCTGGAGGGCACGAGCCTGCCGGTGGGCGGCACCTCGACGCATTGCGTGCTCACCGCGCACTCGGGCATGCGTAACCTGAGCATGTTCGACGACATCCATTCGCTGAAGCCCGGCGACCTGGTGCTGCTGCACACCATGAACAAGACGCTCGCCTACAAGATGGTGGACTCCGAGGTGGTGCTGCCCGAGGAGATGGAGTCGCTGACCATCGAGCCCGGCGCCGACAAGGTGACGCTCGTCACCTGCACGCCCTACGGCGTGAACGACCATCGCCTGCTGGTGCATTGCGTGCGCACCAAGTACAACAAGAAGGACGTCGACAAGCAAAAGTCGCTGGCCGGCCGCCACTGGGGCAAGCGTGAGTTTGCCGTGCTCATCGTGGTCGTGGCCATTGTGCTGTTGCTGCTGGACATCGTGATCCGCGCGGTCCTCAAGCACCGCAAGGCCAAGGCCTCGGCATAAGACATTCTCCAGAACCACCGCAATGGGGACAGGCGCCTTTGTGGTGGCCGGGACTTCCAAACCATCACAACATTCGATGAAAATCGCGATTTTGACGAAAAGCGTCGAATGTTGTGATGCTTTTCATTGCGGGCGGGACGGTTTTCGCTATGGACGGTGCGGTTTCGTTGCAGAACCGCCAGCCCGCCGCCTGTCAACCGCCGCCCTCGTTACGTTTTCGCTGCATTTGGGTAAAGCGCCTGCTCCAAGCCGGCGCTGCCCTGTATACTAGAGCGGTTTATCTGTTATGCGGAAGGGAGCGCCTATGGCACTCAGCGAGAAAGACGTGCGCGGCATCGCCGAGTACGCAAAGATCGCACTGACCGATGACGAGCTCGCCCAGATGACGTCCTACATGAACGACGCCGTCCAGATGCTCGAGCCCGTCTTGCAATATGACTTGCCCGACGTGGAGCCCACGTTCCATCCCATCGGAAGCCTGTCCAACGTGATGGGCGACGACCTGCGCGAGCCCGAGCGCGACCTGCCGCTCGACGTTGCGCTCGAAAACGCCGGCAGCGCGCGCGACCGCTACTTCCGCGTGCCGTCCATTTTGGGAGAGGGGGAGAGCGAGTAATGGCGCTAAGCTTCGATTCCCTTACCGCCGCCCAGATCGCCGCGGGCGTTGCCGCCGGCGACTTTACCGCTACCGAGGTGGCCCAGGCCTCCCTTGCCGCCATCGAGGCGCGCGAGGGCGGGGTCCAAGCATTCCTGCAGGTGGCGCCCGAGCTTGCGCTTGAGGCCGCCGCGCGCGTGGATGCCGACCGTGCCGCCGGAAAGCCGCTGCCCCCGCTCGCGGGCGTGCCGCTGGCCATCAAGGACAACATGAACCTCGTGGGCACGCGCACCACCTGCGCTTCCCGTATGCTCGAGAACTACCAGAGCGTCTACACCGCCACCTGCGTCCAGCGCATGCTCGATGTCGGCTGCCTGCCCATGGGCAAGGCCAACATGGACGAGTTTGCCTTTGGCAGCTCCACCGAGAGCTCGGCGTTCCACCGCACCAACAACCCCTGGGATACCGAGCGCGTGCCCGGCGGCTCCTCGGGCGGCTCCGCTGCCGCCGTCGCCGCGGGCGAGGTCGCGCTCTCGCTGGGCTCGGACACCGGCGGCTCCATTCGCCAGCCGGCGTCGCTGTGCGGCGTGGTGGGCTTTAAGCCCACGTATGGCGCCGTGAGCCGTTACGGCGTGGTCGCCTTTGGCTCGTCGCTCGACCAGGTGGGCCCCTTTGGCCGCACGGTCGAGGATGTCGCGCTGGCCATGAACGCGCTTACCGGCGCGGGCCACGATCCGTATGACTGCACCAGCCAGGATTGTGCCGTCGACTTTACCGAGCATCTCAACGACAGCATCGAGGGCAAGCGCGTGGGCATCATTCCCGCGTTTATGGAGGCCGAGGGCCTGACGTCCGAGGTCAAGGCAGCTGTTCAGCGCGCCGCCCAGGAGCTGCAGAACCAGGGCGCCGAGCTGGTCGAGGTCGACCTGCCGCACCTGGACGCCGCCATCGCCGCCTACTACGTCATCGGCCCGGCCGAGGCGTTCTCCAACCTGGCTCGTTTCGACGGCATTCGCTACGGCTACCAGGAGGAGGGCTGCGCCAACCTGTCCGACCAGAGCTCGCTGTCGCGCGCCCACGGCTTTGGCGCCGAGGCCAAGCGCCGTCAGATGCTCGGCGCCTACCTGCTGAGCTCGGGCGTGTACGACAAGTACTACTACGCTGCGCAAAAGGCCCGTACGCTCATCACGCGGGACTACGACGCCGCGTATGCCAAGGTGGACACCATCCTCATGCCAGCCTCGCCGCGCACGGCCTTTAAGTTTGGCGAGATCAGCGACCCCACGCAGATGTACCTCTCCGACCTGTACACCATCTCGCTCAACATTTGCGGCAACGGTGGTATCTCGGTGCCGCTGGGCCTGGGCGAGGATACTCAGCTGCCCGTTTCTGCCCAGCTGGTGGGTCCGGCCTTTAAGGACCGTCAGCTGCTCACGTTTGCCCGCGCCCTGGAGCGCGGCTTTGCCGATGCCGCCACGGGTGCGCCCGCGCTTTCCGTCGCGCCCGATTTTGCCGGGAAGGGAGGCGAGCTGTAATGAAGGAGCTTTCCGAGGTCCTGCAGGATTGGGAGGCCGTGATCGGCCTGGAGATCCATACCGAGCTCACCGCACTCGATACCAAGATGTTCTGCAACTGCAAGCTCAGCCACGATGACGAGCCCAACGCCAACGTGTGTCCGGTGTGCCTGGGCCTGCCCGGCGCCCTGCCGGTGCCCAACAAGCGCGCCATCGAGAGCATCGTCAAGGCAGGTCTGGCCACCAACTGCGAGATCCAGCGCCACTCGATGTTCTACCGCAAGCACTACTTCTATCCCGATATGGCCAAGAACTTCCAGACCACGCAGGGTCCGGTCGCTTTTGCCATGTACGGTCACCTGGACCTGGACGTGACCGGTCGCGGTGCCGCCGAGCGTCCTGACTGCGCGTTTGGTGAGGCCGAGGCCCAGAGCCTGGCAAGCGCCTCGGCCAACGCCGAGGGCCTGTCCACGTCCATGACGTCGACCATGCGCGAGGGCAACCAGCGCGCCGGCCACCTGGCCAGCTACGATGCGTCCAACCTGCAGATGCCCGAGCGCCGCGAGGACGGTTCCTACACGGTGCCCATCCGCATCCTGCGCATCCACATGGAGGAGGACGCCGCCAAGATGGTGCACGTAGGCGGTGCCGAGGGCCGCATTACCGCTGCGGCCGAGTCGCTCGTCGACTACAACCGCTGCGGCACGCCTTTGATTGAGCTCGTGACTGAGCCCGATCTGCGCACGCCCGAGGAGGCTCGCCTGTTTATGGAGAAGCTCCGTCGCATCTTTGTGACGCTGGGCATTTCGGACTGCTCCATGGAGAAGGGTTCCATGCGCTGTGACGGCAACGTGTCGCTGCGTCGCCGCGGCGAGACCAAGCTGGGCACCAAGACCGAGCTCAAGAACCTCAACTCGTTTAAGAGCCTGCACGATGGCCTTGCCTACGAGATCTGCCGTCAGGCCGAGGTGCTCGAGGAGGGCGGCATCATCTATCAGGAGACCCGCCACTGGGAGCCCAGCCGCAAGCGCACCGTGGTCATGCGTGTGAAGGAGACGGCCGACGACTATCGTCTGTTCCCCGATCCCGATCTGGCGCCGTTCGATTTGGACGACGAGTTCATCGATCGCTGCCGTGGCGAGATTCCCGAGCTGCCCGATGCCAAGCGCGCCCGTTTTGAGACCGACTTTGGTATTAAGGCGGCCGACGCCGAGCAAATCGCCGGCGACCCCGAGTTTGCCGAGTTCTTTGAGGCCGCCGCTGCCGGTATGGCTGGCAAGGAGGCCCAGACGGTCGCAAACCTGCTGGTGAACGAGATGATCGCCTACCTTAAGGGCGCAGGCGTGTCGCTCGCCGAGTCCGGCATCGCGCCGGCTCAGGTGGCGGCTCTTGCCAAGCTGCTGGCGACCGATGCCATCAGCTCCAACCAGGCGCACGAGGTCTTTGAGGCCATGGCCCAGACCGGCGACGACCCCAACAAGATCGTCGACGAGCGCGGTATGCGTCAGGTGAGCGATGCCGGCGCGCTGCAGCCGATCGTGGACGAGGTACTGGCAAACTGCGCCGATCAGGCGCAGCAGTATCGTGACGGCAACCAGAAGGTCATCGGATTTTTGGTGGGCCAGTGCATGAAGGCGAGCCGCGGCAAGGGCAACCCGAAGCTCTTCAACGAGTTGCTGAGAACGTCGCTCTCGTAGCTGCGAGGCCGTGGAAGCCCCGAGTCGCCGGGGTATTTCCTCCAAATTTCAAACAGTCCTATACAAGACGAAGGCCACATTTAGTGGCCTTCTTTGCATGCGGAACTCATTTGGAGCAAACACCCCGGCGACTCGGGGCTTCCCCGGCCAGACGACTCGGCCGTTCGGGTCAGGCGGGCTGAATGGAATAGAGTGAATGGGCGCGCCGTTGGCGCGCCCATTTTTGTAAATGTGACAAAGGGACAGTCCCTTTGTCACATTGCGTGTGGAACTCATGGGGCTGTCCCTTTGCCGTCTTTTTATTGATGTTGGGAGCGCCAAGCGGTGGGGGTGGTGCCGGTGTGTTGCTTGAAGGCTTGGGCGAAGGCGGCCTGCTGAGGGTAGCCTAGACGCTCTGCCACCTGCGCTATCGTGAGCGCGCTATCGGCCAAAAGGTCCTGTGCTCGCTCCATACGGCGTCTGCGAATGTAGGCGCCCAGGGACTCGCCAGTTTGGGCCTTAAAGGTGGCGCATAGTTTGGAGCGGCTTGTGTAGAGCCTCTCGGCCACCTCGTTGATACCCACACGCCTGCCTTTGTTGAGCGCGCGCTCAATCATTGCCGTTGCTTCTTCGGCAATGGTCACACTGGCGCGTGTGTCTGCCGCCTGCTGCGCCTGCTTGTGGGCCGCGCGCGAACAGGCGAGCTCCGCGACCATGGTCTCCACAATGCCTCGCATATAGACATGCCCGCCTACGGCGCGAGCGCGGTCCTCGTTGATTCGGCGTAGTGTGTGGCAGATGGCAGACGCTGCCTCCTCGTGCCATGACTCGGCAAACGCCTCAAAGACCCCCGCGAACTCAGTGGGATATTGATGCTCCAGCTCGTCAAAATACCCGGGCAAAAAGAGCACCGAGCGCGAGTGATAAAGCTGTCCTGCAAACAGCGGGCTTAGTTCTTCGCCGCAGCTATCTTGGATAAAGCTGCACACGGCATTGTTTGGCCACAGTCCATGCAAGGGTTTAAGGTTCGCAGGCGTTATGCCAGCCTTGGGCATGCACATGAGCGTGGGCGCGCTGACTTCGCTCACGCATGCGTACGGTTCGGGTGTGTATTCGGCCAGGTACATATCGTGCGTCGGGGTAATGAAATGCTCCATGACGATGCAGGTGGGGGAGAGGGGCATGATCCATGCGCGGCCGTGCGCCCGGTCGTTTGCCACCTCGCCGGTAAAGATGGCGCCCTTGCCGGTAAGCTCCAGGCCAAATTGCTCAAACTGCGGTGCGTAGAGCTCGGTTATGTCGGTCGCTGCCCGCCGTATTTGCAAAAGCGTCCCTTTCCTTTGCAGAAACGTCCACGCCTGGCTCGATTGTGAGCCATGGCTAACACATCAATGATAAGTTCATTACGGTTAACTCTCAAGCCGTTAGAAAGGAATCTCATGGCAAAGGGATCAAAAAAGGAAGGCGGCGGCATCGGCGAGCTACTTGCATATGCCGGTGACCGTAAATTCCTAACGTATTTGGGCATGGCCCTCTCGGCGTTCTCGCAGCTGTTGAGCTTTGGCCCGTACGTGTGCATCTGGCTTGTTGCGCGAGACCTGATTGCCGTGGCGCCCAACTGGAGCGAGGACGCCGACATCGCGATGTATGGTTGGTGGGCTGTTGGTTTTGCCCTGGCAAGCATCGTGGTCTATTTCGTGGGGCTCATGTGCACGCACCTGTCCGCGTTTCGCTGCGCATCCAATATCCGCAAGGCTACGAGCGAGCATCTGCTTAAGCTGCCGCTCGGCTACTTTGACACACACGCCACCGGTGAGCTGCGCCGTATCGTAGACGGATGCGCCGCCTCAACCGAGACACTGCTCGCGCACATGCTACCCGATATCGCCGGCGCCACCGCCATGGTCGTGGGCTTGCTCGTGCTGCTTTTCGCCCTCGATTGGCGCTTGGGCGCGGCATGCTTAATCTCGGTCGCCGTTTCGCTTGGCGCCATGGCCACCATGATGAGCGGCAAGGGCGCCGAGTTCATGAAGGCCTACATGGGCGCGCTGGTCAAGATGAACAAGACCGGTACCGAATACGTACGCGGCATTCCCGTGGTCAAGGTGTTTCAGCAGACGGTCTATTCCTTTAAGGCGTTCCACGATGCGATCGCCGAATACGCCGACATGGCGCAAAACTATGCGGGTACGTTTTGCCGGGGTCCGCAGGTGCTCAACCTTACTGCGCTCAACGGCCTTGTGGCATTTCTTTTGCCTGTGGCGCTGCTGCTGGCGCCGGGCGAGACGGACTTCGCGCATTTTATGGCCAACTTCACGTTTTACGCGATATTTTCGGCCGTGGTGCCGACGGCCATGACCAAGCTCATGTTTGTGGGCGAGGCCTCTCAGATGAGTGCCGATTCGCTGGCTCGCATCCGAAGCGTGATGGATTCCAGGCAGCTCTCCGCGCCCGCTCAACCCAAGCACCCTGCCGGCAGCGATGTGCGCTTTGAGGACGTGAGCTTTACCTACGAGGGCGCCGAGGCGCCTGCCGTCAACCATGCGAGTTTTAGCGTTCCCGCAGGTAGCACCCTCTCGTTGGTGGGTCCTTCGGGCGGCGGCAAGTCAACCTGCGCAAGCCTGATTCCTCGTTTTTGGGATGTTTCCGCAGGTCGAGTGCTCGTAGGTGGTGTGGACGTTCGCGATATGGATCCGCACGAGCTTATGGACCTGGTCGCCTTCGTGTTCCAGACCAACCAGCTGTTCCGGCAAACACTTGCCGATAACGTGCGCGCCTCCAAGCCTACGGCCACTGACGACGAAGTGCGTGCGGCCCTCTCCGCAGCTCAGTGCGACGACATTGTGGCCAAGCTCCCGCAGGGCATCAATACCATGCTCGGTGCCGGCGGAGCATATCTTTCGGGCGGCGAGGTCCAGCGCGTTGCACTCGCCCGCGCGATCCTTAAAGACGCGCCTATCGTGGTGCTCGATGAGGCCACGGCGTTTGCCGATCCCGAGAACGAGGCGCTCATCCAGCGCGCCTTTAGCAAGCTGGCAGCGGGTCGCACGGTCATTATGATTGCGCACCGACTCTCGACTGTAGTGGGCGCAGACCAAATCGTGGTGCTCAACCAGGGCAGCGTGCAGGAGACTGGCACCCATGCCGAGTTACTGTCCCAAGAGGGTCTGTATGCCAAGATGTGGGCCGAATACGAACAGGCCGCGAGCTGGAAAATCACTGCAGCGACCGCGGATGCCGCCGTCACGAAGGGAGGCGAGGCCTAAATGTTCGCCTCATTCCAAAAGAAGTATTTCCTATCCGATAAAGGCGTCGCCGGCGTAAAACGCGGCATTTTCTGGACCACGCTCACTAATCTCATTACCATGGCCGGCATGGGCTTTTTATTCCTGGTTATGGCCGGCTTTGTCGAGCATCTCGCCAGCGGGGCTGACCTGCCGGATGCCCTGCCGATCGTGGGCGGCCTCCTGGTCTTTTTTGTGTTGCTCTTTGCTTCTAACTGGCAGCAGTATTACTACACCTACTGCATCTTTTACGAGGAGTGCGGCAAGCAGCGTATGGAGATTGCCGAGCGCTTGCGCAAGCTGCCGCTGTCGTTTTTTGGCCGTCGTGATCTGGCCGATTTAACCGAGACCATCATGGGCGACGTCCAGGCCATGGAGCACGCCTACAGTCACGTTCTGGGAGAGCTTTGGGGTGCCATCATCGCAAGCGCCATTGTGTTCGTGGCGTCGCTGTTCTTTTGCTGGCAGCTGGCGATCGCGGCGTTTTGGAGCGTGCCCGTGGCCTTTGCCGTGCTGTATCTGACACGCGGCCCCATGACCCCGGTGTTCGACCATGTGCGCGCCGAGAAGGTCAAGGTTACCGAGGCGATCCAGGAGACGCTCGACTGCGCGCGCGAGATCCGCGCCACCAACCAGGAGGCTCATTATCTTGAGGGGCTCAACGCCGTGATCGATGCCGAGGAGCGCGAGACCACCAAGGGCGAGCTCGCCAATGGGCTTTTGGTCAACTCCGCCTTTGCCATCCTGCGCCTGGGCATTGCCACCACGTTGGTCACGGGCGCTGCGATGGTCGCCTCCGGCCAGGTCGACTTTTTGGTGATGTTTGCCTTCCTGCTTATGGTGAGTCGCATCTATGCGCCCTTTGATCAGGCGCTGATGCTGATGTCCGAGCTGTTTGCCGCCGAGTCGTCGGCCAAGCGCATGCGTTCCATCATGGAAGAGCCCGTGGCGCGGGGCAGCGAGCAGTTTGAGCCCGTAGGCCACGATGTGGTGTTCGATCACGTAGCATTTGGCTATGGTGCGGGCGAGGACGGCCGCGCCGGCGAGAAAGTTCTTACCGACGTGAGCTTTACCGCCAAGGAAGGCGAGGTCACGGCACTGGTCGGTCCTTCGGGCTCCGGTAAATCCACGGTGAGCCGCCTGGCCGCGCGCTTTTGGGATGCCACCGCGGGCACGGTCACCGTGGGTGGCGTGGATGTTGCGAGCGTGGATCCCGAGGTGCTGCTGCGCGACTACGCCATTGTGTTCCAAGACGTGCTGCTCTTTGACGACACGGTGATGGGAAACATCCGCCTCGGGCGTCGTGGCGCCACCGATGAGGAAGTGCTTGCGGCTGCGCGTGCCGCCAACTGCGACGAGTTTGTGAGCCGCATGCCGCAGGGCTATGACACCATGATCGGCGAGAACGGCTCCAAGCTGTCCGGCGGCGAGCGCCAGCGCATCTCTATCGCCCGTGCACTGCTCAAAGACGCGCCTATCGTGCTGTTAGACGAGGCGACGGCGAGTTTGGATGTGGAGAACGAGACCGTGGTGCAGCAGGCGCTCTCCCGCCTGCTCGCGGGCAAGACGGTTATCGTGATCGCCCACCGTATGCGCACGGTAGAAAATGCCGATAAAATCGTTGTACTCAAGGATGGTGTGGTTGCCGAGCAGGGCACTCCGGCGCAGCTCAAGGCGGCAGGTGGAGAATTCGCCCGCATGGTGGCGCTGCAAAAGGAAGCAGCTACCTGGCAGTTGTAAGAAGGGACAAAGGGACAGTCCATTTGTCACATTGACAATCGGTTACTCCGCATCGTTATTTTTCAAAAGGTTAGCCATGGCTGACCTAGATAGTTAGATAAAATTGAGATATTTCAAAAGCGTGCTCGAGCTAACTGATGAACTCGGGTGCTAAGGCACCATGCCGCGCCCCATGCGGCAAAAGGGAGAAGTAACATGAAGAAGTCGACGTTTAACACCCTGCTTGTTGGTGGCGGTTTTCTGCTTGGTACGGCTGGCATCAAGCTGCTCACCAGCGCTCCGGTAAAGAATGCCTGCGTGCAGGGTATCGCGTGCGGCATGCGCATCAAGAACGGCTACCAGGACATGGTCGAGCAGGCCAAGGCTAATGTCGACGACATGGTTGCCGAGGCTGCTTACATCACCCAGAGCGAGGCCGCCGCGGACAACGCAGCTGAGTAGCGCTTCCAGGCACAAACTATGAGATTCTCGATTATCAGCGAGATCCCCGGCAGGACCCGCCTCCAGTTGGCGGGTCCTGTGCCAGAGAGCGATCTCGATGCGCTTCTAAAGCTCAGTGGCGAAATCGATGGCGTGCGCAAGGCGCGCGTCTACGGCCGCATCGGCCAGATGGCGCTCGAATACGACGAGCCGCGCCGCGATTCCGTGCTGGCCGCCGTCGGTGCGCTCGACGCTCAGGTCATTGCCGACGCAAAGACGGGTTACGTGATGCAGCTTGAGCCGCGCAAGCACAAGCTCGTTATGGATCTTGCCACACTTGTCGGCGCTCACTATGCACGCCGATGGTTTTTGCCCACGCCGCTGCGTGCGGTGTTTGTCGTGGCCGGTTACATGGCATTTTTGCGCGCTGCCCTCCATGAGCTCGCGCAGCCGCGCCTGACCGTTCCCGTGCTCGACGCTTCGGCCATCGGCATTTCGTTCGTCAAGCGTGACGTCGACACCGCGGGTCAGACAATGTTCCTGCTCAACGTGGGCGAGCTGCTCGAGGACTACACGCGCGCCATGAGCGAAAACGAGCTCATCAACTCGCTGCTCGACGTGCCCGATAAGGCACAAAAAGTGGTCGGTGACACCGAGGTAAGCGTTGCCGCCACCGAGCTTGAGCCCGGCGACTTGGTAGCCGTGCGCACCGGCATGTCCATCTGTATCGACGGCGTGGTCGAGCAAGGGAGCGCCATGGTCAACCAAGCGACCCTGACCGGCGAGCCGCTGGCCGTCGAGCGCAGCGTGGGCGACGACGTGTTCGCCGGTACCGTCGTGGAAGACGGCAGCATCTTGGTGCGCGTGCGCGCTAACACAGCTCAGACCAAGCTGCGCTCGATCGTCTCGCTCGTGCAGACGGCCGACTCGCTCAAGTCCGAGGGCCAGTCGCATATGGAGGACCTCGCCAACAAGATCGTCCCGTGGAACTTCCTGCTCGCGGGCCTGGTTGCGCTTACCACGCGCAGCCTCATCAAGACCTCCGCGGCACTGATGGTCGACTACTCGTGCGCGCTTAAGCTCACGGGTTCGGTCGCCGTCATGACCGCCATGAGCGATGCAGCCAAGATGGGCGTGATGGTCAAGGGCGCCAAGTACTTTGAGTCGTTTGCCAAGGCCGACACCATTGTGTTTGACAAGACCGGTACGCTGACCGAGGCGCAGCCGCGTCTTGCCTGTGTGCTCACCACCGATGGTTGGAGCGAGGATGAGGTCCTGCGCCTTTCCGCTTGTCTGGAGGAGCATTTCCCGCATCCGGTGGCGCGCGCCGTGGTCAATGCGGCACGCGAGCGCGAGCTCGAGCACCGCGAGCGCCATGCCGCCGTCGAGTACATCGTGGCGCACGGCATCGCTTCGTCCATTGAAGGGCGTCGCGCCATCATCGGTTCGGCGCATTTTGTATTTGAGGACGAGGGCGCACAGCTCGAATCCGACATTAAGGAGCGCGTTGAGTCCCAGATGCAGGGCCTGTCGCCGCTGTACCTGGCGGTCGACGGCGCGGTTGTCGGCGTGCTCGGTATCGAGGACCCGCTCAAACCCGGCGTGCGCGAGGCCATTGCCGACCTGCATGCGCTGGGCGTCAAGCACGTGGTCATGCTCACGGGCGACTCCGAGCGCACGGCCGAGCGCATCGCGCGCGAGGCGGGCGTCGACGAGTTTAAGGCCGAGCTGCTGCCCGAGGACAAGTACGCCTATGTGGAGCGCATTAAGAGCGAGGGGCGCCACGTTGCCATGGTGGGCGACGGCGTCAACGATTCGCCGGCGCTCGGTTTGGCCGACGTGGGGCTGGCAATGGGTGGCGGAAGCGACATTGCCAAGGAGGTCGCCGATATCATCCTGACCGATACGGATCTGGCCGCGATTGTGCGTCTGCGCCGCATGAGTCAGGGGCTTATCGACCGTCTGACGAGTTCGTATTCCAAGGTGATGCTCACCAACTCGGCGCTGTTGGCATTGGGTATTACCGGCATGATCACTCCGCAGACGTCGTCACTGCTGCACAACGGCTCAACGATTGCCTACAGCCTGAGCAACGCGAAGGCTTACCTGCGTTAGCAGACGTGTTCGCCCACGTTATCTGGCCTGCGCCCAGACGGCATCGGTGTCGTCCGGGCGCAGGCTTTTTGCATTTGACCATTTGCTAGCTTCTCTATATAGTGTTGCTAGCGGTGCTAGCAAATGAAGGGAGCGGGATTAACGTGGGTGCTGTTAGCGGCATGGCGCAGGTGAACGTTCGCGTAGATCGCCAGGTCAAGAACCGTGCCGAGGAGGTGCTGCGGCTTTCGGGCGGATCACTGCCCGAGCTCATCAAAAAGGTGGTGGCCAAGGTCGCGCAGGGTGGCGGGCAGTGCGAGGAAGTGCTTGCGGCCGTCGACGACCGGCGGCAGTCCGTCGCGCCCGATACTCCGTTCGCCGCATCATGGGCGGCAGCGGACCAGCTTTACGCGGACCTGGGCATCGCTACGTCGCCCGTATCCGACGATCGCGGTTGGGACGCAATCTATTCCGAAGCCATGGATGAGCATTATCGCCAAAAGGGGATGATCCTGTGAGCGGAGCCCCTCTTAAGATTATGGTGGATGCCAACGTATGGGTTGATTCGTTTTGCGTCGACCATGCCGAGTCGCTTGCCGCTCGTGCGTTTATTGGGCGGGCGACGGAGACGGGTGCAACGTTGCTCTTTCCGGTGCATATCGCCAAGGACGTACTGTATGTTGTACAGCACGAACTGAAGCATAGCGTTCTTGCCAGCGGGGGAGCGCTCGACGAGGCATCTGCCCGTGCAATTGGCGATGCGGCGTTGGCGTTTGTTCGGAACATGACCGAAAACGCCACGGCCGTGGGTGCAGATGCGTCGGACCTTTGGCTAGCCGACAAATACGTAGCGCTCCATCGCGATTACGAGGACAACTTGGTGCTCGCCGCGTGCAAGCGCGCGCAGGTCGATTACTTGGTGACCAACGATCGCAAGCTGCTCGAACATGCCGATCTTGCAGCAAAGACACCTCGTCAAATGATGCCGATTCTTGCTTTGGCCGAACGCGGCGGCGCGGCTATCGGTTGACGCGAACTGTTTGCGGGCCTCTTGGACGACGATGCGCCAAGGGACCCGCGTCTGCTATTTACAAAAGCTCGGCCTTGATGGCGGGACTTTCTGCGAGCAGCTCGGCTGCCTTTTCGTCGGAGCCGTCGAGTGCTGCCAGACTGCGGTAGACCCACTCGTTGACCTGGGTGTTCTTGACGCCTGCGGTCTGCATAAGGGCGCCTACCTCGCGGATTGCTGCGAGCAGATCGGCTTTGGGACCCGCGAGCTCGACCTCGATGCCGTGGTAGGCGGCCACGCCGCGGTTCTCGCTCACGTGGTCGATAAAGCCCTCGACGGTCTCAAGCTGCTGGGCGAGAGCTGCATCATCGTCAGCGTCCAGCGCAACAAGGGCGTTCGATACCGTGAGGGCGGGATGTCCGCAGGGGACAAAGCCTTCGATGACATCCATAGCTTCGGTAATGGTTGAGCCCAGGCCTGCGAGGGCATTGACGAGTTGCTGCTTGGTATCCATATCGGTCCTTTCGACGGGTCAATTTTGCTTGGCGAAAATATACGTGACGCGATCGGTAGCAAAAGTGCGAAGTACAGCGCACATTGTGGTCTTCACAGCTCGTGCATAGAACAGCTGTCTGCCTTTAGAACGTGGTAAGATATCTTTCCACGAGCGGGGCTCGCCCCGCGTGTTCCTTGAAAAGTCGACGGCTGCTGGGTGCCTGCGTGCCCGATGCCATCCAGACTTTCCCGACATTCGGGGGCGACTGGTTTCGACACGATAGCTCTGAGAGAGGAAGCAAGCCGAGGTCTCCTCGCCTCGTTAAACAGGGGTACCGTCAAATTGAATTGACAACAACTCTTCTTTTGAGCCTATGGCTCTCGCTGCTTAGTTTATAGCGGCGCGTCAACCCGGTGATTTCCCCGACACCGGCGCGACGTCATGTTAGGGGAATGCTCCCGCGCACGTAATCGGTATGGCGCGGGCTAAGACCGAACCGGTTAGGACGCCGCGAGCGTGTCGCTGCGCGCAAAGCGTCCGAGACTAAACCAGCGACTGAGCTTGGAGATGCCAATCAGGGGGCTTTCGTGGACCGGAGTTCGATTCTCCGCGCCTCCACCAATAGTTACGAGCAGGTAGAGAAGTGTCTCTACCTGCTTTTTTATTACTTACAGATACCGCGGAGAATCGAACTCTATGCAGGGCGCGAGCGTTAAGCAAACGCGAAGCGTTTGTAGCGAGCGGGCGAGGACGCCGGCAGGCGGCCGAAGCCGGTGCGGGTTCGCGAAGCGAACACGCGGATTCTCCGCGCAAACTATCAGCCCAATATGGATGCGATGTTATCGAATCTCAGCCGGCCATGCGCCGCATCAACGGAACCCCAAACCCGCGGAGAATCGAACTCTATGCAGGGCGCGGGCGTTAAGCAAACGCTACGGCAACGTAGGGTGGGACGCGCTTTCCTAACGGCGGCCCAGGCGGAAAATCCATCCCGGAATCCGCACTCAGACTGGGACGTAGTTTCCGGATGGCACATCAAGCGGAAACCACATCCCGGAATCCTCATTCGGAATGGGATGCATTTTCCGGATGGGTTGTTGGCGGAAAGTTCATCCCGGAATCCGCGTTCAGAACGGGACACGCTTTCCCAACGGCGGTCCAAGCGGAAAGTTCATCCCGGAATCCCGCCTCAAACTGGGACACGCTTTCCGCTCCATATTCTCAACTCCAAAACCTATGCGCCCTCCATTCCAAAACTGGGTAGAAGAAAGCCAAAACGCAATCGCAGGAGGTCAATATGACTGCAGAAGATAAGGCAAAGAACGCCGGCAAGGTCGCGCTCGTTTTGGAGGGCGGCAGCTTCCGCGGGCAATTTACCGCAGGCGTACTCGACGTTCTCATGGAGGCCGGCGTCGAGATTCCGGCGGTATATGGCGTATCGGCCGGCGCTCTCAACGGCGTGAACTACAAGTCGCACCAGATCGGCCGTGCCAACCGCATCAACCTGGCTTTCTGCGACGACAGCCGCTTCATGGGCGCCGCATCGTTTGCGTCCACGGGCTCTATTGTGGGTTATGACTTTATCTTCAACGATGTCCAGGACCGCCTGGATCCCTTTGACAACGAGACGTTCGACGCGAGCCCCATCGAGATGTACGCCGTCGCGACGGATATGCTCTTTGGAACCGCCGCGTACCTGCCGGTCAAAAGCGCCGTGCTCGATCTCGACGCCGTGCGCGCCTCGACCTCGCTGCCGCTGGTGACGCCGCCGGTCGAGATCGATGGGCACAAATACGTCGACGGCGGCGTAGCCGATTCGGTCCCCGTCGAGCACGTGCTGGAGGAGGCGGGCTTCGATCGCGCGGTTGTCATTGTCACGCAGGACCGCTCGTATGAGAAAAAGCCCTACGAGTTTATGCCCGCCGCACGCGCTCGCTATGCCGACTACCCCTACCTGCTCGAGGCTATCGAGACGCGCCACGACCGCTATAACATCCAGCGCATGCATCTGTGGAAGTATGAGCGCGAGGGCCGCGCGCTGGTCGTTGCTCCGCAAAAGCCGGTCGAGGTCGGTCACGTTGAGCACGATCCGGCAAAGCTCCTCGACCTGTATATTCAGGGCCGCCAGGAGGCAAAGCGCCTACTGAGTGATATCGAGGCATTTGTCGAGCGCTAGTGTCGCGACGTCATGACCCATGGATGACATGTGCAGAAACTCTGGTCGGAGCCAAAATACCTGTTGACTCGGGCGGCGAGCGGGGTAATATGGACGGGTTACTTGCAGAGCCCCGTGAATCTCTGTAACAACACGTACTGTACATGGAGGAGTCTAAGTGATTTCGAAATCGACTCACTACGCCAAGCAGGGCGAGGTCCAGCGCAACTGGGTTCTCGTCGACGCCGATGGTGCTGTCCTGGGCCGTCTTGCCACCCAGATCGCAATGATCCTGCGCGGTAAGAACAAGCCCCAGTTCACGCCCAACAGCGACTGCGGCGACTTCGTTGTCGTCATCAACGCCGATAAGGTCCAGCTTACCGGTAACAAGGCCGACACGAAGACCTATTATCGCCACAGCGGCTACAACGGCGGCCTCAAGGCTGAGAGCTTCCGCCAGGCTATGGAGAAGCACCCGGAGAAGGTCATCGAGCGCGCCGTTCGCGGCATGCTGCCCAAGACCACCCTCGGCCGTGCCCAGATGACCAAGCTTAAGGTCTACGCTGGTGCCGAGCATCCGCACGCTGCCCAGAACCCCACGAAGATTGAGCTGGAGGCTTAAAGATGGCTGAGAACACCGTTGTCTACCAGGGTACCGGCCGTCGTAAGAACGCCGTCGCCCGCGTCCGTCTCGTCCCCGGCACCGGCAAGGTGACCATCAACAAGCGCGACGCCGAGCAGTATTTCGGCCGTCATCAGCTCGTTGAGAACGCCCTTGCTCCCTTCAAGGTGACCGACACCGCCGGTCAGTTCGACGTTATCGCTCTGTGCGATGGCGGCGGCATCTCCGGTCAGTCCGGCGCTCTGCGCCTGGGCATCGCTCGCGCTCTTCTGAACGCTGGCGATTACCGCGCTGACCTCAAGAAGGCCGGTTTCCTTACGCGCGATGCTCGCGTGGTCGAGCGCAAGAAGTACGGCCTCAAGAAGGCCCGCCGCGCTCCCCAGTTCTCCAAGCGCTAAGGTTTTATCTCCTTACGAGATACAATGTACAAGCGGGGCCTACCGACTGCTCGGTGGGTCCCGCTTTTCTTTTCGACTAGGGTGGGCGGCTTCGTTTTGCCCACTTGGGAAGGAGCGATCCTATGCCCCAGAACATCTTCGGTACCGATGGCGTCCGTGGCGTCGCCAACGCCGACCTCTCGTGCGACCTCGCGTTTCGCCTAGGTCGCGCGGCGACCAAGTTTCTTGGCCCGGACATCTGCATCGGTCGCGATACACGTCTTTCGGGCACCATGCTCGAGAGTGCTCTGACCGCCGGTATCATGGCCGAGGGCGGCCGTCCGCACTGCTGCGGCGTTATCCCTACGCCGGCCGTGGCACTGCTCACCGTTCAAAATGAGCTCGACGGCGGCATCGTCATCTCCGCTTCGCATAATCCGCCGGAGTTCAACGGCATCAAGTTCTTTAGCCGCAAGGGCATGAAGCTTCCCGATGCTGTCGAGGAAGAGATCAGCGCCTGGGTCATGTCCGAGGAGGCTATGGCTGCCGACACGCTGCCGACCGGCGCCGGTGTGGGTCACATCATCAAGATGAAGGATGCCCGCAAGGCCTATGTCGATCATGCCATCAGCACGCTCGACGGCCTTAAGCTCGACGGACTGGTTGTTGCCGTCGACTGCGGCCACGGTGCTTCCTGCCAGACCACGCCCGCCGCGCTGCAGCGCCTAGGCGCTACGGTTCATGCCATCAACACCGATTACTGCGGCACCGACATTAACGTTGAGTGCGGCCCTACGCATCTTGAGCCCCTGCGCGAGCTCGTGCTGCGAACCCACGCCGACATCGGACTGGCCCACGACGGCGACGCCGATCGCGTGCTGTTCGTGGACAGTGAGGGCAACGAGATCGATGGCGACTACATCCTTGCCATCTGCGGCTCCGACCTTGCTGCTCGCGGCAAGCTCGCCAACTCCGAGATCGTCTCGACCGTTATGTGCAACCTCGGTTTCTCCATCGCCATGAAGGAGCAGGGCTTCGAGATGGTCCAGACCGCCGTGGGCGACCGCTATGTTCTTGAGCGTATGCTCGAGGACGGTGCCGTCATCGGCGGCGAGCAGTCCGGCCACATCATCTTCCTGGAGCACAACACCACCGGCGACGGCTTGGTGACGGCCCTGCAGCTGCTGGCCGTGCTCAAGCGCACCGGCCGCACCCTCACCGACCTTGCCGGCATCATGAAGAAGTACCCGCAGGTGCTCGTCAACGTGCATTCGGACAACAAGGCCGGCCTGGACGATTGCCAGCCCATTTGGGACGCCGTCGCTGCCGCCGAGAAGGAGCTCAACGGTCGCGGCCGCATCTTGGTGCGCCCGAGCGGTACCGAGCCGCTGGTTCGCGTTATGGCCGAGGCGGAGACGCACGAGCTCACCCAGCGCGTTGTCGACGACATCGTCGAGGTTGTCAAGCGCGAACTTCCCTAATGGTCAAAAACGGGTGCCAAGTGGTAAACTGTTAAAGCAATTTTGATTGATTGGTATGTCCGAGGGGGAGCATGTTCACTAAAGTCCTAAGGTCTTTTGGTATGCGTGGTCGAGTCCTTACGCTGGATGCTCCCATCTCGGGCGACGTCATTCCGCTCTCCGAGGTAAACGATCAGACGTTTGCCACCGGCCTTTTGGGCCAGGGCGTTGCCATTCAGCCTACGGGTACGCGTGTGATTGCGCCGGCAGACGCCAAGGTCGAGGCCATTTTTCCCACGGGTCACGCCGTTGCGCTCAACACGGTCGATGGCTTGGACGTGCTCATCCACGTTGGTTTGGACACTGTTCAGCTCGAGGGCAAGCACTTTACTGTACATGCGCAAGTGGGTGACATCGTCCATAAGGGCGATGTGCTCATCGAGTTCGATCGCGAGGCAATTGCTGCCGAGGGTTACGATGTGACGGTTCCCATCTTGGTGTGCAACTCCGTTGAGTTCTCGAGCATCAAAGGCTCCGTTGGCGAGCATGTCGAGGAGATGGACCAGCTCATCGTCGCGCGTGAGCGCTAGTCGCTCCGCTTTGCCTTTAGCCTACAATTCAAACACGTTTACGGAGGGCGCCCTTGAAACGGGGCGCCCTCCGTGGCAAGATGGGATTTGTCCGAAGCTAAACAGCTTTGGGTCACCGTGGACGGGCAGGGGCCTCGACGCGGGTAGACACGAGACACATACATTACGCGACCTCGCCCTGGTGGCCGCACACGTTGGTTGCGGCCGACGCGGGCCGCGGGCAAGTGCTTGTAAGGGGAGCCTTGCCTCTCTTGTACGAGAAAGGACGCGTAATGAAGATCATTAAAGCTAAAGACTACGAGGATATGAGCCGCAAGGCCGCCAATATCATCTCGGCCCAGGTTATTCTCAAGCCCGATTGCGTGCTGGGTCTTGCCACCGGCTCCACCCCGATTGGCGCCTACAAGCAGCTCGCCGCTTGGTACAAGAAGGGCGACGTCGACTTTGCCGAGGTCAGCACCTACAACCTCGACGAGTATCGTGGCCTTTCGCACGACGATCCCCAGAGCTACCACTACTTTATGCGTGAGAACTTCTTCGATCATATTAACATCGACCTGAACAACACGCATGTGCCCGATGGCTCCAATCCCGACGCTGCCGCTGCCTGCTCTGAGTACGACGAGATCGTCGCTGCCGCCGGTTACCCCGATCTGCAGCTGCTCGGCATCGGTAACAACGGTCACATCGGCTTCAACGAGCCCGATGACCACTTCTCCAAGGGTACGCACTGTGTCGACCTTACCGAGAGCACTATTCAGGCCAACAGCCGCCTGTTTGACAGCATCGACGACGTGCCTCGTCAGGCCTACACCATGGGCACTCAGACCATCATGTATGCCCGCATGATCCTGGTTGTCGCCAATGGCGAGGCCAAGGCCCAGGCCGTGCATGACATGTGCTTTGGTCCGGTTACCCCCGAGTGCCCTGCCTCGATCCTGCAACTGCACACCAACTGCGTTGTCGTTGCCGACGAGGCCGCCCTTTCGCTCTGCGAGTAGCGAAAGCCTATCACCTCGATATAGCTTTGCCGAAGGCCTCCGCTTTGCGGGGGCCTTTTTTCTGAGCGCGCGCCGTGTGCTTGACGAAAACCTTGCCGCGAACTTGACGGGTGCGTCTGGTGCAGCATGATTCATTCCATAACAGATACTATGCATAAATGCTATGAAAAGGTCGCAGACGGTAGCTGGCGCTAGGTGAGTTGCGCAACACAATTGAACAGCGCTCATTTAAGGTACACTGCCAAAGGATGGGACAAGCTGGCAAGCGCATTGACCTGTGCAAAGACTGATTGGTTGGGGGATAAGTTTCAATCGGACCACGCTGAACAAAAACTTGCCATTTGCGTACCAACAAACATCCTAAACCGTAGCATCGCTCTATTCATCTAGCGATACATATGGTCTAGCGTTACGGTGTCCATGTGGTCGAGTTGAGGAGCGGGCATGGTTAACGATTTGGGCAATACGGACGACCTCGAGCTTATGCCGCTGGGCAGTAGCTATATGGTGCGGCGCGATCGCTTGATGAACGAACTTATCGCCAAGGGCCGAAAGGCCGGCATCGTAGTCCTCTACGCGCCTGATGGCTTTGGGAAAACCTCGGTGCTGCTGCAGTATACCCAAGAGGTTAAAAGCGATCCGACGCGAGGCCCCGTGCGAATCATCGAGGCAGATCGCGCCATTGGGCGCGAGGTGTTTATGCAGCTCGAGGTCGTTACCGAAGAGCTTAAGGACAAACCGCACTCCCTGATTGCAATCGATAACGTGCCTAACCTCAGCCAGGGCGAGACCGAGGAACTGATTGACCGAATCCGAAGCCTGCGTGCTATGGGGGTTGGGGTCTTTATGAGTTGCCGTCCTTCGAATCGCCAGCTGATTCATGGACTGGGCGATTCGATTAAAGTCAACGCGCAGATGCTCAAGGTGCATGCCTATGAGTATTCGGCGTGGGCATCGGCGTTTTCGATCAGCACATCGCTTGACTTCTATCAGCTTACGCAGGGCGTGCCCGAGCTCGTCTCGGCTATGCAGTCGGGACTATACGGGCAGGGAGACGTTGCCCAGACGCTCGAAAACGAGATCGTCAATATCTACGGCGCGGCACTTGTTGATCTGGCGTCGCTCGAGAACAACGCCCTGTTTAGTGTGGCATGCTTGATGGTCTTAATGGGTGAGGGCAATATTTCGGAGCTCGAGGCTTGCGGTGTTAGGCTTTCGGCGATTGACCAGTCCTATCTTGTCCGCGATTATCCCATTTTTGGCGTTGATCCGGCAGACCGGAGCTTTACCTGCTTGGGTACCGAGGACAACGCACGCCTACGATTGCGCAAGCTGGTCGCCGAAATTCGCCCCGAACTCGTTGTGCGGGCGGCGCGTATATTGATTAAAGCGGGGCGCTGCGATACCGCGATGGACCTCGCCGACGCGTTTTTGGACCGCAGTGCGGTGTTGGAGCTTGCCGGGCAGTATGGGGTCGATCTGGCCCTGACAGGGCATGGAGGGGATGTCTGCCGCGCGGCGCTGGGAAAGACCGAGGCAGATGGCCGGGCATCAGAGCCGACGCCTGACGAGGCGCTCGGCATCTATCTGGCGGCGGTGAGCGTCTCCAATACAAAGCTTGCGCGGTATATGGCCTCAATTATCGAGTGTGCGGGCGAGCAAGCGATTTGCGAGCTCGATCCCGTGTCGTGGAAGGTGGCGCACGCGTTTACGGCCGCCTGTTACGGAGATAGCGGTCTGGGTCTTCCGGCAAGCCATACAGCGTTGGAAAGTGAGGCGTCTTGTGCCGCACTCGACATGCTGTCCGCACATGTCGAGATAAAGCATGGGCTGACCGAGCGGGCGAAGGGTGGTGAGATCCTCGCGGGGCTCAAAACGGATAAGGCCTACGATTGTGAGCTCGATATCGCGGGGACGTTTGTGCGGGCGGACCGCATGTTGACGGAGCTATTTGATGGGTCGTATGCAGGGACTGACGAGCGTGATGACGAGATGGCCCTGACGCTCGAGGCACTCGAAGCGCGTGGAATCCGAGCGCTCGCCATCTGGGTGCGCATGGTGTTATCGGCCCGGCGCCTATTTGCCGGCATGCCGGTGACCGACGAGCAGGCATTCAATGAGCTCGACCGTTTTGCCGTGCGTGTGCGTGACAATCAAGTCCAGTTGTTTGGCTTGATACTGGAAGGCTGGCAGTCGTTGGCTGAGGGGCGTCCGGTCAATGCCAAATTCCGTGCGGTGCAGGTGCTCAGGCTTGCCGAGGAATCGATTGGATACATACGCGACAACGCACTGCTGCTAGAGCGCGCGGCGTACTTACGCAATACATCGATGGTATCGGTGCGCGAAGAGGCAGAGCTGCTCGATTTGAGTCGGACGCAGGTCGGTGGTGCCGAGGCTTGGATGGTGGCGCTGCATTTGGCCTCCGCGGGCCGCGATAGCGACCTTGCAGCCTGGATGTCCATGAACCGCCCGGGGATTTTGGATCCGTCGTATCGGCTGTTTGCGCGTCTTGCGATGCATTGTCTGGGTGAGCCGGCTGCTAGAATTCGAAAGAAGCTCCCGGTGCGCGAGCTGTCGCGGTATTCGCTGCGTGACGACTTTGAGGGCGAAGGCGAGCGTCTGTTCCAGGCCGGCGATGCCGAGGGTGTCGATGTGATTGGCCATATCGAGATCCGCATGTTTGGGGCGTTTCGCGCCGAGCGCGACGGGTTTCCCATCACGGATAAGATGTGGCGCCGCAAGAAAGCGGCGACGCTTGCCGAGCGACTTGCGCTGGGCATGGATACACTGGTCGACCGCGAGACGCTGGCTATGGAGCTGTGGCCCCATGCCGAGTTCAATAGCGCTCGTAACAATCTGTACTCGACGATATCGCGCCTGCGTTCGGCCTTGGGGCCGACACCGGACGGCAAGTCGTGTGTGCTGATTCAAAACGAGTGCATTGGGCTTAACGGCGATTACGTCAAGACCGACGTGCGGTTGTTTGATCAGATAAGCCGCGAAGTTTTGGGAAATCGCACGGGTGCGCGCGGGCCCCATCTGGTCGAGCTGTGCCTTAAGATCGAGCAGCTCTACGCCGGCCCGTTGTATGTTCCCAATGGCTGTAATCCCACTTACTTTTTGCGTATGCGGCGCATTATGGAATCGAAGTATATCGACTGCATGATTCGGGGCGCGAATGCCGCCCTAGAAGAAAACGACCTGCAGTCGGCGGTATGGCTGGTGGAGTCGGGGCTGCGGCAAGAGACAACGCGCGAGGACATGGTGCGTTGCGCTATGCGCGTCTACGGTGCGGCGGGGCGACGACGCGATATCGTCGAGCTGTACAGTGGACATATGCATCACCTGAGGGAGCAGGTCAATGGCGTGCCCGAGCCCGAGACGCGGCGTCTGTACGAGCGCTTGGTAGAGGGCAGGCTTAACCGCGTGCTCGTCGAGCGATAAAAAATGAGCGCCCGAATTGCTCGGACGCTCGCAAGCTTGATGTATGTTGGCTCGCCGGATCGTCGGCTCTTAGACGAGCTTAATCTTCTCGATGTCCTTGCGCGAGGACTCGCGATACAGCGAGAACTTGCGGCCGATGACCTGGACGACCTCGGCGTGGCAGCGATCGGCGAGATCTTCGGCGGCCTCGCGGGCAGAAAGGCTGGAACCATCGAGTACGGAGCACTTAACGAGCTCGTGCTTCTCCAGGTAGGCGACCGTCTGCTCGACGGTGCCCTCGTTGATGTCGGACTTGCCGATGATGATGGCGGGGTTGAGGTGATGGGCCATGCTGCGAAGCTGCTTGACCTGGGCTCCTGTCAGTGCCATGGGTTCTCGCTTTCTATGTTATGGGGCGCCCCGCGATGGGGCCTTAATCTACGTGAGCTGTCCCACGATAGCGCAGGAACGGCGCGGTGTGGGGCGTGTTTGCCCAGTTCAAAAAGAATGCGGATGCCGAGCGGGAGAACGGCGCGGGTTACAGGCGGACGTGTACGACGGCCGAAAGCGGTCTATGGACGGCTCGAAGAGACCGGCTCCCATGCAATAAACGCCCAACGGACCTTGCGGATATGGTCGAGCATATAGCGTCCCTGCGGCACTCCTTTGGACCCTGGCTCGCCGGCATGGGGATTCTCAATCATATGCTGAGCGACGTAGACGCGCAGACGGTCGATCTTATCCTCGTTACCGTGCTCGAGCATGCGGGAGAAGTCCGCCACGCCCGCCTCAAGGCTATCGAAGGTATCGCGACGAGGCGATTCAAAGTACGTAACCTGCGGCAGCGCCCCCATCTGAATGAGGATATTAAAGGCATACACAAAGCCATTACTGCAGGTAACCGAGGCGCCGATGGCGTTCATCAGGTGCAGGTCATAGCGCGGGCTGGAGTTGGCAACCATCGTGACAGCACAACGCCGACGAGCCGTTCGATCAAGCTTGGCAAGCGCGCCTTTTAGGTTGGTCGTGGTGACAGAGCGACTGGCAAAGGCAACATCTACCGCTTTCGCGACCGGTCCAACCAAATCCCAGTCATCATCCCAAGCAAGCTCAAGCGGTGTAATGCGATCCTCGAGCCCATAGTACTCAATGCCAGCATCAAGCGTGCCCAACATAGCAGGGGAAAAGTCAGCAGCAATCACAGAATGTCCAGCCTGAGCAAGCGGAATGGCAATCGACCCAGCCCCACACCCCATATCAAGCACGGATTCACCAGGCTTTAACGCCAACAGCTTCATAAAGTCCCGGGCATACGGAGCAGTCTCCAGCGGACGAAAATGCCGAGCCCGCTTATCCCACTCAAAAGAATCATCAGCCCGCCGCCGACCAGCTTGCATCTGCATCCACTCCTGGTTCCAATCTGTGGAAAGCAGCTCAGAACGATTCTCCCCATCAACCACGGGCCATCCCCCTCACAACAAAAAAGCGACTCCTCCCAAAAGAAGAGCCGCAACCAGCATATATCAGAAAAAGAACCGTTCCAACGCCAAACCGCCGCACCAGCCAAGTGGTGCAGGAGCGAAGCAACTGCAACCGGGATAGAACCCAACTGAGGTCCCGTTGTGCGGGAGCCCCGGGGAGGGCAAATATATAAGGTCGATCGCGAGTTCCGCACGAGCCGGAGAGCACTTAATGTGCTCTCCGTGCGAGTCAGGACTGTCCGAGCAGGCGACCTTATATATTTGCCCTCCCCGGGGCTCCTCGCCCGAACCCTCAGCTAGTTCTTGAGCGAGTTCAGCGGTGCCGGGAAGCGTCCGCCACGGTGGGCAAGCACGGTGCCGGCGTTGGGGTTCACCGGCATGATGGGTGCACGGCCAAACAGGCCGCCGTACTCGACGCAGTCGCCCACGCCCTTGCCGATGGCGGGAATCACGCGCACGGCCGTGGTCTTGTTGTTGATGACGCCGATGGCCATCTCGTCGGCGATGATGCCGGCGATGGTCTCGACCGGGGTGTCGCCGGGGATGGCGATCATGTCCAGGCCGACAGAGCACACGCAGGTCATGGCCTCGAGCTTCTCGAGCGAAAGTGCACCGGCCTCGACGGCGGCGATCATGCCGGCGTCCTCGGATACGGGGATAAAGGCGCCGGAGAGACCGCCCACGCTGGAGCTGGCCATGACGCCGCCCTTCTTGACGGCATCGTTGAGCATGGCGAGCGCGCAGGTCGTGCCCGGGCCACCGCAGGTGCCCACGCCGATGATCTCGAGGATGCGTGCGACGGAGTCGCCGATGGCAGGCGTGGGAGCCAGCGACAGGTCGACGATGCCCTTCTCGACACCCAGGCGATGGGCGGCCTCGCGGCTCATGAGCTCGCCGGCGCGGGTGATCTTAAAGGCGGTCTGCTTAATCTTCTCGGCGACCTCCATCATCGATGCGGAATCGGGCAGCGTCTCCAGGGCTGCGGCCATAACGCCGGGGCCCGAGACGCCTACGTTGATGACAGCGTCGGCCTCGCCACCGCCGTGGACGGCGCCCGCCATAAACGGGGAGTCCTCGACCATGTTGGCAAAGCAGACAAACTTGGAGGCGCCAACGGAATCCTGGTCGGCCGTGAGCTTGGCGGCATCGATGATGGTCTGGGCGGCCATAAGCACGGCGTCCATGTTGATGCCGGCGCGCAGACTGGCGACGTTGACGCTGGAGCAGACGCGGCTGGTGGCGGCGAGCGCCTGGGGGATGGACTGGATAACGCGGCGGTCGGCGTCGCCGATGCCCTTCTGGACGAGTGCGGAGAAGCCGCCCAGGTAATCGATACCGAGTGTCTCGGCAGCGCGGTCGAGGGCGTGCGCGATGGGGGTGAGGTCCTCATCCTTGCAGCATGCGGCGATTTGCGCCACCGGGGTGACGGAAACGCGCTTGTTGACAATGGGGATACCGTACTCGCGCTCGAGGTTCTCGGCGGTCTCGACCAGGTGCTCAGCCGTGTGCGTCACGTGGTCGTAGATCTTCGTGCACATGCGGTCGAGGTTCTCGTCGCCGCAACCCATGAGCGAAACACCCATGGTGATGGTCCTGATGTCGAGGTTCTGCTCCTCAACCATGCCGCGGGTTTCCGCGATTTCTGCGGGCGTGATCGCCATCCTTGCGCTCCTATCTGCCAAAACGAGCATAGTCTTATCTATTCTAACGTGCCGCACGTGCCAAGTGGCGCGTGCGGCACGTTTTGGTGCTCGGTTGTTTCCGTTGTGTTACTGCCCAAAGACCTCTTCGGCGATGCGCGCGCTTTCGGCGGCGTCCTTGGCGTAGTAGTCCGCGCCGATCTGCTTGGCGTATTCGGGGGTGAGTACGGCGCCGCCTACGATGATCTTGACGCCTGGAACCTCGGCATGGAGCAACTTGATGGTCTCTTCCATGGCCACGACGGTGGTAGTCATAAGCGCCGAAAGGCCGACGAGCTTGATGTCGCGCTCCTGTACGGTCTTGAGCACCTCTTGCGGGTCGACGTCGCGGCCTAGGTCAAAGACGGTATAGCCGTAGTTATCGAGCAGCATCTTGACGATGTTCTTACCGATGTCGTGGATATCGCCCTTGACGGTGGCCACGCAGATCTTGCCCTTGTCGGCAATCTCGCCGGCGGGCATCAGCCGCTTGATGGTGTCGAAGCCCACGCGTGCCGCCTCGGCCGAGGCCATAAGCTGCGGCAAGAAGAACTTGCCCTGGTCAAAGAGGACGCCAACCTCGTCGAGGGCGGGGATAAAGTGATTGTTGATGAGGTCCATGGCGTCGTGGTCTGCCAGCAGACGCTCGGTCTCGGCAGCGATCTCGCCTTTGCGGCCCGAGACGACCATGCGACGAATCGGGTCGTCGTTGCCGTCGGTGCCGGCGGTGCCAGCAGCGGGCACGGTGTCGGTCGATGCGGCCTGAGCTGCTGCCGGGTTTGCGGCAATCTTATACGGATCGGTCCAGCCAGCGTAGCGCTCGATGTATCCGGTCGAACCCTCGTCCTCAACGCTCAGCACGCGATAACTGTAGACGGTATCCATAAAGCGCTTGGAGCCCGGGTTCATGATGGGGGCGTCCAGGCCCGCGCCAAACGCGGCGGCCAAAAAGACCGAGCCCAGCAGCGGGCGGGCAGGCAGGCCAAAGCTGATGTTCGACACGCCGAGCGCGCATTTGACGCCCAGGCGCTCCTTGCACAGGGACATGGCGCGCAGGATCTGCTCGGCCTGGCGTTGATTGGTCGAGGCGGTCATGACCAGGCAGTCGATGAGGATACGGTCCGGGCCGATGCCGTAGCGGGCGGCCTCGGCCACGATGCGCTCGGCGATGGCGAAGCGAGCCTCGGCGGTATCGGGGATGCCGCCTTCGTCGAGCGTAAGGCCGACGACGTTGGTGCCGTAGTGGGCGACCAGCGGAAAGATCTCATCCATGATCTGTTGTTTGCCATTGACCGAGTTGATGATGGGCTTGCCGGCGTAGCGGCGTACGGCGGCCTCGACGGCTGCGGGGTCGGTGGAGTCGATCTGCAACGGCAGCAGCGTGGAGCCCTGGAGCTGCTCGGTCGCCTGTTGGATAATCTTGACCTCGTCGATCTCGGGCAGGCCCACGTTGACGTCCAGGATGTCGGCGCCCTGCTCCTGCTGGCTGATGCCTTGGCTCACGACGTAGTCAAGGTCGCCGTCGCGCAGGGCCTGTTGCAGGCGCTTTTTGCCGGTGGGATTGATGCGCTCGCCGATGACGGCGATCTTGTGACCGTCACAGGGAAGGTCCACGACCGTCTGGGCGCTCGTGACCGACATGCTGGGCTTGCGATGACGCGGGCTGGGCGTGTGGTTGTCGATGAGGGTGCGAAGTGCCGCCATGTGCGTGGGCGTGGTACCGCAGCATCCGCCGACGACGCTCACGCCGTCCTCAATCATGCCGGCGACGGCTTCGGCGTACTCGGGTGCCTGGATATCAAAGACGGTATTGCCGTCATCGTCCACGCGGGGCAGTCCCGCGTTGGCCTGCACCATAACGGGCTTGTCGGTGACGGTGAGCATGCGCGCGGCGAGCCCTCGGAGCTCGGCCGGGCCCTGGCTGCAGTTGATGCCCAGAACGTCGGCGCCGATAGCGTCGAGCGTGATGGCGGCCACCTCGGGACTCGTGCCCAGGAACGTGCGACCATCTTCCTCGAAGGTCATGGTGGCAAAGACGGGCAGGTCGGAGTTTTCGCGGCAGGCGAGGACGGCCGCCTTGATCTCGGCCAGGTCGGTCATGGTCTCGATGATAAAGAGGTCCACACCAGCGGCGACGCCGGCGCGCACCTCCTCGGCAAAGAGGTCGTAGGCCTCGTCGAAGCTGAGGGTGCCCAGGGGGCGAAGCAGCGCGCCGATGGGGCCGATGTCGCCGGCGACGTAGTGGGCACCGGCCGCGCGAGCGCAAGAGACTGCGGCGGCAAAGACATCTGCCACGGTGGCGGCGCCATCGAGCTTGTGCGCGTTGGCGCCAAAGGTGTTGGCGGTGATCACGTCGCACCCGGCCTCGACGTACTGACGTTGGATGTCGGTGATGACCTGGGGCTCCTCAAAGTTGAGCAGCTCGGGCAGGGCTCCGGCCTTCATGCCGGCCGCCTGCAGCATGGTGCCCATGCCGCCGTCGAACAGCAGGTGTCCCGTGCCCTCGATGGCGGCGCGCAGTCGATCGTCCTTAATGCGAAGGTCGTCGATTGTGCGCGTCTTGTATGCAGCCCCGTTGCAGCGCGCAGCATTGACAGGTGCCGCCAGCGCAGCACCGTCAGAATCATGAGTGATAAGCGGAGTAAACATCAATGAGCTCCTAATGGCTGGAATAGCAGGTGGTGTGGGCGGCGCGGAAGCGGCAGTGCTCGCGCATGCGGCAGATATTGCAGGTGGGGCGGCTCTGGGCGTCGTGGACCTCGCCGTCAAACAGACCAATCACCGCGGTCACGCTTTTGGTGGGCATGAGCAGGCTGGTGGGTGTGACGGTAAGCCCGATGAGCCGCGTGGCGTTGAGCGCATTCACGATCGAGCGCTGGGCCGTAAGCGGGCAGTCGCCGTAGCCGGGACTGAAGCGCCAGTTACCGGCGAGTCCGTGTGCGGAGGCCGCAGCCTTGACCTGCTGGTCCATCTGCTCAACGGCGGCTTCTACATAGGCAGAGCATGCGGCGTCGAGCACGGCTCCCTCCAGGGGCTGCTGGGCTCCCGTGGTGCGCAGGCGACGCTCGGCGTCCATGCCGAGGGTGCATGCCATGAGCGCGGCAAGGCGGGCGTCTTTGAGATGGCGATAGATGTCGCGACCACGCAGCTCAACGTTGGTGCCGACCAGGCGAATGCAAGGCTCTCCCTGCTCGTCCACGCCCGTGGCATCGACGGTAAACACACGCCGCACGCCACGGGGCTCAATGTCCAGCTCCAGACGTTCAACGACAAGCTCAATACGCTGCGACAGCTCGGGCTCAATTTGCTGACCGCTGTAGCCCAGGTAGCGCAGCATCTCGGCACGATCGACGCGGGGATGGTGGGCATCATCGATACGATAAAGCGCCGGCGACGCAAGGTCGGCCGGCACTTCGACAGCGGTTGTATCGATGTGCGGTTTTTCCATTACCCCAAGCGCTCCATAATGGTTGCGGCGATTGCAGGACGATTCATAGTGTACAGGTGCAGACCGTCGGCGCCGTGCTCCTTGAGGTCGCAAAGCTGACGGGCGGCATAATCTACACCGGCTGCCTGCAGGCTCTCGGGGTCGTTCTCGTACTTGGCGAGAATCTTGATGACGGGGGAGGGTAGCGATGCGCCGCACATAAAGACCATGCGGCTGATCTGCGACTTGCCCATAAACGGCATGATGCCTGCGGTAATGGGCACGGTGATACCGGCCTTGTCGGCAAGCTCGCGAAAACGGTAGAAGCACTCGTTGTCAAAGAAGAGCTGCGTCACAAAGAAGCTCGCGCCGGCATCTTGCTTTTGCTTGAGGTATTCGACCGAAGCGTTGAGGTCCTCACAGGCAATGTGACCCTCGGGGTAGGCTGCGGCGCCCACGCAAAAGCCGGCGTCGACGAGCTCGGGGATGAGGTCGCGGGCGTAGGCGTAGTCCGAGGCGGGCTTGTCGTCCTCGGTCGCGCCGGCGGGCAGATCACCGCGCAGGGCCAGGATGTTTTCTACGCCGGCGGAGCGGTATTCGTCGATCTTGGCGGCGATGTCGGCGTGCGAGCGGCCCACGCAGGTAAGGTGTGCCACCGAGGGCGTATTGAATTCGCTCGAAATCATATGCGCGATGGGGGCGGTGGTGGCGCCGTTGCCCGAGCCGCCGGCCGAGCAGGTGACCGAGACAAAGCTCGGCGAAAGCTTGCACAGATTGCCTGCCACCTCGCGAGCCGTGTCGAGGGTAAGCTCGCCCTTGGGCGGGAACATCTCAAACGAAACGGGTGCGGTGCCCTGGGATGCTGCCTGCTTAAAAAGCTCGTCGACGCGCATATCGTGCTCCTTTAAATACTTGATAGGGTGATGTGTTGTAAGGATTCTACAGCACCACTGTGCCACGGTGGAATTTCACTCGCTATTTGGGGGATATCAATCAAAGATGCCTTGCTATCGACATTCCCTATAGCAGAGCGGCTCATTTTGACACGGGCTATAAAGACTGGTATCTGATGCGAAATACCAGTTAATAGAGCTCCATCCCAAATTGACTACCCTTAAACCATGGGGAGAGGTCTGCAATTTATACAGTTGATTGGCTGTTGAGGGCGGCAACGCCGCCGCGATGCGATAACCTCATTGATTGGTTTCGTGACAGCAACATAACGGTAATGTTGCGGAAACACGACGAGCCTAATCTATGACTCGTTCGTTAGTAATCAACACCGCTTCTCACGCGGTGCCGATACGAAGGGAGTTCCGTATGGCCGAACTTACTGACCGCTTCGGGACCATGGTGTTCTCTGAGGAAGTCATGAAGGACTACCTCCCCAAGGACATTTGGAAGCGCCTTGCTGCAACCCTCGAGGACGGTGAGCCGCTCGACCTGGATGTGGCCAACGCCGTTGCCCACGCCATGAAGGTCTGGGCCATCTCCAAGGGCGCGACGCACTACGCGCACTGGTTCCAGCCGCTTTCGGGCATTACTTCCGAGAAGCACGACAGCTTCCTCGAGCCCAACCACGACGGCACCGCCATTACCAAGTTTACGGGCAAGAACCTCATCCAGGGCGAGCCTGATGCCTCGAGCTTCCCCAACGGCGGCCTGCGCGCCACCTTCGAGGCCCGTGGCTACACCGCTTGGGATCCCACTAGCCCCGCATTCATTAAGGACGATGTCCTGTGCATCCCCACGGCTTTCTGCTCCTACACGGGCGAGGCCCTGGACAAGAAGACCCCGCTGCTGCGTTCCATGACCGCACTCTCGCGTGAGTCCAAGCGCGTTTTGGCGCTGTTTGGTAAGACCCCCAAGAAGGTCGTTCCTTCCGTGGGCGATGAGCAGGAGTACTTCCTGATCAAGAAGGACGCTTACCGCAAGCGCAGGGACCTGGTCATCACCGGCCGCACCCTCTTTGGCGCTGCTCCCTGCAAGGGCCAGGAGCTCGAGGAGCACTACTTTGGCGCTATCCGCCCCACCGTCTCGTCCTATATGAAGGACCTGGACGATGAACTGTGGGCGCTTGGCATTCCTGCCAAGACCAAGCACAACGAGGTCGCTCCCTGCCAGCACGAGCTCGCCCCTGTCTATGGCGAGGTCAACGAGGCCATCGACCAGAATCTGGTCATGATGGAGAAGATGAAGCTCATCGCCTCCCGCCACGACTTGGTCTGCCTGCTGCACGAGAAGCCCTTTGAGGGCATCAACGGTTCGGGCAAGCACAACAACTGGTCGCTTGGCACCGAGTCCGAGAACCTGCTCGACCCGGGCGACACTCCGCTCGACAACCTGCAGTTCATCGTCTTCCTCACCGCGGTGATCGAGGCCGTCGATAACTATCAGGAGCTCTTGCGTGCCTCCGTTGCCTCGGCCGGCAACGATCATCGTCTGGGCGCCAACGAGGCTCCTCCGGCGATTATGTCCATCTTCCTGGGCGACCAGCTTACCGAGGTCGTCGAGAAGATCATCGATGGCAAGGCTTCCGTCCATGCCACGCGCGGCGTGCTCGACCTGGGCGCCGATACCCTGCCCAAGCTGATGCAGGACAACACCGACCGCAACCGCACCTCCCCGTTTGCCTTCACCGGCAACAAGTTCGAGTTCCGTGCCTGCGGTTCCGAGCAGAACGTCTCCGACTCCAACCTGGTGCTCGATGCTGCCGTGGCCAAGTCGCTCAAGTCCTTCGCCGACGCACTCGAGGGTACGCCCGAGGATAAGTTCCAGGACGCCGCGCTCGAGTACTGCAAGAAGGTGCTGACCGATCACCAGCGCATCCTGTTCTCCGGCGACGGTTACTCCGACGAGTGGCCCATCGAGGCCGAGAAGCGCGGCCTCGCCAACAACAAGACCACGGCCGACGCTCTTCCCGCCTTTGTTTCCGATAAGGCTATCGCGCTCTTTGAGGAGACGGGCGTCCTGACCAAGGCCGAGGCTCAGTGCCGCTACGACTGCAAGCTCGAGAAGTACAACAAGCTCATGAACATCGAGGCTACTACGATGGTTCGCGAGGCGCGTCGTACCTATCGTCCGGTCATTACCGCCTATGCCACCAAGGTCGCTAAGGGCCTTGAGACTATTCGTGCCGCCGGTGCTGAGGCTGCCATGCAGTGCGAGCAGAACACGCTCAACAAGCTCTGCAACGGTATCACCGCCATCAACGACTCCATTAAGGCGCTCGACGCCGTGCATCAGACGGCCGAGGCCCTCGATGGACAGGAGCAGGCCAACGTGTACGCGCACGAGGTCGTTCCCGCTATGGATACGCTGCGCGCCGCCGTGGACGCCATGGAGGAGATCGTGGCCGCCGACTACTGGCCGGTCCCGACCTACGACGACATTCTGTTCTATGTGTAGAACGTAACTGACATATCGTCACGGTATTGAGCCGGGGTCCGCATCGCGCGGGCCCCGGCTTTTTGTGGATTATTTAATCGGCTCAGATTGGTTAATGGTCGATTTGGCAATGCCGCGAGGGGCTGTGGGCAAAAAACGTCAAATATGAGTACTGTCACAAGCCCTGTAGCATTATCTTTTTGCAAAAGATGCAGTATTACGCAACATATGTCCAAGTACTTAGCTGATAAACGCCTGCAATTCCTCCGCCGTAGGACGTCTGGCGTCCAAATTGCCTTCTGATGGCATGAAATCGCTGTTACTAAATTGGTAACAGTACTCATATTTGCTATTTTTTGCCCACGGGCCCTTGGATGACAGTGTGATTTTATGCCTTCGGGGTTCGAATCCCGGCGTATGGGTAGCAAAAAACCCGCCGCCGCGAGGGCAACGGGCTTCTCAGATTCTGTGGTGCCCCCAGCGGGATGTCCACGTGCGGCTGGCGCCGCCCGCTTTCGCTGCGTCGCTCCGCTCCTTGCGTGCTGCGCTGGAAAACGCTTACGCGTTTCCTCAGCTCTGCACCCTGTCGGGTTCGAATCCCGGCATATCGGCAGCAAAAAGCCCGTTACCGCGAGGGCAACGGGCTTCTCAGTTTAAATGGTGCCCCCAGCGGGATTCGAACCCGCGATATCCACCTTGAAAGGGTGGCGTCCTTGGCCGCTAGACGATGGGGACAGCGGGAAAGAGTATAGCAGACTTTTTTGTCGGCGCGTATATCGTTGGCAAACTGGAAAACCACCACAAAGGTACCTGTCCCCTTTGTGGTGGCGAGGTGTTAGGGGAGGAGCTTCATGGCGGCGTCGTGGGCGGCGTGCTCGTAGGTGTCGTCGAGGGGCTTGAGCGGCAGCAGGGCTGTGGCCTGCGCATCGCCGCGGCGCTCGAGGGCGTGTGCGATCAGCCAGTCGGCGAGTTCGGGGTTTTTGGGCAGCGCCGGCCCGTGCAGGTACGTGCCGATCACGCCCTTGTAGACGAGGCCCTCAAAGCCATCGTCGCCGTTGTTGCCGGTGCCCGTGACGACGGACGTTCCGAGCGGCGTGGCCGCTGTATCGAGCAGGGTGCGGCCGCCGTGGTTCTCGAATCCCACAAAGGGCTCGGGCGCCAGGTCGGTCTTGACGGCTACGTTGCCGATCAGGCGGTCGGAGCCGCGTACGGTTTCGGCGGCAATGACCCCCAGACCCTCGATGCGATCCTCGCCCATATAGTACGAACGGCCGAGCAGCTGATAGCCGCCGCAGATGGCAAGCAGCGAGCCGCCATCCTCAACATAGGCCGCGACCTTGTCTTTTTGGGCGAGCAGCTCGTGTGCCACGGCTAGCTGGTCGCGGTCGGAGCCGCCACCCATCATGACGATATCGGCATCGGTCAGGTCGAGCGTCTCGCCCATGTGGACTTCGTCCACACGCACGGGAATGCCGCGCCAGGCGCAGCGGCGTTCGAGCGCGATAACGTTGCCGCCGTCGGCGTAGAGGTTGAGCGCATCGGGATACAGGTAGACGATGCGCAACGGGCGCGAAAGCTCGACCGGCGCAATATCGGTGGGGACAGCGCTACCATCGGCGCGCGTTACGGCGTGGGAGACAATCGAGCTTGCATCGTCGTCTTTAAGCCCGTCGAGCTCCTTGACTAACGGCGGGAAGGCCGTGTAGTTAGCGACGGCGTAGAAGGTGTCATCGGCGGCCTCGTCTGCCACGGCGCCAATTGCCTGCGCGACGTCCGAGATAATGGCGGCATTGATGCCGGCGTACTTGAGACGCACCTGCATATCGTGTGCACGCGTGCCGCCGGCAAAGGCGACAAGCCCTGGGGTATCGGCGATGCGCTCGAAGTCGACGTCGTAGATCCAGGAGACATCGTGGCCGTCGGCACTGTTGTCGTTCAGGAAGAAAGCGCAGAGCCTGCCGCCTGCCGTCTTAATGGACTGGATCTGTCGATCGAAGCCCACGGGATTCTTGGCCAGGTTTGCCTCGACGGCGCGACTGGCAATATCCCAGCGGCCCATGCGTCCGCCGGCAGGCACGTAGGCATCGAGCGTGGGCTGCAAGTGCGCCGTATCCACGCCTAACTCATGTGCGGCAAAGAATGCGGCGGCAACGTTGTAGACCATGTACAGGCCGTTGTAGCGCGTGGCGATGTGCGCGGCTGGCGCGTTGGAATCAGATCCAAACACCAGGTCAAAACCATAGCCATCGCGACTGAGCTCCACATTCGTTACGCGGCGGACCAGTGCGGGGCGTGCCCAACCGCACGAGGGGCAATGGTAGGCGCCGAGTTGACCATACTGTACGTAGTCGTACTCCAACGGGGCGTTGCACTGCGAGCAAAAGCGCGAGTCGCTAATGCGGTCAGACTCGGTGTTGGTGGCGCCATCGATGCCAAAGGCAATACTCGCGTTGGGAACGCGCGCGGCAATCGAGGCGCACAGCGGGTCGTCGGCGTTATAGATGAGTGTCGTTGCCGGCGAAAGCTCCAACGCGTGGGCGATGACCTCCTGGGTGTGATCGATCTCGCCATAGCGATCCAGCTGGTCACGGAACAGGTTGAGCAGCACGAAGTACGCCGGCTTGAGCTTGGGCAGGACGCGCACCGTGTAGAGCTCATCGCATTCAAAAACGCCCACGCGCTTGCCGTTGCCGGCACGCTTGAGGCCGCTGCGCGCCTCGAGCAGGGCGCCCACCACGCCCGGCTCCATGTTGTTGCCGGCGCGGTTGCATACCACGGTGGCGCCGCTGGCGGCAACGGCGTCGGCGATCAGGTTCGAAGTGGTGGTCTTACCGTTGGTGCCGGTAATCACCACGCTGCGGTCGACAAGACTCGCCAGGTCGCTCAGCAGATAGGGGTTGATTTTCATGGCGATGCGTCCGGGAAGCACGCCGCCCTGGCGCTTGAGGACGGAGCGCAGTCCCCAGCGAGCGATATCGCTCGAGGTGCAGGCAAGAGATGAGCGGAGATTCATGAAACCGTTCCTAACGTAAACGACATGGTCGGGTCGAGTGCGTCACTAAAATCCGTAGCGGCGCGCAAATTCCTGGGCAAGCTGCGACACGTCTTCGCAGGCATTGGCCCAGGGGGCAAAGTCGGGAGTGTCCGAGATAATACCGTCCGCTTCCCAAACGGCCTGGTGCGAAAGATCCCAGGGATCGCGTGGCTCGGGCCGGCAGGGAAGGTACGGTGTCTGGTACATGGGATTCAGTAAGAAGAACGCACCGCCCTCGCAGCGGTTAGCGAACTCACGCAGTGCACGCACCGCCGGACGCATCTTGTTCGTTTTGAACAAGAGGATCGTGCGGGCGAGCAGGTACCAGGGGGAGTTCTCGAGTGCATCGGCCCCCACCTGTTCCTCGAGCTGGTGAGCCAGGGCAAAAAAGCCGTTCTGGTCTTCCAGGCGAGCGAGGGCGAGCAACACGGTGCCGGCAGCTCGGGTGGGATAGCCTTCCGCCTTAAGAACGCGGCGAGCATAGTTGGCGGCAGCACGGTAGCGGGCGCTCGCCATGCACAGCTGCGAGATGGCCTCGAGCGTGTGGAGCCACCCGATAAGCGCCGGCTCGCTTATGGTGAGATCGGCCGCCGTCACGCCGTCTGCCAGCACCTTGTTGGCCCAGTAGTGCGGGGCCTCCATGTCGAACCCGGGCACGCTTCGCTGCAGGTAATCGGCCGTGGTCGCCTCGAGCTTCATCAGGTCGCCCAGACAGGCGTCGACGGGCGTGTCCGCCAAAATGATGGCGAGCAGTTGGGCATCGACGGCCAGTGCATCGACGCGGACGATCTTGAGCAGCTCATCGCGCATGTCGTCGAACAGGCGATTGCGCGTCTGCTCGAACTCCTCGTCGCTGCCCATGTCCTCGATGCGATGGAGCTCGTCGAGCAGGTGACGATGAACACCGGCATAGGACAGCAGCGCCTGGGCATGCTCGGTCTGCGCATACTTGTGAGGATTCGCGCTGATGTCGTTATGGACAAGCTCGCGTGCTGCATCGGTGAGCTCGGGGTGCGACGCCAGATAGGTGCGCTCCAAGTAGGCGGGGATGTAGACGCTCGGATCCATTAGAGGTCTCCTCCCTTAAACGGCAGGCCTTGCTCGGCCGCCCGCAGGATGCGCTCGTCGATCTGGGAGCGCACGATGTCGTTGGTGGCGACCCAGGCGGCAAAGCTGGCGTTGTCGGGAGCGCCCAGGCCCTCCTGCAGTACCGGCGTCGCCTCGGACAGTGCAAGGACGAGCTCGTCGGTGGAGCCAGGACCCACGTTGACGCGGGCATAGACGCCATCGGGAAACTCGGTTTGAAAGTAGAGCGCCTCGGCCGCGTGCGGGCACGAGTGCGCAAGGATACGCAGGTAGTGCTCGGCGCCCTCGTAGTCCAGCTCGCGCCAGGCAGCGCTCATCAGCGCAATGAGCGTCCACGGGTCCAAGTCGCGCTCCGCGTCCTTGGGGCGGCGGCGCAGCGGCGTGTTGGCGAGATAGGGTACGGAGTGGGCAGAGCGAAATCGCTTGAGCTCCTCGGCGGGGTATTCGAGCTTTGCCATGGCGAGCATCGCGGTGTGGCGGACGCCGGCGGGGTCGTTGGGCGCAAAGTCCAAGCTGCGATTCGCTGCCTCCAACGACATGCGATAACGTCCGCTAATGAGGGCGCGCGATGCAAGAGCGGCAAGCCAGCGCAGGTAGGGGCGGCGCATGAGGTCGCCTGCGGCCTCGCGCTCATAGGGGTCCTGCGCCGAGGCGATCTTGAGTGCCAGGTCGTGCTCGACTTCATCGCACTTGGATACTAAGTACTGTACGTACTCCTCGTTGGAGTTGGCGGTGAGGGCGCATAGCATGCGCTGGGCATCCCAGTTGGCCGGATCGAGCTCGGCTGCCTCGCGGAGCATGTTCTCGGCTGCGGTCTCTTCTTGCTCTGCCTGGGTATCGTCAGGGATAAAGGGAATGCGATAGTCGACAGCCTCGACCACCTTGGCAATCAGATGTCCGGCGCGGTCGCGGTCGTGCACGATGAGCGGCGCGGGGTTGCGGGTGAATTGTTCCATCAGACGCTCTACGGCGGCACCGTCGGTGAGCGGGATATTGTCGCGGCGCAAGGCCTCAAGAACGAGGCGATGGCAATCCTCTTGAATGGGATCGAATGCCATGGGGCCTCCTTTGCTGCGGTTAGGGTTCAAATGTCTCTATATATAACGTCTTAGTTTACCCGCATGTGGCGCACCGGGGGGCGTCACGCTTGGACATGCACCTTTGCACCACGAAGGCGCATGTCTTACGGGCGTCAGCGCGCCGGAGGGCCGAGTGGTATCACGATGCCGCAAACGGTCGATTCTGGGCGGCGAACGGCGTGCATTTTGGATGGATGCAGCCCTATCCGGGATGCGTGGCCAGCCTTGATAAAACGTTTGCCCAGCTTGGGACAATAAATGCCGCGCAAGGGTTTTCAGGGATAGAAAAAACGTTTCATCATTGGCAGCTTTAGATGAATAAATAGCCAATCCGAACGGTAGAATAATGCATGTCCGAGCGTCGAGACGTTTAGACATCGTGCGCCGTCATCGCCGGCGGTGCGCAAATTAGGTCCTAACGGAGCCAATCGGGTGCTCCGTTATATACGCAAGTCTTAGAGGGGCTTGTTTAGGAGGCACAGTATGGGACGTTTTACCAATCCTCGCGATCTGTACTTTGGTGAGGGCGCTCGCCACGAGGTGAAGAACCTCAAGGGCAAGAAGGCCATCATCGTTTCTGGCGGCAGCTCTATGCGCCGTGGCGGGTTCTTGCAGGACGTTGAGGCCGACCTCAAAGAGGCCGGCATGGAGGTCAAGCTGTTCGAGGGCGTCGAGTCCGATCCGTCCATCGAGACGGTCATGAAGGGCGCAGCCGCTATGCGCGACTTCGAGCCCGACTGGATCGTTGCTATCGGCGGCGGCTCGCCCATCGATGCCGCTAAGGCCATGTGGGTCTTCTACGAGTATCCCGAGGAGTCCTTCGATAACATCATCCAGCCGTTCAGCTTCCCCGAGCTGCGTCAGAAGGCTCATTTCTGCGCCATCTCCTCTACCTCCGGTACCGCTACCGAGGTCACTGCGTTCTCCGTCATTACCGACTACGCCAAGGGCATCAAGTACCCGCTGGCCGACTTCAACATCACCCCTGATGTCGCCATCGTCGACCCCGAGCTCACCTACACCATGCCCGCCAAGCTGTGCGCTCACACCGGCATGGATGCTCTGACCCACTGCATGGAGGCCTACGTTTCTACCTTCGCCTCTATGTTCACCGACGCCAACGCTCTGCACGGCATCCGCGAGATTGTCGAGTGGCTGCCCAAGTCCTATGCTGGCGACCATGAGGCCCGTCAGCACATGCACGAGGCTCAGTGCATCGCCGGTATCGCCTTCTCCTCGGGCCTGCTCGGCATCGTTCACTCCATGGCTCACAAGACCGGTGCTGCCTTCGAGAACGGCCACATCATCCACGGTGCTGCTAACGCCATGTACCTGGGCAAGGTCATCCAGTGGAACTCCAAGGACCCGCGTGCTGCCGAGCGTTACGCTTACGTGGCCAAGGAGATCCTGCACCTTCCCGGCGAGACCAACGAGGAGCTCATCGCTGCGCTCGTCCAGAAGATTCGCGACCTCAACGACCAGCTCAACATTCCGCAGTCCATCAAGGATTACGCGAATGGTGGCGTGAAGGTCGACGCCGAGAACCCGCAGATGGTCTCCGAGGAGGAGTTCCTCGCCAAGCTGCCCGAGATCGCCGCGAACGCCGAGCAGGACGCTTGCACGCCCGAGAACCCGCGTGAGACCAAGGCTGCCGACTTCGAGAAGATCCTCAAGGCCTGCTACTACGACACCGACATCGATTTCTAATCGACTCTTGTTATCGTAACGAGGGGCTCCGCACGTATCCGTACGGAGCCCCTTTCTTTTTACTTATTAGAGAATGGGATAAAAATGGCTGCAATCTTCAATAGCCCCAGCAAGTACATCCAGGGCCCGGACGAGTTGGCTAAGCTCGGCTCCTATGTCGAGCCGCTCGGCGCTAAGGCCCTCGTCATCGTGACGCCTTCGGGCAAGAAGCGCGTCGGCACCAAGATCGAGGGCGGTTTTGCCGAGGCTAAGGCCGAGCTGCTGTTTGAGGACTTTAACGGCGAGTGCTCCAAGGGCGAGGTCGATCGTCTGGTTGCGCTCGCTCGCGACAACGGTTGCGACATCATCGTCGGCGTCGGTGGCGGCAAGATCCTCGATACCGCGAAGGCCGTCGCCTATTACCTGGAGTCCCCGGTTATCATTTGCCCCACCATCGCCTCGACCGATGCACCGTGCTCGGCACTTTCGGTGCTCTACACCGACGACGGCCAGTTCGATAAATATCTCTTCCTTAAGGCAAACCCCAACATTGTCCTGATGGATACGACGGTTATCGCGGCGAGCCCGGTGCGCCTGACGGTTTCCGGTATGGGCGATGCGCTCGCAACCTACTTTGAGGCCCAGGCGACGCACGATGCCGACGGCGGCACTTGCGCTGGCGGCAAGGGCGGAATGGCCGGCCTTGCGCTCGCCAAGCTCTGCTACGAGACGCTTATGGCCGATGGCGTCAAGGCCAAGGTCGCGCTGGAGAAGGGTGCGCTGACGCCTGCCGTCGAGCATATCATCGAGGCCAACACGCTGCTTTCGGGCATTGGCTTTGAGAGCTCGGGCCTTGCTGCTGCTCATGCCATCCACAATGGTCTGACGATGCTGCCCGAGTGTCACGGCATGTATCACGGCGAGAAGGTCGCCTTTGGCACTATCGTCCAGCTGGTGCTCGAGGATGCTCCGACTGAGAAACTCGAGGAAGTCTTGGGCTTCTGCATTGAGCTGGGCCTGCCGGTCACGATGAAGGAACTTGGCGTTGCCGAGCTTACGCGCGAGCAGGCCATGATTGTTGCCGAGGCCGCCTGCGCGCCCGATGACACCATGTGCAACATGCCGTTTGAGGTGACGCCCGAGATGGTCGCAAACGCCATCCTGGGTGCCGACGCGCTGGGCCACTACTATCTCATGGATGAGTAAATCAAGCTAAGGAAGGGGCAAAGCCGGCAGATGGCTTTGCCCCTTTTTGCTATGGTGCAAAGGGGTCAGGTTACTTTGCACCAATTGTTGTTGATGAAAGGGCGGATTCTCGTATGGCGCTTCCCATGGTATATGGCGGTCCCGGCCGGTATGTTCAGGGGCCGGGCGAACTTTCGCGTCAGGGCAGGTATTTGTCATGGTTGGGCTGCGCTGCCTATGTCTTGTTTGACCAGGGCACCGAGGATCGGCTGTGCAGGCAGATCGTCGATGGATTTCTGGACGAAGATCTAAGCGAGCCGTTCTTTAAGATTTATAACGGTCCGTGTACGGAAGAGGCCGTTGTCGGAATGGCTCAGGAAGCCCAGGCCGAGTATTGCGACATGGTGGTGGGCATTGGCGGCGGCAAGATGCTCGATATCGCCAAGGCCGTTGCGTTTTATGCCGAGCTGCCGTTGTGCGTATGCCCCACGGCGGCTTCGATGGACGGCCCGTGCAGCGCGATTTCGGTGCTGTATCACGAGGATGGGTCGTTCGACCGTTACCTGGAGCTCGAGAAGAATCCAGACCTGGTCGTGGTCGATACCAACGTGGTCGCGGCGGCCCCACTGCGTATGACGGTCGCTGGTATGGGCGATGCACTGGCAACGTACTTCGAGGCGCGTTCGTGCACCGCGGCGCACGGCGCCAACGAGCACGGTGGCGCGCCGGGACACTTGGCCTTGGTTACGGCTCGTGCCTGCTATGACACGCTCATGGAGTGCGGCGTCGCTGCCAAGCGCGATCTCAAAAAGGGCCGTATATCGCCGGCGGTTGAGCGCCTGATCGAGTGCAATATTCTGCTTTCGGGTGTTGGCTTTGAGAGTGGCGGCCTGGCGTTGGCACATGCCATCGCCAACGGTCTGACGATTCTGCCCGAGTGCAAGGCCATGCATGGTGAGGCCGTGGCATTTGGTCTGGTGGTGCAGCTGCGCCTGGAGCGTGCGCCCGAGCTTGATCAGGTGCTCGAGTTTTGCCAGCGCGTCGGTCTGCCGACGACGCTCGAGGAGCTGGGCCTTGGCGAGATTTCCGATGCCGACCTGCAGGGTGTTGCAAATGCGGCCTTTAGAAACGAGCGTAACATAGCCAACGAGCAGGCCAAGGTGACCAAACAAAAGCTCGTGCAGCTCATGTGCGAGGCATAGCTTGGCGCTTGATCGACCTTGTGCAATCGGGGCGGCGATAGGCCATGGGCTATTTGCCGCAAAGATGCTCCGCGTGTAATTTGCCCGAGGCGTGGGCCGATGGCGTATCATTATCTCTTGCTTGTTTGCACTGCTCAGGGAGGGGCCGCGCATGGCGCAGGAACACGATCTGTTTGATGACATTATCGAGATCAGCAAGGGTTTCGACTTTCTTAAAAACCCGCTTGGCGGCGTGACCGATGCACTCGATCCGTCGGCGCCGCAGTGGAATCCTGCCGACTACAAGGAGCGTCCGCGCGGCAACACCATTCCGTGCTTGACCTGCAAAAACGAAAAGAGCGGCTGCACCGCGTGCATGGACGTGTGCCCGGTCAACGCCATCGAGGTCGAGGAAGACGCCATCGAGATTCTCGACTCCTGTCGCAAGTGCGGCCTGTGCGCCGCTGCCTGTCCGACCGAGGCGATCATCTCGCCGCGCCTTGCACCCAAAAACGTCTACGACGACATTGTCTCGGCAGCTACGAGTCACGAGACCGCCTACGTTACCTGCACGCGTGCCCTTAAGCGCATGCCGCGCGAGAACGAGGTCGTCGTTGCCTGCGTGGGCGATATTACGGCCGAGACCTGGTTCTCGGTGCTGGCCGACTATCCCAACGTGAGCGTGTACCTTCCGCTGGGCGTGTGCGATAAGTGCCGCAACACCGGTGGCGAGGATATTCTGGGCGAGGCCATCGCCACTGCCGAGGAGTGGGCCGGTACGGGCATGGGCCTGGAGGTCGACCCCAAGAGCCTCAAATGCCATAAGCGCCGTGAGTACGAGCGCAAGGAGTACATGGATAAGATTGCCCGCACCACGGGCCTAACCGTGACTAAGCTCAACCCGGCGACGGCGGCACTGGCCTCGGTGACGCAGAAGTTGAAGGCCCACCGTCACCAGATTACCCAGCTCGAGCGCACGCTCAATACCATGTGCGGCACCACGACGGCCAAACGTCGCCGCACGCTTACGCACGGGCGACAGCTGGTACTCTCGACGCTGCAAAACCACCCCGAGCTTGCCCAGAACATGCAGGTGAGCACGCCGGAGTGCGATTTTGACAAGTGCACGTCGTGCGGCGAGTGCGTCAACGTGTGCCCCACGTTTGCCTGCGATTTGGTGGGAAGCGGCCGCTTTGCGCTGGAGTCCACGTATTGTTTGGGCTGCGGTGCCTGTGTCAAGGTGTGCCCTGAGCATGCGCTCAAGTTGGTTGAGCACGACGCGTCCAATCTGGTCGTCGTCGATCCCGAAGCCGAGGAAAAGGCCGCCCAGAAGGCTAAGGCCCACGAAGAAGCCCAGAAGGTCAAGGCCGAGGCAAAGGCTAAGCTCGACAAGATGCTCGATCAGGTGGAGAAGCTCGCGGACTAGTCGGCGACCCCTATCTCTGCTTCATTCGTGCCGCCGTGGCGTCCGGGTTAGCCCAGATGCTGCGGCGGCGCTATACTTATGCAGTTTGAAATGCTTGTACCAAAAGGAGCTGTCGTGTCCCTTTCCATCGGTATCGTGGGCCTGCCCAACGTAGGCAAGTCGACGCTGTTCACCGCGCTTACCAAAAAGACCGGTCTTGCCGCCAACTACCCGTTCGCCACGATCGACCCCAACGTGGGTATCGTCGACGTGCCCGATAGCCGTCTGCAAAAGCTCGCCGACATCGTCAACCCGGGTCGCATCGTGCCGGCAACGGTCGAGTTCGTCGACATCGCAGGTCTGGTGAAGGGCGCCAACGAGGGCGAGGGCCTGGGCAACCAGTTCCTGGCCAACATTCGCGAGACCGACGCCATCTGCGAGGTCGTGCGCTACTTTAAAGACCCCAACGTCATGCGTGAGGTGGGCCGCACGGGCGAGTTCGTCGATCCCGCCGGCGATGCCGACACCATCATGACCGAGCTCATCCTGGCCGACATGGGCACGCTCGAGAAGCAGCTGCCTAAGCTCGAGAAGGAGGCCAAGCGCGACAAGGAGCTCATGCCCAAGTTCGAGGTGGCCAAGCGTCTGCTTGCCTGGCTCAACGAGGGCAAGCGCGCCGCATCCATGGAGATGACCGACGAGGAGCGTGCTGCCGCCAAGGGCCTGTTCCTGCTCACCATGAAGCCCATCCTGTACGTGGCAAACGTGGACGAGGATATGCTCAATGAGGACCTGGCGCCCATCGATGGTGTTAAGCCGCTGCCCATCTGCGCCAAGATCGAGGCCGAGCTTTCCGAGCTCGATCCCGAGGACGCCGCCGACTACCTGGAGAGCCTGGGCTTGGAGCAGCCCGGCCTGGACGTGCTCGCGCAGGCGGCCTATAAGCTGCTCGGTCTGCAGTCGTTCTTTACGGCCGGCGAGATGGAGGTCAAGGCCTGGACGGTTCGTCAGGGCGCGACCGCCCCGCAGGCCGCCGGCGTTATCCACACCGACTTTGAGCGCGGCTTTATTAAGGCCGAGGTCATTGGCTATGACGACTACATCGAGCTCGGCGGTGAGCAGGGCGCCAAGGCCGCCGGCAAGCTGCGTATTGAGGGCAAGGACTATGTCATGGCCGATGGCGACGTCGTGCACTTCCGCTTTAACGTGTAAGGACGACGCACATGTTTAAATATGGCAAAAAAGCCGGCTACATGGGTATTGCGCTGCTCGTGCTTGCGGTGATTCCGCTGGTGGTCGCAGCGTGTGTTATCCCCAACATTGGTCCCGAGGTGGCAACAAAGTTTAATGCCGCCGGCGAGGCGACGCGCTGGGGCAAGAGCTACGAGTTGCTGGCACTGCCGGTGCTCAACCTGCTGCTGAGCGTGGCGACATACTTTACGGCAGGACGCCAGGCAAAGAACAATGAGGACTCCGCCGCCATGGCGCGCATCGTGTGCGAACGCTACCTGCGCAACGGTTGCATCACGGGTGTGTTCCTCAACGTGGTCAACGTTTACTTTATGTACTCGGCGATTACCGGAACGGGCTTTGGCCTAGGCTTTTAGCTTGCGCCTTTAGGCAACGAGCCTGCACGCATATTCAATGGCTGCTGCGAGGCCGCCGCTCGATCGTGGTTTAAAGACCATATCGGCGGCGGCCTCGTTTTCGTATCCAGCGCCGCGAAGGGCGAGTGCGATACCGGCTTCCAGGAGAAGGGGCAGACCGCGTTGGCTGGTTGCGATTACGGCAGCCTGATTGAGCGAGCAGCTGTGCGCTTGGCATTGGATGGCAAGTTCACCTTGCGCCGGGCAAGGGACCAGAACGGCGGCGACGCGACTTGATAGCAATGCAAATGCTGTGCGCTCATCGGGCGAAAGGCATTCGGCTTCAACGACGACGAGCTTGGGCGGTGCGCTGTTTGTGCAAAGCGTGGCTCGGTACATGCGGACCGAAGAACCCGACATAGAAAACTCCTGTGTATTCGGCAAAACGTAAACTATAGTTTACGTTTATGTTCGGCTCCATTTCAAACTCGGCTGCATGGACGAACGTGCGAAACAGATTCTTGGCAAGCGAGTCGAGCAGACGCGCAGGGACCTTGGTATCTCCAAGGTCGATTTTTGTGTGGCGACAGGAGTCAGCCGACCCTATCTCGACAGAATCGAAGATGGGACGGCAAATTTCACGCTCAAGGTTCTATTTAAGATCGCGCCCGCACTCGGCATGACGGTGTCAGAGCTTCTCGACGGGATCGAATAGGGGATACCCGTCGACAACTGAATTACGCCATCGGGATGCGGTCGTGGTTGACCTGGCTGTAGAACAGGCGCTGGATCTCGGCGGCATCGCGTGACTGGCCGAGTGCCCACATGGTTTTGGCCACGAGCGTCTCGGTGGTCATGTCGTCGCCGCGCAGAATGCCCGGATGATCGGCGTAAGCACGGCCGACCTCATAAACGCCCAGATCAAGGCCCTCCTCGGGGACCTGCGTGGTCATAACGACGGTGCGACCCGAATCGACCCAGCGGAAAATTGCCTCCTGGAACGACTCGCCCGACTCGCCAAACTCGGGGATGCCGCCAATGCCAAAGGTCTCCAGAATCACGGCGTCGTAGCTATTGGCCAGGGCGTCGAGGATGCCCGGGTTCACGCCGGGTGTGAGCTTAAGAACAAACACACGCGGATCGATGCTGTCGTAGAAGCGAACCGGATTCTCGTTCTGGTGAGTGCCGTGGAGCCCGTTGCGTACGATGCGGTCGTTGCGGATATAGGCAATGGGCGGATAGTTGACGCTAATGAACGCGTTAAAGCTCATGGTGCGCTGTTTGCGGGCGCGCGTGCCGGCAATGGCGACACCGCCAAAGACAATCGAGACGTCGTGCGAATGCTCGTCGAGCGCATAGAGCAGGCTCTGGTACAGATTGAGCTTGGCGTCAGTAAAGGGATTGCCCATGGGCTTTTGCGAGCCGGTGAGCACGATGGGCTTGGGGCTGTCCTGAATCAGATAGGAAAGCGCCGCCGCGGTGTAGCTCATGGTGTCGGTGCCGTGCAGAATCACGAAGCCGTCGTGGTCGGCATAACCCTCGACGATGACGTCGCGGATACGCATCCAGTCACTGGGGCGCATATTGGTGCTGTCGATGTTCATGGGCTGCACGACGTCGAGCTCGCAGAGGCCCGAGATCTCGGGGACGCTCTGGGCGAGTTCCTCACCGGTCAGGGCGGGGGAGAGACCGTTGCCGTCCTCGGTCGATGCGATGGTGCCGCCCGTGGCGATGAGAAGAATGCGCTTCATGCTGGTATTCCTATCGTATTTGCCGCCGCAGAGGCGGAGTCGTTCGGCAGTATTGTGGCACAGGGCGTCCAATGTTCAAACGTATTACATCATCTGTAACGTTTGGTAACGCTCCACTTGCTGTCAAATAGGGGCCCAGGTCGTGCGTTTGCCGTGCTCTGATGGCTATGACGGGCGCAGAACCGCTGGTTACGTGTACACTATGAAAGTTATTTTCGTTCATTCACGCGGGTGGGCACCGGCTCCCCGCCAACAGGAGGGGAAACCATGGATCAAAAGGCTTCCGCAAAGGTCCTCGTACTCGACTTTGGTGCGCAGTACGGTCAGCTCATTGCCCGTCGCGTCCGCGACCTCAACGTGTATTCCGAGATTGTCCCCTGCGACATCTCGGCCGACGAGATTCGCGAGATGAACGCCTCTGCGCTCATCCTTTCTGGCGGCCCGGCCTCCGTGTACGCCGAGGACGCTCCGTCCATCGATCCCGCCATCTTTGACCTGGGCCTTCCCGTCCTGGGCTTCTGCTACGGCCATCAGATCACGGCCGTGACGCTCGGCGGCAAGGTCGGCCACTCCGAGGTGGGCGAGTACGGCCGCGCCACCATCACGCGTACGGCCGGCGCCAAGCTCTTTAACTCCACGCCCATGGAGCAGACCGTGTGGATGAGCCACCGCGATGCCGTGTCCGAGGTGCCCGAGGGCTTTACCGTTACCGCCAGCACCGACGTGTGCCCGGTTGCCGCCATGGAATGCGTCGAGCGCAAGATTTTCACCACGCAGTTCCACCCCGAGGTCAAGCACTCCGAGTACGGTCAGCAGCTGTTGAGCAACTTCCTGTTTGAGATCTGCGGCCTGGAGCCCAACTGGAGCATGGACAACCTGGTCGAGACCATGACGGCCGAGTTCCGCGAGAAGGTTGGCGACGACCGCGTGATTCTGGCCCTGTCCGGTGGCGTCGACTCCTCCGTCGTGGCTGCGCTGGGCGCTCGCGCCGTGGGCAAGCAGATGACCTGTGTGTTCATCAACCACGGCCTGCTGCGCAAGGGCGAGCCCGAGCAGGTGGAGGAGGTCTTCACCAAGCAGTTCGATGTCGACTTTATCCACGTCCACGCCGAGGACCGTTATGCCGAGCTTCTGGCCGGCGTGACCGAGCCCGAGGAGAAGCGCCGCATCATCGGTACGCAGTTCTGGAAAGAGTTCTTCGCCGTGGCGCAGCAGCTCGAGACCGATGGCAAGCCGGTCAAGTACCTGGCTCAGGGCACCATCTACCCCGACATCATCGAGTCCGGCGCTCGCAAGACGGGCGGCAAGACGGCCACCATCAAGAGCCACCACAACCTGATTCCGTTCCCCGAGGGCGTGCACTTCGACCTTATCGAGCCGCTCGACCACTTCTTTAAGGACGAGGTCCGCGCACTTGGCCTGGCGTTAGGCCTGCCGGGTCACATCGTGTTCCGTCAGCCCTTCCCGGGCCCGGGTCTGGCCATCCGCATCATCGGCGCGGTCGACAAGGAGAAGCTCGAGATCCTCAAGAATGCCGACGCTATCGTGCGCGAGGAGCTCGACGCCTACAACCAGCGTCTGTTTGAGCAGACCGGCGAGCGCAACTCCGAGCACAGCTGCTGGCAGTACTTTGCGGTTCTGCCCGACATCAAGTCCGTCGGCGTTATGGGTGACGAGCGCACCTATCAGCGCCCGATCATTCTGCGCGCCGTCGAGTCCAGCGACGCCATGACCGCCGACTGGGCCAAGCTGCCCTACGACGTGCTGGCCCGCATTTCCGGCCGCATCGTTGCCGAGGTTCCCGGCGCCAACCGCGTGTGCTACGACATCACGTCCAAGCCGCCCGCGACCATCGAGTGGGAGTAGGCTGATAGGGTTCTGACCTGCATTTTTGAGTGCCGCACTGTGCCGCTGAGTTTCGTTTCGTACGAGAGTCATGGCAAAGCCGCCAGCGATGTTGGTGAGTAAATACGATAACCGAGCCTCCGTTCCCGCGTTGGGACGGAGGCTTTTTCTTTGTCGTTTTACTCCCTTTCACCTGCGATTTCGCAATTTACTCCCCCGTGTTTCAAGACGGCAAGGCACGGTGCGGCATTCGGAGGAACGGGAGTAAGGATTCATCCCAAGTGAGTAGACGCGCGATTTTTGTCTCCGAGAGCCAAACGGGGCCGTTTCGGGGCCTGTGAAACTCAAATCGAACTCAATAGGCTTTTCGGCGGTCTTCTCACAGCGTTTTCCCAGGTGGTTAATGGGGAGTAAAGAATCTCGCCGCCTCAATGAAAACGGGAGTAACCAGGGGAAATGCCGCGGCGTACTGCCGCGTGCCGCCGTGTAAGCCACCGCGTCATTTACTCCCCAGGTGCGCCGGAAATGCCTTGGCATGCAATGGGGAGTAAAAACTCAGCTTACGCAGGCCCGAGCGGCGCTCGCCGCCTGGTCCACCGTCCTGATTCGGTTGCGTTGATCGCGAAATGCGGAGAGCCGCTACAGCGAGGCTTTCCAGTCCTCGTATTCGTCGGCGTCGATCTTGCCGTTTTCGAGCTGCGCGCGCTTCTCTGCCCACAGTTCGATCGCCATCGCGGCTTTGGGCGCGTGCGGCGCCTTGGGGTTCAGGGAGAGGCCCGTGCCGTCGGCTGCGGGCACGATGCCGAAGGAGTCCTCGAGCCGCACGAGCAGCGACATGAGGTCGCCCGCAGTCTCGACGCCGTAATCCTTGAGGGCGTTGACGGACACGCCGAGCGCCGCGGAGATGGACTCGAGCAGCTCGGGCTTCACGGCGCGGATGCCGCTCTCGTAGTGGCGCACGGCCCCCTCGGTCAGGCCGACCGCCTCGGCGAGCTGCGCCTGCGTCATGCCGCGCGACTTGCGGTACCGCCTTATGTTCTCGCCTACGGACATGAGCCCTCCTCCTGGAATTACGTACCAGCACATCTTATCAGCGTACGCAAATGTACGCAATTCTATTGACAGTACAGATATGTACGTTTACTCTGAATCTGTGAACCGTACGTATCCGTACGCCATTGATTGGAGGAGCCATGGACGAGAAGGTGGCGAAGACGCCGAGGCCGCACATGCTGGACGCCGACGAGGTCGCGGAGCTGCTGAGGATCAAGAAAGGCAGCGCCTACGAGGTGATCAGGAAGATAAACGCCGAGCAGGAGGCGCGCGGGCGCGTGGTCATCCGCGGGCGCGTTCGAAGCGACGTCTTCGACGCCCTGTACTTCCCGGAGGTGGACTGACATGCCCGTGTACAAGGACGACGGCAACGGCACGTTCTACGTGCAGTGCTACTACCGCGACGCCCGCGGCTCGAAGCGCCACAAGACGAAGCGCGGCTTCTCCTCCGAGGTGGAGGCCGCAGTGTGGGAGAGCCAGTTCAAGAGCCTTAACGGCGGGGCCATGGACATGACGTTCTCCGAGTTCGTCGAGGTGTACGCCTCCGAGGTGAAGCCGCGCATACGCGAGCACACGTGGATCACCAAGGAGTACATCATCAACGACAAGCTCGTGCCGTTCTTCGGGGACATGCGCATGTGCGACGTGAGGCCGATCGACGTCATCAGGTGGCAAAACGAGCTCACCGAGCACCGGGACGCCGACGGGAAGCCCTGGGCACCGACGTACCTGCGCACAGTGAACAACCAGCTCAACGCCATCTTCAACCACGCCGAGCGCTACTACGGCCTCAGCGACAACCCGGTGCGCAGGGTCGACAAGATAGGCTCGAAGAAGGGCGGCGAGATGCAGTTCTGGACCAAGGACGAGTACCTGAGGTTCAGCGAGGCCGTCATGGACAAGCCTCTCTCATTCCACGCCTTCGAGCTGCTTTACTGGACGGGCATACGCTGCGGCGAGCTCCTGGCGCTCACGCCGTCCGACTTCATGCTGGAGAGCTCGCGGCTGCGCATCAACAAGTCGTACCAGAGCCTCAACGGCGTTGACACCGTGACCGACCCCAAGACGCCCAAGTCCGTGCGCACGATCGTCATGCCCGCCTTCCTGCGCGACGAGATGGCGGACTTCATCGAGATGCGCGACGACGTCGCCCCCGACGAGCGCCTGTTCGCCGTGACCAAGCACTTCCTGGCCCACGAGATGGAGCGCGGGTGCAAGGCGTCGGGCGTGAAGCGCATCCGCATACACGACATACGCCACAGCCATGTGAGCCTGCTGATAGAGATGGGCTTCTCCGCGCTGGCCATCGCCGAGCGCATGGGCCACGAGGCGGTGGACATCACCTACCGCTACGCGCACCTGTTCCCCACGAAGCAGGACGAGATGGCCGCCGCGCTCGACGGGGCGAGGGGGTAAGAAGGATGCCGTGCGAGAACAGCGCCCGCAAGCGCAGCAAGACGATGGCGTTCCGCTGCACGCCCGAGGAGCGCAAGCTCATATGCGAGATGGCAGCCTGGAGCGGCATGAGCAGGCAGGACTACATCATCGCCAAGCTCACCGATACCCAGGTCGAGGTGAGGCCCTCTGTAAGCGTGCAGAAGGCGTTGAAGGACTCGATGGCGGAGTTGTCCAAGGAAGTACGGCTGGCGGCCTCCTACGGCGAGCTGAGCGAGTCCCTGCAGCAGAGGATCGAGCTCGTGATGAGGTTCTTCCTGGCGCTCGGCGAGGGGGTTGAGGCACCAGTGACGGAAGCGCCACCGCAAACCTCGCATTTGGAAGAGCCGACAACATCCGTCATGGATGCGGGCTCCGACACCGCAAGCATCTTCGAGATGGGGCGCATGTAAGGTTTAACGCCAGACCTCCAACGCCTTGTCCGCAAGCCATTCGGCGCGATCGGCGATATCGCCCTCGTCCCAAGACTCCTTCTCCAGGGCGCCGGCCATGGTCGCAAGGCCGGCGGCGCAGAGGGCAAGACCGTCCTTGTATCCCTTTCCCTGCTTCTTGGTGGGCCAATCGGCATCGCGGATGGAGGCGTTGAGCGAATGCGTGATGATGGCGAGGTTGCCGAGCGTGAGGAGCTTCCTGTCCCTTCGCGTGGCAGCCTCATCGTCGAGGGCTCCCCATTTGTTGCGCCACTTCTTGGGCATCATGTGTTCGAGGGTGTACTGGTTGAACCCGAGCAGGGCCGTGCTGCTCATGCCTGGGCGAATGGCGCTTTCCAGCAGATAGAGAACGCCCTTGGACTGAAGGTTGTACAGACACGATTCCTCGAACGCCCTTCGAACCTCGTCATCGCCGGGCATGTACGTCGTCGCCTCTTCGTTTGCTTCAAGAGCCTTCCTCAGCGTCTCCGCGTCCTTCACCTCGTTCAGGATCAGCGAGGTGAGCAGCCTGTTGTAGTTCTTCGTGGTCGCCTGAACCAGCGTTCGGCGGACGATGTAGCTCTCAAGCAGGGCGAAGACCTCGGATTCCTCGCCCGAAGACTCCGCGTTCTTGCGAACGTAGAGCACGTACGGGATGAGCGTCGAGTTCTTGAGGCCGAATATCAGCACGTTCAGGCGCTCGACGCCGGGAGCGGAGGGGATGTCCGCGTCGCAGTAGCCGGGGTCGAACGTGGACTCGAACACCTCGGCATACGCCTTCATGCTGTCGAGGATCTCGTCCTTGTCTCCGTTGCAGTACCTGCCGATGAAGTCCTTGTAGGACTGGAAGAGGTTGGACGTGCGCGAATAGAAGAGCTTGTCCTCGGTCGTGACGCCGCGCTTCTTGTCCTGAACCAGGATCTGGAGGAACGCGTCGAAGAACAGGTCGACGAGCGTGCGCTTGATGCGCCCGGTAACGACCTCCTGCTCCCAATACTCCCTCTTCTCCGCCGTGGGTTCGAAGACGTCCTCCCAGCACTCCTTGAACGCCTGCTCGTTCTCGCGGTTGAAGAAGTAGTTCTTGAGGAGCTCCGCCGTCGTCAGGCGCACCCCGAGCGAGTTGATGGTGTCGAATATCTGCTGCTCGTCCTCGCCCTCGGTGAGATCGATGCAGACGAACTGGACGTTCGACTTGATCGTGTTCCTGTCGACCTTCTCTGGGTCGATGTTCTTGAGGAAATAGTTGTAGGCAAGGACGATGGACGAGGAGCCCTCGACAGGCTCGCAGCCCGTGGCGCTGACGACCTTCTCGAAATCCTGCCGGTCGTACTTGCCATGTCTCAAGGCGACTTCGCCGGTCTCCAGGACGAAATCTCGCTCGAACAGCCTATCGGCGTCGATTCTCGCGCAGAGTGCCTTGAAGAAGATGACCATGGTCGTGAGGCGCTGCTGGCCGTCGATGACTGTGCGAACCTCGGACACCTCGGACCAAGTGTTGCCGGAGGAGGCTTGCTTCAGGATGATCGAGCCCAGGAAATAAGGTCGCTTCGAAGCCGTGACGAACTCCATGTCGCCGAGGAAGCGCTCCCATTGCTCTTCTCCCCAGACGTACGCCCTTTGGTAGAAAGGTATTTCGAGCAGGCGCGATCCGTTGAACACGCCGCTTATCGTAGATTTTCCTGCATCCATCCTTAAAGCCCTATCTTTCCTTCGCAGTTGTTACTTATGAGCCAATATCGTCAGTGCGCCGTTCGGCCTCTTAGTATTCCAGGCTCTTGGCATCTTCTCCCAGCAGGCGCTCGAAGACGATACGCAGGTCCTCGTCATCGAGGTAGCCGCCCTCAAGGCAGCCGCGGTCGATGGCGTCGAGCATCGTCTGCTCCTTCTCCTTCAAGCGGTCGTAGATCACGGCGTCGAGGGATAGCTCCCTGCCGTCGCGCATGAACTTCTCGCGCATGAAGTAGTAGCGCGTCTTCTGGTCGTCGGGCAGGCCCAGACGGTGTATGCGGTCCTTTGACTGCAGCAGGTGCACCAAGTTGTAGCTGTACTCGAAATACACCGCGTCGTGGCAGACGCTGTGCAGAGAGACCGACTCGGCAAGCGTCTGCGGGTTGGTCACGAGCACCCTGAAGCGCCCCGCGCGGAAGTCGTCCAGAATCTCGCGTCTCTCTTCCTGTGGCGTGGCGCCGTAGATCGCCTCTGCCGGAATCCCCATGGCGGCGAGGTCGCGGCGGAGGTTGCTGATGCTGCGTACGAAGATGCACCATACTATGACGGGGCGGCCTTCGGCGACGATGCGCTCCACGAGCCGCTCGCACGCCACGAGCTTCGAGCTCGGGCGGCTTCGCTCGATGGCCTCGTAGAACGTCTGCGAGAAGTCGACGTAGTCGATATCCGAGTAGTCATCGCCGACCTGGTCGAGCACGTACTCGAGGTCGCCTGGGTCCACTGCAGAGCAGAGCATCTCGGGGTCGCTCTCGAGCTGCAGGGTGCGTATGATCCTCGCGAGCGCGTTGGGGCAAGACGCGTACAGGACTCGCAGCAATGTGTCCTCATCGGGCGTCGCCTCGACCTCCACGATCTCGTCGGGCTCCGGGCGCGGCACGCCGAGCTCGTCCTTGTTCGTTCGGCAGAAGAAGGGCGCCAGGCTGTCGTTGAGGCTTGCCTGGAGGTCCGCATCGGGCGCGCGGAGCTCGCCCGGCTCGTAGCCGAAGAACGTGTCGTAGTCCTCGGGGTACAGGATGTGCAGCAGGTTGTAGATGTCCTGGTAGGTGTTCGGGATGGGCGTTCCCGTAAGGGCGATCACGAACTTCGCGCCGTCGGCCGCCTCGAGCGCGGCTTCCGCGCGCCTGCCGCCGATGGCCTTCACCCGGTGCACCTCGTCGAAGACGAGCAGGGTCTGGTCGGGGATGATGGCATGCAGCTCCCGCACGTAGCCCGAGAGCGACTCGTAGTTGAACGTGAACAGGTTGCACGCGCCGCTGTCGAGCGACAGCGCGTTGCGCCTGCGCTCGGTCGACATCGCCGCTATGGCGGGGTCTCCCAGCGAGAAGCAGCTCAAAGGCAGCTTATCCCCGAAGGTGGCGACCCACTCCTTCTCCCACGACTCGAAGCCGTTCTTGGGGCAAACCACCACGATGCGGCGCGCGAGCCCCAAATGGCGAAGGTAGGCGAACACGCCGAGCACCGTCGCGGTCTTGCCGGCGCCGGGCACCGAGAAGTCGGCCGCGCGCCCAACCGTCGCCATGAAGAAGGCGTCGAGCATCTGCCGGTCGCGCAGGGGACGCACCATCGAGGCGTTCACTACGTCGCGGAACTCCCGGAAGCGCGGCCCCAGCTGGGGGTCGTCGGCGATGCCCTCGGCGGTCTGCGCCTTGATGGCCAACCCCACCTCGGAGCGCTCGCGGATGTAGGTCTCGCCGGCGTTCACGAAGGCGCCGAAGCTCGGGTCAACCGCGACCTCGACGCCGTGGCCGTCGGCCTCCATGATCGCCTCGAGCATGTCCTGGCACTCGCGAAGGCCCATGCCGCCGTCGAGTAGGATGCGGTCGCGATCGGTGCCGTCGACGGCGCTCGCCGGGTAGTACAGCCAGGCGCGCCATGCGGCCGAGGCCATGAACGAGGCGATGTCTTGCCCCTCGATGCGCAGGTACATGCCGGGGCGCGCCTCGTCGTAGCAGACGACGGCCCTAGGCGCGCTCATCGATCTCACCGATCAGCTCTTCCACCTTGTCGGCGACGGCAACGAGGTTGCGGCGCACCTTCTCGAGCTCGTCGGGTCCCAGCACGTCGAGCATCTCGGGAAGGATCTTCTCGAGCTCGGAGAGGCAGTCGGCGGATTTCTTGGCGGGCGTGTCCATGAGCTTGACGCGGCGCACGGTCTCTCTTGCGCGGTCGCCTGCGCGCTTGAAGCCGTCGACGAGGTTGCCGTCCGAGCGCAGCTCGCTCACCTTCTCGCGCGTGAGGGCGTCGGGACCCATCTTCTCGAGGAGCTCGGACATGGCCTGCAGCTCGGCGGCCTTGAAGTCGGCCTCCGCATCCGTGCCTGCCACGCTGCCGAAGTCTCTCACGTATCGGGTGATGTCGCCCTCGGGCTGCACCACCATGTTGGCGAACATGAGTCGTTTGACAAGCTGTTTGTCGCGCCTGTTGTCGTACTTCTTCAGCACGCGGCTGAACTCGCCCAAGGGGCCATCGACCTTGAGGGCGCGGGCGAGGTGGTACTGCTCGGGGGCCTGGCAGAATTCGAGGAACTCCTCCATGTACTGGGCGCGGTCGACGAGTTTTTTCACCTCCGCCTCGGTCATGCCCGTCGCGTTGCCGTACTCCGCAGGGGTTATGAGGTGGTTCTTAACCACGTCGCGGTATACGCCGACGAGGCGGTCGACGGGATCGTACGCCACCTTCTCCTCTTCGCCGATTTGGATGGCGAGCTCGAGCAGCTTGATGCGCTTGGGGTCGCTGCCTGTGGCGTCGTCGAGGATGGCGGCCTCGAACCAGCCCGCCTCGTTGTTCGCCCGCGCGAGGCGGCGGACGCAGGTCAGGCGTCGGTTGCCGTCGATGACGCGTCCGTCGTTGAGCACGATGCCCGGCCTAAGCTGGCCGCGAAGGGCGATGCTCTTCTCGGTCTTCCTGAGCGCGCCGGGGTTGCTCTCGACGATGAAGTCCTCGATGACGCCGTTGTACTCGTCGCGGCCAAGGGCGAGCAGATCCGCGCCCTGCGCGGAGTTGTACTCGCTTACCCAAGTGGCGATGCGGTCGTTCTGGTCGTTGTAGAACAGCAGATCGCACTTGATGCGGTAGATGTCGAAGTCGCGCGTCACGTTGTCGATGGAGTGCTTCTCCTTGCGACCCGTCGGCAGGACGTTGCCAGTCGCGATCCCTTCCTCAAGCAAGCTCATTTCGTGCCTCCTTCTTCCATGCCTCCATGGATGAGTAATATGCGTCCCCGATGTCGTCGTAGTAGACGTCGGAGTTGTAAATGGTCGTCGTCAGAAGCGGTGCCGGGCACGTGATGCCCAGATCGTTCGCGAGCAGTCTCGGCAGGTCATCGCGCTCGATTCCCTCATGGTGGGCGACGATCCACTCGATGAGGTCGGCTGCGGAAAGCCGCCCCTCGCCTCCGGCGACGAACACCTTGGTTCCGGCGAGCGTGCAGCTGCGCAGGAGCCCTCCCGCGTCGAGCAGTCCCTCGTAGAAGTCGTCGGGCATGTCCAGCCCGTACAGCGGATGCGGAGTGGCGCCGCCCGCGCGCAGGCTCGCCACGGTGAAGGGCTCGCCTTCGGGCGCATCCACGCTCACCGCGGGCGCGTACGACTCGATGTCCGCCATGCGCGCGCCTAGCACGTCGTGCAGCCGCGAGAACGAGATGTAGCTGTCGCCCTCGTAGAGAAGTAAGCGGTGGTCCGAAAGCGCCTGGCGCAGCACCTGGCGGAAGGCGGGGTGCTGCCACACGGCGTTCTCGAAGCCGGCGTCGCCCTTCGCGAAAGACGGATGCTCGGCCAGCAGCCGCGTGAAGTGGTCGTTCGGGGTGCTCCCTTCTCGGAAGAGCAAGCCGCGGTCCTCGTAGTAGCCCGCATCCTCGATGCCGCGGTCGAGCGCTTCGGGCGGATCGTCGGGAAACTCGAAGGCGAAGCGCCGACGCACGAGGCCTTCGTCGCAGATGCGGCCGGCAAGCTCCCGGGCAAGGAAGCCCTCGAGGGTGGGTGCCTCGCGCTCGGTGTCGTGCGCTACGGGCACATCCGCACGGGAGGCCGGGGCGCCCGTCGGGCATTCAGCGACCTCGACGCCAAGCCACTCCGAGAAGCTCACGTCCGCGGGCTCGGCGAACAGGTCGAGCCATATCGCGGCGATGCCTGCGCTGAAGCCGTATTCGCGCTCGTAGGCTTTCGCGGCGACGTTTCTGGGCTCGTCCGCATGGCGCTCGGCGAAGGCGCGCACCTGACGGCGGCGGTCGACCTTGCCGAACCCGACAGAGAGGTGGTCGCCCAGGGTGACGCCCTCGTCTGCGTTCCAGAAGACCTGCTTCAGCTCATCGTAGAGAGCGATGGGCGTGGTGATCCCCACGCGCCTTAGCTCATTGCGCGAGACGCGAAAGACTAGACGGGCGCAAAGTTCGGTATCCTCACGCCGTGCCGCACTCACCGCCGCTCGCGCAGCCTCTGCACGCCCATCCTGTTTGCTGTCGACTACTTCCGCCACGCGCTACGCCTCGCCCAGCTTGGGCCCGAAGACGCGCTCGACGTATGCCTCCAGCGTGCCCTCCTTGGCGAGCTCCGCGGCGTCCGCGAGCTCGAAGTTAGAGTCACATCCTTGGCCGACCTCGTCGTGGAAACCCAGGATGAAGTGGGTGGCAATCTCGTAGATAATCTTGGTGGGCGCGATGCCGAACACCTGATGCTCCAGGATGTGGTCCAAACGCTCGCGGTCGTCCGGGAAGGCGGCCTTCATGCCCTCGCTTCGGTACAGGCGCTTGATGATCTCGGTGATGTAGAGGCCAGACTTCATATACAGGTCGGCGAAGGTGTGGCTCGGGTCATCGAAGCAGCCCGGGTTCTCCTTCTCGAAGAGGTCCACCATCTGAACCACGACGTTGCGCGGCGTGAAGATCTGATTGGTCTTCTGGGGCGGCACGTAGTCGAAGATGTCCTCTGTCTGGGACTCGTCGAAGTAATTGGCCAGGCGTTCGCGCAGCTTGATGAACTCGCTCACGGAGTCGTTGAATACGACCTCGTCGAAGAGGTGCCCAACGAAGCGCTTTACCTCGCCGGTCTCGCCATCGGTGTAGTCGCCGCCATCACGCAAAAAGCGGAACTCATCAACGGTGATGCTCGTGACGTCCTGGAAGACGTCAGCGGGGATCACGGTGTCGAAGTTCGCGAGCGTCGTGCCCTCTTCGCCGTAGGCCATGAGGAACGACGGGATGGTACGCGAGAAGCCGCGCAGATGAGCGCGCACCTTGTCCTCGATGCCCTGCTTCTCGTCCTCTTTCTTCGCCGTCTCCACCTCGCGCACCACGGTCTCGCCGGCGCGTTGCACGAGCTCCTCGCGGGAGTCCTCGAGCTTCTGGGCGAGCGTCTGGAACGCCTCCGCTTTCTGCTCGTCATGGCGCTTGTTCACCTCGGCGCGCTCGGTCTCGCTTGTCGCCGCCTTGAGCTCGTCCTTGCGCGACTGCTCGATGCGGCGCGCCTGAATCTGGTAGTCGCCGACCTGGCGGTTGAGTTGGATGTCGGCGTCCGCCTGGACCTTGCGCTCGATCTGCTGCTGCTGGCGCGGCTTGAGCTCGCTGCCGTAGCTCTCCTTGGCGGCCTGTACCAGAGGCGCGGTCACGCTCTGCTTGAAGGCCTCCTTGAGGTTGTCGAGCATCACCCGATCGTCGTCATCGGCCTCGTGGGCTTTCGCGATGTCGTCCATGTGGCCTGAGAATTCGACGGCGATGTCGCCGTAGACCTTCGGCCCGAAGATGTCCGCAGCCTTGCCTACGACCTGCTCGTCGGGAATCTCCACCTCGCCCTCGTCGTTGATGGAGAGCTCGTCGGCCGTGCCCTCATCGATCTCGACCTTGTTCTTCTCGGCGTTCTGTGCCTTGCCCTGCTCGTAGGGATCGAAGCGCTGGATGATCTCCACGACCTCTGCCGGCGCGCGGAAGACGCTCGCGATGTTCTGGAACAGGAAGTTGCTCATAAAGCCGCGCCTGACCACCTCGCGGGCATGGATGCGCCTCGGCACGCTGAGCACCTGCTCGGCGTCGAGCTCGACCATCTGCCCCTCTTCGTCCTCGCCGTAGACGGGGAAGAAGTTCAGCAACTGACGGATATGGCGCTCGCGCGTTTCGACATCGCCGCCGCCGCGCGCGGTCTCGCCGTACAGGTCGTTGGCGAACTGCTCAAAGATAGTAAGCGTGCGCGCCGGGTCGAAGTCGAAGACGTAGGCGTTCTCCTTGCGCGCGTAGTTGCCGCCGCCCAGGTCGAACAGGCACGGGTTCTGGCTGCGGAAGGCCGCCTGCATGTACAGTGCGGGGCTCGCCATGTTCGAGAGCATGAGCACGGCGGTCCACTCCGGCACGGTCACGCCCGTGGTCAGCTGGCCGACCGAAAGGGTGATGGTCCTGTCGTGGTCCTTGATCGCGCGGCGTACCTTGTCGAGCGATTTCTCGTTCTCGTCATCGGCGTCGATCTTGCCGTCGCCAGCAGCGAGTACCACCTCGTAATCCTTGAAGACGGGGTGCGCCTGCAGCTTCTTGGCGAGGGCGCGGGCGGAGTCGACGCGGTTGAGCATCCAGAACGTGTGACGCAGCTCGTCGCGCAGCCCGGGTGTCGAGAACGGGAACTTCTCCTGCGTGGTGAGCGCGTCGAGGAACTTATCCACGTCGGCGTCGTGCACGAAGCCGCCGTTGTGCTTGGTCAAGAAGAACTCGTTGAGGTCGAAGGCGAACTCGGTCTGCTCGCCATCAATCTCCATGCCGCCGCGGGCCTCCTGCTCGACGATGTCGCTCATCTGGTAGGTGAGCAGGTTGAGCTTGGGGAGGTTGGCGTAGGGGTTCGGCTGCTCAGAGTCGGCAGGCCAGTCACGCTTGGCCTGCTGCTCGTCGGCATAGGTCCAGTTGTAGATGGCGTCGTCGGCGAACTTCTCGTTTGCGATGGCCTTGAAGGGCGTGCCAGAGAGGTGCAGCGTGAAGCGGCGCTTGATGTGGTCGAATGCCACGTCGGTCTTGAAGGTGTCCACGCCCTCGTGTGCCTCGTCGATGATGAGCACGTCCCAGGTGAGGTCGGCCACCTCGTCGAGCTTCTGGTACACGCCGCCGAAGCGGATGGAGCCCTTGAGGTCCTGAAGGCTCACGAACTCGATGAACCCCTTGGGGCCTTCCGGGTCGTTGCGGATGGCGCGCAGGTACTCCTCGCGGCTGAGGCAGTAGGGCTTGCCGGTCAGAGCGTCCACGCCGCTGATGAAGCGGTAGCCGCCCTCCAAGCCCACGAACTTCACGTAGTCGTCGTACCAGGAGTTGGCGATGGCAGGGCGGTTGGTGACGATGAGCACCTTCTGCGCGCCGATACTGCGGCACAGGTCGTATGCGGTGAGCGTCTTGCCGAAGCGCGGCTTGGCGTTCCACAGGAACTCGCCGCCGTGCGCGCCGCCCTCGTCCCAATGGGCGCGGGCGAAGGCTCCCGTCTGCTCCACTGCGCGCTGCTGCTCGGCGCGCAGGGTGTAGGAGGCAGCGCCGGGTGCGTCCAGCACGCCGTCGGTGTCGCGGAACCGGTAGAACTGCTGGTGAGACTCCTCGACGCTAATCTTGAACCATTCCTTCTTGGGTTCGCGCTCGACGCCCTGCTTCTCGAGGTAGGCGTGGAAGTCGGTGTCATGGAACGTGCCCGCACGGTGCTCCCACGTGGCGTTGCCGCTCCACTCCAGATGCCACTGCACGTCGGCGGTGTGCGTTTGCTGTTTGATTCGCTCGCGCACGTCCTGCTCGGTGTAGCCGATCTTGGTCCAGCCGTTGTGGCGGACGATCTCGGGCGTGGTGTAGGCATAGATCTGCGGCACCGCGGGAGCGGTGGTCTCGATGATCTGGGAGATGTCGATGCTCGCCATTGCTAGTCCATCTCCTTCACATGGGATTCGATGAACTGAATCTCCTCGTCGTCGAGGCCGTACTTCGCATAGAGCTGACGGTCGATGTCAGCAACAGACTGCGACCAATCGATGTCGGAGTCAGAAGTAAAGTCCTGTAGGGGGACATACTTCCATTTTGGTGCGGGATTGTGCTGCGTAATCTTCAGAATTCCGAGCATGGTCCGAGCGAACTTCGATTTTATGTATTTGAGGAGAGCCGTAGCTTCCGCTTCGGAATTGAAACTGCCAATGCTTATGAAGGACTGCGTATGCCCTATTAAGGGCCGCCCTATTAAGGGCGTAGAAAGCACTTCTCCAAGCGCGCCCGATCCGTTGGCGGCAGGAACAAGTACTTTCCATTTGTCGAGGTTCGGATGCGGAGCGATATATCTGGCGGAAATGAACTTGTAAGCTCTTCCGGCGCGACCTCTGCCAAAGATTCTGATGCAACTATCTCCGTCGCCAGGCATCTCGTCAAAGAAAACTACATTGTTAAGGTTGTCGAGAACGTTTGTCTTAAGGTCATAGTCGTGGTTCTTGCTCAACAGACCATGGTCGTCGTCAACATAACGAATCTCGGGATGGTCTTCGTGCATGGCTTCAGTGAAGTGGTAGCTATCGGCCGCGAAGATGATATCGCCGAGGGGTTGGATGCCATGTTTTACAACCTTCTCTTTGATGGTACGAAGCTCATCGAAATGTGTGAACACTTCTATCGCACCGAAATCCCGATCAGCATCTCGATAGGTAACGGCAACACCGCCCTTGATGTCGGTATTCGGAAAGGCGCTGGACGCATCCGCTTTATAGCTCATCACTTTGAAATGGGGGTCGTTAAGCATCTTCCTGTTCCAGGCCTTTGGGGTTGAGCCGGCGTCAAATAGGAATCTAGCGGGAGTGACAAGCTCCACCTTGTCGGAAACCTTGAACGCCGAGTCCATAAACTCGTGATAGATGGGCGGTGCATAGGTCTTATTGCCAGAATCTTGTTCCGCCACTGAAAGCTGATATGGGGATTACCGATTACCGCATAGAACTTCTTTCCCATAATTGCTGCCTCACCTTTCAATGCGGCGAACTCGAAGGGCTCGCCGTTCTGCCAGTCGTATATCACGCAGAGGGGAACCGTTTCCCTTGGCTCCTCTTCTTTGGTCTCTTCGGTTGTCTCGTCGGGGAATACGTCATCGAACAGGTCGAAAAGCGACGGTTGCATCGGCTCCGGCTCGGGCTCCTCGAACGTCCCCAGGGTCGACTCCACCTCGGCGCCCATCTTGTTGGTGGGCACGGCGTCTGTGAAGCCGTTCATCTGCCAGAAGTTCCAGGAAACGATCCATGCCGCCTGCTCGAGCTCGTCCTGTTGGGGGCCCGACCCCCAGCGATTGCGGAGATGCTCGACGAACGTCTCGAGCACATTGACGCGAGCAATAAGCAGGTTGTCGCCCTGGTACTCGAAGCCGTACGTCGCGCGCAGCGCGTCGAGGGCCCGGCGCACCCATTCCTTGCGAGTCTTGGTCTTCTCGGTCACAACGCGAAGCTTGCGGTCAAGGAAGCCTACGCGCTCGCTTACGGGTAGCTCGTCTCCCGTCACGGTGTCGTAGCGCGAGCACACAAACGGCGCCTCGCCACACGTGATCTCGAGCCGCGTAGCCTCCACGTATGCGCGCCAGCCGTGTCCCTTTGACTTTGGAAATTCGATTGGATCACTAGTCGGCGTCCATGTATTGGCGCCATCATCCGCAACGATCTCGGTGTTGAAGACATCGCGCCGGCCGAACCAAGTAAAGCTTGGCGAGCCACGCGCCGCTACGTGGCGCTTCCGGGTCGGAGCGAGCACGCCTTGGGCGTCGCGCTCGACATCAGCTGCGGAGACGGTAGCCCGGGAGGCCTCGAGGGGATCCAGGACTGGCTGTTCGAGAATTCGTGGCGGTTTGGGTTCATCCGTCGGTATCCTCCGGGCAAGTCTGCCCTTACGGGCGTGGACTTCGAGCCCTGGCACTACACCTACGTTGGCGTTGACGTTGCAACTGAGCTGCGGCGTACGGGCGAGTGCCTCGAGGAACTCGCGGCCAGGCTTGAGGTGGGTCGTCGGAGGGGTAGGGCGGCAGGACTGAGGCCGTCGTGTCTCTTGCGCACTGACTGATGCCGCGTTGCACGGCGCGCATGCCGTGTGCTAAGATGGCTTCCAGTTTAAGACCGGCTTTGGAGGGACGACCATGATTGACCTCATTCCCATGCGCAGAAAGCGTCAGGCCCTTAGCGAGGAAGCCTGCATCGAGGTGCTCGAGCGCGGCACGTCCGGCGTGCTCGCGCTCAATGATCTCGAGCTTGGCGCGCCGTACCAGGTGCCGCTCAACTATGGCTACCGCGATGGCAGGCTTACCTTCCACGGGGCTATGACCGGCCATAAGATCGACCTGCTCAAAGCCGATGCTCGCGCCTCGTTCACGGTCATTGGCCAGGATGAGATTATCCCCGAGCAATACACCTCGTACTTTCGCAGCGTGGTCTGCACGGGGCGCCTGCGCCAGCTCACGGATCCCGATGAGCGTTTGGAGGAGCTTCTCTTCGTGGCCGAGCGCTTCTGGCCCGGTCACGAGGAGAAGGCCCGCGAGGAGATTGCGCCTGCCTTCGACCACACCTTCGTGATGGTTCTCGACATCGAGACCATGACGGGTAAGGAAGCCGTCGAGCTCGCGCGCAGGCGACGGGCGGGGGAGCTGTGAAGAGAGTACGGGGAGAGGTCGGAAGCACCCTACCGCCGCCCTGCCCTGATGTGGTGGGAACTCCTTGCATACGCGCTGATACTCGCGATCGCGCTCGCCCTTAACGCGCTGCAGTTCCCCAAATGGGTCGCCGCCCCCCTCGTCCTTGTGGCACTCGTGGTTCGGGCTGTACGGATAGGGACCGACTGATCCTATTGGTTCGAGTCGCTCGGCCGCTTTCCGAAAGAAGGATAGGGCGATGACCACAATCGGTGCTGAACCATACGGTTGAGAGTCTGCAGTGTGTGCCAACTCGTTTTTCGCATCTCACTGCCGTCTCGTGTGGTGCCGGCTACATCGCTTCGTATTATGTGGTCCTCATCTGCACCTCGCTGCCCCATCTGCTGGGTATGCGCTCTTCGTCGGTTGATTTCCGATCTCAGCCGAACACATTGAGCAAATAGGCCGTTCCCGCACCTAGCCGAACGCCCCCGCTGCCCC
>CAKTWK010000007.1 GCA_934630735.1 uncultured Collinsella sp. | reverse complement strand
CCTTCGAAGTTAATTGAAGGGTACCGCCTCGCGGTGACATCGTCTATATGTCAACCTTGGTCTAACAGAGCCTTTCTTTTAGGCAGACGCCCCATGGATTCGAACCTCGGTCGAGGCGCGAGCGTGAAGCGGACGCGGAGCGTCCGCAGCGAGCGGGCGAGTCCGCCGGCAGGCGGGCGAAGCCGGTGCGGATCCGCGCAGCGGATGCGCGGAATCCTATACGCCGCACCAATTGAGATTAAAGCTCCCGGCAACGGGGGCTTTTCTTTTACGTAAACACTGCATGGATTCGAACCTCGGTCAACGGGGGCTATTTCTCATCGACTTGTGTAAGATTTCGAGTATGCGCCTCGGTGAGTCCGTGGCGCGCTCTTTCTTTAGACGACCGATCAGGGTGATATTTCGTGGCAGAGCGTCCGACATACAAGCTCAGGTTTCTCGATCCCAAAAAGCGCTTTCCGGCCATGCCCGAGCAGCCTGCGGGACGCTCGTATGGCGTGGTTTGGAAGCTCTTTGGCGAGGACCCGCATGAATCATGCTATGTCGTCGAATTTGTTGGCAAAAGCCATGTGTCGCTTTTGGGCTACGTGAGCGTTTCGGGTGAGGTCTATAAGGTGGACCGTCCCGTTAACGAGGAGTCGCTGCCCGACGATCCCGACATGCAACTGATTCTTGACAAGTCCGATTCGAGCATCGGCGAGATCGCGGTCAGGGGCGCCGATGGGACGATGCATTCCCGGGCGCGAGTCATCGGCTCTCCCGAAGGCACCATGCGCGAACAATCCGATCGCGAGACGTGGAATTCGATGCGCAGCCTTCGCTACGGCGAGTTCATGGCCTCGATGTTCTTGCGCTACGTGATATTCGCCGATTCTGAAAACGCTGTCTCGGCCGCGGCCGACGGTGACGGCCTCGACGAGGGCATGAAAAATGCCGTCGACAAGATCAAACTTGTAAAACTCCCCGAGCCGGTTGAGGTGCTGCTGGGTTTTGATTCCACGCCGCTGCCCGATGCAATCGAAACGTTGCTCTACCGCATTGACCATACAGATAATCCAAGTGGCATCGAACGCTATGCCGCCGCTTTGATGGGCGAAGTCAATCTGCCTCGCCTGCGCACCATTGCGGCCAAAACCGAAATGAGTCTGGCGCGCATCGATCGCTCGAGGCTCTTTTATCTCAATTTTGACCGTAGCCTGCTGGACCAGGACGAGATCGATACCCTGTTTGCCGTCGAGTGCCGCCTGAACCGCCTATCGGGCATTCTTGAGCGTATTGGGGCAGGGTTGGGCCCCGTTGCCTCGTCGCCAAGCTTTGAGGGCTGCTCGCTCTTTGATCTCTGGCATATCAGCAAGACGACCAACGACGTTCCTCGCCTGCTCGAAACGCTGTCGAATGACAATCCGTGGGCCAAGCCGGGGACGGTTGCGTGTCAGCCGGGTGGCGAGTGGGACGTTCGCACCCGCTTTGCACGTATCGTAGAAGCGCTCAACGTGGTCACGCGGCTCGACTACACCTATCGAGCGAACGTCGCCGAGGGCATCATGCTGGTGCGATTTGGCCACACGGTTGTCGATGCTATGCCGCAGCGCGAATACGATGCCCAAGATGACGCCTGGCGCGAGGTAGATGAGCCTAAGCGCACAGCATGGGCCACTGAGCACGATGCGCGTATTGCGCTTACCCTCGCGGCGGCTTGCTTTGCTTCGGGTGCTCGCATCACGCGCTGCTACGTGCAGATTGCGGCTCCCGACGGCGAGCAGGGCGAGTGCGTTATTGAAACGTACTCCTTTGGCCGTGCGGCTTATCTGGCCGATTGCGTTTCTGTCGCCAAAGAACTTGAGAGCATGGATATGGACGACATGCCCTGCAAGCATTTGCTCGAGGCATATGAGGCAGATGCGCCGGACATGATTGAGCCTGCAGAGGTTCACGCCCGACCACGTGATGACCATCGTCCATTGCCGCCTGCGCTTCGAGATTTACTGCTCGCTGATACGGCTGACGAGCTTGAGGTCATGGAGGAGGACAACGATCCGTATGTCGCCCGTGTCGTCGAGCTGCGCGAGCAATCCAAAGTTGATCGAGCTAATGCTTTCGAGGGCTTTTCTCGCCTTGTCGAGGAGCTGGAAGCCAAGTGTACTGTTGCTGAGCTTTTGGCGACGGGCCCGGTGCAGACCCAGTTCTGCGATAACCAGCTGGTGCGCATGGTGCTGCCGGTGATGGAGGAGGATCGTTCCGTGCGTATCCTTCGCGCTCCCGATGCACTGTATTTTGCCCAGCACGAGATCTGCAGCTTTTACGCCGAGCAAGAGGACTTTGAGCGCGCACTGCCCGAGGTGCGTCGTCTCTACGATTTGGCGCGCTCGTCCATGCAGTCTCACTTTGCCCTGATCAACGTGCTAGCGCGCCTGGAGCGCTATGACGAGATTATCGAGGTGGCGCGCCATGGCCTGCGCATTGCCAGTGACCGGCCTTCGATCGGTTACCTGTCCTATCGCCTGGCGTTTGCCTATTGGAACTGCGACCAGCTCGAGTTGGCGCTGGCATGCTACCGCCTGGTGCCGCGCGGCGAGGAGTCGGGCGGCAGTGCGCAGGAGGAAATGCAGGGCCTTATGAACGAGATGGGCGTCATCAAACCGCTCACGTTTGAGGAGGCTGTCGAGACCATCCGCAAGGCAGGTCTTGAGCTGCCGCCGGTGCCCGCCGTGACCAATCAACTTGCGGATGCTGCCGTGCAACTCGTCGATAACGGTTTCTTTTTCTTGGCGCGCGGCTGCATCTATCAAATGTGGCGCACCATGGGCAACGACGAACTCGGCTCCCTCAACCGCTCGCTGGGATAGGGGGCAGTCTGTAGGTGTTACAGATTGAGACGTTGTGTCCTGCGGGGTTGTTTGTCTTGATCTGTAACATTTGCGGGCCGATTTGCTCGATAACTGTTACAGATTGAGACATTTGCGGATGGCGCTGACTGTTTGTCTAAATCTGTAACATCTGGACGAAGATTCGGCCTGTAACTGTTACAGATTGAGATGCTTGGCGGAGACGTCTACTGGCAAATTGGAATCGCTTCAAAATTTCCCCTTGCCCATCCTCGACTGTTTGGTTACTATAGAACGGCTGTTACGGAGAGCTGACCGAGAGGCCGAAGGTGCTCGCCTGCTAAGCGAGTATGCCCCAAAAGGGCATCTGGGGTTCGAATCCCCAGCTCTCCGCCAGTATGAATTGAAAGAAGGGTCCCATTTGGGGCCCTTTTTTGGTGCGGAGAAAGGAGGCTGGGGATTCGAACCCGAGAGGGCACGGGCGTTAAGCAAACGCGAAAGCGTTTGTAGCTCGTGGGCGAAAAGCCGCCAGGCTTTGAAGCCGGAGGGCATGCGCAGCATGCCCGGACATCCCCAGCTCTCCGCCAGTACGAATTTGAAGAAGGGCTCCGTAAGGGGCCCTTTTTGGTATGGAGAACGTTAGCTGGGGATTCGAACCCTCAAAAAAAGAAGGCATCCTTTCGGATGCCTTCTTTCAGTGAGCGTATTGTTCTTCAGCCCTACACCTCAGGAGCCTTGGCTACGGTCTCGCTCTCGGCTGTGAGCGGGCGGTTGTCGATGCGGCGGCCCAGGCGGTCGAGCTTCACGAGCAGCCATTCGATGGGATTGGGCCCCGTTCCTTCCTCGTCGGCAACCAGATCCATAACGGCAATCTTGGTGCCGTCCTGCTTAAGCGTGACGCTGCCCACCTTATCGCCAGCATGCACCGTACCCGAAAGGTCATCGTAGCTAACCTTTTCGGTCACTTCGCCAGCGAGTGAGAACACCGTTGCCTGTGCGGCGGGATCGGCGAGCGTGGCGTCGATCGTCTTGTCCGTCCAATCTGTCTGGCTAATGCGTGCTATGAGCGGGTTGCCGTTGGCGGTCTTCTCCTGCGTGTTGGCGATTGCGACCGTGACCTTGTGGCCGTAGTACCAGTTGGCAAGGGTGGCGGTATCGGTAAAGCGCTGGTCGGTGGTGGTGGAGTTCAAAATAACGGTGTAGATCTCGTCGCCGTCGCGGTTGTAGGCGCTCGTAAAGCAATAGCCCGCGTCGTCGGTGGTGCCGGTCTTGCCACCAATGTTTCCGTCCTGACCGAGCAAAACGTTGTGCGTGTCCATGGAATGCGAATGGTCTGAGCCATCGGCGCCCGTGACCTCAATCCAAGAATCCTCGCTCGCGACGACTTTACGAATCGTATCGTTTTTCATGGCCTCCTGCATCATCAGTGCCACGTCATGTGCTGTTGAGTGCATGTCGCCGGCCCACTCATCAAAGTCCAGACCGTGTGGGTTCTCAAAGGCCGTGCCGGTGCAGCCGAGCTTTTTGGCGCGCTCGTTCATAGCCTTCACAAAGGTTGCCTCGGCGTCTTTGGTCTTGGGGTCGATCTTTTTGCCCACGTACTCGGCAAGCACGATGGCGGCGTCGTTGCCCGAGGGGATCATCAGGCCGCGTAGTGCCTGCTCCACGGTGAGCTCGTCGCCTTCGAGCAGGCCGGCAGTCGAGTTGCCTACGGTGGCGGCAGCGTTGCTCACCGTGACCTTCTCGTCCATCTTGCAGTTTTCGACGGTCAGGATTGCGGTCATGACCTTGGTGATCGAGGCAATCTTGACCTGCTCATCGGCGTCGCGTCCATAGTAGACGGTGCCGTCCTTGCCCATAACAAGGGCATTAGTTGCCTCGATATCGGGCAGGTTTTCTGTCGTGATGCCGCGGACGTCGGCGGTCTTGCCGCAGACGTCGTCGGTCGTGAGCACTTGGGCGCCGGCAACAGCGGGCGCGCCGGCAACAAGGGCGATGGCGCAGGCAAAGCCGGCGGCAAGCTGGGCGGAGCGCTTTGCAAAAGAGGTGAGGGACTTCACAGATTTCGCTTTCGACGGGATGGTCTCTTCTGGCACTAGAGTATATCGTTTGCCGGCGACGAGGATCGTTGCGTGCGCGCATGGGCCGCATTCGTGCTCGAATGGGCGCAAGGGTGCTTAAGGTCGACTTAATCGCCCGCGCTTGTTGTGTGTGGCGGGCGCCGCCTCGGGCATAATGGAGCGCGAGAGGAGCACGCATGAACGAGCGCATACTGGTAGTTGATGACGAGAAGGCCATCGCCGACCTGGTTGGTATCTACCTTACAAAAGAGGGCTTTGACGTCCAGATCGCCTACAGCGGGGCCGATGCGGCCAAGGCAATTCTGGAACAAGAGTTTGACCTGGCACTGCTCGATGTCATGCTGCCCGATATCGATGGCTTTGAGCTGCTGCGTACCATCCGTGCTAGCCATACCTATCCCGTAATTATGTTGACGGCACGCGATGCCCAGCAGGATAAGATCGAAGGCCTTTCGCTTGGCGCGGACGATTACGTGGTCAAGCCGTTCCGCCCGCTGGAGCTCATCGCGCGCGTTCATGCTCAGTTGCGTCGCTACACCAGCTACGGTAGCCGAGTGCAGGTGGCTGAGTCTCCGGTCATTCAGCTCGACGGCCTCGAGATCAACCGTGACGCTCGCTCCGTGACGGTGGACGGTGTGCCGGTGCGCCTCACGCCCATCGAATATTCCATCTTGCTGTATCTGGCCGAGCATCGCGGCAGTGTAGTGCCCGTGGAGGACCTGTTCCGCGCGGTGTGGAACGAGGACTTTATGCCCGGCTCCAACAATACGGTGATGGTGCACATTCGTCACCTGCGCGAAAAGATTGGTGACGACGCTCAGAAGCCGCGTTTTATCAAAAACGTCTGGGGCGTCGGCTACATCATCGAATAACGCTGTTCGCTTGTGAGGATCTTGATATGACAAAAGACGATAGACAGGCGTTCGAGGTGCCCGATCGGCTCTTTGAATACGTGAGGGCGGTCGTCGACAACCGCGCGCTCGCGACGGTACTGCTCTTTTTGCTGAGTCTGCTGCTGATCGGCATTGATAACATCGCCGGTATCTTGGCGGCTCTACTCATCGGCTTCTTGCTGATCGATCGCTTTGAAATCGTGCGCCGTTGCGTGGTGATCGGCGGTGCCGCGTGGGTCATGACGCTGGCGATCGGCGCCATGGCACTTGGTGGTATTGAGGGACCGGTGCTGTTCGATGCCGGCTTTGTATTCAACATGCTTGGCTTTGTCTTGGCGCTCGCCGTGTGCGTCCTGTTCTTTTGCGGCCGAGCGCTGTATTACCAAGGCTACGAGCAAGGGGGACAGCATGCCGACCGCGTGCTTGCCGCCCGTATTCAGGATCGCCTGATCGATCATCCCGACGCGTGGGACAACATCGACGGCGACTTCCTGGAGGTCGAGGGTGCGCTCAACCGCGTGCGCGATCGCGAGCGTAAGGTGCAGCAGGCCCTGCGTGACGAGTCACATCGCAAGGACGATTTGGTCACATACTTGGCGCATGACCTGCGCACGCCGCTTGCCAGCGTGGTGGGCTACCTCTCGCTGTTGCAGGAGGCCCCCGAGCTGCCAGTCGAGCAGCGCGCGCACTTTACGGGCGTGGCGCTCGACAAGGCGCACCGACTCGACGCGCTTATTGAGGAGTTCTTTGATATCACGCGCTTTGACTTCCACGATATTGTGCTCACGCGCGGCTACGTCGACCTGGGATTGCTGCTGGCGCAGGTGGCCGATGAGTTCTATCCCATTCTCAATGATCAGCACAAAGATGTCCAAGTCGATGTGCGTGAGGACCTGACGGTGCTCATAGATGGCGACAAGATGGCTCGCGTGTTCAACAACATCATGAAAAATGCCATCGCGTATAGTTACGAAGGATCGACCATCACGATTGAGGCTGGGCGCCAAAATGACGGTGGCGTGCGAATTCGCTTTATCAATCAGGGTGATCCGATTCCGGCGGCTAAGCTCAAGGTGATCTTTGAGAAGTTCTATCGCCTGGACGCGGCGCGTGCGACCAATCGCGGTGGCGCCGGCCTGGGTCTTGCCATCGCCAAGGAGATTGTCGCGGCACACAGCGGCACCATTGCGTGCGAATCGACGCCCGAGCACACGGTGTTTACCATTGCGCTGCCCGCTGCATAACCAGCGTGCCCTTACAAACACTTGACAATGCGCTCACGTGCGTATGAGCCGCGATTTCTACTATCGATACTGCTGAATTGATATCGATATGGAGGTATGCGGTATGACGGCTGCTGCGGCGATGGAGCCTACGGAGCTTGAGGAACTCATGGAGGCGCAAGCCGAGGCCGCGCACGAGCGCGAAGTTGGGGATGCGACTCACCCCACGGCGCAGGACCTTGCCGCCTCGCCGACGCGCATCGATGTTGAGGGCCTTGACCTGTTTTACGGCGACCATCATGCGCTCAAGGACGTGAACATCAAAATTCGCGACAAGCAGATCACCTCGTTCATCGGGCCTTCGGGTTGCGGAAAGTCGACGCTGCTGCGCTGCTTTAACCGTATGAACGACGGCATCAAGGATTGCCGCATCGAGGGCAAGATTGCACTCGACGGCCAGAATATCCTGGGCGATTACGATATCTGCCGCTTGCGCCAGCGCGTGGGCATGGTGTTCCAACGCCCCAATCCGTTTCCCATGAGCATCTACGACAACGTCGCCTACGGTCCTCGCGGCATGGGAGTGCGCGACCGCGTCGTGCTCGACGAGCTGGTCGAAGACTCTCTGCGACGCGCCGCACTGTGGGACGAGGTCAAGGACAAGCTCAAGGAATCGGGTCTGGGTCTTTCGGGCGGCCAGCAGCAGCGTCTGTGCATCGCCCGTGCGCTGGCTGTGCAGCCCGACATTCTGCTGATGGACGAGCCGACCTCGGCGCTCGACCCCGTATCGACGCTGGTGGTGGAGCAGCTGGCCTGCGAGCTCAAGGAGACCTGCACGCTGGTGGTCGTTACACACAACATGCAGCAGGCTGCGCGCATCTCCGACTCGGTCGCGTTCTTTTTGCTGGGCGAGCTGGTGGAGCATGCACCCACTGCCCAGCTCTTCAAAAACCCGACCGATCCGCGCACGGCGGATTATTTGACGGGTCGTTTTGGCTGATACCATCTAGTACAGGCGCCTTTAGGGTTAAGATGCGGTCATGCCGGCCGCAAAGGGGTTCAACATGATCTATTACGTCGAGGACGATGACAACATCAGGGATTTGACGGTCTACGCACTGCGCAAGCAGGGAATCGAGGCCGAGGGCTTTTCGTGCGATGGCGAGTTTAAGGCCGCCGTGGCGCGACGGGTGCCCGATGCCGTGCTGCTCGACATCATGCTGCCCGATACCGACGGCTTGGCGATTATGCGTCGTCTGCGCGCCGATCGCCTGACGGCGACGGTACCCATTATGATGCTCACCGCCAAGGACACCGAGCTCGACAAGGTCATGGCGCTCGATGGCGGTGCCGACGATTACCTGACCAAACCGTTCTCGCTTATGGAGCTCGCTAGCCGTTGCCGTGCGCTGCTGCGCCGCGGCGGCATGGTCAAGCAGGCGAGCGATGTGCTCAGCGTGGGCGATATCGTACTTTCGCCCAGCCACCGCGAAGTGACTGTCGCCGGTGAACCGCTCAAGCTCACGCTGCGCGAATTTGACCTGCTCGAATACCTCATGCGCAAACCTGGCGTGGTCTTTACCCGCGAGTCGCTGCTGCAGAGCGTATGGGGCTGGGACTTCGACGGCGGTTCGCGCACCGTCGACGTGCATGTGCAGACGCTCCGCCAAAAGCTCGGCGAGCGTGCGAGCGCCATAGAGACCGTGCGCGGCGTGGGCTATCGTCTGGCCGAGCCTTCGGCCGATGACGATGCCGAAGGAGCCGACAGCGCGGCTAGCGCATCGGAGGAGTAGCTCGTGGTCTTAGCCCCCCAGGGAAAACGCACCCTGTCGCATCGCGTGTTCGCGACGATTTTTCTTTGCGCTATGGCGGTTATCGTGGCGTTTACGGTGCTGGGCGCGTTCTTTGTGCAAAATACCCTGGCAGATGCCACGAGCGCCAACCTTTCGCAGGAAACCGAGCTTGTTGCCGCTGCCCTCAATGAGCAGCAGGAGCCCATTGCCTTTCTGCGCAGCTTCGATCGCGAGGACTTGCGCATCACGCTGATCAACAAAGACGGGTCGGTTGCCTACGACAACGAGGCGTCGCCCTCTATGCTGCCCAATCACGGTGATCGTCCCGAGGTCGTCAAGGCTTTCGAGAACGGCTCGGGTTCTGCGGAGCGCGCAAGCTCCACGCTCGACGAGATTATGCTGTACCGAGCCGTCCGACTTAATAACGGCCAGGTTGTCCGCTTGGCGCAGGCCCAACCTGGCGTTGCGGCGATTCTGATGTCTCTTGTGGCGCCGATGCTGCTTATCGCGGCGGCGGGCGCGGTGCTCTCGTTTTTCCTTGCGCGCCGCGAATCCCGTGCCATCATCGCGCCGCTGCAAGAGGTCAATTTGGACCACCCGCGCCGTAGCTATGAGCATGCCTATGCCGAGATGGTTCCCATGCTCGAGCGCATTGAGTCACAGCGCCAGGAGCTTAAACGCCAGATGGCGGTGCTTGCCGATAACGACCGCATGCGTCGCGAGTTCACGGCAAATATCACCCATGAGCTCAAGACCCCGCTTACGGCAATCTCAGGCTATGCCGAGCTCATCGCGAACGGCATGGTCGAGGGTGAGGACGATCTGCGCACCTTTGGCGGTCGCATCTACCGTGAGGCGGGCCGTTTGGCGGCGCTCGTCAACGATATCCTCACGCTTTCGAACTTGGATGAGGCCGAGCGTGCGAGCGATGGCGAGGCGGTGCCCATTGGCTCCACGGAGCCCATTGAGCTTTCGCGTGCTATCTATGCGGTCGAGCAGCGTCTTGAGCAGGTCGCTCGCCAGGCAAATGTGACGATAGACCATGAGACCAAGCCTGTGGTCGTCGAAGGCGTATCGCGTCTGATCGATGAGCTCATCTATAACCTGGCGAGTAACGCCATTCGCTACAACCGGCCCGGCGGTACGGTGACGTTGCGGTGCGGAACCAACGACGACGGGCGCCCGTATCTTTCGGTTGTCGATACGGGTATTGGCATTGCGCCCGAGGAGCAGGGTAAGGTATTCGAGCGTTTCTATCGCGTTGACAAGAGCCGTTCTAAAGCGCGCGGTGGAACGGGTCTGGGTCTGGCCATCGTCAAGCATGCCGCCCTGTATCATCACGCCTCGCTCGATCTGTCAAGCGAGTTGGGGGTGGGGACCACCATCACGGTGACGTTTCCCGTGCAACAGGACGAGCAGTTCGTGTAGCAGTACTGCAAACATGTGAATTTCACGCCGCACCGGGGCTGCCGGTGCGGCGTTAATGTTGCGCAACAATGGTGTAAGCGCTGTATCTTATGTATAGAGTTCGGACTTGGCAAAAAGATGCGATATCATACGAGCAGTTTTGTCGATATGAACTAGGGAAATGAAAGGCAAGCTGCATGACCCTTCTCGAACTGTTCCAGCTGCTTAAAAAGCACCTTAAGCTGGTCATCGCCCTCCCGGCGGTCTGCGCAATCGCCATGGGCGTCGTGTCCTTCGCCATGATGGACAACACCTACACCGCCACGACGAGCATGTACATTCTCGCCAAGACCGATGGTAGCCAGACGAGCTACTACAACGACCTGTCGGCGAGCCAGATGCTCTCCAACGATATCGCGACGCTGCTCGATAGCGACAGCGTCAAGAGCGGTGCCGCTAAGGAGCTGGGTCTTTCCAACTTGGATGATTACAAGGTGAGCGTTACGAGCGAGACCACGACTCGTGTCATTTCGCTGTCCGTGACCGGCGACAGCCCCGACGGTGCCGCCGCCGTCGCCAACGCCATTGCCAACTCGGTGTCTACCGTGGCTCAGGACGTTGACGCCGCCCAGGCCGTCAACGTGATCGATAAGGCAAAGATCCCCAACCAGCCCAGCGGCCCCAACCGCAAGCTCTACATCGCGGTCGCCGCTCTGGCCGGCCTGTTCGTCGCCGTTGCAATTGTCGTGCTGCTCGACATGCTCAATACCCGCGTCCGCTCCGTTGACGATGCCGTCGAACTGCTCGGTGTGCCCGTTATCGGTCGTTTCCCCGTTTTGAAGGGCGGTAAGTAATTCATGGCCCGTAAAAAGAAAACCAGCGATACCCTCGCCTTTAGCAACGCAGCCAAGACGCTGCTGGCAAACATTCGCTTTGCGAGCGTCGATACGCCGATCAAGTCCATTACCTTGACGTCCTCCATCCCTAACGAGGGCAAGTCCACCATTGCGGTCAACCTGGCTCAGGCCATTGCGACCAGCGGCAAGAGCGTCCTTCTCGTCGAGTGCGACATGCGTCACCGTACGCTTGCCAACCTGCTGGGTCTCCGCCATTCCGGTGGCCTGTACGCCGTCCTTTCCGACCAGATGTCGATTGACGAGGCTGTCGTCGAAACCGGTCAGCCCAACTTCTTCTTCCTCGATGCTGAGCCGCGCATTCCCAACCCGGCTGACATTATCGCCTCGCGCCGCTTTGCCAAGCTGGTTGCCGCGCTGGAGGAGAAGTACCAGTACGTCATTTTCGATACGCCGCCCGTGGGCACCTTTGTCGATGCCGCCGAGGTCGCCGCGATTACCGACGGCACCATCTACGTTATCCGTGAGGACTTCGCCAAGCGCAACGAGATCCTTGCCGCCTTCGACCAGCTCAACAAGGCCGAGGTTAACGTGATTGGCACGGTCATGAACTGCTGCGAGACCTCGAGCCATGACTACTACTACTCTTACTATGGCGAGGACAAGGGCCAGAACAACGCCGTTGCCGGAGTTAACCCTGCTGTTGGCGGTGCCGCTGCAACGGGGACCCCTGCGAAGGCGAAGCGTTTTAAGAAATAGCAACGACGCAGATAAGAGGGCGATATGAGAGACATTCACTGCCATATCCTGCCCGGTGTTGACGACGGCGCGGCGAACCTCGAGCAAAGCTTGGCGATGCTCGAGGCGGCCCGCGCCGTCGGCGTTACGCACATGGTGTGTACGCCACACTGCCGGGACCCGTATTTTGACTTTGAAAAAATGTGGGAGGCCTATCGACTGCTTTGCGCGCATGCGGGCGATATGCATTTGCAGATGGGCTTTGAGGTCAATCATGCCAAGCTCATGGATTTGGGCATCGAATGGGCCGATCGCCTGCATTTCGATGGCTCAAACGAGTTTTTGCTCGAGCTCTCGACGCGTGCTGATTCGTATGACTTTGAGGAATACGAGAACACGATTTACGACTTGCAGTGTCGCGGTTACCAGGTGATTATTGCCCATCCTGAGCGCTATCGTGCGATTCAAGAAGATGTGAGCGTGGCTGAACGCCTGGTCGACCTGGGCTGCAAACTGCAGGCTTCGGCGGACTTTATCGCAGGTGGACGATTCGGTCGCGAAAAGAAGCCGGCGCAGCGCCTGTTTAAGCAGGGCCTGTACAGCTATATCGCGAGCGATGCCCACAACGTGGGCCACTACGATTGCCTGGCAAAAGCGCGCGCGAAGTTTAGCGTGGGAGCTCATTTCCGCTAAAATTTTTCCCCAACGTTCGCATCGAATGAAGGGGCTGCTATGGATATCCAACTTAAGACGGGTTGCTTTGATGACGCGGCGCTGGTGCGCCGCGCCGTTTTTATGGACGAGCAAGGCTACGAGAGCGAATTCGACGCTATCGATGAGGCGCCGACTTGCATCCATGTGACGCTGTACGTGGACGGCGAGCTCACCGGCTGCTCGCGCGTGTTTCCCGAGGAATTCGAGCGTGTGGCCGACGCGGAGGCCCCGGTGTCGCCGGCGTGCGATATGGACGAAGGCGTCGCGGCGGGGGAGACCTATATTATGGGCCGCGTTGCGGTGCTATCCCCAATGCGTGACCGCGGTCTGGCGAGCAGGATTGTCGAAGCCAGCGAAGCTGCTGCGCGCGATGCCGGCGCCAAGCTCATAAAGTTGCATGCACAGGAGTATGTGCTGCCGCTCTATGCCAAGGCCGGCTACACGCAGATTGCCCCGGTGGACTACGAAGACGAAGGCCAGCCTCATGCCTGGATGGCCAAACTGCTGGGCGACAGATAGGGACGTTCCTTTTCTGACGGCAGTCGGGGACACTCCTTGGCAATCGACGCATGGGTGTTCCAACATACAGTTTTTCGATTCCGTATGTATATATGCGCGCTAATGGGTTATAAAATCTAAGTCTGAACATAGCAGGTCTGCGATGCGGCTCGGGCAACCGGGCCGTTTTTGCGGACGGGGGTAGCGCGAAAGGACTGCACATGCGTCAATTTAAGACCGAGAGCAAAAAACTGCTCGACCTCATGATCAACTCCATCTACACCAATAAGGAAATCTTCCTGCGCGAGCTTATCTCCAACGCGAGCGATGCCGTCGACAAGCTCAACTTTAAGAGCCTGCAGGATCCGAGTGTCAAGCTCGACCAGGGCGACCTGGCCATCCGTGTTTCCTTTGATAAAGATGCCCGTACCATCACTATTTCGGATAACGGTATCGGCATGACCGCCGAGGAGCTCGAGCGCAATCTGGGTACCATCGCCCATTCCGGCTCCGAGGAGTTTAAGACCGAGAACGCCGAGCAACAGGGTTCCGATGTCGACATCATCGGTCAGTTTGGCGTGGGTTTCTACTCCGCCTTTATGGTCGCCAGCCACGTGAAGGTCGTCAGCCGCGCTTATGGCGAGGATACCGCCCACGTTTGGGAGTCCGACGGTCTTGAGGGCTACACCATCGAGGATGGCGAGCGTGCTGAGCACGGTACCGATGTCATCCTGACGCTGCGCGAGAACGAGAAGCTCGACGCCGACGGCGAGGCCGAGACCTACGATCGCTTCCTGACCGAGTGGGGCCTCAAGAGCCTGATTCAGCAGTACAGCAACTATGTGCGCTACCCGATTCAGATGATGGTGAGCAAGAGCCGCCAGAAACCCAAGCCCGAGGACGCCGGCGACGACTACAAGCCCGAGTACGAGGACTACCAGGAGCTCGAGACCATCAACTCCATGACGCCGATTTGGAAAAAGCGCAGCTCCGATGTTGAACAGAAGGATTACAACGAGTTCTACAAGTCCACATTCCACGACTTTGACGATCCCGCGCGCACCATCAGCTTCCACGCCGAGGGCACGCTTGAGTACGATGCGCTGCTGTTTGTGCCGGGTCGCGCCCCGTTCGATCTGTACAGCAAGGACTACGAGAAGGGCCTGGCGCTCTACAGCTCCAACGTGCTGATTATGGAGAAGTGCGACGACCTGCTGCCCGACTACTACAACTTTGTGCGTGGTGTCGTGGACTCTGCCGACGTGACGCTTAATATTTCGCGTGAGACGCTGCAGCAGAACCGTCAGCTCAAGGCCATTGCCAAGCGTGTCGAGAAGAAGATCACCGCCGATCTCGAGGACATGCGCGACAACGACCGCGAGGCATACGAGAAGTTCTTTGAGAACTTTGGTCGCGGTCTTAAGTACGGCATCTACTCGAGCTACGGCATGAAGGCCGACGAGCTCGCCGACCTGCTGCTGTTCTGGTCTGCCAAGGAGCAGAAGATGATCACCCTTGCCGAGTATGCCAAGGGTATGCCCGAGGGCCAGAAGGCAATCTACTATGCCGCTGGCGATTCGCGCGAGCGTCTGGCCAAGATGCCCGTCGTGAAGGGCGTGCTCGACCGCGGCTACGATGTACTGCTGCTGACGCAGGACGTGGATGAGTTCACCTTCCAGGCCATGCGTGAGTACGTGGCTGCCGATATGCCCAAGGTCTACGAGGATGACGCTGCTCGCGAGGCTGCCGAGAAGGCAGTTGCCGATGGTGCCGAGCCCGAGGTCGAGGATCGTCACCTGGAGCTTAAGAACGTCGCGACCGGCGATCTTGACTTGGCGACCGATGACGAGAAGAAGGAGGCCGAGGACGCCACCAAGGAGAACGAGGATCTCTTTAACGCCATGAAGGAGGCGCTCGGCGACAAAGTCGAGAAGGTTGCCGTCTCTGCGCGTCTGACTGACGCTCCCGCCTGCATCACCACCGAGGGTCCGCTTTCGCTCGAGATGGAGAAGGTGCTTCAGAAGGGTCCCGAGGGCACGCCCGACGGTATGCCCAAGAGCCAGCGCGTGCTCGAGCTCAACGCCAAGCACCCGGTCTTCGCCAAGCTCGTCGCTGCCCAGAAGGCGGGCGACGCCGACAAGATTAAGCAGTACTCCGGCCTGCTCTACGACCAGGCCCTGCTCGTCGAGGGCATTCTCCCCGAGGACCCCGTAGCCTTCGCTGCGGCCGTTTGCGAACTAATGTAGTTGGGTAGTTACGCGGTTTTACCAAACCGCGTAACTAGTCGACGCTGCAAACGCCCCTAAGCGGCAATCTGACGTTCAATCGTCGGTCGCGTACCGAAGTACGCTTCCCTCCTCTTTCACGTCACCTTGCTCGCTTAGGGGCGTTTTCGCTGACTTATGCTCAACCTGCGGCGCTTTCGTGGTCCAAAGTAGTCGTTGGGGACGTTCTTGTTTGACTAGTCGTTTAAGAACGTCCCCAATGACTAGTCGAACTGCTAGTTTGTGCGGGTTGTGGTTTTGGGAGCTGCGGGAATTTAAGATACTGTACATCTGTACGTTAACTTATCTTCGTAGTATATTGCTACCCGCAAAACTCAGCACCATTGTGCCGCGAGGCACTAAAGCGCCTACGTACAATGGTTGTCGATAGTACGATTCGATTCAACGACAGGATGGATGGTCCAAGCGTGAGTCTCGGCAGCAAACTATCCAACGCAAAGGTCTCCTTTGCGATATTTAAGCGCGACATTAAGCGACTGCTTATGAACCCCGTCGCCCTGGTGGTTACCCTGGGCGTGTGCGTCATTCCCTCGCTGTATGCCTGGTACAACATCGTTGCTAACTGGGATCCGTACGGAAATACCCAGGGCATTAAAATCGCCATCGCCAACAACGATCAGGGCACCCAGAACGACTTGGTGGGCGAGCTCAACGCAGGCGATAAGGTGGTCGACCAGCTCAAGGAGAACGACCAGCTTGGCTGGACTTTCGTCGACTCGGCGGCAGATGCCAAAGAAGGCGTCGAAAGTGGCGAATACTATGCTGCCATCGTGATTCCCAAGAACTTCTCTGGCAATCTCGTCTCGATGCTCGATGGCAATTACCATCAGCCGAAGCTCACCTATTACGTCAACGAGAAAAAGAGCGCCATTGCGCCCAAGGTCACCGATACCGGTGCCAACACCATCGAGGAGCAGATCAACTCTGAGTTTGTCTCCACGGTGGGCGAGACCGTCGCGGGCATTGCCAAAGATGCTGGCATCGACCTTAAAGACAAGGCAACCCAGACCCAGGATTCGCTGGCGGGCTCGGTGTCCGAGGCGTCTGATACCCTGGGCGAAGTGCGTGATTCCATCGGCGACATGAACACCGCCATCGACAAGACGAGCAGCTCGATTGCTTCGGCCGATGCTGCGTTGGCGGGTCTGCAGGGACAGGCGCCTTCGCTAACGCAGGCAATCGCTCAGGGTAATGATCTGCTGGGCGAAGCTCGTACCACGGCTGGCAAGTCCATCACCTCGCTCTCCAAGGCACTTTCGGAGGGCAGCATCGTGCTGAGTAAGACATCGGCTTCTGCGAACGCCGCGATTGGCAAACTCACCGGTACGGTTACGTCCACGACCACTCGAATCGACAACTCGCTCGAATCCCTTCAGGCGACGATTGACCACAACAGCGCTGTCATCGAGCGCCTGCAGATTCTCGCTAACGATACGTCGACGGGATCGGAGAACGCCGACGCGCTCATCGCATCGACCATCAATTCGCTTCGCGAGCAAAACCAGAAGCTGCAGAGCATCAAGGATGGCCTTTCTGCACAGTCGAGCGCCATGGCAAACGACGCTACGGCAATCTCGAACGCGAGCAACGCACTCAACGCGGCAATTCAGACCGGTACGGCTAACCTCGGTCAGGCTCAGACCGATTTGGGACAGAACGCACTGCCGAAGGCTTCGAGCGCGCTTGACTCCTTTGCCGCCGTTTCGGGCGATTTGACCGGCATTGTGTCGGGTATGACCCCCACGATAGCGAGCGCGCGCGGCACGCTGGCGCAGCTCGATGCCACGCTCAAGCAGGCAAAGACCACGCTGTCCCAAACCGACGCCTCCCTTGCCAAGGTTCAGGACAAGCTCGCGACCGCCGCCAATGACATTGCGGCGTTGCAGACCTCTGAGTCTATGGGCGAGTTAGCCGACCTCATGGACGTCGACGTCAATGACGTGGCAGATTTCATGGCATCTCCGGTTGAGCTGACGTCCAAGTCAATCTATCCGGTCAAGAGCTTTGGCTCGGGCATCGCGCCCTTCTACACCAATCTGGCGCTGTGGGTAGGCGGCTATGTGCTCATCGCCATCTACAAGCTCGAGGTCGACCGCGAGGGCATCGGTAGCTTTACGGCGCGTCAGGGCTACTTTGGCCGCTGGCTGCTGCTGGTGATTCTGGGCGCGTTCCAGGCAATTATCGTTACGGTGGGCGACCTGGTCATTGGCGTTCAGTGCGTCAATCCGCTGCTCTTTGTGCTGGGCGGTATCGCCATCTCGTTTGCGTACGTCAACATCATCTATGCGCTGTCCACCACCTTTAAGCATATCGGTAAAGCAATTGGCGTCATCCTCGTCATCGTGCAGATTCCTGGCTCGTCGGGCATGTATCCCATCGAGATGATGCCCGGCTTCTTCCAGTGGCTGCACCCGCTGCTGCCCTTCACCTATGGCATCAACCTGCTGCGCGAGACCGTCGGTGGCATGTATTCGTTCAACTACCTGTTCAACCTGTGCATCCTGGGCGTGTTCCTTATCGTCGCGCTCTTTATCGGTCTGCAGCTGCGCCCGTTGCTGCTCAACCTCAACCTGCTCTTTGATAAGCAGCTTTCCACGACGGGCCTCATGATCTGCGAGTCCAACGACCTGCCGCGCCAGCGCTATTCGCTGCGCACGGCCATGCGCGTCATGCTCGATTCGGATTCGTACCGTCGCGAGCTGCTCGATCATGCCGTGGCGTTTGAGCATCGCTACCCGTACTACATCAAGGGCGGTTTTGCCGCCGTGGTAGGCGTGCAGGTCCTGCTCTTTGTGCTTTCGACGGTGCTCGATATCGACAATAACGGCAAGATCATCCTGCTCGTTATCTGGATCATTTCGGTTATCGCCATCTGTAGCTGGCTCATCAACATCGAGTACATCCGTGCGAGCCTCAATACCCAGATGCGTATCTCGGCGCTTTCGGACGAGGACCTGCGCCGCGAGATGCGCGAGCACACGGCTGCCATCCCTGCTGCCCGTCGCATGTTTGGTCTCAACGCCAGCGAGCGGGGCACCAAGGACAGCGAACAGCCCACGAGCCGTCTGCCGCATATCGGTGCGCATCGTAAGGCTCAAGATATCGACGGTGTTGACAACGTAAACGGAAACGACGGGGACACCATCCCGCTCGGCAAGCACTCTAAAGGAGGTGAGGCATAAATGAAGAACATCCTGCACCTGTTTAAGCGTGATGTCCAAAATGTGTCTCGCTCCGTGATCGGCATGGTCGTCGTGATGGGCCTGATCATCGTGCCATGTCTCTATGCATGGTTTAACATCGCCGGAAGCTGGGATCCCTATGGCAATACCGGCAACCTTAAGATTGCAGTGGTCAACACCGACGAGGGCTACGAGAGCGATCTGATTCCCGTCGAGGTCAACGTGGGCGAAAACGTAACCGCCACCCTGCGCGGCAACGAGAACTTCGACTGGGTCGTTCTCAACGACCGCGATAAGGCGATTGAGGGCGTTAAGTCGGGCGCGTACTACGCAGCCGTCGTTATCCCTAAAACGTTTAGCGCCGACATGATGACGCTTTTCTCGACCGAGGTGAAGCACGCCGATATCGAGTTCTATGAGAACCAGAAGGCCAACGCCATCGCACAGATCGTGACTGAAAAGGGTTCGAGCGCCGTCCAGAGTCAGGTCAACGAGACCTTTACCAAGACCATCACGACCATCGGCCTGAAGACCGTGTCCAGCCTGCTCGACTACATGAGCACCGACCAGGTGAGCAACTTTATCGCCAATCTGTCCTCGACGCTGGGCGATTCGGTCGAGGACCTGCAGGACGTTCAGGCGAGCGCGACGTCGCTCGCGGGTATTTTGAGCTCTACGTCCGATTCACTGACATCTGCGGGCGGCATGCTCAAGCAGACGGGCACCGTTGATGAGTCGACGAAGCAGCTGATGGAGCACGCCAAGAGCGGCATTAATGATTCCAAGGAGGCACTCAAGGCCGCCAACGATGCCGTTGACGCGGCGATTGACGGAAGCGCGGGCTCGTTCGACAACGTGTCCGCCGAGCTTGCGAAGGCATTCGATGCCGCGAATCAGCATGTTGACCTTACGGTGTCTCAGCTCAACGAAGCCGCAGCAGCGCTCAATACGCGTGCTGACGATATCGATGCGATGGCCGATCGGCTCCGCAGTCTTGCCGACCAGGTGAGTGATGACAAGCTCAAAGACGGCCTCAAGTCCGCTGCGACGTCGCTGGGCAGAATTGCCGTGGAGTACCGTAACAATGCGAAGGACCTGACGGCGACCGCAAAGTCCCTTTCGGACGGCATGGCGGAGGTCAACAACTCGCGTGCCGAGGTCGACCAGGCCATCGCCGATGCCAAGGCGGGTATCTCGGGAGCCAAGTCCGACTACGATTCCACGTTCTCGGTTAAGGCCAAGGAGCTCAAGAAGACCATTTCGGGCGTTCTGGATTCCCTGAACGGTATCTCGGGTGACTTGGATGGCGCCGTGAGCGGTCTGACCGACGCCTCTGGTTCGCTTGCTAAGGGTCTTTCCAAGGCTGCAAGGCTCGTCAACAAGGCTTCCGATCAGCTGGGCGAGGCGTCGGACAAGATCAGCGCGTTTAAGGACGAGCTTGATAGCGCTCTGATGTCGGGTGACCTGGCCATGATTAAGACAATGATTGGCAGCGACCCCGAGGGCCTCGCCGTGTCGCTTTCCGGCCCCGTTGCGCTCGATCGCAAGCCGGTCTATCCGATCCGCAACTACGGCTCGGCCATGGCGCCGTTCTATACGATTTTGTCGCTGTGGGTGGGCTCGATTGTTCTGGCGGCCATGATGAAGGTCTCGGTTGACGATGAGCTTATCAACGAGCTTATCCCCGTACGCCTGCACGAGATCTATCTGGGTCGTTACCTGTTCTTTGGCGGTTTGGCCCTGCTGCAGGCAACGCTCGTGTGCGCGGGCGACATTCTGTTCTTTGGCATTCAGTGCGACAATCCGCTGCAGTTTGTGCTGGCGGGCTGGGTCGCGAGTCTCGTGTTCTCCAATATCGTCTACACGCTCACGGTTTCGTTTGGCGATATCGGCAAGGCGCTCGCTGTCGTGCTGTTGGTCATGCAGGTCGGCGGTTCGGGCGGCACGTTCCCCATCGAGATGACCGGCCCCGTGTTCCAGGCAATCTACCCGTTCCTGCCGTTTACTCACGGCATCAACGCCATGCACGCCGCTATGGCCGGTGCCTACCATATGGAGTACTGGATTGAGCTGAGCATTCTGGCGAGCTATCTGATTCCGTCGCTGGCCCTGGGCGTCGTCTTCCGCCGCCCGGTCATCAAAGCCAACGACTGGATTATCGAAAAGCTGGAATCAACAAAATTGATTTAGCACAACAACGTGGCGTTGACGGAACATCGAGGCCTTCCGGCTCGACGCTTTAGTTGGGTGAATTGCATGGGCTGCTTGGTTGTTGCTACAGTAGCGGGGCGTGCCGGGGGTCCGGTGCGCCCTGTTTTTATTTGACCATGAGGCGGCACGCAGCCATACGCGTGCGGACACCACGCCCAGATTGAGTGCGAGGATGTTCCATGGCCCAATACGCTGCCAACGAAATCGAAAACTTGCCCGATAGCCCAGTAGCCCGTGAGGATTTGGGCGCGGGCGGTATTCCCCGGGGCGCCGGCGCACGCTCTCCGCTGTTCTGGAAGGTTCTGCTCCTTTCGGTGGCGGTCATTTGGGGCTACTCCTTTACCACTATGAAGGACGCACTCGGCACCATTCCGGTGTTCGCGCTGCTCTATGTACGCTTTCTGCCCGCAGCGTTGGTCATGTTTGCCGTCTTCCACAAGCGCATCATCGCGCACCTCAACGCTCGCAACCTGATCGTTGGCCTGAGTATGGGCGTGCTCATGTGGGCGGCCTATGCGTTGCAGACGGTCGGTCTGGCACATACTACGGCGGGCAAGAATGCTTTTTTGACGGGCACGTATTGCATCCTTGTGCCGTTCGCGAGCTATTTCCTGAGCGGCGAAAAGCTCACGCGCTACAACTTGGGTGCCGCGCTGCTATGCCTAGCGGGCATTGGCCTCGTCGCACTCGATAGCGTTGAATTCAACATTGGTGACGTCATTACGCTGGCGGGTGCGGCCTTTTTCGCCATCCAGATGGCGGTGACTGCCAAGTACGGTCGCAAAATGGACATCAACGTCATCACGTTTTGGATGTTTGTGGGCAACGGCGTGCTGAGCCTGGCAACGTCGCTGCTATTCGAGACCCAAGCGCCTCTGTCCGTGTGGACGCCGAGCTTTATCAGTGCGATGGCGTTTCTCTCGGTGGGCTGCACATGCGCGGCTCTGCTCATCCAAAACGTCGGCCTGGCGCATGTCCCGGCCTCGACGGGCTCGCTGCTCCTTTCGATGGAGTCGCCTTCGGGTGTGCTGTTTTCGGTGCTGCTGATGGGGGAGGCGCTCACCTCGCGCCTGCTCGCCGGCTTCGCGCTCATCTTCCTGTCGATTATCTTGAGCGAGACTCACTTCGATTTTTTGCGTCGAAAGCCGCGCCCGCAATTGTAAACAACTTGTTGCGCCGCCCTCCCGGGGCGGCATTTTTTATGCCTCGCCCTTAAAGTAGTACCTTGCACTTTATGCTATCAAAGTGCTTGCTGCAAAAACGATACTGGAGGGCATCTATGGCACCAGCTTTGTCCGATCTTCAACCGCAATCAGCGCCCAAGGCCACCGCAGCGGCGCAGACCGCTATCGGTGACGGTCTTGTTGCAGAAGCTCAGGCTTTTGCAGACGAGCTCGCTGCGTGGCGACACGATCTCCACCAGATGCCCGAGCTGGGTAATAGCCTCCCACAGACCTCTGCGTATATCCAAGCGCGCCTGACCGAGATGGACATTCCATTTGCCACACTCGTTGATGGTTCCTGCGTTGTGGGCCTTGTCGGCGCCGGTGCCGCCGCGGCCCAAGGTAATGGCGTCTGCACGAATGAGCAGGCCGGTACGGTCATCATGCTTCGTGGCGACATGGATGCCCTGCCCGTTGCCGAAGAGTCAGGCGAGCCTTTCGCCTCTACGAACGGCTGCATGCACGCATGCGGACACGATATGCATGCGACGGCGCTGCTTGGTGCGGCGCGCCTGCTCAAGGCCCGCGAGTCCGAGCTTGTGGACGCCAACGCCACAGTTAAGTTGCTGTTCCAGCCGGGTGAGGAAACCTTTGAGGGTGCCCGCGCCGCCATCGCCGACGGTCTGCTGCGGAACCCGCGTCCTCAGGTCGCCTTTGCCATGCATGTCAATAGCCAGTCGCCGCTTGGCCTGGTGCTCTACGGCAGCCCGGCGCTCTCGGGCGTGTACGGTTTCCGCATTACACTGCAGGGCAAGGGTGGCCACGGTTCCAGCCCCGAGATCTGCATCGACCCCATCACGGCCGGCGTCCATGTGCACCTGGCACTCCAGGAGCTCATCGCGCGCGAAGTGCCGGCGGCCAAGGAGGTCGCACTCACCGTGGGTAAGTTTGCCGGCGGTCAGGCCGCAAATGTCATCCCCGACACTTGTGTGCTCGAGGGAACGCTGCGCGGCTTTGACGTCGAGCTCATGGCGCATCTTAAGACCCGCATCGCCGAGGTCGTCAAAGGCGTTGCCACGACCTATCGTACGCCGGCGACTATTGAGACGCTCTCGGATGTTCCCCCGCTCGTACTCGATGACGATATGACGCAGGCGTCGCTTGGCTACGTGGGCGCGGTGCTGCCCAAGTCCGCCTTCCTGCCGCTGTTCCACGCCATGGCGAGCGAGGACTTCGCGTTGATCTCGAGCGAGATCCCGAGTGCGTACTTTACCGTGGGCGCTGCCGTGACTGATACGGACGAGCATTTTGCTCAGCATCATCCCAAGGCACGTTTTAGCGATGCCGAGCTTCCCCTTGGCGCCGCGGCTTATGCCGCCGTCGCTTTGGGCTACATCGCCGACCACCGGTAGCACCCAATCTTGCTACTCGTTTGTTTAAAAAAGGAACAGCATGTCCCAGCAACGTAAGTTCTTCCCCGGCTGGCTCGTGGTGGCCTCCGGCTTTGTGATCATGGCCACGTGCTACACCATTTTCGTCAACTGCATGAGCCTGTTCCAGCCGCTCATCGTCAGCGACCTCGGGATCACGCTTGCCCAGTACAACATCTCCAACGCCATCTCTACCGTGGTGAGCGTTATCGGATCGCTTGTCATTGGCCATGTTGCCGATAAAGTAAGCGGTCGCGTTTTGGGCTCCCTAACCGTTATCGCCACCTCTGCCGTTCTTGCCGGTATGAGCTTTGTCGGTGAACTGTGGCAGGTCTACGTGCTCTTTGCCGTCTCGGGCTGCTTTGCCGTCGCCTCGACCCGCCTGCTCATTAGCCTTGTGACCGCCAACTGGTTTACGGCCAAGCGAGGCCTTGCCATCTCCATCGCACTTTCTGGCTCGGGCTTTGGCGGCGCTATTCTGTCTCCCATCGTGAGCTCGCTGATCGTGAGCGTTGGCTGGCGTTCCGCCTTCCTGGTGCTCGCGGCTATCTGCATGGTGGCGGCGCTGCCCATCACGGCCTATTCCTTCCGCACCAAGCCTTCCGAGATCGGTCTGAAGCCGCTCGGCGAGAACCCGGGCGATCCGTCCGTCTCGACGGCTGGCGACAAGGACGAGCACACGGCGCCCGAGGTTAACGTTGGCTGGTCTCGTATCAAGAAGAGCCCGGCGTTTTGGCTGCTTGTCGTCGCCTTCCTCTTTATGGGGCTCGTTAACGGCGCCATCTTGCCCAACCAGGTCACCAACATGACGAGCGTTACCGTCAACGGCGCCAAGATCGTCACGGGTGGCCACGACCCCATGTGGGCCGGTACGGTGCTTTCTGTCTACATGGTCACGGTCGTTATCGCCAAGATTTCGCTCGGTGCCATCTACGACCGCTTTGGCCTGCGCTTTGGCAATATCCTTGGCTCCGTTGCGTGTATTGTCGCCTGTGTGGCGCTGTGCTTTCCGACGACGGACCTTGGTCCCATTGTGGCCGCTGTGAGCTTTGGTATCGGAACGTGCATGGGCACCATCACGCCTACCATTGCCGCGTCCAAGCAGTTTGGCATGGCCGACCTCGGCAAGGTCACGGGTACCATTACCTCGCTCGAGATGGTCGGCGGCACCGTGGGCGCCATCGTCTCGGGCGTGCTGTTCGATGCCACGGGCTCCTTTGCGAGCACCTGGATTGTGTGCCTGGCATGCTCCGTTGTCATGCTCGTGTTCCTGCTGGCATCCGAGCCCATCGCCGCCAAGCTGCGCTCGAGCGTGGCAGGGGAGTAGACGTCCGTCACTCTTTTCTATTTGCCCCGTTCTGTCCGTGGCTGCCCTAGAGGCCGAATAGATGCTCGTACCATCATTCGGTCTCCAAGGCGGCCACGGATCACAAACAGCGGCGGCGCATCTGGCCGAACGAGTCCCCATACCCTCGTTCGGTCAGACATGCCGCCGCGTTGCTGCTTTGTGCCGTATAATGTTCACTACCTATGACGCGATACAAAAGAAAGGTGTTTGCCCATGCAGGCACAGAAGGCGGAGGGAACCCGCGACCTTATCGGCGCCGAGATGCGCGCCTGGCAAAAGATGCAGCAGATTGCGGCCGGCGTGTTCGAGCCGTTTGGTTTTAAGCCCATCGAGACGCCCGCGATCGAGCAGGTGGACGTGTTTGTCCACGGTATCGGCCAGTCGACCGACGTCGTGCGCAAGGAGATGTTCCGCGTGTTTAGCGGCGCCAACCTGGAGCGCGTCTTTACCGAAGGCACCGACACCAAGCTTAAGCCCAAGCAGCGCTTGGCGCTTCGCCCCGAGGGTACGGCCGGTGTGGTGCGCGCCGTCGTGGAGAACAACCTAGTGCCCCAGGGCTCCACGCCGTTTAAGGCCTATTACGCCGAGGCCATGTTCCGTGGCGAGCGTCCCCAGAAGGGTCGCCTGCGCCAGTTCCACCAGGTGGGCATCGAGTGGCTCGGCGCTCCCGATCCGGCTGCCGACGCCGAGTGCATCATCATGCTCATGGAGTTCTACAAGCGCCTGGGCTTCGATCTTTCCAAGCTCCGTCTGCTTATTAACTCGATGGGCGATGCACAGTGCCGTCCGGCATACCGCGAGCAGGTCAAGCAGTTTATCCTCGATCACGCCGACGAGATGTGCGATGAGTGCCGCGAGCGCGCCGAGCTCAACCCGCTGCGCGCCTTCGACTGCAAGAACGACCATTGCCGCGAGATCATGGCCGACGCCCCGCTGATGGGCGACAACCTGTGCGACGAGTGCCGCGAGCACTACGAGCAGGTCAAGCGCTATCTGGATGCCGCCGGCATCGAATATGTCGAGGACCCCACCCTGGTGCGTGGCTTGGACTACTACACCCGTACCGTCTTTGAGGTCGAGGCCCCCGGCGCCGGTGTCGGCTCTATCGGTGGCGGCGGTCGCTATGACGGCCTGGTCGAGCTCGAGGGTGGCAAGCCCACGGCCGGCGTCGGCTTCGCTGTCGGTTTTGAGCGTGCACTGCTGGCCCTGCAGGCCTTTGGTAACGACTTGGGTGCCGAGGAGGCCCCGTGCGTCTACGTCGCCAATGCCGGCAAGGAGCTGCGTCAGAACGTCTTTGCCATCACGCAGGAGCTTCGCGCTGCAGGGATTGTGACCGAGGCCGACTATCAGGGCCGTTCGCTCAAGGCCCAGTTTAAGCAGGCCGATAAGGTGGGCGCCAAGCTCATCCTGGTCCTGGGCGGCGACGAGCTTGCCGCCGGCAAGGTCAAAGTGCGCGACATGGGGAGCCATGACGAGGCCCTCGTCGATCTGGCCAACGTTGTCGAGGCGGTTCGCGAGCGCCTGTAGCGCATCTTTTTGAGCTGCGGGCCTGCTAACGTGCCCTGCTCATGGAGAGCGATTGTTACGGGGGTGTTTCGCTTTTATGCGGAATGCCCCCGTTTACGTATGCCGTCCACCGAGAAATACGACCATTTAGGGCAAAAACCCTTGCAATGCAGAAAATACTTTTGTGTGGTAAAGCGCAATCAGCGCCGAAAGTTTTTGTCGAGTGCCTATAATGAATATCGCATGTTACGTGCATAGAAGGAGGAATGGGAGGAAACGTGGCTGAGAACCCAAGCAACCAGTCTGTACCCGAAGCCGCGGCGCGCGTCGCTGCCGTGGTCAACCGCCTCGTTAACCGAATCGGCTCGAATGCCGAGTCCAGGGAGCGTCTCGCCGAGATCGAGATCCCCGAGGAGCTGCGCGACAATCTGGCGCTGTTCTTGCGCCTGGAGCGCCGTGTGCTTAGCGAGTATGATCCCGAGATCGCGGACCTGTTCGACAAGATTTTGACAGCCGAGATTGTGGCCAACGCCGGAAACCCCGGCACCCGTGCTGCCGACGAGTCCGTCGACGAGCAGGGCGTGCCCACTGCCGATGAGTCCACCGCCGTGGCATTCCGTGAGGTCGTCGATTTGATCGACAGCCTGCCGCTCGATAAGCAGCAGGTTATCGTCCGCGCTTTTACGAGCTTCTTCCATCTGGCAAACCTGTCGGAGGAGAACTACCGCGTGGCGCAGCTGCGCGAGCGCGAGGCCGGCGCGTCGACCGATACAGAGGTCGATCCCGCCAACGAACTCACCGTCGCCTATCACCAGTTGGTAAACGAGATGGGTGTCGAGGGCGCCAACGAGCTGCTCGACAAGCTGGAGTTCCACCCTGTCTTTACCGCACATCCCACTGAGGCCCGTCGCAAGGCCGTCGAGGGCAAGATTCGCCGTATCTCCAACCTGCTGGAGGAGCGTCCGCGTCTGGGCGGCTCCGATCTGGTGGAGAACGAGCGCCATATGCTGCAGGAGATCGACGCCCTGGTGCGTACGAGCCCCATCGCGCTCAAGAAGCCTACGCCGGTCGAGGAAGCCGATACCATCATCGACATCTTCGATAACACGCTGTTCGACGTTATCCCCGTCATCTATCGTCGTTTTGACGACTGGGTGCTGGGTGATAAGGCCGGTACCGTGCCGCCGCTGTGCCCGGCATTCTTCCATCCCGGCAGCTGGATCGGCTCCGACCGCGACGGTAACCCCAACGTCACCGCCAAGGTGAGCCGTGAGGTCGCCGCCAAGTATTTCACCCATATGGTGCTCAAGCTCGAGGACAAGTGCCGCCGCATCGGCCGCAACCTCACGCTCGAGGCCACCTACAGCAAGCCGTCTGCCGAGCTCATCAACCTGTGGAACCATCAGGTCGAGATGAGCACCCAGTACACCGCGCGTGCTGAATTGATCTCCGAGCACGAGCCGCATCGCGCCGTTATGCTCGTCATGGCCGACCGTCTGAACGCCACCGTCCGTCGTATCACCGACACCATGTACCACAGCGCAGACGAGTTCCTGGATGACCTGCGCGTCGTCCAGCGTTCGCTGGCTGCCTGCGGTGCCGTCCGTGCCGCCTACGGCCCGGTGCAGACCATCATCTGGCAGGTCGAGTCCTTCGGCTTCCATATGGTCGAGATGGAGTTCCGTCAGCACTCCGTGGTGCACGCCCGTGCCCTCAAGGATATCCACGAGAACGGTATCCATGGCGATCTGCAGCCCATGACGCGCGAGGTCATCGATACCTTCCGCGCTATCGGCTCCATCCAAAAGCGCTACGGCAAGAAGATGGCGCACCGCTACATCATCTCGTTCACCAAGAGCGCCCAGCATGTGGCCGACGTCTTTGAGCTTGCCCACCTGTCCTTTGCACACGAGGAGGATGTCCCCGAGCTCGACGTGATTCCGCTGTTCGAGCAGCTCGAGGACCTCGAGGGCTGCGTCGACGTGCTCGACCAGATGCTTACGCTGCCTGTGGTGCAAAAGCGCCTTGCCCAGACCAACCGCCGCATGGAGGTCATGCTGGGCTATTCCGACTCCTCCAAGGATGCCGGTCCTACCACGGCCATGCTCGCGCTGCACTCCGCACAGGAGCGCATTGCCAAGTGGGCCGAGAAGAACGATATCGACCTGGTGCTCATGCACGGTCGCGGCGGTGCTGTGGGCCGTGGCGGCGGCCCGGCCAACAAGGCCGTGCTGGCGCAGCCCAAGGGTTCGGTCAACTGCTTCTTTAAGCTCACCGAGCAGGGCGAGGTCATCTTTGCCCGTTACGGCAACCGCACGCTGGCTCAGCGTCATGTTGAGTCCGTTGCCGCCGCAACGCTTTTGCAGTCGGCCCCGAGTGTCGAGAAGACCAACACCGAGACCACGCAGAAGTTCTGGGATATGGCCGAGAAGCTCAACGCCGCAAGCCACGAGCGCTATCTGGACCTGCTGAACACCGAGGACTTTACACCGTGGTTCTCGACCGTGACGCCGCTGACCGAGGTCGGTCTGCTGCCGATCGGCTCGCGTCCCGCCAAGCGCGGCCTGGGCGCCAAGTCGCTCGACGACCTGCGTACCATTCCGTGGATCTTCAGCTGGAGCCAGGCGCGCATTAACCTGGCCGCTTGGTACGGCCTGGGCACCGCCTGCGAGCAGTTGGGCGACCTTGACCAGCTCAAGGCTGCCTACCAGGAGTGGCCGTTCTTCCGTACCTTTATCGACAACATCGAGATGTCGATCGCCAAGACCGACCAGCGCATTGCCAAGATGTATCTGCACCTGGGCGACCGCCAGGATCTGTCCGAGAAGGTCTTCACCGAGATGCAGCTCACCCGTAAGTGGGTCCTTGCCATCGTCGGTGACGAGTGGCCGCTGCAGCGTCGCCGCGTGCTTGGCTGCGCCGTCCGCGTGCGCAACCCCTACGTCGACGCCCTGTCCATCGCCCAGGTCCGCGCCCTTCGCGAGGTGCGTATGAACCAGGACGAGATGGCCGAGGAGAAGAAGGCTGAGTACATGAGCCTGATTCTTTCGACTGTGACCGGCGTCTCGGCAGGATTGCAAAACACGGGGTAATCGATAGCCCTGTAGTCGCTGTCCGGGGCTGCCGTATGTTTACTTTCCGGCGCGTCCTCGGACATGCAAGAAGCCCTCGCTGCGCACTTCGTGCGGCGAGGGCTTCTTGCGTCCTGCGGAGTGCGCCGGAAAGTAAACATACGGCAGCCCCTGCGATGTCCGGTCTTCGGCGGAATACTGGCTGAGGGAATATAGTGCGCTTCGCGCGTTTGGAGGGGGCTTCGTGCTGCGGAATGCATTCAGAGGGAAACCCTTCGGGTCCCTTCGTCCTCGGTCCTCGGGGATTAAAGCTGAGGAGAAGAATTGTGCGCTTCTCGCCTTACGACTGTAGCGGCTGCGGTCCCGTTTGGGATCGCGGCCGTTATGTTGTGGGTCAAATATGAACGTTGTGTTAATGAGTCGGTGGACGGTGGTGTTTTTCGGTGAGCGGCGTATCCTTCCAACGGTTTATCTAGTGTGTCAGTTGAAAGGAAGAGGGCGCTCGTCATTGTTTGAATGTGAACTGCCGTTTGACCACAAGACGTTGCATCTGGAGCTCGAGGATAAGAATTTCGCGGGTGTGATGGAAGGTCATCAAAACGAGTTTAAGACTACAAAATCGCAGGAGGAGCTAGTAGAGGAGTCGCTTGCCAACCCTTATGGCTCGCCTTCGCTCGAGGAGCTTTGTGCTGGCAAGAAGGATATTGTCATCATTAGCTCCGATCATACGCGTCCCGTTCCCTCGCGTGTGACGATGCCTATTCTGCTGCATCACATCCATTCCGCTGCGCCCGAGGCGCGCGTTCGCATTCTGGTTGCTACGGGTATGCATCGTCCGTCGACGCACGAGGAACTCGTCAACAAGTACGGCGAGGAGATCGTTGCCAACGAGGAAATCGTTATGCACGTCGCGACTGACGACAGCATGATGAAAAAGATTGGCACCCTGCCTTCTGGTGGCGAGTGCATCATCAACAAGATTGCGGCCGATTGCGATCTGCTGCTTGCCGAGGGCTTTATTGAGCCGCACTTCTTTGCCGGTTTCTCTGGTAGCCGCAAGTCCGTCCTGCCTGGCATCGCCAGCTACAAGACCATCATGTACAACCACAACGGTCAGTTTGTGAACGATTCCCACTCGCGTGCCGGCAACCTGTGCCACAACCACGTGAGCGAGGACATGTTCGCCGCCGCCGAGATGGCTCACCTTGCCTTTGTGCTCAACGTGGTGCTCAACGGCAAGCATGAGGTCATCGGTTCCTTTGCCGGCGACATCCACAAGGAGCACGAGGCTGGTTGCGAGTTCGTGAAGAGCCTTGCCGGCGTTGAGCCCGTCGAGTGCGAGATCGCCATCACCACCAACGGCGGCTACCCGCTCGACCAGAACATCTACCAGGCCGTGAAGGGCATGTGCGCTGCCGAGGCCACGCTTCCCGAGGGCGGCGTGATCATCGACGTCGCCGGTTGTGCCGACGGTCACGGTGGCGAGGGCTTCTATCACAACATCGCCGACAACGATCCGGCGGAGTTTGAGCGCGCCTGCATCGACCGTCCCAAGGACGAGACCCTGCCCGATCAGTGGACGAGCCAGATCTTTGCCCGCATCCTGGCGCATCACCCCGTGATCATGGTCACCGACCTGTGCGATCACCAGATGCTCAAGGATATGCACATGACGCCGGTCAACACTATCGAGGAGGCGCTCAAGCTCGCCTTTGAGATGAAGGGTGCCGATGCCAAGGTTGCCGTCATTCCCGATGGCCTGGGCGTTGTCGTCGCGCAGCACTAGCACGCGGCTTAAACGAATCGTTTTTAACCGACAAGAAAGATAAGGTTTTATGCTTACCAAACTCCTCTGCGAATTCGGCGCAACTGCCCTCATGATCATCTTTGGCGTGGGCGTGCACTGCGATACGGTGCTCAAGGGCACTAAGTATCAGGGCTCCGGCCACATGTTTGCCATCACCACTTGGTCTTTTGGCATCTCGGTCTGCCTGTTTGTCTTTGGCGGTGCCGTGTGCATGAATCCCGCTATGGTGCTTGCCCAGTGCATCGTCGGCCTGGTGCCGTGGAGCAGCTGCATCCCCTTCATGATTGCCGATATGCTCGGCGGCTTTGTGGGCGCCGTAATCGCTTGGTTTATGTATGCCGATGAGTTCAAGGCTTCCGATGGTGTCGTCGATCCCATTGCCCAGCGCAATATCTTCTCGACCAACCCCACCACCGAGGGCACGAACTATGCTCGTAACTTCTTCTGCGAGGCTATCTGCACCTTTGTGTTCATCAGCGCCATCCTTGCTGCCGCTAGCCGCGCCGGCGAGAACGTTCTGATGCTCGCCATCTGTGTCGGCCTGATTGTTTGGGCCGTTGGTATGGGCATGGGCGGCATCACCGGCTTCGCCATGAACCAGGCTCGTGACCTTGGTCCTCGCATGGCCTATCAGGTGCTGCCGATCAAGAACAAGGCTGACAACAACTGGAAGTACGGCCTGCTTGTTCCTGGCATCGCGCCGTTTGTCGGTGCTATCGTGGCTGCGTTGTTTGTGCATGGTTTCTTGGGCATGTTCTAGTCCAAGACAATTGATATAACGCCCGGGTCCGGCATAGGTTAACTTTCCGCCGCGTCCTCGGACATGCAAGAAGCTCCCGCTGCGCACTTCGTGCGGCGGGAGCTTCTTGCGTCCTGCGGAGTGCGGCGGAAAGTTAACCTATGCCGGACCCTGCGGGAATCCAGTTGCGTTCGAACAAGCAACCAACATATATATCTGAATTTGGATGTGGTGGGCACTTTGTTATTAGGCGCTTTGAGGTGCGAGTGACACTTTGGGATGCGTGGCGCCCTGGGTTGGGGCGATGCTTTGGGATGAGCTTCTTACTTAGTTGAAGAGGGGTTTTATGGCTGATAGGTAGTCTTTGGCTACGTCCTCTTTTGGGGCTTGGAAGTTGTGCCAGGCCCACCATTGGACCATTCCTACGAAGCTTGAGGCTATGTGGTGGAGGAGGAAGCTGCGGTCCATGGTGGCGGCGGAGCCGTTTGGGTCGGTGGGGACGGTTTCGGTTGCTCGTGACATGATGGTCTTGCGTAAGCAGTCGGCGAAGACGCGTGAGCCGGCGCCGGCTACGAGGGCTCGAACGCCCTGGCGGCGCTCCCAGAGGTTGTTGAGGATATGCTCGACTTGTACGAGCGGATCGTCGAGCGGTGTGCCATCGTCGTCGAGGGCGTGGGTGCAGATGTCGCTCACGAGTTCGGACAGTAGGTCATCTTTGCTCTTGAAGAGGCCGTAGAATGTCGCGCGGCCTACATGAGCGCGAGCGATGATGTCGCCGACGGTGATCTTGCCGTAGTCCTCCTCGCGAAGGAGCTCGGAAAACGCCGTGACAATAGCGGCGCGGCTTTTTGCCTTGCGGGCATCCATGGCTATGCATCCATGTGAACGAGCAGGCAGCGGAGCGTGCCGGAGCAGCCCTCGTAGGGGCGCTTGCCGGCGCCGTAGCCGACGGCCTCGATGCGGTAACGGACCGGAAGGTGCTCGGACGTGCGTAGCGCGGCGACGATGGCGGCACCCGTGGGCGTCACGAGCTCGCCGGCGACCGGTGCCGGCGTGAGAGCGATATTGCCTGCCTGGCACAGGTTGACGACGGCGGGGACGGGAATGGGCATGAGACCGTGGGCACAGCGGATGGTACCGTGACCCTCAGAGAGCGACTCGACCACGATGTCCTCAATACCCAGGTCATCGAGGCAGATGGCGACAGAGCAGACGTCGACGATGGAGTCGACGGCGCCCACCTCGTGGAACATGACGGTCTCGGGCGTTTTGCCGTGGGCCCTGGCCTCGGCGGCGGCGAGCGCGGTAAAGATGGCGAGCGCGCGACGCTTGGCGCCATCGCTTAGCTGCGAGCCATCGATGATGGCGGTGACGTCCGCCAAAGAACGGTGGTGATGGTGGTGGGCGTGATGGTGACCCTCGTGGCCATGACCGTGGGCCTCATGGTCATGCTCGTGGCAGTGCTCGTGTTCGTGCTCGCCATGATTATGATGGTGGTGCTCATGCTCGTGCGTGTGCTCGGCAGGTGCTTCGTTGCCGTAGAGCCAGGCCATGTCGTGGTCGTGGTTCTCGAGCTCCACTGCCAGCTGAACGTCAAAGTCGCAGGCGTCGATGCCATGCTTGTTTGCGCGTGTAACGGCAATCTCAAAGCCGTCGGCCGGCAGCGTGGCGAGCTGCTCGCGCAGATGCTCCTCGCTGGCGCCCAGGTCGAGCAGGGCCGCGACGGTCATATCGCCGCTGATGCCCGAGGTGCCGTCGATGATAAGCGTGTGCTGATGGTTGGACATGAAATGCTCCTTAGCGGGCGCAGGATGTGCCGGCGCTTAGATGATTGATAAGACTTGCCTGGTAGGCGGCACCAAAGCCGTTGTCGATGTTGACGACTGAAACGCCGCTGGCGCAGGAGTTGAGCATGGCGAGCAGTGCGGCCACGCCGCCAAAGTTCGCGCCATAGCCCACGCTGGTGGGGACGGCGATGACCGGACAGCTCACAAGGCCTCCGATGACGCTCGCCAGGGCGCCCTCCATGCCGGCGATGGCGATGACCACCTGCGCCTGGGCAAGTTCCTCGGCATGAGCGAGCAGGCGGTGCAGGCCGGCGACACCCACGTCGTAGAGGCGATCGACCTCGTTGCCGTAGAACTCGGCCGTCAGTGCCGCCTCTTCGGCGACGGGCAGGTCGCTCGTGCCGGCGCAGGCGACAACGATGCGTCCGTTGCCGGTGGGGGAGGGCTTGCCACCCACCAGGGCGAGCTGGGCGTCCGGGACATATCCCAGGTCGATGTCGTTGTCGAGAAGCTCAGCGGTGCGGGCTGCCTTTTCGTCGTCCAGGCGCGTGACCAGGATGCGCTCCTGGCCGGCATCGAGTAATGCTTTGATAATGGCAGCAATTTGCTCGGCGGTTTTACCGGCACCGTAGACAACCTCGCCGGCTCCCTGGCGCACCCCGCGCGAAAGATCGAGCTGTGCAAAGCCCAGATCGGCGGTCGGAGCCGTCTGGATGCGCGTGAGGGCGTTGGCAGGGGTGACTGCTCCGCCGGCAACATCGCTCAGCAATTGCTCAAGATCTCGCTTATCCATATATGTTCCCTTCGACGGCGCAAAGTCTAGCACTCAAAGGGTATGTTTCCGAACACTAAGACAAAATTGTTCGGAAACTATAGGACAGACTGATTCAATTGTTAGACGGATCGGCTAGTCGCGCAGGATGATGTCCATAGCGAGCATCAGGTTGCGCTCGTCGATGGCAAACGGGGCTGCCTCGCGCGTCTTGGGCTTGGCGCAAAACGCGATGCCCGTGCCCGCGGCCTGGATCATGGGGATGTCGTTGGCGCCGTCGCCGATCGCGACGGTATGGGCCATGTCGACACCGCACTCGACTGCCCAGTCCAGCAGCTGAACGAGCTTGGACTCCTTGGTCACAATGTCGGCAGCCAACTTACCGGTGAGCTTGCCGTCCACGACCTCCAGACGATTGGCCAGGCAAAAGTCGATACCCGCGGCAGCCACGATCTTGTCAGCGACCTCGTGGAAGCCGCCGCTCACCACGCCGACCTTCCAGCCCTTGCTGTGCGCCGAGCGTACAAGCTCTAGCGCGCCAGGGGTAAACGTCACGCGCTCAAAGGTACGCTCGAACACGCTCTCGTCCAAGCCGGCAAGCAGCCCCACGCGCTCCTCGAGCGCCTGCTTAAAGTCGAGCTCGCCGCGCATGGCGCGTTCGGTGATCTGTGCCACCTGCTCGCCCACGCCGGCCTCTTCGCCCAACAGGTCGATGACTTCCTGGTTGATGAGCGTGGAGTCGATATCCATAACGATGAGGCGTGCAGTCATGGCGGGCCTTTCCGAGTGCTGTTTTATTGGGGCATATTGTCGCACGTGACGAGCGCGGGCGGGTGCCGCGGCGCGTCAATTGTTTCGTCTCCGTCAAGTCTTTGGGCAGGAGCCACTTTTTCGTGGCACATCGACACAGGTGCGATAAGATAGAACGCCATGTCTGGCTGCGCGGTTTACGCAGGCTGGGCAAATCTGTACGACGCCGCCCGGAACGACACGGGGCGGCACAGATCCATAAAGGAGGATCACTGGTATGAGCCAGACCCGTCCCATCGACGAGCATTCCATGCACACCCGTACCTGCGGCGAGCTTCGCCGCGAGAACGTGGGCGAAGAGGTCACCCTCACCGGTTGGGTGAGCCGTCGCCGCGATCACGGCGGCCTTATCTTCTGCGACCTTCGCGACCGCGAGGGCATCACGCAGCTCACCTTCGACCCCGAGCACTCTGACGGCGACGCCTTTAAGATCGCCGAGACCATGCGTCCCGAGTGGCCCATCAAGATCCACGGCGTCGTGCGCGCCCGTGGCGAGGAGACCGCCAACACCAAGCTCGCGACCGGCGAGATCGAGGTCCTGACCGACCATGCCGAGGTACTCAACACGTCGGTCACCCCGCCGTTCCAGATCGAGGACGGCATCGAGACCAGCGAGGACACCCGTCTGCGCTATCGCTATCTGGACCTTCGTCGTCCCGAGATGATGGCAAACCTTAAGCTGCGCTCCGACTTCACCTTTGCCATTCGCGAGGCGCTGCACAACCGTGAGTTCATGGAGGTCGAGACGCCCTCCCTGTTTAAGTCCACTCCCGAGGGCGCCCGTGACTTCATCGTTCCCAGCCGCATCCAGCCGGGTAACTTCTACGCCCTGCCGCAGTCCCCGCAGCTCCTGAAGCAGCTGCTTATGGTCGGTGGCGTTGAGCGCTACTACCAGGTTGCCAAGTGCTTCCGCGACGAGGACCTGCGTGCCGACCGTCAGCCCGAGTTCACCCAGGTCGATATCGAGATGTCCTTCGTGGACCAGAACGACGTCATGAGCGCGCTCGAGGAGGTCCTGGCCGACGCCTTCGGCCGCATGGGTGTCGAGATGCCCACGCCGCTGCGCCGCATGGACTATTGGGAAGCCATGGACACCTATGGCTCCGACAAGCCCGATACCCGCTACGGCATGCACCTGGTCGACCTGACCGACATCTTTGCCAACTCCAAGTTCAAGGTCTTTGCGACTGCTGCAAACGAGGAGGGCTCTGTCGTCAAGGCCATCAACGCCAAGGGCGCCGGTGCCTGGGCACGCGCCAAGATCGATAAGCTCGCCGGCGTGGCCTCCACGTTTGGCGCCAAGGGCCTGGCCTGGATCGCTTTCCGCGAGGACGGCTCCATCAACAGCCCCATCGTCAAGTTCTTCTCGGACGAGGAGATGGCTGCTCTGCGCGAGCGCATGAACGTCGAGCCCGGCGACCTTGTGATGTTCGCCGCCGGTCCGCGCCTGCTCTCTGACGAGATTCTGGGCGGCATGCGTTCCCACATGGCTAACGCGCTCGAGATCAAGCGCGAGGGCCACGACTTCCTGTGGGTCGTCAACTTCCCGCTGTTCCACTGGGACGAGGATCGCAAGGCCTATGCTGCCGAGCACCAGCCCTTTACCCTGCCGACCGAGACCGACATCGCCAAGATCGAGGCCGACCCGCTGGCAGCCGGTTCCTGCACCTACGACTTTGTCATGGACGGCTTTGAGGCCGGCGGCGGCGGTATGCGTATCCACAACGCCGAGATGCAGATGTCCATGCTCAAGCTCCTGGGCTTTACCGAGGAGCGCGCCGAGTCACAGTTCGGCTTCCTCATGGAGGCTCTCAAGTTTGGTGCGCCCCCGATGGGCGGCTTCGCCCTGGGCCTGGACCGCGTGTGCATGCTGCTCACCGGCTCCGACTCCATCCGCGACGTCATGGCGTTCCCCAAGACGGCCAGCGGCTCCGACCTCATGTCGGGCGCCCCGAGTGCCGTTAGCGGCGCCCAGCTCAAGGACGTCAGCCTGCGCTTGATGTAGGCGAGCGGCCACAAATTGCTTGCAACGAGGGAAGGACGCGTGCCTTCCCTCGTTTTTTATACGCCGAGATTGTGAGGGCATGGGGTGACCGGACGTCGCGGAAACTGCGACCCGGAATCTGTGTCCAGAACGGGTCGCGCTTTCCCAAAGGGAATCCTCTGGGAAAGCGCGACCCAGAATTCGGCAAAATAATGGGGCACAGTTTCCGGTTGAGCGGTCTAACGGAAACTGTGCCCCAGAATGAGCACTCAAAACGGGGCAGGCTTTCCGCAACAACTGTCTGGCGGAAAGCCTGTCCTAGTTTCTTATAGCGAGTCTCTCTGGATTAGCTGCATGTGCATCACGGAGGTGGTGGGCTCGGCGCCCTTGATCATGTCGAGCGCAATGTTGGCGGCCATGTGGCCTTCTTCGCGCAGGGGCTGGCGGACGGTCGTGAGCGCGGGGACGCAGCGCGCCGCAATCTCGTGATCGTCGAAGCCGACGACGGAAACGTCCGCCGGAACAGATAGGCCTGCCTCGTTGAGTGCGGTGATGACGCCAGCCGCGATACGGTCCGATCCGCAGAGCACGCCATCGAAAGCAATCTCGCGCGCGAGGATCTGGTGCATGGCCTGATAGCCGTCTCCGCTGTTCCAGCCGGTATAGATAACGTTTGCGCCTGGGAGGTCTTCGCCCAGGACGGTGCGGTAGCCGCGCAGGCGGTCGACAACAGCGGGGTTGTCTTGCGGTCCCAACACGGCGACGATATCTTTGCGCCCGCGCTCTTTCATAGCGAGCGCTGCAAAGCGTCCGCCCTCTTCGTCGTCAGAGTAGACTGTCGAGAACACGTCGCGATAGGGGTGGCCCTCGAGCTGGCCGCACAACACGGTGGGTACGCCCAGCTCGCGCAGCACCTCGAGCAGCTCGCTGCCCTTGTAGGGGGAGACGTCGATCACGGCGTCGAACGAGCGGCGCTCAAAGTGCTCGCGTGCGCGGTTGCGCTCATGCGTAGAAGACGCCTGCAAGATAACGGGCAGATAGGACGACTCCGACAGTTCCTCGGTAATGCCGCTCAAAAACTCGCTATAGGTGGGGTCGCTGAAGAGTTCACTCAGGGGCTCGGTCACGAGCACGGCGATGATTTCCGTGCGCCCGACAGCGAGCGCTCGGCCACGAGCGTTGGGGACAAAATTGACTTTCTTGGCCGCCGCATGGACGCGCTTTTTGGTTTCCTCGCTAATGCGGGGCGAATCGTTGAGGGCGCGCGATGCCGTGGAGCGCGACACGCCGGCAGCTGCGGCAACCTCGGCAAGCGTAGGTGCGGTGCGAACTGGTTGGGTCATGGCGTCTCCTGGAAAATGCGGTCGATGTTGTCACTGATACGGGCTGGTGCGGATACAGCTTACTATAGTGCACCTGAACAGCGTTCATGATATCCGGTGGCCGGTGTCGTTTTGCAACCAAGCCGCAATCGAATACGTCTCGTATGGGTGAGATATCAGCGGGCGTGGCGGTTGCCTACGAGCTTAAGAACGATGTTTTGCGCTGAGTTTCGATACTCAGGGTGACATAAGTGACGCGGTTGTACAACCGGTTGCACCGTTAATCCAGCCAAATCGACCGTTCAGCGGACAACCGGTTGCACAGCTTTTTGCATCGCACGTAAGATAAGGACAACCGGTTGCACAAGAATCACTACGATGACGAAGGAGCATCACCATGGACGCCATTAACGATTGGGAAAACCAAGCGCTCACCCACAGGAACCGCCTGGCACCCCATGCGTACTTTATGGGTTACGAGACCGCCGATCTCGCCGCTACGTACAGCCGCGAGCTGTCGCGCGGGTTTGTCCAGCTGTCCGGCTCGTGGCAGTTCCGCCTCTTTGAGGGGCCTGCTGCCGTTTCCAACGAGGAGCTCTCTACGTACGAGCCCGAGTGGGATCACGTGGAGGTTCCGCACCTGTGGCAGGTGGATGGCTATGGCAACCTTGCCTACACCGACGAGGGTTTCCCGTTCCCGGTGGATCAGCCGTTCGTTCCCTCCGACGACCCCACGGGCGTCTACCAGCGCATCGTCAACCTTCCCGCCGTGCCTGCCGGCGCTCGCGAGATCATTCGCTTTGACGGCATCGAGAGCTATGGTGAGCTGTACGTCAACGGTCAGTTTATCGGCATGACCAAGGGCTCGCGCCTGTCTGCCGAGTTCGACGTGACCGACGCGCTCGTCGAGGGCGACAACCTGTTTGCGGTCAAGGTCCTGCAGTACAGCGATGGCAGCTATATCGAGGATCAGGACATGTGGTGGGCCTCGGGCATCTTCCGCGATGTGTACCTTATGCAGCGTCCCGCCGCGCACCTGGTCGACTTTAGGTTCCGCACGCACCGCGAGGGCGATGCCGCTCTGATCACGCTCGATACGGTGGCCGAGGGCGCTTCCCGCGTCGTGTTTACGCTCAGCGATGGCGAGAACGTGGTCGCTACGGGCGAGTGCGTCGACGGCCATGCCGAGTGCAGCGTTGCCGATGCCCACTTCTGGAACCCCGAGGACCCCTTCCTCTATGACCTTACGTTTGAGGTCTACGACGGCGACGAGGTCAGCGAGTACGTTCCGCATCACCAGGGACTTGCCGAGGTGACGGTCGAGGGCAATCATATCTACCTCAACGGCACTTACTTTAAGATGCATGGCGTCAACCGCCACGATCACGACGATCACAAGGGCCGCGCCGTGGGCCTCGATCGCATGCGCCGCGACCTGGAGCTCATGAAGCGGCACAACATCAACGCGGTGCGCACCTCTCACTATGCCAATGACCCGCGCTTCTACGAGCTGTGTGATGAGTATGGCATCATGCTGGTCGCCGAGACCGATATGGAGAGCCACGGCTTCGAGAATATCGGCAACATCGCCCTGGTCACCGACGATCCGGCATGGGAGCCGGCCTACGTCGACCGCATTGAGCGCCTGGTGATGCAGGAACGCAACCATGCCTGCATCATTATGTGGTCGATGGGCAACGAGAGTGGCTATGGCTGCAACATCCGCGCGATGTACGCCAAGGCTCACGAGCTCGATGATCGTCCGGTCCATTACGAGGAGGACCGCAACGCCGATACCGTTGACGTCATTTCCACGATGTACTCCCGCGTTTCGCAGATGAACGACTTTGGTGAGCATCCGTTCCCCAAGCCGCGCATCAACTGCGAGTACGGTCACTCCATGGGCAACGGTCCCGGAGGCCTGTCCGAGTACCAGGAGGTCTTCGACCGTTGGGATTGCATCCAGGGCCAGTTCATTTGGGAGTGGTGCGACCACGGTTTGGCTGCTGTGACCGAGGACGGCGTTGCCTACGATATGTATGGTGGCGACAACGGCGATTACCCCAACAACAGCAACTTCTGCATCGACGGTATGGTGTTCCCCTGGCAGCAGCCGAGCCCGGGCCTTACCGAGTACGGCCAGGTCATCTGCCCGGTCCGTATGGCTTATGACGCCGAGGCAGGCGAGCTGACCGTCACCAACAAGCGTTGGTTCACCACCCTCGAGGATGTCTGCCTGTCGGCCGAGACCCTGGTGGACGGCGACGTGGTCTGCCGCAAGACGCTCATGCCCGGCGCGGTTGCCCCCGGCGAGTCCGTCCAGCTGCCACTGGTGATTCGCGAGGCCGCAGTGGGCGAGACCCTGCTGACCGTGCGCGCCTACACCATGGCCGCTCACGTCTGGTGCGAGCCGATGTTCCAGCTGGGCGCTAGCCAGTTTGCCATCGCAAACCATCCGGCGCCGGCCATCGCCGCCCCCGCTCGTCCTGAGCTTACGGTCGAGGAGACCGAGCAAGAGATCTGCATTCACTCCCTCAACGGCGAGCTGACCTTCAGCAAAGTCAACGGTACCGTGAGCGAGTGGAAGGCATCCGGCCGCGACGTCATGGCCTCTGGTCCCCAGGTTGGTTTTTGGCATCCGCTCGTCGATAACCACGCCCAGGAGTATGACTCACTGTGGAAGGACAACTTCATCGATGTGATGCAGACGTCTACCCGCAAGGTTTCTTGGAAGCAGGACGGCAATGCGGTCATCGTTACCGTGAGCCAGCGTATCGCTCCTCCCGTCCGCGCGTTCGGCATGCGCGTCGAGCTCGTCTACACCGTGCTTCCGAGCGGTCGCGTCGACCTCAAGGTTTCCGGCGAGCCCTACGGCGATTACTCGGATATCATCCCGCGCATCGGCATCTCCTTCGAGGTCCCCGGTTGCGATCGTGCCGTCGAGTGGTATGGCCACGGCCCGGGCGAGAACTATCCGGACTCGCTGCGCGCCAACCCGGTCGGTCATTACCGCACTACGGTCGACGACATGTTCACGCCCTACGTGATGCCTCAGGATTGCGCCAACCGCGAGGGCACTCGTTGGGTCGCCCTGCGCTCTAGCCACGGTGACGGCGTGCTGGTGACTCGTCCGGCTGACGCCGCCTCCAACCCGTTCTCGTTCTCGGCATGGCCCTATAGCTGCGAGGCCATCGATAACGCCAAGCACGTCTACGACCTTGTCAAGGGCGATACGGTCACGGTCAACATCAACGACCAGTTGCTCGGCCTTGGCTCGAACTCTTGGGGTTCCGAGGTGCTCGATTCCTATCGCACCCGTTTTGAGAGCTTCAGCTTTGAGGTGTCCCTGCGACCGCTGACGTCTGCCGATCTGGCTCAGGCGCTGGCGCCCATTAAGGAGGCATAAGTCATGCATGTCTTTAACTCGCGCGCCGATTTCGACGCTCAGATGAAGTCCGTCAAGAAGTGGATGCGCACCGGTCAGGCGCTCGATGGTGTTGCCGACCTGCAGCACGACGTGGCTTACTCCATCGGCGACTCGTTGGTGTACTGGTGGGTCTATGCCCACGAGGCCGCAACCGCCGACCTGGTCGGTCACCGTCGCTACCATGCCGTGCTCGCTCCACTCGACGGCGACCTGACCGTCGAGGTGGCTTCCAAGGCGGATCTTACCTGCACCCGCGCTTACAGCGATATCGATGATCGCGAGCGCTTTGAGGGGGCGGGGGAGACCGTGACGATTCCCGCCGGCGGCGTTGCCGTCGTCGAAATTGACGAGGCCTACCGTGTCGTGGCCGATGCCGCGGATCCCCGCGTCGTGGTACTGCACGTGACGGTCGAAGGTTATTCCTTCCCCAACAAGTAGTATTCGTCCGCCTGGACGTTTGCTTCGCGCCGTTAAGGGGGATGGCTTTGTTGACTCCCTTTTCCCCATTCCCCTTAGCAGGTGCGCCGTCCGTGTTTGCACTTGCAGCTCGGACGGGTTTAGATGACATTTAATAGATGATTGGGAGGGCCTATGAGCTCTGAAAAACGAGGAACGATTGGTTCGTTCGCTCTGCTGGGCATGACGGTCGCCGCCGTGTTCGGTATCAAGAACATCATCAACAACAACGCGGCCATCGGCTTGGCAGCTGCGCCGTCGTTCTTCTTCGCCACGCTTTTGTACTTTGTCCCCTATACCCTGGTTACCGCCGAGTTCGTCGGCCTTAACAAGGACTCCGAGTCGGGCGTGTACGCCTGGGTCAAGACCTCGATGGGCGGCCGCTGGGCATTCCTGACGGCGTTTAGCTACTGGTTCGTCAACCTGTTCTACTTTGCGTCCGTCCTGCCCAACGTCATCATCTACGCGAGCTACGTGTTCTTTGGTGCCAATGCCGAGCTCTCGCAGCTGTGGATCACCATTATCGAGATCGTCGTCTTTGCTATCGCCACGTGGGTTTCGACCAAGGGCGCTAAGTGGATCGGCTCCATTTCCTCCTTCGGCTCGACCGCGGCTCTCGGCCTGACCGCTGTGTTTATCCTGCTGTCCCTGGCTGCTGCCTTTGGCGGCGTCGAGTTCGCTACGGCTCCTACCCCCGCTAACATGGCTCCCGACATGAGCAACTTCGCAACTATGTGGGGCTTCTTCGGTACGCTTGCCTGGATCATCCAGGGCGTTGGCGGCGCTGAGTCTGTCGGCGTGTTCCTTAACGACCTTAAGGGCGGCGTCAAGGCCTTCGTGCGCACCGTCGTTATCGCCGGCCTGACCATCGGCCTTCTGTATGCAGGCGCTTCGCTGCTGGTTAACCTGTTCATCCCCGAGGGCGGCGTTGCCATCTCCACCGGCATCTTCGACGTGTTCGGCGCTGTCTTTGCCCACTTTGGCATTCCCATGGAAGTGTCCACGCGCGTCATTGGCCTGATCCTTCTCGCTGCCACGCTGGGCTCTCTCATGATGTGGACCTCCGCTCCCATCAAAGTCTTCTTCACCGAGATCCCCAAGGGCGTCTTTGGTAGCAAGATCGTCGAGCTCAACGAGCACGGCATTCCTGCCCGCGCTGCCTGGCTGCAGTTCGCCATCGTCGTCCCCATCCTGATCATCCCGGCTCTGGGCTCCGGCAACCTCGACGACCTGCTCATGATCGTCACCAACATGACGGCTGCCACCGCTCTGCTCCCGCCGCTGCTGATTCTGCTTGCCTACTTTATGCTGCGCAAGAACTTCGACGCTGCTCCCCGTGGCTTCCGCATGGGTTCGCGTACCTTTGGCCTGGCCATTGCTGCATTCCTGCTTGTGGTCTTCTGCTTCGTGCTTATCTGCGGCACCATTCCGCTCGATCAGCCGCTGTGGCTGACGCTGGTCTACAACGTCGGCGGCGTGGTTGTCTTCCTGGGTCTTGCCGTGATCTGGTACAACCGCTATATCAACCGCCTGCGCGAGACCGATCCCGAGGCCGCCGAGAGCGAGCTGCGCCCCTCCGTCCTCGACATGATGGAGTAGCGGCTAGGATTAATCTACGGCTGTGGAATAAATCGATTCCTTTTCCTAAGGAGGGGCCTTACAAGGCCCCTCCTTTTTGCGTTGGGGGGCATGTTGTCCGGGCCCCGTGTTCAAAAAATGTCAAATATGAGTACTGTTGCAAAAGATGTGTCATATTTTTCGGCCTGTTCTGAGCGAAAATGGGCTCAAAATCAATTTATCTAACCCCCTTTAAAGGGCGTTTGACGGCTTTCAACCTCTTTGAATCGCTCAAAGTAGGCGCTTTGTTCTCGATTTTGCTGCTACTAAATTGGTGACAGTACTCATATTTGCCACTTTTTGCCCACGAGGTGTTCAGAGGAGCTCTCGACAAGCATCTAACGCTACAATAACTACCACGTGGCTGGGTTTGCCGGCCGAATGTGCGATGCCGTGGGAGGGGACATGGTCGAGTTTACAAAGACGATTAAAGATCCGTTGGGACTGCATGCCCGCCCGGTTGCGCTGCTCTATGACATTATTGCCAAGCATCGTAGCAACGTATCGGTCAGCATCGGCGATCGCCATACCGACGGTCGCGACGTTATGGGCCTCATGGCTCTCTACGGCGAGTGCGGCGAGGACATCATCTTCCGCGTTTCGGGCGCAGACGAGGCCTCCTGCGTTACGTCGATCAGAAACCTCTCGCTTTAACCGCAATAATGTGGCAAAGGGGCAGTCCCTTTGTCCATTCGGGAATCTTTAAGAACCGCAAGCAAGCGTGCCGCACCTTGGCTTGAGCATTGGCTCCGCCGAGGTGCGGCACGTTGTCATCTTCTTGGTTTGTCGCGCGTGATTCTGGGCGAGTTGCTGCAGGGGGCGAACGACCGAGGGCTAGAGCACAAGCCCCGCGCCGTTGCGCTCGATCACGCCGCGGTACCACTCAAAGGAGTCCTTGCGATAGCGCTTGCACTCCTTGGGGTCGTCGTCGGTGCGGTCCACGTAGATGAATCCGTAGCGCTTCTTGACGCCGTTGCTCGTAGAGAGCAGGTCGAGTGCTGACCACGGGCAGTACGCAAGCATCTCCACGCCAAAGTCCATCGCGCGCTTCATGGCTGCGATGTGCTTCTCCAAGTAGTCGATGCGGTAGGGGTCGTGCACGCGGCCGTCCTCGGTGAGTGAGTCAAAGGCTCCCAGGCCGTTCTCGCACACCATGAGCGGCTTGTTGTAGCGCATGTAGATGTCGCGTAGCAGGTACTCAAGGCCCACGGGGTCAATCGCCCAATCCCAGTCGTTCGTATCGAGGTTGGGGTTCTTACACATCTCATAAAAGCCGGGATGCGTCTCAAAACCGCTGATATCCCCCTTTTTGCCGGTAAGGTTCACGCCGTTCCAGCGCATCTCGTGCGATCCGTCGTCGGGACACCATTTGGCGCACTCGCTCGCATAGTAGTTGATGCCCAGCATGTCCGAGGTACCGCTTGCGATGAGCTCCATATCGCCCGGCTCGATCTTGGGTGCCAAGCCATGGCGCTCCAGGTAGGCCATGGCAGAGTCGGTGTACTTGCCCTTGAAGTAGATGTCGAGGTAGTAGGCGTTGCGCAGGTCGTGCGCGTTCTGCGCGGCCATGGCGTCCTCGGCGCGGCTCGTGAGCGGATAGATGGGTGAGTAACCGATCACGCTGCCCACCATGCCGCCCGGCACGAGCTCGTGCACCAGGTTGCAAGCCACGGCGTGGGCGAGGTTCATATGGTGGTTGATCTGGTAGCGCAGCTGGTTGTTGCGACGCAGCTCCTCGGGGATATAGCACTTCTGCGTCCAGTACTGGACGATGATCGACTGCTCGTTGATGGTGGTCCAGTACTTGACCTGATCCTTGAACTCGTTGATCACAAAACGTGCGTATGCCTCAAAGTCGTCGACCACCTGACGCGACAGCCAACCGCCGTAGCGTTCCACAAGGGCCCAGGGCAGGTCGTAGTGGTAGAGGGTCACGATGGGCTCGATATTGTGCGCCTTGAGTTCGTCGATGAGATCGTGGTAGAACTTGAGTCCGGCCGGGTTGACGGCGCCGGTGCCATCGGGGATCACGCGCGACCAGGCGATGCTAAAACGGTAGGCCTTGAGGCCCATCTCGGCCATGAGGGCCACATCCTCGCGAAAATGATGATAGTGGTCGCTTGCGATGTCGGCCGTGGCAAAGCCGCGCTCCTCGTAGATGTTCTTGTTGATGATATCTTGCTGCGAGGGCTTCTTGCCGTCCTCGTAGGCCGCGCCCTCTACCTGGTAGGCGCTGGTTGCGGCGCCCCAAAGAAAGCCCTGGGGAAAGGTGCTGGTGGTATATGCCATGGGTGTCTCCTTTGCGGCTGGGATGCAGCGCCCACACGCGCTGAGGTGCGGGCGCAAGTTCGATTGATCGTTGCGTCGGTGAGGGCCTTTAGGCCTCGGCGTTCGCTGCCTTGGCCTCGGCGCGCTTGCCGAGCACGAAGGTGGCGGCAAAAGACGTTGCCACGGAGACGGTCATAACAGTGAGGGCGAGCGCCAGATTGGTCAGCGAGCCGTCGGCGCCGATATAGGCCGGGAAGGCGATAAAGCTGCATGCGGTGATGACGTATTGGGTCATACCGGTAAGACCGGCGATGATGCCTCCGATGCCGCCACCGATCATGGCGCCCACAAGCGGGAAGCGCTTGGTAAAGAGCACGCCGTACACGCCAGGTTCGGTGATGGAGCACATGGCGGTAACGCCGGCGCCCACGGCAACGGAGCGCTCATCGAGCTTTTTCTCAACCACGGCGGCAGCAAAGCATGCACCGGCAACGGCGAGGTTAGCGGCGGTCATTCCGGCGCAGATGAGCGGGTCGGAGCCGACCTCGGCCATAAGGATGAACTGAAGCGGGTAGAGGGCGTTGTTCATGCCAAAGAAGACGAGCCACGGGGTGCAGCAGCCCACAAAGGCAACGGCTGCTGCGGGGCAGGCACGGTAGACAGTGATGAGCACGTCGGCAAGGGCGGTACCCACGGTGTACCCGATGGGGCCCAGGACGAGAAGCGTCAGCGGTACGGTGACGAGCATGGTGAGCAGCGGCACGAAGATGGTGCGCAGGACCTCGGGCAGGACCTTCTGGAAGAAGCGGTAAACGGCGCTCATGAGCAAGACGCCCAGGATTACCGGGAAGACCGTGGAGTTGTAGCTCACTGCGGGAACGGCAAGCCCAAAGAAGTCGTAGACGGTCTCGTTGCCCACGCCCATGGTGTAGAAGAGCAGCACGGCGCCCAGGAAGGCTCCCAGGTAGCCGTTGGACTTGAGACGCTGGGCGGCCGAGAAGCCGATAAACATGGGCAGGAAGTAGAACGTTGCCTGGTTGATGCAGGAGAAGAACTGGTAGGTGCCCGATTCGCTCGACACCCCGCAGAAGTTGACGAGGAGCGTCAGTACGGCACCGGTAAGACCGCCGGCCACGATGACGGGGATGACGGGCGAGAACGTGCCGCCCAGGAAGGACAGGATGGCGTTGACGATACTGCCGTGATCTTGCTTTTCGGCCTTCACGGCGTCCGGGTCGTCGACCGAACCGCCCGCGGTGATGCCCTCCACCTTGAGGAACTCCTCGTAAAGGCTCGGTACGTCCTGCCCGATTACAAACTGGTACTCGCCGTTTTGCACAACGAGGCCGATCACGCCGGGGACGCCCTTTGCGGCGCCCTCGTCAAAACGGGCGGTGTTCTTGAGCTGCAGACGCAGGCGCGTCATGCAGTGGGATACGTTGGAGATGTTCTCTGCGCCTCCGCAGGCGTCGATGATAGCGGAGCGCATTGCCGCGTAATCTTTTTTGGCAGCCATGGGCTTTCCCTTCAAAACGGGGATGGTGATGTGGTTCAGCGCGCGCTGCTGATGGCTGCATGATAGCGAGCGCGCGCACGGGCGTGGGGTTCGGAAATTGGACCCAGGGGTTGGGTTCGGTTTTTGGACCTTGAGCGGGCGTGCTGCGGGATGCCGACGTCGCGCTCGCCCAATCGCGCTGTGGCTCTATTCCGCCGCATGCTCCCCATAGATTGTGTAGTAGCGGTTGTAGAGAAGATCGAGCAGGTAAGTGATGCCGTACTGCGCAAAGACGGTGCGCCCCGCCGCTTGGGGCTCGGGCGAGAGGCGCACGGCAAAGGTAAAGGTATCCTCGATGTCGGCATCGGCATCGACGGTGATGAGCACGCGCGGTATCCTTGAGCCCGCAAAGACGGACTGCACGGCGCGCGCGTAGTTTCCGTGTTCCGATATCACGATGAGCGCATCATGCGCGCCGAGCGTTGCGAGCTGGGTGATGTCTCCCGTGGAGTCCGTCACGATGTCGACCATCTTGTGCAGGTAGAGCATCGACTGCTGAAACTGCCGCACGGCCCCGCTCGAGAAATCCGAGGTGAGGATCACCACGCGGCGGGCATCATGGATGAAGGCCGCAAGGCTGTCGAGCGTCCCCTCGGGCACGGCATCGTTGATGGTGCGGTCCATGTGGGCGAGCGCGTCCATGAGGTACTCGCGGTAGTTCTCGTGGTCGGCATAGCGCGAGAAGAGGCGTCGGTGGCGCGACCATTCCCAGGTATAGGACTTGAGGTCCGAAAAATTGTCGAGGCCGATGGACTGGCAGAAGCGCCTGATGCCCGATCGTGAGGTAAAGCATTCCTCTGCCACGTCGTAGACGTTGAGCTTTGCCAAACGGTCAAAATGCTCCAGAAAATAGCGTGCGAGCACACTGTCCTGCGAGTCGTGGGGGCTCTGGTTGACAACAGCCAGAAGGGAGTTCATCAGACTGAAATGCCTGATGGTGCTCACAGTGTCTTTTGGTGCGCGAACGAGGTCGCTCGGGTCTTGGTCCATGCCGCCTCCTGCGTTGATTGCTCAACTCATTATAGAGGGCGGAAGCGCATCGTTTTTTGGTCGTGGAATCTTGCCCCGTCTTTGCTGGGGTCGCTCGGAGCGCTGCGCTGCGCGACGTTTACTGCCACATCTGTCCCTCCAGAATGCGCGGTCCAGCCGATCGCGACCCCGAAGCTACCGTCTACCGATACGCCCCATATCTTTCGTAAGGTAACCCATCGGTAACTTTTTGCAGGAATGTGCGCGAAAGGCTTCCAAAAAAGTTAACCACGTGCTAGTTTACTAAAGCGAACATAGACGTGGTTAACTTTTGCTGCGTCGATGTTGAGGACGAACTGACGTTAGGAGCTCACTCATGTCTTGCGGACCGCAGATGCCGGCTATGCCGCTTTCGATGGTAAAAGCGGGCGAAACCGTGCGCGTGTCTCGCGTAAAGGGCAATGAGGACATGAAGCACCACCTCAAGGACCTCGGCTTTGTCGAAGGCAGCGAGATCCACGTGGTGAGCTCGAGTGGCGCCAACATCATCGTCACCGTGCTGGGCGCACGCTTTGGCATCGATTCCAAGGTCGCCATGCACATCATGACCGTCGGTTAGTTCGCAGCATTTCATAAAAGCCGAAAGGGGGACGAGAAAATGAAGACGTTGGGTGACGTTAAGGTGGGCGAGAGCTCCACGATCGTCAAGCTTCACGGTGAGGGTGCGCTTCGCCGCCACCTTATGGACCTGGGCCTTATCAAGGGCACGTCGTTTAAGGTCGTAAAGGTCGCACCGCTCGGCGATCCGGTCGAGATCAACGTGCGCGGCTACGAGCTTTCCATCCGCAAGGAGGAGGCTGCCGTCGTCGAGGTCCAGTAAGGGCCTATGGCGAATATTTCTGCAGATAAAGTTAGGTATTTCTAACTTGAATCTGCAATGTTGAAGCACATTATCCAGCCTGCGCGGAGAAAGCAGCGCGGGCACGCAAGGAAGAAGGATTGAATGGCGGATTCTCAGATCCATGTCGCGCTGGCGGGTAACCCCAACTGCGGCAAGACCACGCTTTTCAACCTGATCACCGGCGCCAACGGCTACGTTGGCAACTGGCCGGGCGTCACGGTTGAGAAAAAGGAAGCCAAGCTCCTAAGCGACAAGAACGTTACCATCACGGACCTCCCCGGCATCTACTCGCTTTCCCCCTACAGCCCCGAGGAGCAGTGCTCGCGCGATTACCTCATGAGCGGCGAGCCCGATGTCGTCGTCCAGGTGGTCGACGCCACCAACCTCGAGCGCAACCTGTACCTGGCGCTTCAGGTTATCGAGACCGGCCTGCCCGTGGTCGTCGCCCTCAACATGGCCGACCTGGTCGAGAAGAACGGCGATAAGATCGACACGGACAAGCTCTCCAAGAAGCTTGGCTGCCCGGTCATGATGATCTCCGCTCTTAAGAACAAGGGCATCACGGAGCTGTTCGAGCAGGTCAAGAAGTCCGCTGCTTCCAAGGGCCAGGTGCCGGAGCACAAGTTCGACTCTTCCATCGAGGACGTTCTGGACCACATCGAGAACAACCTGCCTGCGAGCGTTCCCGCCAACAAACGCCGCTACTACGCCGTCAAGCTGTTCGAGCGCGATGCGGACGCCTGCAAGCTCATCAACCTCACCAAGGAGAAGGCCGCTCGCGTGGAGCAGCTGGTCGCCCAGTGCGAGCAGGACTGCGACGACGACGCCGAGTCCATCATTACCGGCGAGCGCTACGGCGTGATTGCCCACATCATTGACGAGTGCATGACCAAGGCTCCTGCCAAGATGAGCACTTCCGAGAAGATCGACCGTGTGGTTACCAACCGTATCCTGGGCCTGCCGATCTTTGTGGTCATCATGTTCTGCGTGTACTACATCGCCGTTTCCACCCTGGGCGGCACGGTGACCGACTTCACCAACGACCAGCTCTTCGGTACCGACGGTTGGTACGTGCTCGGTCAGGGCCGCGACGCCTACGATGCGGCCGTCGAGGCTGCGGGCGACAATGCCGACTCGGTCGACCCGGCGCAGTACGGCCCCTATGTTCCGGGTATTACCACCGTGGTGCACGACGCCCTTGTGGCAGGCGGCACCGAGGACGGTGGGCTGGTCGATTCGCTGGTCTGCGACGGTATCGTCGGCGGCTTAGGCGCCATCTTCGGCTTCGTTCCGCAGATGTTCCTGCTCTTTGTGATGCTGTCCTTCCTGGAGGACTGCGGCTACATGGCCCGTGTCGCCTTCATCATGGACCGCGTGTTCCGCCGGTTTGGCCTGTCCGGTAAGTCCTTCATCCCCATGCTCGTGTCCTCGGGCTGCGGCGTCCCCGGCGTCATGGCCACCAAGACCATCGAGAACGAGAAGGACCGTCGCATGACGGTCATGACCACCACGTTCATTCCCTGTGGCGCTAAGCTGCCGATCATTGCCCTGCTCATGGGTTCCATCATCGGCGATTCTTCCACCACCGCCGCGTGGATTAGCCCGCTCTTCTACTTCCTGGGCGTCTTTGCCGTCATCGCCTCGGGCCTCATGCTCAAGAAGACCAAGCTCTTCGCCGGTCGCCCGACGCCATTTGTTATGGAGCTTCCCGCCTACCACTTCCCGGCGATCCGCTCTTGGGCACTGCACGTGTGGGAGCGCTGCTGGGCCTTTATCAAGAAGGCCGGCACGGTCATCTTCGCGTCCACCGTTGTGGTTTGGTTCCTCTCCAACTTTGGTAGCTATAACGGTTCCTTTGGCTTCCTACCTGCGATGGACGGCATCCCCGAGGAGTTCATGGACTACTCCGTGCTCGCCATGCTGGGCAACCTGGTTGCCTGGATCTTCGCTCCGCTCGGCTTTAGCACCTGGCAGGCCACCGCGCTGACTGTCTCTGGCCTTGTCGCTAAGGAGAACGTCGTCGCCACCGCCGGCTCGCTGCTGTCCGTCGCCGACGCCGCCGAGACCGACCCGAGCCTGTGGACCGCGTTTGCCGGCATGTTCCCGACTATGGGCGCCTGCGTTGCCTTTGGCGCTTTCAACCTGCTGTGCGCCCCGTGCTTTGCCGCCATGGGCACCATCCGCAACCAGATGGACTCCGGCAAGTGGACCGCGATCGCCATCGGCTACGAGTGCGCCTTCGCATGGGTCATCGGCCTGTTCATCAACCAGTTCTACAACCTGCTTGTCCTTGGCCAGTTTGGTATCTGGACGGTTGTGGCCATCGTGCTGCTGGTTGCGATGCTCTTCCAGATCTTCCGTCCCATGCCCAAGCACGCTTGGACCGACGAGGACGAGACCAACACTGCTTCTGCCGCAGTTTCCGCCTAGTTCTGAATAAGGATTAGCCCCTTTCCAAAAGCCCGGGTGTCCCAGCGACACTCGGGCTTTTTGGTGAGGGAGATGTGACGTTTCCGCAGATAAAACCGACCAAAATAAACCTGTCCCTTTTTGGTGGGTGGAGAATGGGGTAAAGTAAGTGGTGGCTAACTAGAGGAGGCTTGCTATGGCACCTATCGATATTGTTGTACTGGCTGTTATCGGTATTGCGTTTGTCGCGGTATGCGTGCGCATCTACCGCAAGGGCACCTGCGCCGACTGCGCTCAGGGTGGCGTTTGCACGGGGCATTGCTCCAACAAAAAGACGTGCGCCGCACTTAAGGGCGTGGACAAAATCGCCGAAGACTTGGGCCGCGGTATTCATTAGCCGACCGGCGTTTGGGTATGTTTGACTGCGGATACGGCAGTTGCTGATACGATATGTACGTTAGCAACTGCCGCCGAGCGGCTCAAACGAAAGGAACCCTGTATGGAGTCCTCCGCCTATCCGATGCTCTTTAGCCCGATCAAGGTCGGTACAACCGAGGTCAAGAACCGCGTCTTTATGCCGCCGGTATCTACCAACCTGGCCGATCATGGCTATGTGACCGACGACTTGGTCGATCATTACCGTGCCCGTGCCAAGGGCGGCGTGGGCCTCATCATCACCGAGGTCGTGACGGTCGAGCCCACCTATACCTATCTGCCGGGTGACATGTGCTGCTACGACGATACGTTTATCCCCGGCTGGGAAAAGCTTGCCGCAGCCGTTCACGAGTACGGCTGCAAGATCATGCCGCAGCTCTTCCATCCCGCCTACATGGCCTTTAATATTCCGGGCACGCCGCGCCTGATCGCTCCGTCCTTTGTGGGTCCGTCTTACGCCCGCGAGGCACCGCGCCCCATCACGGTCGATGAGATCCACGAGCTCACGCATCAGTTTGGCGACGCTGCCGTGCGTATGCAGAAGGCCGGTGTCGACGGCGTCGAGGTCCATGCGGCGCACGCCCACGGCATGCTCGGCGGCTTTTTGACCCCGCTCTATAACAAGCGTACCGACGAGTATGGTGGCTCGCTCGACGCCCGCATGCGCTTTTTGCTCGAGGTCATTGCCGAGATTCGCGAGCGCTGCGGCAAGGACTTCATCATCGACGTCCGTATCTCGGGCGATGAGTACACCGATGGCGGCCTGACTCTCAACGACATGATCTACGTCTCGCGTCGCCTGGAGAAGGCCGGCGTCGACATGATTCACGTGTCGGGCGGCACTACCATCAAGCGCGGCTCCGCCATTCCCGCCGCCGGCACCCAGCAGGCCTCGCATGCCGCCTGTTCGCGCGAGATCAAAAAGCACGTCAACATTCCCGTCGCCACCGTCGGCCGTATCAACGAGGCCTGGATTGCCGAGGAGCTGATCGAGGACGGCGCCGCCGACATCTGCATGATGGGCCGCGCCAATCTGTGCGATGCCGAGTTCTGCAACAAGGCCGCTGCCGGCAACGCCGATGATATCCGTCCCTGCATCGGCTGCCTGCGCTGCCTGAACGGCATTATGTTTGGCAAGCGCATCTCCTGCACCGTCAACCCGGACGTGGAGCGTGACGAGGCTGGCTACGAGCCTGCCGCCGAGGCTAAGAACGTGCTCGTTGTGGGTGCTGGTCCTGCGGGCATGGAGGCAGCCTACATTGCCGCCAAGCGCGGTCATAACGTGGTGCTCGTGGATAAGCAGGACGAGCCGGGTGGCGAGATGCGCATCGCAGCCGTTCCGCCGGCAAAGCAGGAACTCACCCGCGTGATCAAGTATCAGTACCGTCGCCTGGCCGAGGCCGGCGTGAAGTGCGTATTTGGCACCGAGCTTTCGGCCGAGGACATTCAGCGTGACTACGCGGGTTACGAGGTCGTCCTGGCTTATGGCGCAGAGCCTATCGCTCCGGCCTTCATGCAGGGCTTTAAGCAGGTTATGACGGCCGACGACCTGCTGGGCGGCAAGGCTTTCCCGGGCAAGAAGATCGTCATCGTGGGCGGCGGCACCGTTGGCTGCGAGACGGCCGATTACCTGGCCCCGTTGGTCAACGACCTGTCGCCGGCAAATCGCGATGTCACCGTTATTGAGATGACCAAGACGCTCGCCGCTAACGAGGGCGGCGCCGGTCGCGCGGTGCTCATCACGCGCATGCTCTCCAAGGGCGTCCACGTGCTGACCGAGGCCAAGGTGACCGAGATTACCGAGGACACCATCAGCTACGAGAAGGACGGCGAGGTCCACACCATCACCGGTGCCGATACGCTGGTGCTTGCCATGGGTTATCGTCCCAATACCAAGCTGGCCGACGACCTGGCCGCAGCCGGTGTTGCCACCCACGTGCTGGGCGATGCCAACATGTGCGGCAACATCCGCGACGCCATCGGCGATGGCTACAAGGTCGCCTGCGAACTCTAGTCAACCCCTGGCGCTAGGGGGACAGGCTGCTTTGCACCAACGTGGTGCATGTAAACCTGGCCCCATTGCACCATTGCGGCTTCATGGAATAGCGCCCGTACGCATCGAATTTCTCCTCTCATAGATGTGCGGCACAAAGAGCCCCGAGTTCATACGAGCTCGGGGCTCTTTTCGTTTGGATTGCAGACGTATTGACAGACGAAAACAGTCTGTGTCCGGTATTGAGCCATACGAAAGCGAAATTATGCGTCTTAATTCCGTACGCAAATAAAGACGAAAACCGTTTACGTCTTGGATAATCAGTACGCAAACGGTTTTCGTCTTATAATACGGTTATGAATGGTACGAAACGAGGGGGTTGTGCATATGGTTGTTAGAGAGAGCCCTACAGTCGAATACAAGGAAAGCGTTACGCCGACGTTTCTTAAAACGGTGAGCGCCTATGCAAACTACGGGACGGGCAAGATTGAGTTTGGCGTTGATGACGAGGGCGTGGCTGTCGGCCTTGCAGATCCGGTCGCAGAGTGTCTCCGCATCGAGAACATGATTAATGACAGCTTGGATCCCGCTCCCCGTTACACGCTCGAGCCCGATGAGAAACACGGGACCGTAATCCTTACGGTTTATGAGGGCCAGGACAAACCCTATCGAAGCAAGGGAAAGGCCTACAGGCGAAACGATTCGGCAACGGTGGAGGTCGACCGGTTTGAGTATGGCAGGCTGACGCTCGAAGGCAGCAACGTAACGTTCGACGCGCTCACGTCGGCTCGCCAGGACTTGAGTTTTCACACGCTCGAGCATAAGTGTGTTGAACATCTCGGCATTTCCGAGCTAACGCCGGATATTATGCGCACACTTCGCTTGCTCGGCAAAGATGGCTATACCAACGCTGCGGCGATTTTGGCGGATAAGAATGATTTTCCGGGCATCGACTGCGTCCGTTTTGGCGATACCGAGGATGTGATCTTGGACCGTGAGACGGCGACAAATCTATCCGCAATTGAGCAGGTGGACAGGGCGGTGGCTATGTTTGCACGCTACTACCGTTTTGAGCGTATCGAAGGGATGGAGCGCGTCCAAACCGATCGAATTTCTCTTGAGGCATTCCGCGAAGCTGTTGCAAACGCTTTGGTGCATCGGACGTGGGACGTTCGAGCGAATGTTCAAATTGCCCTGTACGATGATCGTGTTGTTGTGACCTCCCCCGGATCGCTGCCCGCCGGTTTGACGACGGAACAATACCTGTATGGGCAGATATCCGTGCTCAGAAACCCCATCGTTGCAGAGGCCTTCTTAAAGCTGGATTATATCGAGAAATTTGGTACGGGAATTGCGCGCATTAGACGTGCCTATCGCGATTCGATCAATCAACCAATTTTTGATGTTCGCGGCGGCATGGTGGCCGTCACATTGCCCGTTACCGATGCCTTTGAAGGGTCCGAGGAAGAGGCCCAGGTTCTCAAGGCCTTGTCGGGCGGGCGAATTATGTCGCGAAGCGAGATTGAAAAACAGACGGGGCTGAGCCGCATGCGGACGTTGGCGGCACTCGAATCTCTGCTTGAACGGAATGCAATCGTAAGGCAGGGAACCGGGCGGGCCACGAAATACGAGCGCTCATAGTCCAAAAGAGCCATGGTACAAGACGGACCCCAAGCCAGCGTTGGCTTGGGGTCCGTTATATCCCGGATGGTAACGGGCCGATTATTGTCAAGTTATAGCAAAGTATAGCGACGTACAGCAAAGTATAGTGAGATATAGCAAGCCGTATAGCGCGCCTTGATTTTCAACCCTTGATTATCAACCGTCCGTATTTCACAGCAACTTATAACAGGCTCGGGGTGCCAATTTGGGGTGCAGTAGTGCTGCGCCACGAAAAGGGCCTATCTACTACGTTTAAGCCGCAGGGGTCAACCATAGCCGGCTTTTTCGAAAATCGACAAGCTGTCTACCTGCGGTTTTGTTTTCACGGTTTTCGGTATGGTCGAGGCTATCCGTGTTAACGTAGTAGATGGGCCACTTTTGTGGCAAGGGGCCGATCTGCGAGCCAGGGTAGCTAAAAGAGCCCCGTCCCAAAAAGACTGATTGGGAGCCGGGGCGTGTCGATGCGATAGTATTACGTGGTGGAATTCGACAAACCGTGGGCTTCATCCGAGGGCTTTATGGAACAACACCAGCATTATCAGAGCCTGCAAGATCAGGCATATAACGCATTGCGCTCCAAGATTATCTATGCCGAGCTCAAACCCGGCACGCGCCTTTCGGCGATTGGTCTGGAAAAGGAGACAGGAATCGGGCGCACGCCCATTCGCGAGTCCTTTGTGCGCCTGCGCGAGCAGGAGCTGGTGGAAACGCGTCCCAAAAGCGGCACCTATGTCTCAAAAATCAGCATGGAGCACGCCGAGAACGCCTGCTTCTTGCGCGAGAAACTCGAGAGAAGCGTGCTTATTAAATGCTGCTCTGCCGCCACGCCCGAGCAAAAGCGGCGGCTTGAGCAGATTCTTGCCGAGTCCGAATCGCTCGACCATCGCGAAACGCGTCGCTTTTTCGACTTGGATAACCTGTTTCATGAGACGTGTTTTGAGATTGCCGGCCGCCATATGTTGTGGGATTGGATGAAGAGCGTCAATACGCATTTTGAGCGATACAACTGGTTGCGTATGGTGTCGCAGGATCTGGATTGGGAGCCGATTCGTCGACAACATCGTCGGATTCTCGAGGCCATTAAGAGGGGCGATACCGACACGGCGAGCTACCTGGCAGAGACGCACTTGCACCTGATGCCCGAGGAGCAGGGCCCGGTTATCGCCTTGCATCCCGACTACTTTGAGCTGTCCAAAGACTCGTCTATCTAGCCCATCACCGCATCTGCTCGAGACGCAAAAACGATGCTGCTCACCTACAGCGTTTTGCAACCGAGAATTTTTAAAAATGCCTAAAATGGCTCAGGCTGCCGACAAATGGGAAACGGGGTGCGCTATGGCGCAGATGAGAATCAAGGACATTGCCGCCGAGGCGGGCGTGAGTCCGGCCACGGTCTCGCGCTATCTCAACAACCGCCCCGGGCAAATGACCGAGGAAACCCGTGCTCGCATCGCGGCGGTTATAGAGCGCACCGGCTATCGTCCACGTGCCGCCGCGCGCAATCTGCGCAGCTCGCGTACCAACCTCATCGGCGTGATCTTGGCCGACATTGCTAGCCCGTTCTCCAGCACCATGCTCGAAGGGCTTTCCGCCAGTGCCGCCGCGCGCGGCTGCTCGCTTATGACGGCCATTAGCGGCAACGACCCCGCTAAGGAAGCCGAGTCGCTCACCAGACTGATCGATGCCGGCGTGGACGGCCTGGTCGTCAACACCTGTGGCGGCAACGACGAGGCAATCGTCGCGGCAGCGGGACGCCTACCCGTCGTGCTACTCGACCGCGATGTTGCCGCCGGCGGTGTCGATCTGGTGACATCTAACAACCGTGAACTGGTTGTCGGGCTGGTAGACGCCTTGGCCTCTGCGGGCAGCGAGCGCCTGTGCCTGCTCACCGAGGCAAGCGACGACGGCCCCGTGCGTCGCGAACGCGCCGAGGCCTTTGCCGACGAGCTTTCGCACCGCGGCCTTGCCGGCGAGGTTATCACCTTGGTCGATGGCGGTGCCACGGGCGTCAGCCGCCTGGACGAGACCATCCGCGACTTCGCAGGCAAAAGGCTCGGCCTTATCGCCGTCAACGGCCTGGTCTTTCTGCGTCTGACCGAGGCACTGGCACAGTTGGGGCCCTCCTTGCCGGCGGGGCTCAAGATCGCGACGTTTGACGACTATCCCTGGAACCACGTCCTCTTTGGCGGTGTGACCACGGCAGCGCAAGACACCCTCGCCATTGCCGAGCGCGTGGTCGAGCGCCTCTCCGAGCGCATCGACGTTGTTACCACTACGGTGGGCGATGCCGCAAAGCTCGTCCCCAAGCGCATCGAGGTCCCCGGCCACATCGAACACCGCGCTTCGACCTCGCGCTAACCATTCGTTCGTGACCGCCTGTTCGCACACGTTTTTTGAGCGCTTGATACGCTTTAACCCTGCGGAAACATTTTTCTGCGATAGTATCTGCGATATAGACCAGTCGAAACCCGCCCGAAAGAAAGGGGAGCGACATGAACCAGCAGAACATCGATTACGTACTCCGCTCCGTAGAGCAGCGTGACATCCGCTTTGTGCGTCTGTGGTTTGTCGACATTCTCGGCCGCCTCAAGAACTTTGCCATTAGCCCCGAGGACCTCGAGGTCGCTTTTGAGGAGGGTATTGGCTTTGACGGCTCCGCCATCGAGGGCTTTGCCACGCCCGAGGAAGCCGACATGCTGGCGTTTCCCGATGCTTCGACCTTCCAGATTTTGCCGTGGCGCCCGAGCCACAATGGCGTCGCCCGCGTGTTCTGCGACGTGTGCACTCCCGATCGCAAGCCGTTTGCCGGCGACCCGCGCGATGCCCTGCGTCGCATGTTCCGCAAGGCCGAGAAGGCTGGCTATCTGCTCAACGTGGGCGCCGAGCTGGAGTATTACTACTTCCCCGACGAGCATACCCCCGAGCCGCTTGACAACGTGGGCTACTTCGATCTTTCGGTGAGCGATGCCGCCCGCGACCTGCGTCGCAACACGGTCCTCACGCTCGAGAAGATGTCCGTGCCCGTGGAGTACACCTTCCACGCCGCCGGCCGCTCGCAACACGGCATGAGCCTGCGCCACGCCGAGGCCCTGAGTATGTCCGACGCCATCACTACGGCCAAACTCATCATTAAGCAGCAGGCCTACGAGAGCGGTTGCCACGCCTCCTTTATGCCCAAGCCGTTGGCGGGTGAGGATGGCAGTGCTATGTTCCTGTGCCAGTCGCTGTTCGACCATGACGGCAACAACGTCTTTTGGGGCGAGGACGACGAGAAGTACCATCTCTCCGACGTCGCCAAGCACTACATGGCAGGTATTCTGGCGCACGCGCGCGAAATCAGCGCCATCACCAACCCCACGGTCAACTCGTACAAGCGCATCACCACGGGTGGCGACTCCGTGCCGCAGTACGCCACGTGGGGCCTGCGCAACCGCGCGAGCATGGTCCGCATCCCGGTCTACAAGCCCGGCAAGCAGCTGTCCACGCGCATCGAGCTGCGCAGCCCCGATCCCATGGCCAATCCGTACCTGGTCAACGCCGTCACGCTGGCGGCTGGTCTGGACGGCATCGAGCGCAAGCTGGAGCTCCCGCCCGAGGCCACGGCCGAGACGCTCAAGCTTACCGACCGTCAGATGGTCGAGGCCGGCTACGCGCCGCTGCCGCGCTCGCTCAAAGAGGCGCTCGACGTGTTTGAGGACTCGCAGTTTATGAAGGATGCTCTCGGCGAGCACATCCACAGCTTCTTCCTCAAAAAGAAGCGCGACGAGTGGCATAAGTTTGAGTCTACGATCACCGAGTGGGAGATCAAGCACTACCTGGCGAACTCCTAATCGCGCTGGCTTGTTCCAGTACGATTGAGCTCATTTCTTTGGAGGCCGATATGTCCGAAAAGAGTGCCCTGTTCATGGCGCGCACGACGCGCTTCCACGAGTTTGCCCGCAGCTTGACGACCACCCTGGGTGTCGAGGTGAGCCTGGCAACCCCCGATTCGCCGACTGCGGCGCACGACTTTGACCTGCTGATCCTCGATTCCGATGGCATCCGTAGCGACCGCATCGATCAGATTGCTAAGTGGCTTGACGATCGTGGCGGCGTCCCCATGTTGGTGATCGTCGACGACGAGGCGCTCGGTACCCTGCGCCTGCCGAATCACGCGCATGCCGACTTTGTGTGCCCCACGGCGACGCCCAACGAGCTCAAGGCTCGCGCGCAGCGCCTGATGGGCGAGGAGGAGACCGTTACCGCCGACGATGTGCTCAACATCGATAATCTCGAGATTAACCTGGCTACCTACCAGGTGACACTCGATAACGAGCCCATCGACCTGACGCTGATGGAGTACTCGCTGCTGAGCTTTTTGGCCACGCATCCCAACCGTGCCTACAGCCGCGAGGTGCTGCTGCACCGCGTGTGGGGCTTTGAGTACTGCGGCGGTACGCGTACCGTCGACGTGCACATCCGACGCATCCGCTCCAAGGTGGGCCCGCAGATCGCGGCACACATCACCACCGTCCGAGGCGTGGGCTATCTGTTTAAGGACTAGATTTCCACCGCAAGGGGGACAGGCACCTTTGTGGTGGTTTTAGCGCAGGTGCGGGTTCCTTTCGAGTTTGCAGCAGAACTTAAGCCTTCCTAAAAGATTGCGTTCTCGTACACGTACGCCCGCATATTGGGGTACAACTCAACGTGAACAACGATGGCCCGCCACGTGTTTGGCGGGCCTTTGGTTATTTGACGAAAGGATCGCAGCTATGAGCGAGCACGATTCCCAGCGTCCCCAGGATGCGGGCAACGCCGGCGAGACCCAACAGCAGCCGCGTGTGCAGGTAGAGTCGACGCCTGCCGATGGTAACAACATTCCTTACGTGCAGGCCTACGACACGCAGACCGGCCAGCCGCTGGGCAGCCAGCAGGTTGTAAACAAGCACACAGTGGTCAAGACTAAGACCAAAAAGCTGCCGATCTTTATTACGGCACTCGCCGGCTGTGCCTGCGGCGCCCTGCTGGTCATCGCGCTCATTATGAGCGGCACGCTCAATATTGGCGGTGGCAAGAATGCCGTGACGGCGGGCGCTTCGGGTTCGTCGACGCAAAAGATTACGATTGATTCCGAGGACACCACGCTGGCCGAGGCCGTCTCTGCCAAGGCCCTGCCCTCCGTTGTTTCCATCACCGCCACTTCGAGCGGCAGCCAGAATGGCTCGCTTTCGCAGTCTGCCGACGAGTCGGACAGCTCGGGCAGCGTCGGATCGGGTGTTGTGCTCGATACCGAGGGTCACATCCTCACCAACAATCACGTGGTCGATGGTTACGACCAGTACGTGGTGACTATGGACGACGGCACCACCTACGAGGCCGAGTTCGTGGGCAACGATGCCTCGAGCGACCTGGCCGTCATCAAGCTCAAGGATGCTGACGCCTCCAAGCTCACGCCGATTGAGATCGGTGATTCCTCCAAGCTCAACGTGGGCGAGTGGGTCATGGCGATCGGCTCGCCGTTTGGCAACGAACAGTCTGTCTCCACGGGCATCGTCTCGGCTCTCTATCGCTCCACGGCCATGAGCTCTACCAGCGGCAACACCATCTACGCCAACATGATCCAGACCGATGCCGCCATCAACCCGGGTAACTCCGGTGGCGCACTCGTCAACGATAACGGCGAGCTCGTGGGTATCAACTCGCTCATCGAGAGCTACTCGGGCTCCAGCTCGGGCGTGGGCTTTGCCATTCCCGTTAACTACGCCAAGAACATTGCCGACCAGATCATCGACGGCAAGACGCCGGTTCATCCGTACCTGGGTGCCACGCTTTCGAGCGTCAACGCGCTCAACGCCCGTACCAACAAGCTGAGCACCGATAGCGGCGCCTATGTGGCGAGCGTCGTCGAGGACGGTCCCGCCGCCAAGGCCGGCATCCAGGAGGGTGATGTCATCACCAAGCTGGGCGACGACGAGATTACGAGTGCCGATGGCCTGATCATTGCGCTGCGCAGCCACGAGGTGGGCGAGAAGGTCGAGATCACGCTCATGCGCGGCAAGGATGAGAAGAAGGTCACGGTTGAGCTGGGCTCTGACGAGGAGCTGCAGAGCCAGCAGCAGGATGACAGCGCGACCGACACCGGCAACGGCGGCATCACTGACGAGCAGTTGCGCCAGTATCTGGAGGAGCTGCTGGGCCAGCAGGGCCAGGGTCAGGGCTACGGTCAGGGTTACTAGCGAGCCGTTTCGCACATATCGAGGCCAGAGGGGGCTGTTCCGCCAACGCGGGACAGCCCCTCTTTTCTTATTGATTCGTTGGGGACGGAGGAAAACGGGTCATTTAGAACTGACAAGGGCATGAGTTGATTGCGCAATCCACTCCGGTCTGGCGGCTGCCGATTCGGTGCGGTTCGAAAGGGTTATTCGGCCCCATCGTGACCGGTGGTACTCTAGTATCCGTTTGAAATCGAGCGAAGGAGTGCCGCTATGGAGCAATCGAGCCTGTTTGGTGACGGCGTGGACATCGATACCGAAACGCCCGCGAACGCGGATGCCACCGCACCGGCCGATGCCCGTGCCCAGGCGGCAGCGCGTGCGGCCGAGTTGCGCCACGAACTCGATTACCACGCCTATCGCTACTACATGCTCGATGCGCCCGAGATCACGGATGCCGCCTTTGACAAAATGCTCGTTGAGCTGCAGGAAATCGAGGCGACCTACCCCGATTTGGTGACGCCCGACAGCTATACCCAGCGTGTGGGCGGATACGTGAGCGAGCAATTTACGCCGGTAACGCACATGGCACGCATGTATTCCATGGACGATGCCATGGACCTGGACGAACTCGACGCGTGGCTCCAGCGCGCCGAGGATGCGCTCGGTGCCGGCAGCGTCACCTATACCTGCGAGCTTAAGATCGACGGTCTGGGCGTGGCGCTTACCTACCAAAACGGCACCTTTGTGCGCGCCGCCACGCGCGGTGACGGCACAACGGGCGAGGACGTGTCGCTCAACGTACGTACCATCAAGGATGTGCCCATGCACCTGTCCGAGGCGGCGCTCACCCACATGGGTGCCGACCGCGAGCGTACCATCGAAGTACGCGGCGAGGTCTACATGCCCAAGGGTAGCTTTGTTCGCCTGAACGACGAGGCCGATGCCGAGGGTCGCGACCCCTTCGCCAACCCGCGCAACGCCGCTGCAGGATCCCTGCGTCAAAAGGACCCCAAGATCACGGCGCGTCGCGACTTGGCCACCTTTATCTATGCCATTGCCGATACCGACCCGTTGCACGTCCACAGCCAGCGCGAGTTCCTCGATTGGTTGCGTAGCGCCGGCTTCAGCGTCAACCCTAACGTTGCCCGTTGCGCCACGCCGGCCGAGGTCCACGAGTTCTGTGCCCAGGCGCTCGAGCACCGCGGCGACCTGGACTACGATATCGACGGCGTGGTCGTAAAGGTCGACAGCTTCCAGCAGCAGCTCGACCTGGGCTTTACCGCCCGCGCGCCGCGCTGGGCTATCGCCTTTAAGTTTCCGCCCGAGGAAAAGCAGACCGTCCTGCGCGAAATTCGCATCCAGGTGGGCCGCACTGGTGTGCTCACGCCGGTCGCCGAGTTCGACCCGGTGACGGTCGCCGGCTCCACCATCGCGCGCGCCACGCTGCACAACATCGACGAGATCCGCCGCAAAAACGTGCGCGAGGGCGACACCATCATCGTGCACAAGGCGGGCGACGTGATCCCCGAGGTCGTGGGTCCCGTGCTCGACAAGCGCCCGGCCGACAGCGTTGACTGGCAGATGCCCGAGGTCTGCCCCGTATGCGGCAGCCCCGTGGTCCACGAGGACGGCGAGGTGGCCTACCGCTGCGTGTCGATTGACTGCCCCGCGCAGCTCAAGGAGCGCCTGCTCCACTGGGTGAGCCGCGGCTGCATGGACGTCGACGGCCTGGGCGACGAGATCGTCGACAAGATGATCGCCGCCGGCCTGATCCACGATGTCGCGGACTTCTACCAGCTCACGGTCGACGACATCGCAGGCCTGGACACGGGCCGCACCTATGCCAGCTCCAATAGCAAAAAGGGCGTCAAGAAGGGCGACCCCATTCCGGTAGGCCTCAAGACGGCCGAGAAAATCATCGTCGAGCTCAACAAGTCCAAGAGCCAGCCGCTCGGTCGCGTGCTGTTTGCCCTGGGCATCCGCCACGTGGGCAAGAGTGTGGGCGAGGTTATTGCCGAGCGATTCCTGTCGATTGACAAGCTTATCTTGGCGAGCGAAGAGGGTATCGCCGAGTGCGAGGGCATCGGTCCCAAGATTGCGGCGAGCGTCAAGCAGTTCCTGGCCGTGCCCGAAAACCTTGCCGTGCTGGAGCGCCTGCGCCAGGCGGGCCTGTCGCTCGAGGTCGACTTGGGCGCCGCGCATGCACAAGCCGCAGCCGACGCGGGCGTGGCGGGCGAGCTCGCCGATGCACAACCACTCGCGGGTCTGACCTTCGTGCTCACCGGCACGCTCGTCAACCGCACTCGCGACGAGGCGGGCGCGGCGCTCAAGGTGCTCGGCGCCAAGGTTTCGGGCAGTGTGTCGAAGAAGACGAGCTATCTGATCGCCGGCCCCAAGGCGGGCTCCAAGCTCGCCAAAGCCGAGCAGCTGGGTGTACCCGTGCTGGACGAGGATGCGCTCGAGCAGATCCTGGCGACTGGCCAGGTGCCGGAGGTTTAAGGCATTGATAACCAGATAGAAGAACCGCCCGGGAAGCATGATGCCTTCCGGGCGGCTCTTACTTTGCTGGGGCAACCGGTACCGTGATCTGCGTCATCTAGGTTGCCGGATCATCGCTGATGATGTCGTCGATGAGGGCGATTTCGCGTCGCCTCGCTACGCCACCAACTTGTCAAAAGCTCCGCGCCGGTTGAGCACGGTAAACGCGACAACACAGATGACTGCCGACAGAATTGACCCGCACGGCGAAGCGATGCCCATGGGAAACAACGTATCGGAATAGGCGTTCGACAGCAACCACGCACCCGGCACGCGAATGAGCACCACGGCCAGCACGTTGTGCGCAAAGCCGATGTAGCTCTTGCCATACGCAGCGAAAAAGCCGCTAAAGCAAATGTGGATGCCGGCAAAGATTGCGTCGAAAATATAGCTGCGCATATAGCCGGTACCGGCCGCGACCACCGCGGGGTCCTTGGCAAAAAAGCCGATAAACGCTGGTGCCACCAGCCACATCAGCACCGTGATCAGGCAGCCGTACACCACCGAGATCGTCATGGCGTTCTTGAGCACCTGACGTGCACGATCGCCCTTTCCTGCGCCGGCGTTTTGTGCCGTGAGCGCACTGACGGTGGCGCCCATGGAACTCGGCACAATGAACAAAAAGCTGATCATCTTCTCGACCAGGCCCACGGCGGCGGCGTCGACGAGCCCTCGATGGTTGGCGATGACGGTGATAAACATAAACGCCACCTGGATGCAGCCGTCCTGCACGGCCACGGGCACGCCGATTTTAAGGATGCTGCTGAGCACCTCGGGCTGGGGACGCAGGTCGCTGCGCTTAACGTGGATGTTCGTGCGGCGGCTCTTGAGCCACACGAGCGCGAGGGCAACGCTAGCCGTCTGCGCGATCACCGTGCCGAGCGCCGCGCCCACGGGGCCGAGCCCCATTTGCCCAATAAACAGAAAATCGAGCGCGATGTTGATGATGCATGCCACGCCAATCACGTACATGGGCGAGCGCGAATCGCCCAGCCCGCGAAAGATGGCCGAGAGGATGTTGTACGCGGCGATAAAGGGAATGCCCATAAAGCAGATGCGCAGGTAGGCGGCGGTTCCTTCGACTGCCTCGGCCGGCGTGCCAATGAGCGCCACGATCTGCGGGCAAAGCGCGAGCAAGATGGCGGCCAGCACCACCGAGACACCCATAAAGAGCGTGATGGTGTTGCCGATGGCTATCTCGGCGCGATCGAAGCGGCGTGAGCCCACGGCGTGGCCGACGATGACCGTCGTTCCCATGGCCAGGCCCACGAGCGTCACGGTAATGATATAGAGCGTCTGCGCGCCATTGCCCACGGCGGTGATGCCGGCAGCGCCGCTAAACTGCCCCATCATGTACAGGTCGGCCATACCGTAGAGCATCTGCAAAAAGTACGAGAGCATATAGGGCAGGGCAAAGACCGCGATGGTCTTGAGGACATTGCCGCGTGTGAGGTCGTGTTCCATGGGCGGGGTACTTTCTGGATTGGTTCATTTAGCTACCAGTGTAGTGAAAACCCTATAACGATTGTAGAGTCAAGGTTTGCGTTGGCGGCAGGGCGAAAAAAGTCACGCTCGCGTTCATTTCCAATTGAATACGGACGTGTGCCCTGTGAGCATGGCGCCTGTACTAGCCTTGCAGAAATCGATTTCGGAGCACTTGACGCCGCCGCACGGCGCGCCATAATACATGGGTTTGCGAACAACGTTTGATGGGGGATGAACCTGCGTGCGCAATCTCAAGATTCTGTTTTCCTATCTGGGGGCATACCGCCGCGATGCCATACTCGGCATGCTCTTTGTGACGGCCGAGACGGCGCTCGAGCTGTTTATTCCGGTCATCATGGCAAATATCATCGATGTGGGCGTGCCCGCGGGCGACATCAACTACATGCTGTTGCAGGGCACGTATATGTTGGTATGCGCCGCATTTTCGCTGGTACTTGGCTTGGGCTATGCACGCACGTCCGCCCGCGTTGCCTCGGGGCTGGGCGCTAACTTGCGCGAGGCTGAGTATCGCAAGATCCAGACGCTCGCCTTTGGCAACCTGGACAACTACGACGCCAGCTCACTTGTCACCCGCATGACCACCGACATCACCGTGATTCAAAACGCCGTGGGTAACGGCTTCCGCCCCATGGTGCGCGGGCCGGTAAATCTGGTCATGGGCCTCGTCTACGCTTTTGCGCTCTCGCGCGAGCTCGCGGCGGTCTTTGCCGTCATTCTGCCGATGCTCGCCATCGTGCTCGGTATCATTACCGTGCGCGTGAGCCCGCTCTACCGCCAACTCCAGACCTCGATGGACCACCTCAACGGCGTGGTGCAAGAGGACCTTACCGCAGTGCGCGCCGTGAAGGCTTACGTGCGCGCCGAGCACGAGTGCGACAAGTTCGACACCGTCAATACGGAGCTCGCCGGCACGGCGACCAAGACCTTCGGCACCGCCGTGCTCAACCTGCCGGTGTTCCAGCTCTCGATGTATGTTGCCGCGCTCTCGATCCTGTGGATTGGCGGCCGCATGATCATCGAAGGTCGCTTGGGTGTGGGCTCGCTCACGGGCTTTATGAGCTACGTGCTGCTGATCATGAACTCGCTCATGATGATTTCCAACGTGTTTTTGCTGCTCACGCGCGCTCTCACGAGTGTGGGCCGTATCGCAGAGGTGCTCGATGAAGAGCCCTTTATCGCCAATCCTGTGGGAGACCTCGCGACTGTGGCACCGGCGGACGGCAGTATTGAGTTTCGCGACGTTTCCTTTAAATACCGCGCGGATGCAGCCGAGGATGTGCTCGAGCATATCGACCTTCGCATCGAGAGCGGCTCGACGGTGGGCATCCTCGGCGGCACGGGCTCGGGCAAGAGTTCGCTTGTGCAGCTGATCGCGCGCCTGTACGACGCCACCGAAGGCGCCGTACTCGTGGGCGGGCGCGATGTGCGCGATTACGACCTGGTTGCCCTGCGCGACGCCGTGGGTATCGTGCTGCAAAAGAACGTGCTGTTTACGGGTACCGTGCGCGAGAACCTGCAGTGGGGCGCGCCCGATGCCACCGACGAGGAGCTGCTGCGTGCCTGCCGGGCGGCATGCGTGGACGAGTTCCTGGATCGCATCGGCGGACTCGACGGCTATCTGGGCCAGGGCGGTGCCGGCGTCTCGGGCGGACAAAAACAGCGTCTGTGCATCGCGCGTACGTTGCTCAAACATCCGCGTGTGCTCATCTTTGACGATTCGACCAGCGCGGTCGATATGGCGACCGACGCCAAGATTCGTGAGCATATTGCTCAGATTCCCAATACGACGGTGATTGTCATTGCACAGCGCATTGCGAGTGTCATGGATGCCGATCGCATTATTGTGCTGGACGACGGACGTGTCCACGGCGTGGGCACGCATGAGGAGCTGCTGGCGGGCGATAGCATCTACCAGGAGATCTATGCCTCGCAGATGGAGTTTGCGGGGGATGTGGGCGTCGCAGACGGCGCAAATGCCCCGTCTTCGTCTGGCCCCAGCGGATCACTTCAAGCCACGGAAGGAGGCGAGCAACATGCCTAAGACATCCGCTCAGGCCCGTCCCGCCAATCTGACGCAGACGCTCCGCCGCCTGCTCTCCTACATGGGGCATGCCAAGTTCTCGCTGCTCGCAGTGGGTGTGCTTGCCTCTGTGGCCGCCATCGCAAGCCTTGCCGGTACCTACATGGTGCGCCCCATCGTCAACGGTTTGGCAACGGGCGGTGAGGAATTGCTCGCCAGGCAGGTTATCTTTACTGCTGCTATCTACGCCGCGGGCGTGCTCTCGGCTCTGGGCTACTCGCAGATTATGGTGCGCGCGGCCCAACGCGTGGTGTCCGATATTCGCCGCGACCTGTTCGCGCACATCCAGACGCTGCCGCTGAGTTATTTTGACAGCACGCGCTCGGGCGACATCATGAGCTTCTTTGCCAACGACGTCGACACTGTCTCCGAGGCGCTCAACAACAGCTTTGCCAACGTGATTCAGGCGAGCATCCAGATGGTCGGCACCACGGCCATGCTCATCATCCTCAACTGGCAGCTCACGATTATCACGCTCGTGTGCGATGTGGCCATTGTGCTGTACGCGCGCTACTCGGGCATGCGTTCCAAGCGCTTTTTTGCCGCTCAGCAGGCGTCGCTGGGCGATTTGGACGGATACGTCGAGGAGATGGTCTCGGGCCAAAAGGTCATCAAGGTCTTTAATCACGAGCAGGCCAACGTGGCTGGTTTTGACGTGCGCAACCAAGAACTGCGCCGCACCGGTGGTGCCGCGCAGGCCTACGCCAACTCAATGGTTCCCATGACTGTGGTGATTGGCTATGCCAACTACGCCATCGTCGCCGTGGCGGGCGGCATGCTCTGCATCAAGGGACTCGCCGACATGGGTGCGCTCGCAAGCTATCTGGTCTTTGTGCGCCAGGCCGCCATGCCCATCAACCAGTTTACGCAGCTCGGCAACTTCTTGCTCAATGCGTTGGCCGGCGCTGAGCGCCTGTTTGCCGCCATGGATCTTGAGCCCGAGGTGGACGAGGGCTGCGTGGAGCTGGTGCAGACGGGCGACGCCGCGTGGGCGTGGAAGATTCCCGAGGGCCAGGGCGTGGGCGCGTACGGGCACCTGCATGACGTGGCTGCCGTTGATGAGTCGGGCCGCGCGGTGGCCGCCGACGGCACCGAGCTCACGTGCGGCTTGGTTCCGCTTGCCGGCGACGTGCGCTTCCACGCCGTGGACTTTTCCTATGTGCCGGGCACCCGTGTGCTCACGGACCTCAACCTGTTTGCCAAGCCGGGGCAAAAGATCGCCTTTGTGGGCTCGACGGGCGCCGGAAAGACGACCATCACCAACCTCATCAACCGCTTCTACGAGGTCGATGACGGCGAGATCACGTACGACGGCATCGACGTCAAGCACATTGCCAAGGCCAGCCTGCGCGGGTCGCTCGGCATTGTGCTGCAGGATACGCACCTGTTTAGCGGCACCATTGCGCAGAACATCCGCTTTGGCAAGCTCGACGCGACCGACGAGGAGGTGCGCGCCGCCGCCGAGGCCGCCTGTGCGGATTCGTTTATCCGCCGCCTGCCTAGAGGGTACGATACGCCGGTCACGGCCGATGGCGCCAACCTGTCGCAGGGCCAGCGCCAGCTGCTCGCCATCGCGCGCGTTGCCGTGGCCGATCCGCCGGTACTCATCCTGGACGAGGCCACGAGCTCCATCGACACGCGCACCGAAAAGCTCATCGAGCGCGGTATGGACCGCATCATGCGCGGGCGCACCACGTTTATGATTGCGCACCGCCTGTCCACCGTCCGCGACGCCGATGCCATCATGGTTCTCGAACACGGCCGCATCATCGAGCGCGGCACGCACGAAGAGCTGCTCGCCCAACACGGCGAGTACTGGCAGCTGGCGCATGGCTTAAAAGAGTTGGACTAACCCGTTCGAGCACGATGCTTTGACCCCTCCGTGCTCCTCACCTCGCCTCAACCATCACAACATTCGACGTTTTTTGCCAAAATCGGGAAAAGCATCGAATGTTGTGATGGTTTGTATGCTGAGGATGGGCTTGGAAAGCCGGTCTTCCTCGCAGCGACCTGTCCTGTCGTACGGGTGTCGGCATGATTCTCTCGTGGGGTATTATGTTTTCCGAAGAATAAAACGCCGCGTGAGGGGAGGGTTGCGTGGACGGGCGCGTGCAACATGACGGCTTTGGCCGCGACATCAACTACCTGCGCATTGCCGTTACTGACAAGTGCAATTTCCGCTGCATTTACTGCATGCCGGCCGATGGCGTGGCACCCCGCGCGCACGACGAGCTGCTCAGCGCCGAGGAAATCGCCCGCTTTGTGCGCTTGGTGGCGGGGGAGGGCATTCGCCGCGTACGCCTGACGGGCGGCGAGCCGCTGGTCAGCCGCCGTATCATTCCGCTCATTCGTGACATCCGCGCGATTCCGCAGATTGAGGACATCTCGCTCACCACCAATGGCGCCCTGCTGCCCAAGCTGGCACCGCAGCTCAAAGATGCCGGGCTTAACCGCGTCAACATCTCGCTCGATACGCTCGACCCTACGCTCTTTGGAAAGATCACGCGCCTGGGTCGACTCGAGCAGACCATGGCCGGCATCGACGCGGCTCTGGCCTGGGGCTTTGAGCCCGTTAAGGTCAACTGCGTTGTGGTGCGCCGGCTCAACCAGGATGTGGCGGCCCTCGCGCGGCTCACGCTCGACCGCCCCATCCACCTGCGCTTTATCGAATACATGCCCATCGGCGACGAGCACACGAGCTCGCATTGCGCTGTGGATCCGCATGCGCCCGCGCTCAATCCCGAGCTGTGGGACGCGAGCGATACCGTGCCGAGCGACGAGCTGCGGGCGCGCATCAATGCCGGGGCCGCCGCGGCGGGACTGGGCGAGCTCGAGCCGCTCGACATCAACGACGCTCCTGCCGGCGCGGGCCCTGCGCGCTACTGGCACTTTCCGGGTGCGGCGGGAACGGTCGGCTTCATCAGCGCCATGTCCAACCATTTTTGCGCGAATTGCAACCGTCTGCGCCTGACGGCCGATGGCAACGTGCGTCCGTGCCTGTTCAGCGATGCCGAGTATTTGGTGCGCGACGCCCTGCGCCGTGGTGATGATATGCAGGTACTTTCGATTTGGCGCGATGCCGTGGCCCACAAACCGCAGGAACACGCGATAATTGAGGGCACGCAACGATTTATGTCCCAAATCGGAGGATGATCATATGGCCAAGAGCAGGTACGCCGATGCCACCAAGGCCGCTCGCAGGGCCGCGATGTCTGCCCACAAAGTCACGACTGCGGCGAATGCTGGCAACGCCGACGCGTCCGCATGGCCGACTGCCAGCGCTGCTACCGAGCCCGCCCGCGACGCCCGTCGCGACGAGCTGACGCATGTGGACGCCAAGGGCGAGGTACGCATGGTTGACGTGTCCGACAAGGCTGAGACCCATCGCATTGCCATCGCCGAGGGCACCATCCTCATGCATCCCGAGACGCAGGCCATGGTGCTGCAGGACCGCGCCAAAAAGGGCGACGTGCTTGCCTGCGCGCGCGTGGCGGGCATCATGGCCATCAAACGCACGAGCGACATCATCCCCATGTGCCATCCGTTGCTCATTACCAAGAGTAAGTGCGACATTGCGTCCATCGCCCCGGCGGGGACGCCTGTCGAGGACGTGCCCGAGGGCTGGGCGCCGGCGCGCGCGGACGGGCAGGTTGGCTTTCACGTGCTGGTTACGGCCGGCGTGACGGGCAAGACGGGTATCGAGATGGAGGCCCTGACCGGCGCGAGTGCCGCGTGCCTGACCATCTATGACATGTGCAAGGCGGTCGATCGCGGCATGGAGATCGTCGACGTGCGCCTGCTGCACAAGGAGGGCGGCCGCTCGGGCGTATGGGATCGTGCAGAGCGTCAGGCCGCTGCTGTTGAGGCCGTGGGAGCCGCGGGCGACGCACCCGCGAGCGCACCTGCCGCCGTCGCACCCGCAGCTCCGACACCGGCCGTCCCCGCGATCGCGTTTATCGGTTACCAAAACTCGGGCAAGACCACGCTCGTCGAGAAGGTTATCGCCGAGCTCACCCGCCGCGGCCTGCGCGTGGGTTCGCTCAAGCATCACGGGCATCACGGCTTTGATATCGACGTGCCCGCTAAGGATACGTGGCGCCATCACCAGGCCGGCTCCAAGCACGTGGGCCTCATCTGCGCCACGCGCTGGGCGGAGTACGCCGACACGCGTGAGGAGGACGAGATGCCTGCGCGCGAGCTGCTGTCGCGCTACAACGATGTCGACGTGGTGATCATCGAGGGCTACAAGACCGAGGGCTTCGACAACATCGTCGTCGCGCGCTCCGGTGTCGACCGTCTGCGCGGCAAGAGCTCACTCGACCTGGTCGACGGTCGCACATTGGCCCTTGCCTGCAACGAGGCCCTGGCGCGTCAGGCCTTCGACGCCGGCTTCGCGACCCGAGCCATCAACATCAACGACGCCCGAGCCATCTGCGATCTCATCCAAGACCATCTTTAAGGCTTGACGCTGCGCCGGCCCCAAGCACCCCATCTCGCCCCTCAAGCCGTCGCTCGCGTACCAAAGTACGCGTCGCTCCTCTTTCGGGGCGACCTGGGGCACTTGGAACCGGCTCGCTGCGCTGCCATAACATGCCAAAAAGGGACAGGTTTATTTTGGCAGGTTTTATCTGGGCAAACGTCATTTCCACCACAAAGGGGCCAGGCTCCTTTGTGGTGGTTTTTGCTTTGGTAGATGGTTGGGACATGCCTTACAATCTACCAAGTAGTTCATGACGGGCGAAAAACGGAGAGAAGGGGCTTGATGCGTCCTTAATGTTTCAAGCGGATAGATTGATTCGATAGACGGTGGCGAATGCCCACCGCGCGTATTCGTATGAAACAAGGAGTCTCCATGCTCGCCCCTCTTTTCTCAAAGCCTCAATCATCGCTGTCCGTGCAGGCCAAGCGCCTGGTGGCGATGCGCTTTCTCATCTACACCGGGTTTCAGACCAGTTATTTTATCGGCGTCATCGGAACGCTTACCTATGCGGACGATGCCTCGGTCGTCGCGACATCGCTGGCAGTGCTCTTTATGAACGTTTTTGTGATCCTGGGATCCTTTGCGGGTGGCGCGGCGCTTGACGCCTGGGGTCCGCGCCGCCATTTCTTGCTGAGCATCGTCGGCGCTCTCGCAATTGGCACGGCAATCATCGCATTTGGTAGCGCGACCGGCGTCGTCCTGCTCGGCGCGGTGTTTCTGGGCTTTGTGATGGGATTCGCCCAGCCCATCGCCACGTCCTATCCGGCCTACCTCACCAACGACCCTGTCGAGCTCAAAGACATCAACTCTGGCATCGCCATGTTCTCAAACGTGAGTATCATCGTTGGCCCCACGCTGGGCGGCTTTGTCGCGGCGGCTGCATCGTCGCGCGCGGTGTTCGTGCTCATGATGCTCTTTACCGTGCTGGCGCTCGTCGCCGGCTGGGGCTTTAAGCCACGAGCGGGCCAGGTCGTCGGGCACGAAGGCAGGCCCGCGATCGGTGATATCACATCGGACAAGGTCGGGCAAAGCCCCAGCCCCAGCGCATCTTCCCGTGTCACCTTCGCGACCAGCATCAAGACGGTCTTCACCAACAGCGTCCTCGCGCTACTTTTCTGCATCATCTTCCTCTCGAACTTTGGCTACGGTGCCTTCGATCCACTGGAGTCGTTTTTCTATCGCGATGTTCTGCACGTTGGCGTTGAGTGGATGGGCTGGCTCTCGTCTGCCTGCGGTGTCGGCGCGGTGCTGGGTGCCGTGCTCGCGCTCCGCTTGCCGCCGCACCTGGTCAACCTTAAAACGCTGCTCGTGGCGCTTATGTCCGTGGGCCTGGGAAGTCTGCTCTATGTGGGGACACCGTACGTGGGCGTAGCCCTTATCGGCCAGATTGCCCTAGGCGTGGCCTGGGGCGTCGTCAACCCGCTCCACAACACCATCGTGCAAACGACGGCGCCGCTCGAGCAGCTCGGTCGCGTGAACTCGGTCATGGGCTTTGGCAATATGTTTGCCGGCGTGGCGCCGCTGGCGGTTGCACCGTGGCTGGCGGCAACATTTGGCGTACAACGGACGCTCGTGGGGGCGGGCATGGTCGTGACGGCGGTTCCTGTGGCGTTGCTGCTGTTTGGACGTAATCATTTGGATCGTGCTACAAGGCAGTAAAAACCATCACAACATTCGTTGAAAATCGCGATTTTGCCGAAAAACGTCGAATGTCGTGATGGTTTGGCCCGCAAACGTCATTTCCACCACAAAGGGGACAGGCACCTTTGTGGTGGTTTTTGCTTTGACGGGCCGCGCCTGTGCCTTGGTATACCATGTACGCCGTTCACGAATACACCCCACACCGCCGCACAACCCAGAAAGGCCCCCATGGACACCACCTTCAGCCGCATCAAAGCCGTGTTCTGCGATATCGACGGTACGCTGCTCACGAGCCAGCACACGGTGTCCCCACGCACCGTGGCGGCGATCCGCGCCCTGCGCGAGCGCGGCGTGCTCTTTGGCCTGTGCACCGGGCGCGACGCCCACGCGACCGAGGCCATGTACGAGCTCTGGGGCATCGAAGGCCTGGTGGACGTGCTCGTGGGCTGCGGTGGCGCCGAGGTCATCGACCGCGCGCACGACATCAACGAGCTGAGCTATCCGCTGCCGGGCGAGACCATCGCGCGCATCTGCAAGCACATGGCGGGCCTGCCGGCAACGCCCGTCTGCCCCCGAGACGGCGTGTTCTACGTGCCCGAGAGCAACGCGTGCGTCGAGCACCTGTCGCGCGTCGACGGCGTGCCCTACCAGGTGGTCGATTTTGCCGAGTTTTTGCGCGAGCCGCAGCCCAAGGTGATGTTTACCATGGCGCCCGAGGTAATGCCGCGGGTGATTGAGCGAGCATTGACGTTTGCCGATGATACTGTTAAGGCGGCGGCTCTGCAAACCACGCAGCGGCTCTACGAGTTCATGGATCCGCGCGTGTCCAAGACGCGCGGCCTTGTGCGCGTGGCGGAGCTCAACGACATGGAGCTCCAGAACATCTGCGTGTTTGGAGATGCCGATAACGACACCTGCATGGTGGCTGACGCCGGCGTGGGTGTGGCCATGGCAAATGGCAGCGAGGCCACCCGCTCCGCCGCCGACTTTGTAACCGCCAGCAACGACAATGACGGCATCGCGATCTTTATCGAGGAACATCTTCTGTAGCGCCTGGGGGCAGCCACAAAGAGGGCAGAGCGCCTTTGTGGTGGTTTTCCAAGCGTTCCAACAGTCGATTGTTGGAACGCTTTTTTGTAGCGAGGAGATTTGCAGCCGGTAACATGTGATGTCATTCAAGTGTCGATGTATGAACATGTCGGCATACGCTGGTTGTGCAGTAATTGACCAATTAGCTCAAAACTAATATTTGCAGGTAGATATATTGCCATTCATGGCGCAATTTTGACCGTTCACAGATTGAGCGGGTTAAAACAAAATGTTGTACAAACAATGGTAAAGTGTCATTTATCTAGATTTGCTAACGAGTTTACCAGCATCTTTCCGAAATTTAACCCTCGAAAAACAATGCATAGCTTGAATAATTGTCAAGAAGTTAAGGCAACGCGAAGTAAAATTGACATTGTTAGGCTTGCGTTGTTTAAACAAAGAATAATAATATGCATATCGAGCGCGAGCAATTACAGATTGCGCAGATACGTTTGATGGTGAAAGAGCAAGATCGCGGTCTCTTGGGGAGGAGACATCGATGAAAGCGAATTCGGACAAATCTAAGCAGAGTAATAAAGCGACGCGCCGTGTACTGGCAGGCGTTTTGTGCGGAGCCTCCGTTTTGAGCCTGGTGCTGTCGCTCGTCATGCCCCCGATCTCGCAGGCCATTGCCAACGATGCCCAGACGGTTTCTGCCGAGGAAACTGTGATGGGGGGGGGTTCCTCAAGTGAGTCTACTGATGTAGGCAACACCAACAACGGGGATACCGAAAACCAGGATAGTGACGATGTCGAAAATGACGCGAGCGAGGATGCCGTTGCAACAGACTCGACTGCTGATGATGCAGAGGTCGAAAGCACCGCGCAGCCTGCGGATGATGATGCTAACGGCGAAGGCACAATCGCACTTGCTGTGGAGAATGGATCGGCTCATGAAATCAGCAATGGGAATGAGCTTAGCTCGAAGTTTTCTGATAAGAACCTTCGCGATGGAAATGGCTCCGCTACCTTTAAGCTTGTTAACGATATTGAATACAGCGGTGAGATTAGGCTTGAACAAACTGACGATAACCCTATCAATATCACCCTTGACCTAAACGGTTGTAAGATTAAGCACTCGAGTGACAACAAGCCGTTATTCGATGTTGCTGGCGGCGCAACACTTACAATTAAGGATTCCGCACAGGTGAATGAGACGGTCAGCGAGGGCCAGCAGCTAACTGATCAGGGGCAGAGCCTGAATTCCGATAACTATAAGAAGTATGCCGCCAATTATGGCAAGAATGCCAATCTGACTTACGATAAAGATAACGATAACATTCCATCTAATCTTACCTACTACGTGACCGAATCGTCCCCGAACGAAACAGGCACAACCGAGACACTTGTCAAACATGATGTTGAGATTAAAGGCGCCATCGTGGCGTGCGGCGGCAGCAGCGCAAATCTAAGGCTCATCAATCTGTATAACAAAAACGGCAAGGGCGGCACGTTTAACCTTGTGAGCGGCGCGATTACGCAAAAACAGGGCAGCAGCGTTAGCAGCTTGGTCTATGCCGAGGGCGGCTCTATCGTCAACATGGGCGGCGGCTACGTGTGTGGCGCTTCTAGCTCGGGTGCGGGCGCGGGCATTATGGTGTCCAACGAGAAAGGTGGTGCCTCGACCCTTTATTTGACCGGTGGCGTAATTGCTGGCAACAGTGCTCCTAGTGGCGGCGGTGTGTATGCTAAAGACTCCACGGTCACCATGACTAATGGCGTAATCTCCGGCAACAGCACACTTCCTTCTGGTGCTGGTTTCGGCGGCGGCATCATGGCCGAAAACGGCAGCGTCACTGTTTCCGGTGGCTACATCACTAACAATAAATATGCCAATTTCTGTGGCCAAGATGGTTATGGCGATCATGGCGGCGCTGGACTTGCCGCTAGAAACGGTACTCATGTCACCATTTCGGGCGGCCAGATCACGGGCAACTATTCTGAGGAAGCAGGCGGCGGCGTTTACATTACCGATGTCGATCGACACGGGGCGAGTTCTCGCGAGACAATGGCATGGCTCAACATTACGGGGGGAACTATTGCCGCAAATGTGAGCAACCGTTCCGAGGGTGCTGGCATTCGCGTGGGCCAGATGGTTGACGCGATGATAGAAGGTGCGTCAAAATCTACTCCAGTCTATATCACTAATAACTCCTGCATGTCTCGCTTTGACTGGGGCGGAGGCGGTATCTTTGTCCAGGGCGATTCGGATACCGCATCTAATGCGGGCAGGCTATTTGTCTATAACTCCTATATAAGCAGCAATGAGGCCGGTGGCTACGGTGGCGGCGTTGCGGTTTGCCCGACGGGCAAGACCTTGGTGACGAACACCGACGGCACAGCGATCTTTGGCAATACGTCTGCCAAAGATCAGCAAGACGCAAAAGATGATTATAATTCTGAGACAAATAGCGGCAACGAAGGCACCCCTCACCTATCCGCTGGTGGCTACAAAGGCCTTGTCCACAAAAAGAACCAGGATACTGACGCCTACAATAGTTCTGACTTTCGCGTAAACGGTCACGCCGATTTCTTCCTTGCAGCGGAGGATCACCGCGAGCCAATCGCGGCAGTGACCGGCAAGATGCTTGGTGGCGGTGATGCCGAATACTCGGGAAGTAAAGAGCTTGCGCAAGCTATTACTATCCCCGCCAACGGTGGCGTGCAGGTATATAAGAGCATCGGTCTGAGCTCGGGAGTTCAAGCTGGAGACCCCGCTGCAACTACTGCGCAGAGTAAAGCGACAACGTTCATCACTGGCAATTATTCCTGGAACCATGGTGGCGGCATCATGTCGAACGGCGATCTGTACTTGGGTCAGCCTGCGGATACGTATGTCTACCCGAGCCTTAAGCTGAAGGCGTCAAAGGAGCTGAACGGCCGCGA
>CAKTWK010000006.1 GCA_934630735.1 uncultured Collinsella sp. | reverse complement strand
CCTTCGAAGTTAATTGAAGGGTACCGCCTCGCGGTGACATCGTCTATATGTCAACCTTGGTCTAACAGAGCCTTTCTATATGCCCTCGATGCGGTCATACCGCTCGTCTAACTAAGGGTTGCAATCTTCGCGTTCCGCGTTACCCTAATGGGCGCATTGTTTCCAAATTGTTAACGAGGGGTTGCCGTAATGGCCGACGAACACGAGACCGAAAGCAAGGCATGGGCGATTGAGGCCGCTGCGGCAGAGGCGGCGTCGCGTGCTGCCGAGGAAGTGCATCGTCCTCCCGTAGTGCCGATGGAGCGCGTGGTCGATCGCGATGTTATTGAGCAAGGCGAGCGCGCCGGCCGCAAGCGCAGCCAGGAGCCAGGCTTTCCGCGCTTTTTTGCCGAGCTCAATCTGGGCCTGATCCTCACGGCGTTCGCCATCGTGGCCTTTAAAACCCCCAATCACTTTGCCTTCGGCGGCACCTCGGGCGTGTCGGTCATTCTTTCCACGCTGTTCCCGACTCTGCCCGTCGGCGTCTTTATGTGGATTATCAACGCGGTCCTGGTCGTTCTGGGCTTTATCTTTTTGGAGCGCAAGGCAATCCTTTGGAGCGTCTTTGCCTCGTTTGCGCTTTCGGCCTACGTCTCGCTGTTTGAGCTCTTCATTCCGACGGATGTTTCGATGACGGGTGATATGTGGCTCGACCTGTGCTTTGCCGTCATCTTGCCGGCGCTCGGCAGCGCTATTGTCTTTGACATCGGCGCCTCGACGGGCGGCACCGACATTCTCGCCATGATCCTCAAACGTCGCACCACGCTCGAGATTGGCCGCGCGCTGCTGTTGGTCGATATCGGCATCGTAACCATCGCGGCTTTCCTGTATGGCCCGCGCGTTGGCCTGTACTGCGTGCTTGGCCTGTTTGCCAAGACGCTCGTGGTCGATAAGGCTATCGAGAGCATTCACCTTCGTAAGGTCTGCACGATCATTTGCGCCGAACCGCGCAAAGTCGAGGAGTTTATCGTCAAGCATCTCAACCGCACGGCAACGATCAGCCGTGGCTACGGCGCCTTCTCGGGCAAGTGCGTCACGGTGATTATGAGCGTGCTGAGCCGTCGCGAGGCAGTGCAACTGCGCCGCTATACCCGCGAGATTGACCCTGGCGCCTTCATCACCATCGTCGATAGCTCCGAGATCGTGGGCAAGGGCTTCCGCGGCACGAACTAGCGCGGACACACCCTTCGAATCATTGAATAAGGCCACCTGCGTTGCAAATCGGCCATCTTGGGGCATTTGTCCCCACATTGGGCGATAATGATGCCAAAGACATCGTTTGCGATCCAGGTGATTCGCTCTAGATACGAAGGGATGATTTCGATGTTCTGTTCGCAGTGTGGCGCCCCCATGGGCGATAACGACAAGTTCTGTGGCGCGTGCGGCGCTCCTAATGCCGGTGCTGCAACCCCTGCTCCTCAGGGGCAGTCTCAGCCTCAGCAGTTTGTTCCTCAGCCTAACGTGAACGTGCCCAAGGGCTGTGTAGCTCAGGCGTTTGAAGACATGACCAAGACGCCGGGCGTGCTGCAGCGCGTGTGCCAGATTGCCCTTTTGCCGGCGCTCATCTGTGTCGTGTCGGTGCTCGTGCTCTTCATTCCCGTTATCGGCGGTATCGCGGCTGCCTTCGGCTTTTTGGCTGCCTGTGCGGCAAGCGCGTGCGGTTCTGGCTTTGGCATCGAATGGGGTCGCGACCTGTCGCTCAAGGTCGATGACGGCATGGATCGTCCGTTGATGCGTTCCACGTCGTTTGGCCTTGGCGTCTTTTCGGGCGTTATTTCGAGCGTGCTCAAGGTTATCGCGGCTATTCCCGTTATTGGTGTAGCGCTTTCGCTGGTGGAGAGCGTGGTAATTGGTGCCGCGGGTGCGTACTCTTATTTCGGCTCCTATGCGCTTGAGGCCGCTCTATTTGGCTCGCTGGGCCTGTTTGTTCTGGCTATGATTGCCACGGCGGTCCTGGGTGTCTTCTTTACTATGTTCGCCGACATCGCCGTGATGCACTTTGCGGTGACCGGTCGCGTCGAGAGCGCGTTTTCGCTCGATAAGGTCTGGGCGGCCTTTAAGAACAATAAGACCAAGCTGTTCTGCGCATCGTTCCTTCCCGAGTTTTTGACGGGTCTGGTCGCCAACGTTATCACATGGATCCTGACGCTCGTCTTTGGCACCATTGCCTCTGTCGGTATGTATAGCTACTACTACCGTCCTACGGCTATTGAGGCGCTTGTTACCGGCGGTGGCATTACGCTCGTATTGTTCTTGGTGCTGACGGCGTTTGTCACGGTATTCCTCACGGTCTTTGGCAACATGCTCAAGCATCGTGCCGTTGGCTATTGGGTTGCGCGTTATGCAAGCGAGTGGGCCGACGAGGACAAGGATGACGTCCTGACTTTTGTGTTGCCGTTTGAGAAGAAGTCCGCTCCTTCGGGTTACAGCGCTCCGGATGCTTCGCCGGCACCTGCGCCCGAGCCCGAGTCTGCGCCTGAGCCTGCACCCGAGCCTGTGCCTGAGCCGGCACCCGCACCTGCGCCTGCAACGTCGCCCGCGCCGACGTCTGCCCCGGCACCGGTCCCCGCGCCCGAGGCGACGCCTGCGGAGCCCGATTGGAATGCCGTTGCCACGCCGGCGGATGAGCCGGGCGATAATCCTGCTGCCGAAAACAATCAAACCGAATAGTCGGTCGAGGCGCCCTGGGCAACTGAGCCCGGGGTGCCTTTTTCTACTGTGAAAGCAAGACAATACCTGGGAAAACGGTTGCAGAAAAATTTCTCGGAAATTGGTCAATGTTGCGCAACAACGTCGCGGCTATTGTTGAGAACATAGACGTGTAAGGTTTGAAGGCGTGCGACGCCTTAGGAAAAGGAGAAGCTTATGTTCTGTCCCACTTGTGGTTCTCCCATTTCGGATGATGCCAAATTCTGCCCTGTTTGCGGTTCTGCCATCGGTGCCGCTCCCACCGCTCCGGCCCCTCAGCCCGCGCCGCAGCCTGCGCCTCAGCCCCAGCCTGCTCCGCAGCCCACGCAGATTCAGCCCACTCCGGTTCAGGCAGTTCAGCCCCAGCCTCAGCAGCAGTACACCGGGCAGCAGCAGTACGCCGGCCAGCAGCAGTATGCTCAGCAGCCTGCACCTGCCCCGATGGGCTATGCTCCGATTAAGACCGACCGTGGCGTGATCGGCTGGCTCCTGCTTTCCATCGTGACCTGCGGCATCTATTCGTATTACTTCCTCTATTGCCTTGCCCGCGACATCAATGTCATGTGCCAGGATGACGGCGATTCCACGCCGGGTCTGGCAGCATTCATCTTGCTGTCGTTCGTGACCTGCGGCTTCTACGGGCTCTACTGGTACTACAAGATCGGTAACCGCCTGCAGGCTAATGCCCCTCGATATGGCCTGATGTTCCAGGAGAACGGTACTACCGTTCTTATGTGGCAGATTGTCGGCGCGCTGCTGTGCGGCCTTGGCCCCATCTTTGCCATGAACATCATCATCAAGAACACCAATGCCATGGCAACGGCTTACAACACCCGTCTTGGCGCTCGTGCCTAACGATAAGAACGGCGTGAACAGCTCCCAGGGACATAAGGGCGCGGCGGAGCTCATTCGCCGCGCCCTTTCTTGCATCGGCGCGCTCTTTGTCGCCTGGCTCGCACTCTACCTGCTCGATATCGGCTGCGTGTTTCGCCTGATGACGGGCATTCCCTGTCCGGGATGCGGCATGACAAGGGCCTGGCTGGCAGCACTGCGCCTCGATTTTGCGGCTGCCTTTGCCTACCATCCGCTGTTTTGGGTGGTGCCGATTGCGTTTGCGCTCGCGTTCGTGCGCGAGGAGGTGGCATCGAGCAAGCTAAAGCGTGGCATCGACATTGCGGTTATTGTTCTGTGCGTGCTGGTCGTTGCCGTATGGATCGTGCGCCTTATCAACCCGGCAGACGCGGGCCTGTTCTTTGGTGGTCACGCTCCCGCCGGAGTTCCTACCGATATCATCCACCTCGAAACCCCGCGCTGGCTCACCATCCTTCGCTCTTACCTGTCGTGACGGAGGACGCGCTAGAAAAGCGGTCGACACATAAGCGGGGGCGAACGTTGAGATGACGTTCGCCCCCGCTTTGCTCTAGCCAGGTTGTTATGGGTGGGCGTGACGGCTACTCGTCGCGCTTCTCCTCGTGGCGAGCGGCAGCCCGCGCATCGTGAATGCCCTTGATGGCGGCATGGCGGGCGGTGCGGGCGTCGTGCATGGCGTCGCGGGCCTCAGCGGCCGTTGCCTTGGCAGAGCGCAGCTTGGCTGCCAGGTCGGGATTGGTCTCGGCAACCGCGGCGATTGTGGGGCCGTCGAGCTCCTCTTGCGTGGGCTCGGCCAAAAAGTCGATGGCATACTGAGCGGCTACCATGGAGCCCTTGGCGAGCACGCTCTCGTCGATCTTGTAGAAGCAGGAGTGCTGTGCATAGGTGGCGCCAATCTGGGGGTTGCGCGTGCCAACAAAGGCGAGCACGCCCGGCACACGGCGCAGGTACTCCGAGAAGTCCTCGCCCGAAAGCGTGCCGCGGTAATGGCCCTCGCCCGCGGGGCCCAGGCACTTGAGCACAGCTTGGCGGCAGCGCTCGCTCGAGGCGGCATCGTTTTCGACCTTGTAGTTGGCGATGGTGTAGTCGGTGAGTTCGGCCTCGGCGCCAAGTGCCGCCGCAGTGTGCTCCACGATGCGGCGCATAAGCTCGGGCATCTCCTCATGCGTCTTGTCGCCATAGGTGCGCACCGTGCCGGCGAGGTATGCCGTGCCGGCGATAACGTTGCGCGCGGTGCCGCCGTGCAGTTCGCCGACGGTGATGACGGCGGGTTCGTAGGGGCTAATCTCGCGCGAGACGATGGTTTGCAGGGCGTTGACGATTTCGGCGGCAACCATAACGGCGTCGTGGCCGCGCTGGGGCATGGCGCCATGGCACGAGGTGCCGCGGACATCAATGCGGAACCAGTCGGTGTTTGCCATGCGCGGACCGGGCTCGCAGCTCACGGTGCCGGCATCGACCTCGCTCCAGATGTGCGCGGCATAGGCACCGTCGACGCCATCGAGTACGCCCGTGCCGATCATGAGCTTGGCGCCCTGGCCGTTTTCCTCGCTGGGCTGGAAAACGATGCGAATCTCGCCGTGGATGTCATCGGTCATGTGGCGCAGAATCTGCAACGTGCCGAGCATCATGGCGATATGGCAGTCGTGGCCGCAGGCATGCATGCAGCCCTCGTTGACGCTGGCGAACTCCTCGCCGGTTTGCTCGGTGACAGGCAAGGCGTCGATGTCGGCGCGTAGCAGGATACGGCGGCGCGGCGTGCCATCCTCGCGGTAGGCATCGGGCGCGGTGCCGCGAAGCGTCGCCACCAGGCCCGTCTTGAGCGGACGCTCGTAGGGGATATTCATGGCGTCGAGCTGGTTGGCGATGTCGGAAGTCGTGCGCTCCTCGGCAAGGCTCAGCTCCGGGTGCTTATGGAAGTGCCGGCGCTGCTTGATGATGTAGGGTTCAAACTCGGCGGCGATATCCTGGATTGCCGCGGTGACGTCGTCTGCCGCGCGAACCTCGGTTGCCGCCATAATCTGCTGTGCCTTGGTCTTCGTCATGGTCGATTTGCTCCTTGCTGGGTTGATCGCAAAATCGTACAGGCTCTCTCCAGTATGCCACCTGCCGCTAGGGCTGGTAAAGTTGCCGTTTGCCGCTTGGGGTTTTGTTACAAGGGCGGGGGAGTACACTCGGGGGTGTTGAATTTCCTGCCAGAGATGGGGATGCCCATGCAACATATCGATCGGATTATCCGCTCCAAGAACGTTTTTACTGCCCAAGACGGCATCGATACCACCCGCGAGTTGGCGATCGCCATCGCTGGTGATCGCATCGTCGCAGTCGGCGCGCCCGATGACGTGATTGACGCCGCACCTGCCGCCACGCCGGTGGTCGATTACGGCGAGCAGTTTGTCTGCCCTGGTTTCCACGATGCGCACCTGCATTTCTTCCATACTTCGGTTGGCTCCTCGCCGTACATGCTCATGGATATGGGCACGTCCGAGGCAGCATTGGTGCAGCATGCGCTCGAGTTTTCCCAAGGCTTGCCAGATGACGCCTGGGTCGTGACCCAGGGTTGGCGCGATTACCGCTGGGATCCGCCCGAGCACCCTACCAAGGTCTCCCTCGACGCCGCCTTCCCCGATCGTCCCTGTGTTATGTACTCGGGCGACGGGCATACGCTGTGGCTCAACAGCCGCGCGCTCGAAGCCCTCGGCGTGACGCGCGACGGCGAGCCTCCGGCGGGTGGCAGTTACGACAAAGACTCAAACGGTGAGCTTACGGGTATCGCCCACGAGGCAGCTGCTATGCAGCTGCTGCCGCGCTGCCTGGAGTGGCTGGGCGAGGACCGCATCGCGAGCGCTTACGCCGACCAGATGAAGCGTATGGCCGAACAAGGTATCACCTCAATCTGCGATATGTCGCTCATGCCCATGCCGGGCTGCGACTTTATTCGCGACGATGTTTACGACAAGCTGCAAGCCGCTGGCAAGCTGGGCATCCGCGCCCATTTGTTTCCCACGCTGCTGGATGACCAATCGCGCTTGGAAGAACTCCAGACCCGCTACGCGAACAACGCGCTGCTCTCGGCGCCAGGCTTTAAACAGTTCTTCGACGGCGTGTCGAGCGAGCATACCGCATACCTTACTGAGCCCTATACCAACCCACGCTTCCCGGGCGATCAGGGTCGACTGACGGTTCCTATCGAGCGCATGCGCAAGTTGGTTCTGGCGGCAGCCGAGCGCGGCCACACCGTGCGCATCCACGTTATCGGCGACGGTGCCATCCATGCTGCGCTCGATATCTTTGAGGAGGCGGCAGAGCTCTACGGTCTGCCCCCGCACGGGCATAACACGCTCGAGCATCTGGAGAATTTGCTGCCTCAGGACATCGATCGTCTGCGCAAGCTCAACGTCATTGCCTCGAGCCAGCCTTGCCACATCACGCTCGACCCGGGTGGTCCGGAGCGCGACCTGGGCCTGGAACGCAGCCGCATCATGTGGCCGTTCGCAACTTATCAGCAGCGCGGTATCCGTCAAGCTTTCGGTACCGACAGCCCCATCACGGCCGTTACCAGCATGAACGTGCTCTACACGGCTATCACGCGCCAAGACCCTCGCAGCCACTGGCCCGAGGGCGGCTGGCTGCCGAGCGAGCGTATCGACGCGGCAACGGCCCTACGCAACTACACGCTTGGCAGCGCGTACGCAGCGGGCGACGAGCAAAACCTCGGCAGCCTGGAACCCGGCAAATACGCCGACCTGGTAGTCCTGGACCAAAACCTGCTCACCGTTGACCCCCAAGAGCTCCAGGCCACCAAGGTTCAGGCCACCTACCTGGCGGGCAACTTAATCTACGAGCGCTAATATTCATGCCGTACCGTTAAACGCGGCTCGGGCAGCCTATTTTGGGATGGCGTTCGAGCCGCGTTTGTTTGCCGATGGGGGTTCGTTAGGAGCGTCCCTTCTCTGCTGGATTTGGGCGCAGGGTGGAAGCGCTGCTGCTCCGCGCGCTCAATTGGGACATCAGCGATGCTTTCTCTTAGCGTTTTGCATACTTCCAGTTGCAGATTGCATAAAAAAATGGAGATATTCTTTCCGATCCCGATGTACCCCCGCCTGGGCCGTGCAAAAAACGGAGTATTCAGCACCGTGAGCTCTGCTGGTGCCGCTGCAGTCGGATGGCATTGCGGAGATCGACGTCATTTTGGGGCCCGGTGCGGCGCGAGGCACGCCTTTTGTCCTGACGGGGTTTGCCCGCCGACCCAAATCGCCGATCGAAGGCATCCTTGGGACCAATATGGTTTGTCCGGCGCGTATGCAGCCGTCCTGGCCTGCTGAATACTCGAAAAAATGCACGGTGCTCCCCAGGGGACCCGAGCGTGCAGTGAAAACCATGCCTACGTTCCTATCCGCATCGCCATTTTGCTGCACTGACTTTTCTGAATGCCGGGCCCGATAACGTTGACTCAGCTCCCGTGTGGCGCCGGAGGGGCGGGATATAAGGTTTATCGCGAGTTCCGCACGAGCAGGAAACCTTATATCCCGCCCCTCCGGCGCCACACGGGAGCCGCGTATAAGTTATTCCCCGGCATTCAGAAAATCTAAGTGCCAAAAAATAAGATTTTTTGACTCCGTGTTGTATAACCCGCCATTCGTGGGTACCATTCAACGCGTACGCAAACAAAAAGGGTTAATTCGCGTGGCATAACCGCGCGGCCCAAAAAGGAGGAGACAAGCATGTCGTCTTTGAAGCCGCTTGCAGATCGTGTTCTGGTCAAGCCCGACGAGGCCGAGCAGAAGACCGCTTCTGGTCTGTATATCGCCAGCAACGCTCAGGAGAAGCCGCAGCGCGGCACCATCGTTGCCGTTGGTGCCGGCAAGGTCAACGACAAGGGTGAGCGCATCCCCATGGACGTCCAGGTCGGTGACGTTGTCATCTACGGTAAGTTCGGTGGCAACGAGGTCAAGGTCGACGGCGAGAAGTATCTGCTGATGCGCGCCGACGACATCTACGCCGTCGTCGAGGCCTAGTCTCGTCAGAATCTCTGATTCGTCTTTGAACGCGATCGTCGCATAGGACTCGGAAGCGGCGACGCGAGTCACATTTCTTTTGGAGGATTACCCACTATGGCAAAGAACATTACGTTCAACACCGATGCCCGCGCCAAGCTCGCAAAGGGTGTCAACACTCTGGCCGACGCCGTTACCGTCACCATGGGCCCCAAGGGCCGTTACGTCGCTCTGCAGCGCACGTTCGGTGCCCCGACTATCACCAACGACGGCGTTTCCGTCGCTAAGGAGATCGAGCTCGAGGACAACATCGAGAACATGGGAGCTCAGCTGGTGAAGGAGGTCGCCACCAAGACCAACGACACCGTGGGTGACGGCACCACCACCGCAACCCTGCTCGCCCAGGCCATCGTCAACGACGGCCTGCGCAACGTCGCCGCCGGCGCCAACCCGCTGGCCATCCGTCGCGGCATCGACAAGGCTGTAAACGCCGCCGTCGCCGAGATGAAGAAGCAGGCCAAGCCGGTCGAGACCAAGGAGCAGATCGCTTCCGTCGGCACCATCTCCGCTGGTGACCCCGAGGTTGGCGAGAAGATCGCCGAGGCCATGGAGGTCGTGGGCAAGGACGGCGTCATCACCGTCGAGGATTCCCAGACGTTCGACATCACCATCGACACCGTCGAGGGCATGCAGTTCGACAAGGGCTATGTCTCCGCTTACTTCGTTACGGACAACGACCGCATGGAGGCCGTGATGAAGGATCCGTACATCCTCATCACCGACCAGAAGATCTCCAGCGTTCAGGACATCATGCCTGTTCTCGAGGCTGTCCAGCGCGCCGGCCGTGGCCTGCTCATCATCGCTGAGGACATCGACGGCGAGGCTCTGCCGACCCTGGTCCTCAACAAGATCCGTGGCGCTCTCAACGTCTGCGCCGTCAAGGCCCCGGGCTACGGCGATCGCCGCAAGCGCATCCTCGAGGACATCGCCGTCCTCACCGGTGGCCAGGCCGCTCTGGACGAGCTGGGCGTGAAGGTCGCTGACATCACCGCCGATATGCTCGGTACCGCTAAGTCCGTCACCATCTCCAAGGACAACACTGTCGTCGTCGGCGGCGCTGGCTCCAAGGAGGCCATCGACGCCCGCATCGCTCAGATCAAGGGCGAGATGGAGAACACCACCTCTGACTTCGACCGTGAGAAGCTCCAGGAGCGCCTGGCCAAGCTCTCCGGTGGCGTTGCCGTCATCAAGGTAGGCGCTGCTACCGAGTCCGAGCTCAAGGAGATCAAGCACCGTGTCGAGGATGCCCTGCAGGCTACCCGCGCTGCTGTCGAGGAGGGCATTGTCGCCGGTGGCGGCGTCGCCTTCATGGACGCTGCTCCTGCGCTCGATGCTGTCGAGATCGACGACCCCGAGGAGAAGATCGGCGTCGACATCGTCAAGAAGGCTCTGACCGCTCCGGTCGCCACCATCGCCAAGAACGCTGGCTTTGAGGGCGCTGTCGTGGTCGACAAGGTTGCCGAGCTGCCCGCCGGCCAGGGTCTCAACTCTGCCAACGGCGAGTGGGGCGACATGATCGAGATGGGCGTCCTCGACCCCGTCAAGGTTAGCCGCGTCACCCTGCAGAACGCTGCTTCTGTCGCCAGCCTGATCCTCATCACCGAGGCTACCGTCTCCGATGTGCCCAAGAATACTCAGCTTGAGGACGCTATCGCTGCTGCCACCGCTGGTCAGCAGGGCGGCGGTATGTACTAAGGCCGACAAGGTCTAGAACTCCCACCGGGAATCCGGGGGCGTGACGGGGGTTTCTCTCCGGAACGTCCTCGGACATACAAAGAGGCTCCGCATCGCGCTTCGCGCTGCGGAGCCTCTTTGCGTCCTGCGGAATGTTCCGGAGAGAACCCCCGTCACGCCCCCGGATTCCCTGCGTTTACGGCCTTGAGGTCGGCGTGGGCGGAGGACTTGGTTGTTGGGAATACGTGTCCCGGTCGCTGTTTCGCGCTTTGCGCGAAAGGCGCGTTACTTTGGGATGGCTGGGGAACGTGGTTGTTGCGGCAACTGGTCCCCGCCAGAAATTACCCTCGGCGTACTTGCGCCTTTCTTCCCTCGTGCTACACTTGCAATTGCTGTTTCAGGGCGGGGTGGAATTCCCCACTGGTGGTAAATCGGGCGGTGTCAAAGGGACGCCGTGGCGCAGGCGAGATGCCTGCGACCGAGCCGATGAGTCCGCGACCCGTGTGTGCGTTGGTTCGCATGCCGGCTGAACTGGTGAGATTCCAGTACCAACGGTTAGAGTCCGGATGAAAGAGGCAGGTGATCTTATGTCTGAACAGTCGCAGCATATCCATTTTGAGAACACGAATAGGTGGAGCACCAAACAGCTCGTTACCATGGCGTTGATGTGCGCCTTGGGCGCCCTGTTTATGTATGTGCAGCTGCCCATCCTTCCCTCGGCGCCGTTTTTGACGTATGACCCGTCGCTGGTGCCGGCGATGGTGTGCGGATTTGCGTATGGCCCTGGTGCAGGCACCGCTGTTGCCGCTATGGCGATCGTTATCCATGCGCTCACCACGGGCGATTGGGTCGGCGCGCTTATGAACTTGGTTGCCACGCTGGGCTATATTCTGCCTGCGGCTATCGTCTACCAAAAGATGCATACCTATAAGGGTGCCGTGATTGGCCTGGCGCTGGGCGTTGTTGCCGCTACGGCGCTTTCTATGGTCGCAAACCTTACCATTGGCGTTTGGTTCTGGTATGGCTCGGTCGACGTGATTGCCCCGCTCATGCTTCCCGCCGTGCTGCCGTTTAACCTCATCAAGACCGTTCTCAACTCGGTGTTGACGCTGGCGGTGTACAAGGCGGTCTCCAACCTCATCACGCCCAAGAAGGACCAGGTCAAAGGCCGCGCATGATTGAGTGTCGGAGCGTTTCCTTTAGCTATGACGGTGCTGCACCGGCGCTCGATGGCATCGATCTGAACATCGAGGACGGTGAGTTTTTCTGTATCCTCGGTGGCAATGGGTCGGGTAAGTCGACGTTTGCCAAGCATTTGAACGCGCTGCTGCAGCCCGATACGGGAACGGTGCGCGTCAATGGCATGGACGCGTCCGACCCCGAGCTGGTCTACGACATCCGCTCGACTGCGGGCATGGTGTTCCAGAATCCCGACGACCAGCTGGTGGCGACGCTTGTCGAGGATGATATTGCGTTTGGTCCCGAGAACCTAGGGGTCGAATCGGCCCAGATCGCGCAGCGCGTGCGCGAGGCGCTGAAGGCCGTGGGTCTGGTGGGCTTTGAGCGCCACGAGACCCATGCGCTTTCGGGCGGACAAAAGCAGCGTGTGGCGCTTGCCGGCGTGCTTGCCATGGAGCCGCGCGTGCTCATATTGGACGAGGCGTCCTCGATGCTCGATCCGCGCGGGCGCAAGGGCCTTATGAAGGCCTGTCACGCGCTGCACGAACGCGGCATGACCATCGTGATGATTACGCACTTTATGGAAGAGGCCGCCGAGGCCGATCGCGTTGCTGTCTTCCAAGCGGGCCGCGTTGCCATGCTCGGTACGCCCGAGGAGATCTTGACACGGGCGGACGAACTCGCACGGCTGAACCTGGATATGCCGGCATCGTGCTGTCTTGGCAGGGCGCTTCGCGCGAAGGGCGCGCCCATTTGCGCACAGGTGCGCGAGGCGGATATGGTCGCCGATATAGCGCAGGCTTATGCCGAGCGGAGTAGGGCAGGCATCGCCGGGCGGCCTTTCGCATCCGATCTTCGTATTCCCGACAACGTTTCCTCTGCGCTCGATGGCGCAGACGCGCTGGAGCCCGTCATCGAGATTTCGCACCTTTCGTATAGCTATTCGCTGAGCGCCCGCGAGCGTCGTCGCTGGCACAAGTGCTCGGCTGTTGCGGGCAAATCGAACAAGCAAGCCCTTTGGGGCAACGACCCTAGTAGTCCGTGGGCACTGCGCGACGTGTCTTTGACGGTACGTCGCGGCGAGTTCCTGGGGCTAGCAGGCCATACCGGTTCGGGTAAATCCACACTGGTCCAGCACCTCAACGGGTTAATCCGCCCCCAGGAGGGTTCCGTTTACGCGTTGGGGCTCGACCTGGCAAACAAGAAAGATGCCGCCGCGGTTAAGGCAAAGGTCGGCGTGGTGTTTCAGTATCCCGAGCGTCAGCTGTTTGCCGAGACCGTGGCGCAGGACGTGGCATTTGGTCCGCACAACCTTGGCTTGTCGCAGGCCGAGGTTGCCCGCCGCGTTGAGTCATCGCTCGCGCGCGTGGGCCTCGACCTGGCCACGGTGGGCGACAAGAGCCCCTTTGAGCTCTCGGGTGGGCAGCAGCGGCGCGTGGCGTTTGCTGGCGTGCTTGCCATGGAACCCGAGGTCCTGGTACTCGATGAGCCCATGGCGGGGCTCGATCCGGCGGCGCGCAGTGATTTCCTGGAGCTCATCGATCGACTTCACCATGGGGGCCTGACCGTCGTCATGGTCTCACACAGCATGGATGACCTTGCCAATTGCTGCGACCGTATTGTCGTGATGAACGAGGGCTCGGTGTTTGCCGAGGGCACGCCCGCGCAGGTGTTTGCGCATGCCGATGAGCTCAAGTCGATCGGCTTGGGTGTTCCCGCTGCCCAGCGCATGGCGCTGGCGCTTGCGGAAGCGGGCGTGCCGCTGCGTTGCGGCGGGCTCTATACGGTTGAGTCGCTGGCAGACGAGTTGACAGATTTGCTGATCGGTCGCTCAGACGGTTCTTCTAACGTCTCGGACAAGGCCAAATCCGAAACGATCGCGCGAGAGGAGGGCTGCTAATGGAGGCGTTTTCGTTTGGCAGCTACTATCCCGGCGATAGTGCAATCCACCGCCTGGACCCGCGAACCAAGTTGCTCTTGGGCTTTGTGTTTCTGATCACGACGCTCACGGTCAACAGCTTCCGCGGACTGGTCCCGGTCGCAATCTTCGTCGTCCTGATCTATACCGTGTCCCGGGTGCCGGCTCGTCGCGTCCTGTCATCGATGGCGCCGCTGCTGGCGATCGTCGCGGTGGTCGCGATGCTCAACCTGTTTTCCGACCAGAGCGGGCGCATTCTGTGGCAGCTCGGCTTTTTGCAGATAAGCGAGGGCTCGCTGTATTCCGCCGTCTTTATGGCGTGCCGCCTGACCTTGATGATGGCCGGTATGAGCGCTATCACGCTCACCACACCGACGCTTGACCTCACCGCGGGCTTTGAACGCCTGCTCGCGCCGTTTGCGCGTGTGGGACTTCCTGCGCACGAGCTCGGCATGATTATGGGTATCGCGCTGCGCTTTATGCCGCAGTTTGCCACCGAGATGAAGCAGACGGCCGATGCGCAGGCAAGCCGCGGTGCGCGCGTGACGGGAGGCCCGCTCGGCGGCGTGCGTATGCTCGGCAGTGTGGCGATTCCGCTGTTCACGGGTGTGTTCCGTCATGCCGAAACGCTTTCTGCCGCCATGGACGCCCGTTGCTATCATGGCGAGCAGGGCCGCACGCGTCTGCATGCGCTTGCATTTGGCCGTGGCGATGCGTTGGCGGCGGTGGTGACGGCGTTGCTGCTCATCTGCGTCATCGTCATCAATCTTCAACTTGTTTAGGCGCGATTCGAGCGCAGGAAAGGGGTCCCCATGACCGACAACGACCGCACGGCGCAGCTCGAGCGCGCCTGTTCGTATCTTAGGCGTATTCCGGCGTGGTATCTCGCCACGATCGACGTGACGGACGGACATCAGCCGCGCGTAAGGCCGTTCTCGTTTGCCATGGTCGATGATGGCAAGCTGTGGTTTTGCACCTCGCGCGATAAGGACGTGTGGGCCGAGCTCAGCACGAACCCCAAGTTTGAGGTTTCGGGTTGGAAACCGGGGGAGTGTTGGATTGTGCTGACCGGCGAGGCCGCGCTCGAGGACGACGCGGTCGTGAGCGACCGGGTGCGCCAAGCCGGCTTTAAGCACATGGTGGGCATTGGCGAGGAACACGAGAGCGCCAATGACGGTCGCCTTGCGTTTTTCTCGGTGCGCAACATCGCCGCCCGCTTCTGTGATATTGACGGCAGCGAGGAACGCCTGGAGCTTTAACCCTAGGGCAGCTAAAACAGCCCCGACCCAAAAAGACTAGTGCCAGGAGGACACATGGACGGATTGAATACAGTGTTGGAGTATCTGACGTCGGTGCCGGCATGGTATTTGGCGACGAGCGTTGACGGGCAGCCGCATGTGCGTCCGTTTTCGTTTGCGCAGATCCAGGACGGCAAGCTGTGGTTTGTAACGGCGCGCACCAAAGACGTGTGGCAAGAGCTGCTGCAAAATCAACGCTTTGAGGCGACGAGTTGGTGGCCGGGCCATGGCTGGCTCATCTTGCGTGGGCATGCGGGTCTGGATGACCAGGCCGCTCCCGATATGCGCGAGGCAGGCTGGAAGCACCTGGAGCGCCTAGGCGAGCATTATGAGGGCGCAGGCGACCCCACGCTCGTCTTCTTTAGTGTGGAGGAACCCGAGGCCTTTATCTGCAACCATGACGAATGGGTGCCGGTCGAGCTCTAAAAGAGTTCTCCCGCCGCCCCCAACAATTTAAATACCCGTCTGTGTCGGGCTCCACATCGCAACGGCACCGCAAGGTGCACCGGGCGATGTGGGGCCCATTGTTATTTGTCAATTCCTTCGCGTGAATGTGTCGGGACTGTTTCAATGCATGAATATGCAAAAGATTTGCGTATATATGCATCTTTTGGTGCTAAAGTTTCAATCCACTTCATAACGACGGCTGCAGGATGCGTATTGGTGCATAACTGCAGACAAGGAGTCTGATATGTCATTAAAGGTTGGAATCGTTGGTGCGGCTGGATATGCCGGCGCCGAGCTCATTCGCCTCGTCCTCGGTCATCCCGAGTTTGAACTTACTGCCATTACGTCTAACGCCGATGCCGGCCAGCCGTTGTCTGCGGTGTACCCGAGCTTCACCGGCGTGAGCGATCTTGTCTTCACGACGCACGATGCCCCCGAGCTCAAGAACTGCGACGCGGTCTTTTTGGCCGTGCCGCACACGGCTGCCATGGCACAGGTGCCCGCCCTGCTTGCCGCGGGAGTCTCCTGCATTGACCTCTCGGCCGACTATCGCCTGAGCGATCAGGCCATCTTTGAGGCCTGGTATGCCGCCGAGCACACGAGCCCCGAGTTGCTCAAGACCCGCGCCTTTGGTCTGCCCGAGTTGTTCTGCCAGGATTTGGAGACCGCTGCATCCGACTACGCCGACGGCAAGCCCGTACTGGTCGCCTGCGCCGGTTGCTATCCCACCGCAACGAGCCTTGCCGCCGCGCCTGCCGTACGCGCCGGCTGGGTTGCCCAGAGCGGCCCCGTGATTGTTGACGCTATCAGCGGTGTAACGGGTGCCGGTAAGTCCTGCAACGCCCGTACGCATTTTTGCAGCGCGGACGAAAACCTGGAGGCCTATGGCGTGGGCAAGCATCGTCACACGCCCGAAATCGAGCAGATCTTGGGCCTAACCGACCGCATCGTCTTCACCCCGCATCTGGCACCGCTCAAGCGCGGCCTGCTCTCCACGGTGACGCTGCCGCTCGCGCCGCAGGCTCTCGACACGCTGACCCTTGAGGACGTTGTCGACCATTACAAGCAGTTCTACGCCGGTCGCACCTTCGTGCGCGTACTCGATGCCGGCCAACAGCCCAAGACAGCTTCGGTCGTCGGCACCAACGCCGCCCAGATCGGCCTCGCGATCAACAAGCGCGCGGGCGTTCTGGTGGCTACGGGCGCCATCGACAATCTGTGCAAGGGTGCAGCAGGCCAGGCGGTCCAGTGCGCCAACATCGTCTTTGGTTTTGACGAGCGACGAGGCTTGCCCACAGTGGCGTGCCCGGTGTAGCACATTCGATTGTTAGCGATTTGGTAGTCGGGCATCGAGTGGGGCGCCACTCTTAAGCTGGTCTCATGATTGTGGCTGGCATGGCGCACCAACCGATGCCCCTTTTTTGTTTGACATAAGGAGTCATAAGGACGATGAATACAGAGCAGTTCGATATCAAGATTCGTGCCGTCGAGGGTGGCATTACGGCAGCGGCCGGCTTTAAGGCCGCGGGTATTCATGCGGGTTTTCGCAAGAATCCCGAGCGCTTGGATTACGCGCTCGTCGTGCCTGATAAACCCTGTCCTGGTGCCGGCGTGTTTACCACCAACCGCTTTTGCGCAGCGCCTGTGCAGGTGAGCCGTGCCAACCTGGGCGGCGCCGACAAGGGCTACGGCGTCATTGCCGGCGTTTCGGTCAACTCTGGCAATGCCAACGCCGCCACGGGTGAGACCGGTCTTGCCTGCGCGCGCGAGACCTGCAACATCGCCTCGCAGGTCATCGGCTGTGAGCCCCAGCAGATTCTGGTCGCCTCCACGGGCGTAATTGGTCAGATTTTGCCGATCGACACGTTTGAGACTGCCGTTCCTGCCGCCTACGAGGCGCTCTCCGCCCACGGTGGCGCCGATGCCGCTCGCGCCATCATGACGACCGACACGCACTCCAAGGAGTATGCCGTGTGTTACCGCAGCGAGGCCGCGGGGCACGCAGGCAATGCCTATACGGTGGGCGGTATGTGCAAAGGCTCGGGCATGATTATGCCCAACATGGCAACCATGATCGCGGTCGTCACTACCGATGCCCCCGTCGAGCCGGCGGCGCTCCACGCCCTGTTGCTCTCCACCGTCAAGCAGACCTTCAACAAGGTAACGGTCGATTCCGACACCTCGACTAACGACACCTGCATCATGCTTGCCTCCGGCGCCGCTGCCGCAGATGCCGAGCCTATTGTCGAGGGCTCTGACGCCTTCGACGAGCTGGCCTTTGCCGTGCATGAGGTGTGCGAGAGCCTGGCGCGCAACATCGCCGCAGATGGCGAGGGCGCATCCAAACTCGTGACGGTTAACGTCACCGGTGCCGTGAACGACGAGGAGGCCGATATCGCCGCTCGTGCTGTCGCTAACTCGCCGCTCGTCAAGACCTGCATCGCCGGCCACGACTGCAACTGGGGCCGCGTTGCCATGGCGCTCGGCAAGTGCGGCGTGCAGTTTAACCAAGAAGATGTGTCCATCGACATGATGGGTATGCCCGTCTGCCGTGATGGCCTGACCGTTCCCTTTGACGAGGACGAGGCGCTGCGTCGCTTTGAGGCGCCCGAGATTGTAATCTCGGCAGACCTGGGCGCAGGGGACGCGGCGACCACCGTGTGGACTTGCGACCTCACGCACGAGTACATCTCCATTAACGGCGACTACCGTTCCTAGACTCCCGATGTGCCGCGCGTCCCGCTGCAATCGCGGGCAACGAGGTGCGGCGCGATAGCTACACGAAAGACGAGGCAGACTATGAAGTTCGCACGCGATTGTCGCTCGAGCGAATCCAACGAAGTTACCGCGCAGCTGCTGTTCGAGGCGCTGCCGTGGATTAAGAACCTGACCGGTAAGACGGTCGTTATCAAGTACGGCGGTGCCGCCATGGTCGACGAGCAGCTGCGTCGTGACGTGATGAGCGACATCGTCCTGCTCAAGATTATCGGCATGCGCCCTGTTATCGTGCACGGTGGCGGCAAGGCCATCAACGAGGCGCTCAGCCACTACGACATCCCCGTCGAGTTTAAGAACGGCCAGCGCGTGACTACGCCTGCCACCATGGATATCGTGCGCGAGGTATTGGGCGGCAAGGTCAATCAGGAGCTGGTCGCGGCGCTCAACCAGCACGGCAACCTGGCCGTGGGCGTGTCCGGCAGCGACGCCGGTACCCTTATCGCCGAGCCACTCGACCCAGAGCTCGGCCGCGTAGGCAAGGTCACGCACGTCAACACCGACTATATCGAGCGTTTGCTCGACAGTGAGTACATTCCCGTTATCGCCACGGTCGCGGCGGGGGAGGACGGTGGCTTCTTCAACATCAATGCCGACACCGCCGCCGGCGCCGTTGCGGCAGCGCTTCATGCGCACAAGGCGATCTTTCTGACCGACGTCGACGGCCTGTACAAGGACTTTAGCGATAAGGATTCGCTCATCTCCAACCTGACGCTCGACGAGGTCAATGAGATACTCTACGGCGGAGAAGTCGATAAGGGCATGATTCCCAAGCTGCGCGCCGCCGTCGATGCGCTTACCGCCGGTGTGTTCCGAGCCCACATCATCAACGGCACGACGCCGCATTCGCTGCTGCTGGAGCTGCTGACCGATGCTGGCGTCGGTACCGTGATCCACTCCACCGAGACGGCCTACGAATTCGATACGCATCCGCACCCGCTTTCGACGTTTGCGGCGCGCCTGACCGAGAACCTCGACGAGGTCGAGAAGCTCCAGACGGTCTAGCTGACCCGTGGTCGTCGCGTCCCTGCACCCATAGCCCTGCGCCGTACGGCGCCCAACGAAAGGCATCCCATGTCACTTGCAACTCAACAATCGCTCGAATCCCATTACGTTATGCATACCTTTGGTCGCTCTCCGGTAGAGTTTGTCGAGGGCCACGGCATGAAGCTCACCGGCGATGACGGCCGTGAGTATCTTGACTTTCTTGCTGGTATCGGTGTGTGCAGCCTTGGTCACGGCAACCCTGCAGTGCTCTCGGCGCTCGAGGCGCAGACCAAAAAGCTCATGCATGTCTCCAATTACTTCTACATCGAGCAGCGTGGAGAGGTCGCGGCGTTGCTGTCCAAGCTTGCCAACGACGACGTAGATGGTGCGTGTGTGCTTGCCGATGCCATTGCCGCCGGCGATGAGACCACGGCCGCTGCGCTCGGTGCCCCGGCTGCAGACGAGCAGGTGTGGGAGACGTTCTTTGCCAATTCTGGTGCCGAAGCCAACGAGGGCTCGATGAAGCTCGCGCGTCTGTACGCCAAGCGTGCTGGTAACGGCGGCAACACCATCGTATGCATGCGCGGCGGCTTCCACGGCCGTACGCTCGAGACCATTGCCGCCACCATGCAGGATTGGCTGCAGGACAGCTTCCGTCCGCTGCCGGGTGGCTTTGTGGCCTGCACTCCCAACGATGTCGACGAACTGCGTTCGATCTTTAAGCAGCTGGGAAGCGAGGTCTGCGCTGTCATGCTCGAGCCGATTCAGGGCGAGAGCGGTGTGCACCCCATGACCGAGGAGTTTATGGCGGCGGCGCGTGACTTGGCACACGAGGTGGGCGCCGTTCTTATCGCCGATGAGGTCCAGTGTGGCATCTTCCGCTCCGGCAAACCGTTTGCATTCCAGACCTATGGCGTGGAGCCCGACATCATGAGTCTTGCCAAGGGCATCGCCGATGGCGTCCCCATGGGTGCCGTGGTGGCAAAGAAGGAGATAGCCGACGTGTTTAAGCCGGGCGACCACGGCTCGACCTTTGGCGGTAGCTGCTTGGCTGTCGCGGCGTGCGCCGCGACACTCTCCGCACTCGTGCGCGGCGATTATGCCGAGCATGCTGCCAAGGTGGGTGCTTATATGGAGGCAAAGCTTACCAGGCTGCCGCATGTGGTCGAGGTACGTGGTCGCGGCTTAATGCTCGGCTGCGACCTGGATGAGGCAGCGGGCGATGCGCATGATATTGTTGCCCGCGCGCTGGCCGCCGGCGCCGTGATTAACGCTACTGGTGCCCACACGCTGCGTTTCCTGCCGCCGCTTGTCTGCGAGGAAGCCGACGTGGACAGCCTGATCGAGATTTTGTCGGACGTTTTGGCCTAACACAGGGCAATAACTCAATTTGGACCGGGTTCCGGACTGCGGACGTGCCATATGCGGCACGATTCAGCGGTCTGGAGCCCGTTTTGCTATCGATTTACCATGGTTGGGATAGGCCGTGTGCAAAAAGTGGCAAATATGAGTACGGGCACTAACTTCGTAACATATAAATGAGGCGTTTTTAGATGAGTTGGGCCACATATGTCCAGTTTTGTAGTTAGTAAATTGGCGTAACTGGACTATAGATCGTCGTTCTAATGTCGGATTTGCCTTTTATGACTTCGAAAACGCTGCTATCAAAAAGGTAGCAGTACTCATATTTGGCGTTTTTTGCACATGGGTATTCGCCAAGGGTCCATTTCGCCGCCCGCGCCCCGCTTCGCTCCTCGCGTGCTGCGCTGGAAAACGCTTGCGCGTTTCCTCAGCTCCGCACCCTGTCGGGTTCGAATCCCATGCACTGGGCCCGAAAAAGGAAAGGCCCCCATAGCTGGGAGCCTAACAAATCAGTGGTGGGCGATGAGGGATGTCGCGTGCGGCTTCGCCGCCCGCTTCCGCTTCGGGCCTGCGGCCCTCGCGTGCTGCGCTGGTAAACGCTTCGCGTTTCCTCAGCTCCGCACCCTTGCGGGTTCGAATCCCTCTGCGATGGGCCCAAAAAAGAAAGGCCCCCATAGCTGGGAGCCTAACAAATCAGTGGTGGGCGATGAGGGATTCGAACCCCCAGCCTTGTGCGTGTAAAGCACCTGCGCTAACCGTTGCGCCAATCGCCCGTGCGGAGAGAGTATAGCAAAACAATCGCCCCATTCACCTCATATCCATTAAAGGTAACCGGTGCGTGTCGGCGCGGAGCTGATTCAGTTGAGATTGCCTGAACATTCCGTCCCTCTTTACACCCTCGGGTATACTCAAAAGCTACTGATTCGATTTGATACCCAGCAACAGCAGAGGGGATAGTATATGTGCGGTTTTGTCGGTTTTGTCGGTGGGACGGATAACCAATCCGAGGTGCTCACCAAGATGATGGACCGCATCGTCCATCGTGGTCCCGACATGGGCGGCCAGTTTATCGACGGCCGCGTTGCCCTGGGCTTCCGCCGCCTGTCGATCCTCGACCTGACCGAGGCCGGCGCTCAGCCCATGGCCAATGAGGACGGCAGCGTCGTCATCGTCTTCAACGGCGAGATCTACAACTTCCAGGAGCTTCGCTCCGAGCTCGAGGCCAAGGGCTATATGTTCCACTGCGGCGCCGACACCGAGAGCCTCCTGCACGGCTACGAGGAGTGGGGCGAGGCCGTACTCGATCGCCTGCGCGGTATGTACGCCTTCGTCATCTGGGACAAGAAGAAGAACAAGCTCTTTGGCGCCCGCGATATCTTTGGCATCAAGCCGCTCTACTACTATCCCATGGCCGATGCGGGCGACGGTGCGCCGGGTGTGCTCTTTGGCTCCGAGATCAAGAGCTTCCTGGACTACCCGCACTTCCACAAGGCGGTCAACAAAAAGGCCCTGCGTCCGTACATGACGCTGCAGTATTCGGCAACTGAGGAGACCTTCTTCGAGGGTGTCTACAAGCTGCCGCCAGCGCATTACTTTACCGTAGACATCCCGACCGGCAAGATGAACATCGAGCGCTATTGGGATTGCGATTACTCTGCCGTCGAGAAGCCGTTCGAGGAGTACGTCGACGAGCTGGATGAGGTTGTGCACGAGAGCGTCGAGGCCCATCGCATCGCTGATGTTAAGGTCGCTTCCTTCCTCTCCGGCGGCGTCGACTCCAGCTATATCGCCGCTTGTCTCATGCCCGACAAGACCTTCTCGGTGGGCTTCGATTACAAGAATTTCAACGAGACTAACTACGCCAAGGAACTTTCCGACAAGCTCGGCGTCGAGAATGTCCGCAAGATGATTACCGCCGACGAGTTCTTTGGCGCACTCGAGGACATTCAGTATCACATGGACGAGCCGCAGTCCAACCTGTCGTCTGTGCCGCTGTGGTTCTTGGCCGAGATGGCGCGCAAGGACGTCACCGTCGTGCTTTCGGGCGAAGGCGCCGACGAGCTCTTTGGCGGCTACGCCTACTACGAGGACACGGTTCCGGTGCGCAAGTACAAAAAGATGGTGCCGTTGCCCATTCGCCGCGCGCTCGGTAACTTGGCGCTGCATATGCCGTACTTCAAGGGCCATAACTTCCTGGTCAAGGGTGCCGAGATCCCCGAGAAGTCGTTCCTGGGACAGGCCCTGGTATGGCCGGAGCGCGAGGTCGACGGCGTGCTCAAGCCCGAGTACAACACCGGCGATGGCGCCTTCGAGCTTGCCGCTCCCATCTATGCGCGCGTGAAGGGTCAGCCCGAGCTGGTCAAGAAGCAGTATCTGGACATGAACATGTGGCTCCCAGGCGACATTCTGCTCAAGGCCGACAAGATGTGCATGGCGCACTCGCTGGAGCTGCGCGTGCCCTTCCTGGATCGCAAGGTCATGGAGTTCGCCGAGCACATTCCTGACCGCTACCGCATCAACGAGAACGGCAACAAACAGGTGCTTCGCCACGCCGCCAACAAGTCACTGCCCGATGAGTGGGCCACCCGTCCCAAGGTGGGCTTCCCGGTGCCGATCGTCTACTGGCTGCGCGAGCAAAAGTGGTACGACTACGTCAAGGAGTACTTCACCGCGCCGTGGGCAAGCGAGTTCTTCGACACCGACGAGCTCATGCATCTACTCGACCTGCACTTTGCGGGCAAGGGCGATTTCCAGCGCAAGATCTATACGCCGCTCGTGTTCTTGGTGTGGTACAAGCGCTTCTTTATCGACGAGGGCCAGCCTTCTGTTCAGGCTGCCTAGCATCGGCTTTCGAATGCCTGCGCGTAACGGCTCCTCCGGGAGCCGTTTTTGCGCGAGCACGTTTCAGTTACTATGAAAACCGTCCCTGCCAAATGGCTGAGAAAGGTGAAAGATGCACCATTCGGATTCCGCGACCGTGACCACGGTCGATACGCTTGCCAAGCTGCTCGATGTGTGCGGCGAGCTACGCGCATCAGAGCAGGTTGACGAGCGTGCCGTGACCGGCTGCTCGTTTGATTCGCGCGCGGTTTCGGCAGGTGACGTGTTCTTTTGCAAGGGCGCTGCCTTTAAGCCCGCGTTTTTGAGCATGGCGCTCGATGCGGGCGCCGTCGCATTTGTGTGCGAAGAGTCGCTGGTCGAGTCTCTGGAGCCGCTGGCGAAAGAGAACGGTGCGGCGATGCTGGTCGTGGATAGCGTGCGCACGGCTATGGCCCTGCTGCCGCCGGAGGTCTACAACCGCCCCGACCACGACGTTAAGATCGTGGGTATCACCGGTACCAAGGGAAAGACCACTGCCGCTTTTATGCTCCAGTCCATCATCAAGGCGGCGGGCGAGTCCTGCGGCATGATCGGCTCGGTGAACACCGACGATGGTATCGAGTGCTACGAGAGCACCAACACCACGCCCGAGGCCCCCGAGGTCTGGCGCCATATCGCCAACTGCCGCGCGTCCGGTCGCCAGTCCATGGTCATGGAGGTTTCAAGCCAGGCGCTCAAGTACCAGCGCGTCGAGAACCTGCCGTTTGACGTGGCGTGTTTCCTCAACATCGGGCGTGACCACATCTCACCGATCGAGCACCCGACCTTCGAGGATTATTTTGAGAGCAAGCTCAGGATCTTTGATCAGGCTAAGACCGCCGTAGTGAATCTGGGCACCGATGAAGTCGAACGCGTGCTGGAGGCTGCGTCGACGGCCGAGCGCTTGGTGACCGTTGGCGTTGAGCATCCCGAGGCGAGCTTGTGGGCAAGCGATGTCCGCATGGTCGGCTTTAACATCGAGTTTAACCTGCATGGCATGAGCGCCGACGGGCCCGAGGCGGGGGAGAAGGTCCTGCTGGGTATCGCGGGAGACTTTAACGTGGAGAACGCGCTGGTCGCTATCGCCGCCGCGCGCGAGATTGGCATCGGAATCGATGCCATCAAGAAAGGCCTCTCCAAGCTGCGTGTGCCGGGCCGCATGGAGGTCGTGGAGTCGAAGGATGGACGCGTGGTTTGCGTTGTTGACTACGCTCACAACCAGCTTTCGTTCCGCTCACTCTTTTCATCGGTCAAGCGCGCGTTTCCCGCTAGCCCGGTCATTGCGCTGTTTGGTGCCGCTGGAGGCAAGGCGCAGGAGCGCCGTGAGCAGCTTCCGCGCGAGGCCGCACCATATTCTGATTTGCTGATCTTTACCAACGAGGATCCGGCTCACGAGGACCCGATGAAGGTCTGTCGCGAGCTTGCCGAGCATGTTCCCGACGATACCCCGAACAAGATCATCCTCGATCGCGAGGCTGCTGTGCACGCGGCATTCAAGGCGGCGCGCGAGGAATACGTCAGCCCCGATGCGCCCACCATCGTCTTGCTGTTGGCAAAGGGCGACGAGGAGCTCATGCACGTGGGTGATGAGTTCGTACCCATCGAGAGCGATCTTTCGCTTGCCAACCGTTTAATCGATGTTACCCAGTTTGACTAATGAACTGCGATGAGGGCGGCGTCCTGAGCGCGCTGCCGTTGCAAGCGCGTTTTCCCTCAAGTGAGGCGCGCTGCCTAAGACCAGAAGCCCCTTCTACGTAATGGAGTGACCATGTCCCACAATACCCTGCCGACCGTCGCTGAGCTTTCGGGCGAGATGCGCGAGCGTCTTGCCAAGGTTAAGTACGTCTTTACCGACCTGGACGCCACCATGCTCGCGCCCGGCTCGTGCGTGCTGCGCGACAACGACGGCAATCCCTCGACCAAGCTCGTCGAGGCTGTCGTGGCACTTGCCCGCGCCGGCATCCAGGTGGTTCCCACCTCGGGCCGCAACCGCACCATGATCCACGAGGATGCGCGCGTGCTCGGCCTCAACTCCTACATTGGCGAGATGGGTGGCCTGGTCATGTACGATCTCAAGGCCAACGATTGGGAGTATCTGACCGGCGATATGCCCTACGACCCCGCCTGCGGCCTCACGCCGCATCAGGTGATCGAGCAGACCGGCGTGTGCGATAAGATTCTCGCCCGCTGGCCGCATAAGATCGAGTACCACAACGACATGTCGACTGGCTACAAGTATCGCGAGGTCACCGTCGGCATGCGCGGCGATGTGCCCGACGACGAGGTCCAGGCCATTCTTGACGAGGCCGGCTGCGGCCTGGTCTGGGCTTGCAACGGTCACCTGACGCATCTGTCCAAGCCGACGACGCTCGAGCTCGAACGCGTCGAGGATGGCCGCGCGTTTAACATCAATCCCGCCGGCCTCAACAAGGGCGTTGCCATCGCACGTTTCTGCGAGCACCTGGGTATCGAGCGCGAGGAGACGCTGGCGCTCGGCGATTCCGAGTCCGATTTCTACATGGCCGACCACGTGGGCACGTTCTGTTTGGTCGAGAACGGCCTGACCAGCGCCGGCGCGCCCGAGTTCCTGGACGCTTGCGATAACGCTTACGTCACGCGCGGCAAAATTGTCGACGGCTGGGTGGCAACTGCCGAGCTGCTGGTCGCGGCTCGTTCGTAGCGCGGTCCTATCGTTCTGAGCCATATCTTTTCGAGAGAGAATCTGGTGAGGTAATGTCCGATATCGAGAATCTGGCCGGGGACACGCGCCCCATTGGCGTATTCGACTCGGGTCTGGGCGGTCTGACGGTTGCGCGCGCGATTGCGACGGCGTTGCCGCACGAGTCCGTCTACTACTTTGGCGACACCAAGCGCTGCCCTTATGGCACTCGCACCGAGGACGAGGTGCGCTCGTTTGCACTGCAGGCGGGCCGCTGGCTGTCGAAGCACGATGTCAAGATCATGGTCATCGCCTGCAATACGGCGACCGCTGCGGCCTTGCGTTTGGCCCAGCAGGTGCTCGACGTTCCCGTCATCGGTGTGATCGCACCGGGCGCACGTGCCGCCATCAACAGCACCCGCACGCGCCGGGTGGGCGTGCTCGCCACCAACCTCACCATTCGCTCAGGCGCTTACACGCGTGCCATTCAGGACCTGGATGCCGGCGTCGACGTATACGGCTGCCCTGCCTCGAGCTTTGTCGAGGTCGTTGAGCATGAGCTCGCCTCGGGCGCGCATCTGCAAGAGCAGTGGCTCGAGAACGAGGACATCTTCGATACGCCTGCCGTACGCGCGCTGGTCGGTGCCACGGTTGAACCGCTGCGCGACCACGGCATCGATACCGTGGTGCTCGGCTGCACGCATTTCCCGCTGCTTGTGGGGCCTATTCGCCATGCACTGGGTCCCGGAGTGCGCGTGGTGAGCTCTGCCGAGGAGACCACGCGCGAGCTGACCGATATTCTCACGCGCCGCGAGCAGCTGGCGGGCGACGCAGCCGAGCCGCAGCATCGTTTTGCAACGACGGCCGATAACATTGCCGAGTTTGCGGTGGCGGGCAGCTTTATCTTTGGCCAGCCGCTCAAGAGCATTGAGCATATCGATATCGACGAACTGAAATAGATATAAGGTTACCGACCAAAGGCTCACGTTCACCTTTTGCCGAAAGGATATTTCTATGGAGTACATGCAGGTCAACCGCGCCAACGGCCGTGCCGCCAATGAGCTGCGCCCCGTTAAGCTCACTCGTGGTGTTATGAAGCACGCCCACGGTTCGTGCCTGGCCGAGTTTGGCGATACGCGCGTGCTGTGCGCTGCCACCATCGAGGAGGGCGTGCCGGGCTGGCGCAAGGGCGCCAAGGCCGGTTGGGTAACGGCGGAGTACGCCATGTTGCCGGCATCGACCGGCAAGCGCTGCAAGCGTGAGCACGCCAACCGCAAGGGTCGCTCCATGGAGATTGAGCGTCTGATCGGCCGTAGTCTGCGCACCGTCGTCAACATGAAGGCGCTCGGCGAGTACACCGTCACCGTCGACTGCGATGTGATTCAGGCAGACGGCGGCACGCGTACGGCGAGCATTACCGGTGCCTGGGTGGCGCTGCACGACGCCCTTGCTATGTGGGTCGAGGCCGGCAAGATCGAGCGCATCCCGCTCACGGGCCAGGTTGCTGCCATCTCTATGGGCGTTGTCGACGGCAACACCCTGCTCGACCTGGATTATTCCGAGGACAGTCACGCCGAGGTCGACATGAACCTTGTCGCCACCGATACCGGTGAGATGATCGAGCTTCAGGGCACCGGCGAGCAGGCGCCCTTCGACCGCAAGCGCCTCAATGCCCTGCTCGATTTGGGCGACAAGGGCATTGCCGAGCTCATCGAGCTCCAGCGCCAAACCCTCGCCTAACCTGCCAAAAAGGGACAGGTTTATTTTGGCAGGTTTTATCTGGGAAAACGTCGAAGTATAAGACTGCCGTTGATTGAGAGGGGAGAGAGGCCGAAGTCCTCGTCGTCCTCAACACGGCATTGCTATAGAGACAAGGAGGCCAGCTATGGCACTTGAGAAGATCGACATCGACACCCTCGACCCGGCGGCGACCATCGTCGTGGCAACGGGCAACGCCCATAAGCTCACCGAGATTGAGGCCATTTTGGGCAAGGCTATGCCCGAGGTTCGCTTTGTGGCGCTCGGCCAGCTAGGTGATTTTGAGGACCCCGAGGAAAACGGCACGACGTTTTTGGAGAACGCCATCATCAAGGCGCAGGCTGCCGTCGAAGAGACGGGGCTCATGGCCATTGCCGACGATTCGGGCCTGGTCGTCGATGCTCTGGACGGCGAGCCGGGCGTGTATAGCGCACGCTATGCGGGCGTTCACGGTGACGATGCCGCCAACAATGCCAAGCTGCTGGCAAACATGGAAGGCGTGGCAGACGAGGATCGTACCGCGCGCTTTATGAGCGTCGTCGCGCTTATCGATACTGACGGCCTGGTCACCTATGGCGAGGGCGCCTGCGAGGGCGTTATCGCGCATGAGGGCCGCGGCGATCACGGCTTTGGCTACGACCCGCTGTTCCTGCCGGTCGATACGCCGGGCAAGACCATGGCCGAGCTGACGGCGGACGAGAAGAACGCCATCAGCCATCGATTCCATGCGCTCGAGCACCTATCCGCCAAACTGACGGGCGAGGAGTAGGCCGTGCGTGCGGTGGTTCAGCGCGTGCTCAACGCCGGCGTGACGGTCGACGGCGAGTGCGTGGGCAAAATTGGGCGCGGCTATCTGGTGCTGCTGGGCGTGGGCCACGGCGACACGCGCGCCGAGGCCGATAAGCTGTGGGGCAAGCTCTGGGGCTTGCGCATTAACGAGGACGAGAACGGCAAGACCAACCTGGCACTTGCCGATGTCGACGGCGAGGTTCTCGTGGTGTCGCAGTTCACGCTGTTCGCCGACTGCCGCCACGGCCGCCGTCCGTCGTTTACCGATGCAGGCGCCCCCGATGTTGCCAACGAGCTCTACGAGTACTTCCTGACGCTCGTTCGTCAAGATGTCGAACACGTGGCGCACGGCATCTTTGGCGCCGATATGAAAGTCGACTTGGTCAACGACGGCCCATTCACCATCGTCTTGGACACCGATAGTCTTTAGGTTATGCGGTTTTACCAAACCGCGTAACAACTGGTCATGCGAGGTTGTCGTCTGGTACGTATTTGGGACGGGGTTTATTTAGCTACTTGCGTATAGCGGCAACAGGGTGCTATAGTATTAGAGTTTTGTCTATCTTAGGGGTATTATCCCCTTTTTGAATTGCACCTTCTGGAGGCCCTGTTCATGGAAGAGATGGAAGTCAATCACGTCGACGACATCCACGAGAAGCTGACCGATATGGTGGGCGATCGCGTCAAGGTGAAGGCCAACATGGGCCGCACCCGCGTCGTCGAGCGCATGGGCACCATCAAGAGCGTCCACCCCGCCGTCTTTATCGTCGAGGTCGACGAGCGCCGTGGCCGCAAGTCGCGTCAGTCCTACCAGTATATTGATGTTCTCACCGGCCAGGTCGAGCTGTTCGACCCCGAGAGCGGCGAGCACATTTTTACCCCGCTCGGCAATCAGCTCGAGGAGCACTAACGGTGACCGATTGGTCCCTGACCCTTTTCGCGCCGGCAAAGATCAACCTCTATCTGGGGGTTCATACCGAGCGTGACGCCCGCGGCTATCACAGGGTCGATTCCCTGATGGCAGCCGTCGGTCTTGTCGATACCGTGACGGTCACGCCGGCACAGGCGCTGACCGTCCAGACGATTCCGGCATCCGACTTTCCTATGCAAAAGAATACGGCGTATCGTGCAGCTGCTGCTATGGCCGAGCATTATGGTCGCGAAGCCAATGTCTGCATTACGATCGAGAAGCGCATCCCGTTGTGTGCCGGCCTGGGTGGTCCTTCGACGGATGCCGCGGCGGTCATTGTCGCCTTGGCAGAGAGTTGGGGTATCGACCGTGCCGATCCCGCGCTGGACAACATCGCGCGCGGCATTGGCGCCGACGTTCCCTTCTTTTTGCATGCCAGCCCTGCATTTTACGTGGGTGGGGGAGACGTGCTGGCCACCGAGTACCCCGCACTACCCGCGACGCCCGTCGTGCTGGTCAAGCCGCGCGAGGCAAGCGTTTCGACAATTGAAGCCTATCGACGTTTTGACGAGGCCCCAGCGCCTGCGGACAAGCCCGGAGCGATCGCATCTGCCCTTCGTTCGGGAGACGCAGAGGCGGCCTACACGCTCGTCCACAACAACCTGGGAGTCATTTCCGCGCAGATGGAGCCGCGGATTCAAACGGTGCTTGACTGGCTTCGTTCACAGGACGGTACCATTGCCGCAAACGTGTGCGGTTCGGGTGCCTGCTCGTTTGCCATTTGCGACACCGCCGCCACGGCCGAAAGGCTTGCCGACGCTGCCCTGCAAAACGGCTGGTGGTCCTGCGCGACGGAGCTCATTCCCAACACGGTTCGCATTGAAGCGCCAAAGAAATTAAAATTTCTCTAGCACGCGGCGAAAAACTTTGTTACTATATTCGAGCTAACGGGTTGTGGCTCAGTTTGGTAGAGCACTGCGTTCGGGACGCAGGGGTCGCTGGTTCAAATCCAGTCAACCCGACCAGAGCATGAGGAGGGACCGCTTCTTGCGGTCCCTTTTTTTAGCTATTGTTGTGATACCGCGACACCCGCGGTATACTCATTCGAGCTTGTCTCGCTGTATTGTGGAGGTCTACATGTTTGGACTGAGGGCTCCTGAGCTCATCATTATTCTCGTTGTTGTCCTGATTATCTTCGGGCCCAAGAACCTGCCGAAGCTCGGCAAGTCCCTCGGCTCTACCGTCAAGAATATCCGCGAGGGTATGGAGGGCGACGATAAGGGCGAAACCAAGCAGGCCGAGGACGTTGTGGTCGAGCAGTCCGAGGAGGACAAGGAGATCGCTGACCTCGAGGCCAAGCTCGCTGCTGCCAAGAAAAAGAAGGCAGAGGACGGCGACGCGGACGCAGAGTAGTCCCATCCCTTTGGGGTGAGCACCTGACCGGCTTGCCCGCAGGCTAGCCGGTCTTTTTCGTTTTGTTGACAGTTGATCGTTACATCATAGTTGGGGAGATATCCGTATGGACGCAAGCCAGATCGTACTGACCGCTGAGGGCCGCCAGAAGCTCGTCGAGGAGCTCGCTTGGCGTGAAGGCGATTACGCCAAGGAGATCGTCGAGGACATCAAGGAAGCCCGCGCGTTCGGCGACCTTTCGGAGAACTCCGAGTACGATGCCGCCAAGGACAAGCAGGCCCAGAACGCCGCTCGTATCGCCGAGATCCAGGCCATCCTCGCCAACGCCCAGGTTGCTGCCACCACGGGTGATCTGACCGTCTCCATCGGTTCCACCGTTTCGTTGATTGATCCCAACGGTGAGGTCATGGAAGTCACGCTCGTCGGTACCACCGAGACCAACTCGCTCGAGCACAAGATTTCCAACGAGTCTCCGGTCGGTCACGCCATCATCGGTCACGGCGAGGGCGACTCCGTCGAGGTCGTTACGCCTTCCGGCAAGACTCGCGTCTACACCATCGCCAAGATCGCACGCTAGACCACGGTCCCGCGTAAAGGTATGTTTTCGCTCCCTGGGACCGAATCCTGGGGAGCGTTTTAGTTTGAGGAGCTAACTTATGGCAGAGAACCAGAACGCCGCCGATCAGGCATCGACGCTCAACGACGAGCGCGCCACCCGCCTGGCCAAGCGCGCCGCCCTGTTCGAGGCGGGCCAGAACCCCTATCCCGAGCACTCTGAGCTTGAGGACTACGTTGCCGATATCGAGGCTAAGTACGCCGAGCTTGCCGATGGCGAGGACACCGAGGACGTCGTGAAGATCGCCGGCCGTGTGGTCGCCAAGCGCGGTCAGGGCAAGATCATGTTCATCGTCGTGCGCGATGCGACTGCCGAGATTCAGCTGTTCTGCCGCATCAACGACATGGACGAGGCTGCCTGGAATACGCTCAAGTCCCTCGACCTGGGCGACATCCTGGGCGTGACCGGCGTGGTCGTGCGCACCCAGCGCGGCCAGCTTTCCGTCGCCCCCAAGAGCGCGACCCTGCTCTCCAAGGCCGTTCGCCCGCTGCCCGAGAAGTTCCACGGCCTCTCCGACAAGGAGACCCGTTATCGTCAGCGTTACGTCGACCTCATTGCCAACGACGATGTTCGCGAGACCTTCCGCAAGCGCTCGCAGATCCTCTCCACCTTCCGTCGCTTTATGGAGTCCGACGGCTACATGGAGGTCGAGACCCCCATCCTTCAGACCATCCAGGGTGGCGCTACGGCCAAGCCGTTCATCACGCACTTCAACGCCCTCGATCAGGAATGCTACCTGCGCATCGCTACCGAGCTGCACCTCAAGCGCTGCATTGTCGGCGGTTTTGAACGCGTCTTCGAGATCGGCCGCATCTTCCGTAACGAGGGTATGGACCTCACCCACAACCCCGAGTTCACCACGATGGAGGCCTACCGTGCCTTCTCCGATCTCGAGGGCATGAAGGCGCTCGCCCAGGGCGTCATCAAGGCTGCCAACAAGGCCATCGGCAACCCCGAGGTCATCGAGTACCAGGGCCAGACCATCGACCTTTCTGGCGAGTGGGCCAGCCGTCCTATGACCGACATCGTCTCCGACGTGCTCGGCAAGCAGGTCACCATCGACACGCCGGTCGAGGAGCTTGCTGCCGCCGCGCGCGAGAAGGGCCTGGAGATCAAGCCCGAGTGGACTGCCGGCAAGATCATCGCCGAGATTTACGATGAGCTGGGCGAGGACACCATCGTCAACCCGACCTTCGTGTGCGATTACCCCATCGAGGTCAGCCCGCTCGCCAAGCGTTTTGAGGACGACCCGCGTCTGACCCACCGCTTTGAGCTGGTCATCGCCGGCCACGAGTACGCGAACGCGTTCTCCGAGCTCAACGACCCGGTCGACCAGGCCGAGCGCTTTGCTGCCCAGATGGCCGAGAAGGCCGGCGGCGACGATGAGGCCATGGAGTATGACGAGGACTACGTGCGCGCCCTCGAGTACGGTATGCCTCCCGCGGGCGGCATTGGCATTGGTATCGACCGCGTGGTCATGCTGCTCACCAACCAGGCTTCTATCCGCGACGTCCTGCTGTTCCCGCACATGAAGCCCGAGAAGGGTTTCCAGTCCGGTGCCGCTGCCGCCAAGGCTGCAGAAGCCGGCAACGCCGCGAGCCCGTTCGTTACGTCGCTTAAGCCCACGCTCGATTACTCCAAGATCGCCGTTGAGCCGCTGTTCGAGGAGTTCGTCGACTTCGATACCTTCTCCAAGAGCGATTTCCGCGCCGTGAAGGTCAAGGCATGCGAGGCCGTCAAGAAGTCTAAGAAGCTGCTGAACTTTACGCTCGACGACGGTACCGGTACCGACCGCACCATCCTCTCCGGCATCCATGCCTACTATGAGCCCGAGGACTTGGTCGGCAAGACCCTGCTCGCCATCACCAATCTGCCTCCGCGTAAGATGATGGGTATCCCCAGCTGTGGCATGCTCATCAGTGCCATCCACGAGGAGGAGGGCGAGGAGCGCCTCAACCTGATCCAGCTCGACGCTTCCATCCCCGCCGGCGCAAAGATGTACTAACTAGTTACGCGGTTCTACGAACCGCGTAACGGCTCGACGCTGCGCGGGCCGCATTTGGACAATCTGACGTTCAACTTCAAGGGCGCGACCAGAAGGTCAGCGCCCTTTCGTTTCACGTCACCTTGTCTCAAATGCGGCCCGCTCGCTGACTTATGCTCAACCTACGGCGCCATTTTGCTTGAAGGCACCTTGCTCGCTCTGGCGGGCTTTCGCTGTCCGTCCTCTATCTGCGGTGTTGCCCTGGTTGGCACTTAGGGACGTTCCTTTTCTGCCGGCACTTGGGGACAGTCCTAGTCGTTGGGGATCTACCGACGCATTGGGGGTTTGCGCCTTCTATGCATGGCAGCCGTCTCTTTTATGTTTCCTTTAGCCGTTGCTGCCTAGGATGGGGGTTAGTCGGTAGGAAGGGAGCGTCTATATGGACGACGCGAGCGAGCGTGCAATCGAAGAGGACATGCTCGATCAGTTCAATTACTTTGACGATGAGGATGAGGAGCTAATCGATCGTCGCGAGCCGGCATCGCTTGACTCATTTGATCTGGTCGATGAAGAGACTGATGAGGTTGAGGACGAATCAACGGAGCCCCCACAGTCTTCGCGCCTTGACTCGCTGCTTTCGAGAGCCCCCATGCACCACGGTGTTCGTGCCGGCGCACTCCATATGAAAACTGACTGGCACCAGATCGTGACGGCAGGCGATGAGCTTGCCGTCGATGCGCCGCTCACCGATAAGTCATCCATCATCTGCCGCACCGGTATGCTTATGCTCGCGAGCGGAACGGGTGCCTGGCGTGTACGCGATACGATGAATCGCGTCGCCGCCGTACTCGGTGTCACCGTCCACGTTGACTTAAGTCTTCTGTCGTTTGAGTGCACCTGCATCGAAGATGGCCACTGCTTTAACGAGGTTGTCAGCCTGCCCACAACGGGAGTCAATACCCATCGCATTTGGATGATGGAGAGTTTCCTCAAGGAAATCGAGACCTATGGTCGTCGCTTCACGGTACACGAATACCACGAGATGCTCAAGACCGTTGAGAGTTCAAAACCCGATTACTCTCCCTGGCAACAGGGCCTTGCGGCAGCTTGTGCTTGCGGCGCCTTCGTCTTTTTGCTCGGCGGCGGCCCTATCGAGATGGCCTGCGCATTCGTAGGCGCTGGTGTTGGCAACTTTGCTCGCTCTCATATTCTCAAGCAGGGTCTTGGCCAGTTTAGCGCGCTGACGATTGGCGTTGCGCTCGCTTGCGTTTCGTATCTGCTGGCATTGCTCGGCCTTGGCCAGGTCGTACCGGGGGCAATGTCGCACCAAGAAGGCTATATCGGCGCCATGCTCTTTGTGATTCCCGGCTTTCCCCTCATTACGGCAGGCCTCGACATCGCTAAGCTCGATATGCGAAGCGGCATTGAGCGTCTTTCGTATGCCGTGTCGATTATTGTGATGGCGACCCTTGTGGGCTGGATGGTTGCCGAGTGTGTGGGGCTGGCACCGGATGATTTTGCCCCGCTCGGCCTTTCGCCGCTTGCCCTTACGCTCCTGCGCGTGGTGATGAGCTTCGTTGGCGTATTCGGCTTCTCGGTGATGTTCAACAGCCCGGTAAAGATGGCCGCGGCAGCTGGGCTGATCGGCGCCGTGTCCAATACCTTGCGCCTTACGCTCGTCGATGCGCCGACGATGCTTCCCTTCCTGGGCCTGAGCTTAGGTATGCCTCCCGAGGCAGCAGCGTTTATCGGTGCGCTGGTATCGGGCCTGCTCGCGAGCTTAGCCGAAATCAAGCTCACCTACCCACGTATCGCCCTCACGGTGCCATCGATTGTCATTATGGTGCCGGGCTTGTATCTGTATCGCTCGATGTATTACATGTGCACCTTCGACACGGTCAATATGCTCGGCTGGTTTGTGCGTGCAGTGCTCATTGTGGCGTTTCTGCCCGTTGGCCTGGGCGTGGCGCGTACGCTCACCGACCCTCGCTGGCGCCACACCAGCTAATTGGTGCAAGGGGGGACAGGTTACTTTGCACCAAATGAGTTGCGGTGAAATAGGGACTGAATTGCTGCTTAAAGGGTCAAAACAGTCCGTATTCCACCGCAACTTATGGGGTCGGGGGATTATTGGTGCCCTGCATCTCCATAAACTCAACGCTTACGAAGCGCGGGGTTTTCGTGCTAGGCTGGTTCCACCACATAAGTAGTCGCAGACGCACGTATCACGGGCGGGCGAGATGAAGTCCCAACAGCTCCATCTTGCCCGCCCGTTTTTGTTGCGTGGCGTAGCGGCGTAACACAGAAAGGACCATGCCCTTTATGCCTATCAACAAACGAGAGAGCCTGCTGTTCACCTTTATCATGTGCTTTTGCATGGTGCTCTGGATGAGCATCTACAACGTTGCCCTGCAGCATGGGGCCATCAACGGCGAGGTTGTTGCCGCCGCGTGGCTCGGCTTCCCCGTTGCCTACGTTTTTGCCATGTGCTGCGACTGGTTTGTCGCCAGCCCGCTCGCCAAGGGTTTCGCCTTTAAATTCCTGGTCACGCCGGGCAAGAGCTCGCCGATTGCCATGACGCTCGCCGTCAGCTCCTGCATGGTCGTTCCTATGGTCATCATCATGTCGCTCTACGGTGTGTGCGAGGGCCTGTTCCACATGCCCGGCGGCCCGCTCGCCAACCTGCAGCTGCTGCCGATGATGTGGCTCGTTAACATTCCGCGCAACTTTATCATGGCCCTGCCCTGGAACCTGCTGGTGGCCGGTCCGGTTGCTCGCTTTGTCTTCCGCCGCGCCTTCCCCATGGGCACGGTCTTTGCCGAGCCGCACATGGAGCTCGTGCGCATGCCGGGCGCTCCCGTTGCCGATGCCGTCAATGACGTTGCCGAGAGCATGGACGCCGAGCCCGCCTGCTAGACAGCAGCTCAAAACCAAACCGCCAAACGGACCCGAGCAATTCCTTTTTTGTAGACGTTGTCGCGCGGCTACGGGCAGGAAAGGTCCCAACGGTTAACATATACTCCATATGGGTAAAGAGACCAAAGCGCTGCCGCGGGCGGCGCTTTGCGTTTGAAAAAACTAGCTCGTCTAAGAGGAACTAGCATGTTAGACCGTTTTACCGATCGCGCGCGCAAGGTCATGTCCATGGCCAAGCAAGAAGCGCTCGATCTTCACTCAAATAAGGTGGGTACCGAGCACCTGCTGCTCGCACTCGCCAAGGAGGACGAGGGCATTGCCGCCGAGGCACTGCGTTCGCTCGATATCTCCTACGACGACATCATGGATACTCTTAAAGAGGTCCAGACCACGGTTCCCGAGCCCAGTGAGGAGACCGAGGCGGCCAAGCTCGCCTTTACGCCGCTCGTCATTAGCGTGATGGAGCGTTCATTCCGCGTGGCGCGTGAAAACAACCAGACCTACGTGTCGACCGAGCACTTGCTGATCGGCATCGTCGAAGAGGGCAACGGCATGGCCATGGACATCCTCATGCGCCTGGGTGTGTCGTCCGCCTCCATCAAAAAGGCTATCGAGAAACTCACCGCCAAGGACCAGGATAAGAAGCGCCCGCTCGCTGGCGCCGGTGCTGGTCGTCCCGGTACGGGCCTGCCGTTCTTTAGCGGCTCGGATGCCTCCCAGCAAAAGGGGAGCGGCACCGATACACTTAAGCAGTTCGCGACCAACCTTACGCAGAAGGCGCGCGACGGCGAACTCGATCCGGTGATCGGCCGCGAAAAGGAAGTCCAGCGTATGATGGAGATCCTTTCGCGCCGCACCAAGAACAACCCTCTTATCCTGGGCGATCCCGGCGTGGGCAAAACGGCCATCGTCGAGGGACTGGCGCAACAGATTGCTGCCGGCAACGTGCCCGAGAACCTCATGAACCAGAATATCTGGACGCTCGACCTGCCGGGTCTCGTTGCGGGCGCCAAGTATCGCGGTGAGTTCGAGGAGCGCCTCAAGAACGTGATCCAGGAGGCAACCGAGGCCGACGACGTCATCTTGTTTATCGATGAGATGCACACCATCATCGGTGCCGGTTCTGCCGAGGGTTCCATCGACGCGAGCTCCATGCTCAAGCCTGTGCTCGCGCGCGGTGCCTTCCAGATTATCGGCGCCACCACGGCCGAGGAATTCCGCAAGTACCTCACCAAGGACCCGGCCTTTGAGCGTCGCTTCCAGACTATCGATGTCGAGGAGCCGAGCGTCGAGGACACGGTCAAGATCCTGACCGCGCTCAAGCCGCGCTACGAGGAGCACCACCATGTGCGCTATACGCAGGGTGCTATCGAGGCCGCCGCGAACCTTTCCAACCGCTACATCCAGGATCGCTTCCTGCCCGATAAGGCCATCGACCTCATTGACGAGGCCGGTGCCCGCGCTCGCATCGCCGCGAATCGCGCACCCGAGCCGGTGCGCGAGGCCGAGCATCGCATCGAGGAGCTCAAGGCCGCTGCGCAGGAGGCCACCGAGAGCGACGACATGAACAAGGCTGCCGAGATCACCGAGCAGCAGAAGGCTGCCGAGATTGAACTCGCCGAGGCCAAGGCTGCCTGGACGGCCGAGCTCGACGCCAGCCCGCTCACCATCGATGTCTCCCAGATCGCCGATATCGTGTCCGTGACCTCGGGCGTGCCGGTGTCCTCGCTTACCGAGAGCGAGAGCCGTCGCCTGCTGCAGGCCGAAAGCGTGCTCAAGACACGTATCATCGGTCAGGATGAGGCTGTCGAGGCAGTTGCAAAGGCCGTGCGCCGCAGCCGCTCGCCGCTCAAGGATCCGCGTCGCCCCGGCGGCAGCTTTATCTTCCTGGGTCCCACCGGCACGGGCAAGACCGAGCTCGCCAAGACGCTCGCCGAGTACCTCTTTGGCAGCAAGGACGCACTCATCAGCTTCGACATGTCCGAGTTCGGTAGCGAGTTCGAGGTCTCCAAGCTCATCGGCAGCCCTCCGGGTTACGTCGGTCACGACGAGGGCGGCCAGCTCACCAAGGCCGTTCGTCGCCACCCGTACTCGGTCGTGCTGTTCGACGAGATCGAGAAGGCGCACCCCGATATCTTCAACATCCTGCTGCAGGTGCTGGAAGAGGGTCGTCTGACCGATAGCCAGGGCAAGACGGTCGACTTCCGCAACACCGTGATCATCATGACGTCAAACGTGGGCGCCCGCGAGATCGCGCAGGATGCGAGTGTGGGCTTTGGTACCACGGGAGAGCAGGGTCTTACCTCGAGCGAAATCAAGGGTCGTGCGATGGGCGAGCTCAAGCGCCTGTTCCGTCCCGAGCTGCTCAACCGTATCGACGACATCGTGGTGTTCCAGAAGCTTTCGGGCGAGAATCTGACCAAGATCGCGCATCTGCTGGTGGACGACCTGCGTCAGCGTCTGATCGCCAACGGCATGAACATCAAGCTCACTGATGCGGCCTATGACAAGATCGTGGCGGAGGGTACTGACCTTACCAATGGCGCGCGTCCGCTGCGCCGTGCCATCCAAAAGCTCATCGAGGACCCGTTGTCCGAGGAGCTGCTGGCCGGCGAGTGGGGCTGTGGCGATACCGTCCTGTGCGACGTGGCCGACGGCAAGTTCGTCTTTAGCCATGGCACGGGCGAGATCCCGGCACCGCGTCCGGCGGGCACACTCGGTGGTGATATCGCCCCGGCGGCACCGCACACCGGAAACGCCGCGCCTGTGAGCAGCGGTGTGACCTCGGGCCCCGGCGGCATGATGCAAGCCGGTTCCGGCGCGCTGTAGGGATTGAATATAACCTTGCATGATGGGGGGCGTTCCCGATGAGGGGCGCCCTTTTCTTGTGGAGAAGAGTTTCCAGTAACGATAAAATAATTGAAAAAGTACTGCTGGATGGCAAAAGGAGTTACTATGGCGAATAGCGCTCAAAGAATTGAGATGTCGTTCGATAACATGAGAAAAATCGGAATGGTTCTTTGTGCCGTGTTGGTACTTATTGCCATCGCCACTATCGCCGTCTTTGGTTCGGCACTTGTTGTTGCATGCCAAAGTATTTTGAATGGCGCAGTGGTAATCGAAGGGGTCGTTGAGCTTGGTGAGGGCGGCAGCATCGCGCTTCCAAACTTGGCGCTATGGGCGGTTTTGCTCCTTGCAGGGGAGTTTACATTGTTAAGCATCAGCTTCGATGTCGCTCGTCGTCAATCGCCTTTTACTATTCGACATGCACGGATGATTGCCGTTATTGCTTGCCTATTTGCAATTAATGCCGTGATGGGCTCTCTACAGATTGGCAGCGATTTAAAAGTAATGATGGGCAATTGTATGTTGAGCTGTCGTATGAATTCCGCTCTCCTTCAGATTGGTGACTCAGGCATCACGTTGGATGTGGGATCTATCATTGCAATGATGGTCGCTTTCGCTTTGTCGATCTTCTGGCGCTATGGGGCGCTTTTGCAGTCCCAGTCCGATGATTTGGTCTAGGTGATTGACCATGGATTATCTCATTGTTGAGGTTGAGACACTTTTGCTTAAGACCGGGAAAACAAATGCCGATCTAATAAGAGCGACTGGGCATACGCCAGCCAACATTTCTAAAATCCGTAATGCAAAAATTAAGGCTATACGCTTGAAGACATTGCTCGATATCTGTGTTGAGTTGGATTGTCAGCCGGGAGATTTGATCCGTCGCGTGAGTGAAACAGAACTTGAGGAACTTACCATCGCGCGTGCGCGGAATAAGATTTTGCAAAGACGCAATCCCGACACCTCCGAGATATTGCCCACAGAGGTTTACGTAGTAGATCTTTCTAAGGAATAACAAAACAGAATAAGAAGACAAGAAGACAAACACGTATACATGCAAGGCTCCTACCGCAAACGATCGGTAGGAGCTTTAATTTATTTGAAAATAGTTCTTGAAATCATAAGATTATCGATATACGATAACAAAGTATTAAAACAGACGATAAATCGAAAGGAGGTAACTATAAACTGCGTAATTGATCCGTACTGCAACGTGCAGGGTGGTGGCGGTGGCTACCGCAATTACCACCCGTGTTCGCGCTGTAGCTGTTTTGGCGTATATGTTCATTTCTAGGAACGCGAACGTTAATGCTGGTTAAGACAGCAGAGGGTAAGCAGCGTGGTCGATAACTGCCATCCGTCGGCCGCGCTGCCTTTTTTAATGAGGTTCATGAGACATGGGTAATGCGATTTCAATCAAGGATCTATCAAAGCGCTACGGAAAAAACTGGGCGTTGTCTGATATTTCATTTGATATAGATGAGGGCGAAGTGTGCGCTCTCGTTGGGGAGAACGGCGCGGGGAAGAGTACGTTGATCGATATTCTTCTTGGCTTGCTTAAAGCAACGAAAGGTTCAATCAGTTTTTTCGGCGAGTCTGGGAGAACAGGCCTGGCAAGAGCACGCAGAAATATCGGATTCGTCCCTGACGGCTGTGGGGCATTCTTGAACTTAACCGGTCGAGAAAACTTGATCTCACGCTGTATCGAGTGGGGGCTGCCGAAAAGTGAAGTTAATCGAGTGCTCGCTGCCGTTGGCCTAGAAAATGCGGCGGATGCATCGGTAAAACAATACTCGCTCGGCATGAAGCGTCGCCTGGATATCGGAACGGCTCTTCTGGGCAACCCGCAACTACTCATCATGGATGAACCCATAAACGGGCTCGATCCAGTGGGTGTGATTGAGGTGCGTGATCTCCTGCTGTCGTTGAAGGACAGGCGGGATAAAACGGTGCTCATTTCAAGCCATAACCTAGATGAATTGGAGAAAGTCGCGACATCTTTCGCTTTTCTCCATCAAGGCAAACTTCTCGTTAAGGAAGAGAATTCCTATAAAGACAGAAGTCTGGAAAAGCGGTTTTTGGATTTGATCGGGGAGGCAGATAATGCAACTTCTGCGACTGATTAGATGCGAAGCCCGTCGGTTGCTCAGAAATCCAGCCTATTTCGTGTTGTTGATCTGGGGGATTTGGATTGTTAAAGATGTCTGTAATCCAAATATGTATGGGACCTATGGAACATCTGATTTAGGGGGAGTCGGCAAACAGATCGGTTTCTTTGCGAACATCCTCGACAAGACTGACCCGGCTGGTTCGGCGGTTCGGACGGCACTATTCATGACCTACGAGTGGTTTTTCGTTCTGGTCGGATGCATTGTTATTTCCTGTGCGATGGATTATCAAAGCAGGTCTTCTGAAGTGACGTATGCAAAGGGTACGGGTATAGCAAAGGCCGTTGTCGCAAAGTGGCTTGTTCTGACGATTGCAACTTCAATAGCGTTCAACCTGTTTTCGGGATTTACTCTCTTCAAATCTCCGCTTGGCTGCTATGTGGATGGGCGGGTGTTTCTTGATAGATACCTGCCCGTGTTGCTTTTGATTGATGCTATTTTGGCTGCATTAGTAGCTCAGTCGATGGCAGTTTTCTATTTACTTAGAAATGCACCGCTTAGCATTATGTTGGTGTTGGTCGGGACGCTGCTCGCCTCCGATGAATATACGCTGGTGGTCTTTTCCAATCACGCATCGACGCAAATTCCCTGGTGGCTCTCAGTCGGACCATACTTACGTCATCTTGGAAATCTGTGCTTTCAAGGCCTAGCCATTAATCAGATCATTCTTTTCTCTGTTATTTGCACCGTTGTTTCGTTGCAGCTCGGGGTCATGGGAATCAAAGCGAGGAGGGGGTAGAAATGCGCTGCGAAGATATGATTAAGGCCGAAGCCTATCGAGTTATGAAGAGCAAGGCGCCTCTTCTGCTGATTGCGGCAGGTTTCGTGCTCGCATTGCTTTATTCTGCGTCTTATGAACCATGGAGAGCCTACGGAACGAGCGATTGGCTTGGCGACGGTGTTATGGGCTTCTTTCCAAACCCACAATATGGTTTTGGGGGAATTCCGGGAGACCTCGTTAAAGATGGAGCTCGCTACCTTTCCGCTGTGGCACCGCTTGCCCATTCTCTGTTCTTTCCTATTGTTGCTGTTCTCGTCATCGGCTATGCGTTTCGAACTCCGATAACGGGATCTCAATGGCTTGTTTCCTATGCAAGGGGAATGAAAACAGTACAGTTGTTGGTTGCAAGGACTCTTGTCTCGATTGTCACGCTTGTCGGTGGTTTTGTTCTCTTTTCGATACTCGTTGGTGCGGTCCAAAGCGCGAGTGGCATAGGAATGACGATGGATATGATCGGAGAGTTTCTTCTTCGGCTGTCTCTTGCTGCCTTGATTTGCACAACGTTATGCCTGCTGCTCGTCCTGGCCATCTCGCTCTTTGGAAATGGCGCGTTTGTTCTATCGTTCATCATCCTGCTGCTTTATTTGGGGTACGGGAATCCAAATATGCCACTGCACTTGACATGGCTGGCGACCCTTGCGTCCCCGCGACCAATTCAATTCATCGTGCCGGGGACGTTGCTATTTGTAGCGCTGGCAACAGTCGTTCCCATTGTCATCCTCGGACTTTGTTGGATCATCAAGTGTGCCATCAGAAAACGGAGCATATAAATGAAAGAGTGCTAACGGCTTCGCCTGTTTTCAAAGGTTATATATTGGTATTACCGCTCATCCAGCAGATATGTGACTAATCCCACAACGGCAAAACCGGTCCAATAAGTGCTTCTGTGTCGAGACATCCAGTTGCTTGACAACTTGCTATACTTATTCAAGAGGTTTGTATAGCAAACGGGGAGGCAAGGTTATGGCAACGACGTTGCTCGACAGACGTTCCGTCCAGATGAATGTGCGTCTCGATTCTCAACTCAAGGAAGCGGGGGATGCGGTGCTTGCGCGCATCGGTATGACGCCGTCCCAAGCGGTGAGGGAGCTGTGGCAATACTTGATCGAGAACGGCCATATGCCCGCAAAAAAGAATAATGACGAAGCCCTGTCTGACGACATACGATCGAAGGCACGTTTGCCCCATGTCTCGGAAGGGGCTGCGTTAGTTTCGAGTTTTTACGAGCGGTTCTCGATTCAGAGGCCGAGCACCGATGAAGCCTTCGATTACGACGAGTTATACGACCAAATGATGAGCGAGAGATTTGGCGATTGGATCGAATCATGAGCGGCGTCGGAACGAAGCATACGCTCAAACTGTTAATAGACACGAGCGTCTGGCTCGATTACTTTTTTGCTCGTACGAATGCGACCAGGCCGATAGTCGAGCTCTTTTCTCGTGCGGCGGAAGCGGAAGATATTATCCTCTTCTCGTCCTCCCTGTCTGTCAAAGATGTTTATTACATCTTGGGAAGGGCGATGAAGGCTGATGTTCGCCGTGTGGGAGCACTCACTCCAGAAGCCATCGCCGGTGCCGACGAGACGGCGTGGGCGTGCGTTCGCCTGATTCGGCAAAAGTCGATTATCGCCTCGGTTGGAGCGGACGAGGTGTTCGATTCCTTTGTGTTCCGGCATCATCACAATGACTTTGAGGATGACCTGATGCTGGGCGTTGCCAATCGCATCGACGTCGATTACGTCGTGACGGAGGACAAAAATCTCATTAAACATACCAATGGCGTATGCATAAACGTTGATCAAGCGTTGAGGTTGGTTGAAGGGTCAAACGTCCCTTCGGCGCGGCCCGTCTAACCTGCTTTATCTTAATAAAGTGGCGTTTCCCCGCCGTTAGCCGATGATGCAAGGGCGCTCGGCGTTTTCGACTGGTTTATGCACGCAAAGTCTGGGAATATACAAGTCGCATGTCTTACTGTCTAACCAGTTGCGCCAAGGAGGCACCATGGATTACAAGATCACCGGCTACGAGCCCGCCCAGCTGTTCCATTTCTTTGAGGAGGTCAGCGCGATCCCCCGTGGGTCTGGCAACGAGAAGGGCATCAGCGATTTCCTGGTTGCGTTTGCCAAGGAGCGCGGCCTCGATGTGTACCAGGACGAGGTCTACAACGTCATCATTCGCAAGCCCGCTTCTGCCGGCGCCGAGAATGCTCCGACCGTGATGCTGCAGGGCCACATCGATATGGTGTGCGACAAGTTGGGCTCTGTTGAGCACGACTTTACGACCGACGGTATCGACCTGGTCGTCAAGGACGGTGTCCTCACCGCTAACGGCACCACCCTGGGCGCCGACAACGGTATCGCCGTCGCTCTGATGCTCACTGTTCTCAATGACGATTCGATCGTTCACCCCGCCCTCGAGTGCGTATTCACCACCGACGAGGAGACTGGCCTGGTCGGCGCCGAGACGCTCGACAAGTCCCAGATTAGCGCCCGCACCATGATTAACCTTGACTCCGAGGAAGAGGGCGTTGCCACCGTCAGCTGCGCCGGCGGCGTCGTCGTTACCTACACCTGCCCCATCGTGCGCGAGCACAAGACCGGCAGCACCCTCACGCTCGACATCTCCGGCCTATTGGGTGGTCATTCCGGCAACGATATCAACCTGGAGCGCGGCAACGGCAACCTCATCATGGCCCGCATCATCGACCGCCTGATGGTCGCCGGCGAGCCCGCCATCGTCAGCTTTAACGGCGGCACTAAGGACAACGCCATCAACCGTGAGTGCAAGGCCGAGCTGGTTTACGCCGACCACGCTGCCGCCGAGGCCGCGGCCCAGATCGCAAAGGACATCATCGCCGACGTCACTGCCGAGCTCGAGGTCTTCGACCCCGGCTTTACCTGCACCGTCGAGATTGCCGACGACGCCGAGGTCGAGGCCATGGACCAGAAGTCCGCGCTTGCCCTCATCCGCGCCCTGCGTCTTGCCCCTAACGGCGTGATTCGCCGCAACGTCGCCACCGACGGCTCCGTCGAGGTTTCCTCCAACATCGGCGTGGTCGCCACTTCCGACGACCAGGTCAAGATCATGCTGTCCCCGCGCTCCTCGATCACCTCGCTGCAGAACGAGTTCAAGGATCGCCTGCAGACGCTGGCCGATGTCCTGGGCTTCGACGCCAAGTTCGAGTTCGAGTATCCCGGCTGGAGCTATGCCGAGCATTCGCCGGTCCGCGACGTTTTTGTCGAGAGCTATCGCGAGCTCTTTGGCTCCGAGCTGCGCATCGAGTCCATTCACGCCGGCCTTGAGTGCGGCCTGTTTGCTGAGGCCCTGCACGGCCTGGACGCCATCGCCGTGGGCCCGACGCTCTCCGATGTCCACACCCCGGACGAGAGCATGGAGCTCGCTTCTGCCGAGCGCTTCTACGAGCTGCTCATCGACGTCCTCAAGCGCCTCGCTGCGTAAAGGTTGCGCTAGCAGCGGTCCGAGCCATGTGCTAGCGGATTGCAAATGACATTATGAGGGGGGCATCCGAGCTTTTGCGACGGGTGCCCCCCTCTCTTCTTTTAAGAAATGTGAATTGATTGGCGCCTAGCCCATATCCGCCTTGATGAGGTCGAGGGTGCGCTGGCAGTTTTCGCGGACAGGGCCGAGCATATGCTCGCGCAGGTCCGTCATGCCGGGCAGGTCGGCGTATTCGTCCATGACCTCTTCCATGCAAATGGGCACCTCGTAGGCGAGGTCCATCATGGTCGCAAAGCAAAACTTCTCGGATAGCCCGGCATCGGTGAGCGTCGCCTCCAGCGCGGGGTCTCCCATACCGTGGTATTGGCGGATAGCGCCTGGACCGATGCGCCCCACACGATTTTCGCCGCCAACGCTCATGGCAAGACGCGCCCGGCGGCGCATGCGCTCGTATGCCAGCCCCGATGCGACATCGTACATTCGAGCCATCATGGCTGCGCCGTCGTTTCCAAGGAGTAGGGAATAGTTTTTCGCGTGCGCATCCGGTGCGCCGATAATGGTGTTGAAGAACAGTATCTGCGTAAACAGATACAGGTTAAGTTGATGGTGGCTCGTATTTACGAGGAGCTCTTGAATGTCGCGGGTGGTCGGGCCGCCGTCTGCTGTGTACTTTTGGGCGGGCATCACCCCAAGTGCCTGACAGAGGTCTTCTTGATGTAGGCGCCTGATCGTTCCGTCTTCGACTTTCACGCGGTCATAGCGCTCAACAATGAGGGCAGGTTCGTCCTCAAACATACGATATTCGACGTTTGCCGTTGCGATACCGGCGCGCTGGGCGCTTTTCATGCAGACAAACTCATTGAGAGCCTCGAGTTTAAATCCGATAACGCCATTTTTGAAAATATGCGTCGTGGGCGAGGAGCCCATGCATTCGCACCAGCGGCCGTTTATGAACGCGAGCGCGAACTTGCCCTGGTTGCCTCCAAGTGACCAACTTTCATCTAGACCCATCCACGATGCATCGCGGTCATCTCTGATCGACTTGAGATGGAGAGCAATTTCGTGGTCGTGTATAGGGCGGTAGTCGCCAGCGCGATGCAGGACGGCGTCGGCATCTTCTTCGGCACAAAACTGCACTCCGCCCGGACAGTCGAGTCCGATATGGCTGAGCAACGCAACGGGATTGTTGGGCCTAACGTTGAATTCGGCGGCAATCGCTTTTCGTTGGTCCTCGCTGTCGGGTAGAAGGCCAAACAAGTACGGATTCATGACCTGTTGGCCGTATGTGCGATTTGATACGGGTATGTTGGTCGATAGGGCTGGCCCGTCATAGTCATGATCGTAGGTAAAGCTGATAAGACCGTTCTCATCTTGCGTGAGCGTTCCCGCAGGTACGCCGCAAATAATAGTCCGAAGCGTTTTTCTGGCCATAGACTATTTCCCTTCAGACTTGGCTTGGGCGGGTGCATTAGCGGCAATCGAGACTCCGAGATTGGACATGGCGAAATCGGCGAAGACCTCGTCGTAGAGTGCGGATGTAAAGGGGGTATCTGCAAGAGCCGGAATGGCGGTACTACGACGGTTGCGATGATGAGGACGTTGAGTGTGATGGCGCCTGGGGATGCTGCGAGGCAGCGGATTGGCATGCGGGACGTTGGCTGACTGCTCATTTTTCGTTTCGGCGATATCCCCTTGAGCGGCGAGCGCCAATCCGAGAGCATCGAAAATCACCAACAGCTTGTCGAGCCGAATACCGGTAGCGTCTCCTAGCTCGAGCGATGCGAGCAAGCGCTCCGAAACGCCGGCCGTTTTGGCGAGGGCGGCACGGGTGAGACCCTGAGCCTCGCGTGCCTGGCGAACGTAGATGCCAACTTGGCGCGGCGTGGTGATGGGAAGGGTGTCCATGGCGATCTCCAAACGTGCAGACTTTTGCATATTAGTATGACCTGCAAAAGTCTGCATGTAAAGGCCTCATGCAAAACTCTGCATGAGGCCTTTACATTGACGCTGGACCTATGAAGGATGTTTTACAGCGCGAGGATCCCAAGGTGCTCAAGCATGATCTTAAGCCCGATGAGGATGAGCACGATGCCGCCCACGATGGTGGCAGGTTTTTCGTAGCGCGCGCCAAAGGTGTGGCCGATCGCTACGCCGGCGACGGAGAAGATAAACGTTGTGACGCCGATAAGCGATACAGCGGGAACGATGTCAACCGAGAGCGCCGCAAATGAGATGCCTACGGCTAGGGCGTCGATTGAGGTGGCGATGGCGAGGATCAGGTACTCGCCCAGGTCAATCTTTTCGGCATCCTTGCCGTCGCCTTCATTCTCGTCCTCGGTAAAGGCTTCCCACAGCATTTTGCCGCCGATAAAGGCCAAAAGGATAAAGGCGATCCAATGGTCGATGGGTCCGATGATGCCCATGAATTGACTGCCAAGCGCCCATCCGATTACGGGCATGCCGGCCTGAAAGCCGCCAAAGAACAGGCCGAGCACCGCGGCGACTTTAAGGTTGATCTTCTTCATGCCAAGGCCCTTGCAGATGGATACGGCAAAGGCGTCCATCGAAAGGCCAACGGCGAGCAGCACGAGCTCTGCGAGTCCCATAGTCTGACTCCCTCTCTGCGGGCGGGCCCGCGTGTACCTCTTGGGGGAGTAACAAAAAAGACCCGTGGCGTACGCGTTGCGCGCACAGCCACGAGTCTCGTTCATTAAGGCAAGCCAGGCCGCATCGGCCAGTGTGTTGACTTACCGCGCCACCGGAGGCGAACCCGGTCACGCGACTACTCCCTCATTCATGTGAATCCCGATGCTACCACATAAGCAGCTCATTTGGGTTGGGGCTCTTTTGACTACCCCAGCGGTGTTCGCTCATTCTGTAAGCATCGGATTTCGCAAGCGCTGCGGGGGCAAACCGTGAGAAACTATTTAGCGTTTATGGAGCGTATACGATGGGAGCGATGCCTTGGATAAGAACGAGCTGCAAAAGCGTATGGAACAGGCTATTCGCCTGACTGCCCCCGGCCAGCCGATCCGCACCGCCCTCGACATGATCATTGCTGGTCACCTGGGTGCCCTTATCTGCGTCGGCGACACCGAAAACGTACTCGCTGCCGGTAACGACGGCTTCCCGCTCAACATTTCGTTTACCTCGAACCGCCTGTTCGAGCTTTCCAAGATGGACGGTGCCATCGTCATCGATGGCGACCTCACCCAGATCCTGCGCGCCAACTTCCACCTCAATCCCGATCCCTCGCTCGCCACGAGTGAAACGGGCATGCGTCACCGTACTGCCGCTCGCATGTCGGTGCTCACCGACGCCATCGTGATCTCGGTTTCGGCTCGTCGTGCCGTCGTCAACGTGTACGTCCACGGCAAGAGCTACGAGATCCAGCCCGTCACCACCATCATGAGCTCGGTCAACCAGCTCGTCGCCACGCTCCAGACTACCCGTCAGTCGCTCGATCGCTCCCTGCTGCGCCTGACGGCCCTCGAGCTCGACGACTACGTTACGCTCGCCGACATCACCGGCATTTTCTCGAGTTTCGAGATCATGCAGCAGGCAAAGACTGAGCTTAAGGATTGCATTGTCAAGTTGGGCAACCAGGGCAAGCTCGTGCAGATGCAGCTCGAGCAGCTCGCCGGCTCCAGCATGGATACCGAGTACGACCTGATGATTCGCGACTACGCGAGCGATTCTTCCGAGGCCAATGCCGAAAAGATCCGCGCCAACCTGAGCCGTATGACGCCCAAGGACTTGTCCGACCCGCAGCATGTGGCGGCGGTTCTGGGTTACGACGACCTGGACGAGGACTCCGTCATGACACCGTTGGGCCTGCGCACGCTTTCGCGCGTGTCCGTCGTGCGCGACGGCGTGGCCGAGAAAATCGTCGACGAGTATGGATCGCTGCAGGAGCTCATGGACGACATCAGCGAGGATCCGGAGCGCCTGGGCGACTTTGGCGTTAACAACCCTGCCATTCTTGCGGACTCCCTGTACCGCATGAAGGGCACCAAACAGGGGAACGCATAATGGCGCCCGTATGCGCCGTGGTCGTTGCCGGTGGCAGCGGCCAGCGCTTTGGTAACCCCGGTGGTAAGCAGCTCGTCAATGTAGCGGGCCGTCCGCTTATGAGCTGGTCCATCCGCGCATTTGACCGTAGCAATAAGGTCGGCCACATCGTCGTGGTTTGCCCTGCCGAGCGTCGTGCCGAGATGCGCCGCCTGGCCATCGACCCGTTTGACTATGACACGCCCATCAGCTTTGCCGATGCCGGCGATACCCGTCAGGATTCCACCCGTGCCGGCGTGCATGCGGTGCCGGCGGGCTTTGAATACGTCGCCATTCACGATGGCGCTCGTCCGCTCATTACGACCGAGGCCATCGACCACGCTATCGACGTGCTCGTGAGCGACCGTGCCCTCGACGGTGTCGTGTGCGGCCAGCCTGCCATCGACACACTCAAAATCGTCGATGGCGACAACATCGTCGAGACGCCGCCGCGCGAGCTGTACTGGGCCGCGCAGACGCCGCAGATTTTTAGTGTCGACGCCATGAAGCGCGCCCATGCCGCGGCGATTGCCGAGGGCTTTATCGGCACGGACGATTCGTCACTGGTCGAGCGCATGGGTGGGCGCGTCCGCTGCGTCCAGAGCCCGCGCGATAACCTTAAGGTGACGGTGCCCGAGGACCTGCGTCCCGTAACCGCGATTCTGCTTGGCCGCATGGCCGAGGGAGAGGACCTTCCCCATGTTCAGTAACCTGCGCATTGGCCATGGCTACGACGTCCACCGTTTGGTGGAGGGGCGTCGATGTATCATCGGCGGGGTCGACATCCCCTACGAGCGCGGCCTGCTGGGCCACTCGGATGCCGATGTGCTCGCGCACGCCTTGGCCGACGCCATTCTGGGCGCCTGCCGCGGGGGAGATATCGGCAAGCTATTCCCCGACACCGATCCCGCCTACGAGGGTGCCGATTCGATGGTGCTGCTCGCTCGCGTGATGGACTATGCGCGCGAGCTGGGCTTTGAGTTTGTCGATGCCGATTGCACCATTGCCTGTCAGCAACCCAAGATCACTCCGCACCGCGATGCCATGCGCGCCAACCTTGCCCATGCCCTGGGCGTCGACGTGGAAAACGTGGGCGTCGCCGCCACCACGACCGAAAAGCTCGGTTGGGAAGGCCAAGGCGAGGGAATTGGCGCCTGGGCCGTCTGCCTGCTACAGAAAACCGTTAAGGAGTAACGAATGCGTATCTACAACAGCGCTACCCATAAAAAGGAAGAGTTCCAGCCCATCGAGTCCGGCAAGGTCCGCATGTACGTGTGTGGCCCCACGGTCTACGACAACATCCACATCGGCAATGCCCGCACGTTCATCAGCTTTGACGTGATTCGTCGCTGGCTCATCGCGAGCGGCTACGAGGTCACGTTCGCCCAGAACCTCACCGATGTCGATGACAAGATCATCAAGCGCGCCAACGAGCAGGGCCGCACGGCTGCCGAGGTCGCGACGGAGTTCTCCGACAAGTTCATTGGCGTCATGCGCGCTGCCAACGTGCTCGATCCCGATGTGCGCCCCCGCGCCACCAAGGAGATCGGCCCCATGATCGCTATGATCAAGACGCTTATCGAGCAGGGCCACGCTTACGCAGCCGATAACGGCGATGTGTACTTTGCCGTGCGCAGCGATCCCAACTATGGTCAGGTCTCGGGCCGCAACATCGACGACCTTATGGTTGGCGCGCGCATCGAGGAGAACGAGGACAAGAACGACCCGCTCGACTTTGCCCTGTGGAAGGCCGCTAAGCCCGGCGAACCCAGCTGGCCGAGCCCCTGGGGCGAAGGCCGTCCCGGTTGGCACACCGAGTGCGCCGCCATGGTGCATCGCTACCTGGGCACCCCGATCGACATCCACGGCGGCGGCTCCGACCTTGCCTTCCCGCATCACGAGAACGAGTGCGCCCAGGCCACCTGCGCCTGGCACCAGGGCTTCTCCAACACCTGGATGCACACGGGCATGCTGCTGGTCGACGGCGAGAAGATGTCCAAGTCGCTCGGAAACTTCTTTACGCTGGCCGAGGTCCTCGAGCAGCACTCCGCTGCTGCCCTGCGCCTGCTGATGCTGCAGACGAGCTATCGCTCGCCGCTCGACTTTTCTTGGGAGCGCCTGGAGGGTGCCGAGAACTCGCTCACGCGTATCGCCGGTACGGTCGAGAACCTGCGCTGGGCCGCGAACCATGCGACGGCCGATGCCGATGAGGCAGCATCCGAGGCGTTTGCCGCCAAGGCCGCCGAGACCCGTGCCACCTTTAAGGAGTGCATGGACGACGACTTTAACACCGCTGGTGCCATGGGTGCCGTCTTTGGCTTTGTGACCGAGTGCAACCAGTACCTGGAGCAGGCGGGCGACGCTGCCGACAAGGCCGCTGCGCTTGCTGCCGCCGATACGCTGGTTGAGCTGCTCGACACATTTGGCGTTGAGCTTCCCGAGCCCAAGGTCGAGCTGCCGCTGGGCCTGCTGGGCGTTGCCGCCGGCCTGGTCGCCTACACGGGCGACGACGTGGACGAGGCCGCTGCCAAGATTCTCGAGGCCCGCGCCGAGGCCCGCGCCGCCAAGAACTGGGATCTGGCCGACGCCATCCGCGACCAGCTCAAGGACCTCGGGCTGACGATCGAGGATACAGCCGCTGGCACTCGTATTAAGACTCTCTAATCCCCGCGGGTTTCCCAAGCACCCGACCTTGCCGTTCAAACCGTCGCTCGCGTACTCAAGTACGCGTCGCTCCTCTTTCACGGCAATCTCGGGCACTTGGAAAACCCGTACCGACCGCCCGAATTAATATTCATGGGCGGTCGATTCTTTTGTTTCGTTTGATAATCTATTTTAAGGAGGCCGTCCTATGGCCGACAATCGCAAACGTGCGCCTCGTGGCGGCAAGCAGGGTGCTTCTGGCTCGCGTCCGATTCGCCGCAACGATCGCGCTGCCGCTCCCAAGGGCCAGCGCGATCGTACCCAGGCCGCACGTCCGCAGCGCAACCGCGACAACGTTCAGGCTCCCAAGGGCGAGTTTATCGAAGGTCGTCGTGCTGCCGCCGAGGCGCTGCGCACTGGTTTTCCCATCAAGTGCGCGCTCATCGCCGAGGGCGGGGAGCGCGATGCTGCTTTGTCTCGTCTGGTCGATGACCTCAACGCCGCGGGTGTCCGCGTTAAGTATGTGCCGCGCGCGCAGCTCGATGCGCTGTCGAGCCATGGCGCTCACCAGGGCATTGCGCTCGAGGTGGGTAATTTCCCCTATGCTGATGTCGCCGATATCCTCGATCGCGCGGGTGACGGACCGGCGCTCGTCGTCGTGCTCGACCATGTGACCGACGATGGCAACTTTGGTGCGATCGTGCGCTCCGCCGAGGTCGTGGGCGCGGCGGGCGTCATCATTGCAAACAAGCGCGCCGCCGGTGTGACCGTGGGCAGCTACAAAACCTCTGCTGGTGCCGTCATGCACCTGCCCATCGCGCAGGTTCCCAATATCGCCCGAGCGCTTGACGGCCTCAAGGCCGCCGGCTTTTGGGTGGGCGGTGCTTCCGAGCACGCCGAGGGCAGCTGCTGGGATGCTCCCTTTGAGGGCCGCGTTGCGCTCGTCATGGGCTCCGAGGGCGACGGCATCTCGCGCCTGGTGCTCGAGAAATGCGACTTTTTGACCAAGCTTCCCCAGCGCGGCATGACCGAGAGTCTCAATGTGGCCCAGGCGACCACCGCGCTGTGCTTTGAGTGGCTGCGCCGCAATGCCGGCGAGCTCATGGGGGAGGAGTAGCGCATGTCCAAGAAGAACCGCGCCAAGTCCAAGGCCAAGCGCTTTGGCGAGGGCTCGGCCAAGCCAATTGTTTCGGCCGCGACCTATGGCGTGGGCGGCAATGCGTTTGCGCAGGCTATCGCCGATCCGGTCTCGACGGTGCACTCCAATAAGCCCGAGCTGCTGGTGGTCGACGGCTACAACGTGATTCACTGCACGCCGCGCTACGAAAAGCTCGTGTACGACCATTCCGACGATCCGTATTCCAGCGACGTCCACGATATGGCTCGTACTGCGCTCATCAACGATGTCGCGGCGTTTGCCCAGGGCCGTTACGAGGCCGTGATCGTGTTCGACGGCGCGGGCAACATCTCCAGCGAGCGCCCCAACCTACCGGCCCGCGGCGTGCGCATTGAGTTTTCGCCGACGGGCGTCTCTGCCGATACCGTGGTGCAGAAGCTCTGCATCGAGGCGCGCGAGGAAGGCCGCGCGTGCTCCGTGGTGTCGAGCGACGGCACAATCCAGGCCGTCGTCATGGGCAAGGGCGTTACGCGCATCTCGAGCCGTATGCTGGTGGACGAGATCAAACAGATTGATAACGACGTTCACGAGGCAGAGGAAGCTCCGCAGATCAAGATGACTCTGGGCAGTCGCCTGAGCCCCGATGCCCTGGCCAAGCTCAAAGCTCTGCGCGGGAGGTAGGGGATTATCCATAGAGACCCGTTTCCCAATTGGTCAGCCCGTTGATTTGTAATCAATGGACTGCGGGCTGCCGTCGCCAAAACGAATAGTTTTTGGTTTTGGCGAACAGATAAACTATTCGTTCTGACGAAGAGTTTTGAGATGTGGTCGGTCAAAGGGTCTGTTGCGCCTCGTCAGCAATTCCTTTATTCTTAATTGGCTTCGCGCGAAAGCGCCAAGTGTGCCAGTGTGGCGCAACGGTAGCGCAACTGATTTGTAATCAGTGGGTTGCAGGTTCGATTCCTGTCACTGGCTCCATGAGAGTCTCGGGCCCTGTTCCCTTATGGGACAGGGCCCGTTTCTATTTATGTTGACATGTCAGCGGGTTTGACTCCCACCAAGCTTCAGGTTTGTCTCGATCTATAACACGGGCGGGCTGAAAACCCTCCTTATAGTTACAGATCGAGACATTGCCAAGGGACGGCCGATAACATCTCGATTTGTAACAGGAAGAGGCTGAATACCGTTCTTACTGTTACAGAATGAGACGTAAGCCGGGGTCGCTGCGTGGTATCTCGGTCTGTAACAGATAGGGGGGGAATAACCCTCTTACTGTTACAGATCGAGACTGAAGCCGGGGCGAGGTTGGTCATCGTCATCGAGCGCGGATATTCGGACACACGAGCGTGGAAAATCTCCCGCTTAGTGAATGATCGTGGATAATCTGCCACTTTGGCCTTGGGGGCACGCCAATAGTGGGAGATCATCCACGCTCGATTTCAAACGGGAGAAAATCCACGCTCGAATCTGCAACGGAAGCCCGATCTCGAGCTATACATAGGTGCAAATAAGCCGGTATCGAAGTTCGATCCTGAAGGTGTACTCCACTACACCAAAGTGTTACCTCGGGAAACGTCACCTCAGTATCCAAAACCACCGTCCTTCACATCCAAACTCAACAAAACCGCAGGTCACGGCTATATAGATACGCCCGGAACCGTGTATCTAGAGGTTTTCGTTGACAGCCCCCAAGGTTGCATCGTATTATCTTTTTCGTTCGCGGGGGCGGCGGTCCAAAAGACCAAAGGACCTGCGGATACTTGAACGATTGGGAGTTTGCCCGAGTGGTTAATGGGGACGGGCTGTAAACCCGTTGGCTCTGCCTACATAGGTTCGAATCCTATAGCTCCCACCCGTCAAGTGCCTGTATAGCTCAGTCGGTAGAGCACTTCGTTGGTAACGAAGAGGTCACCAGTTCAAGTCTGGTTGCAGGCTCCATCCGGCGGTGTAGCTCAGTTGGTTAGAGCACACGGTTCATACCCGTGGCGTCACTGGTTCGAATCCAGTCACCGCTACCATAGGTAACACGGTGGCTTCTCAATAGTATGTTGAGAGGCCACTATGGTATAAAGGCAAAGTCCCGTCCGGGGACGACCTGTTTAGAGGAGGGCTTTATGGCCAAAGAGAAGTTTGAGCGCACTAAGCCGCATGTTAACATCGGCACCATTGGTCACGTCGACCACGGCAAGACCACGCTGACCGCCGCCATCACCAAGGTTCTCTCCGAGACCGAGGGCTGCAAGGCTGACTTCACTGCGTTCGAGAACATCGACAAGGCTCCCGAGGAGCGCGAGCGCGGCATTACGATCTCCGTCTCCCACGTCGAGTACGAGACTGCTGCCCGTCACTACGCTCACGTTGACTGCCCGGGCCACGCTGACTATGTCAAGAACATGATCACCGGTGCTGCTCAGATGGACGGCGCTATCCTGGTCATCGCCGCTACCGACGGCCCCATGGCTCAGACCCGCGAGCACATCCTGCTCGCCCGTCAGGTCGGCGTTCCCTACATCGTCGTCTTCCTGAACAAGTGCGACATGGTCGACGATGACGAGCTCATCGACCTCGTCGAGATGGAGACCCGTGAGCTCCTCTCCGAGTACGATTTCCCCGGCGACGACATCCCCGTCATCCGTGGTTCCGCTCTGGGCGCTCTCGAGGGCGACGCCAAGTGGATGGACGCCATTCGCGAGCTCATGAACGCTGTCGACGAGTACATCCCGACGCCTGCTCGTAACAACGACCTCCCGTTCCTGATGGCCGTTGAGGACGTTATGACCATCTCCGGCCGTGGTACCGTTGCTACCGGTCGTGTCGAGCGCGGTGAGCTCAAGCTCAACGAGCCCGTCGAGATCGTCGGCATCAAGGATACCCAGAACACCGTCGTTACCGGTATCGAGATGTTCCGTAAGTCCATGGACTTCTGCGAGGCTGGCGACAACGTCGGTCTGCTGCTCCGCGGCATCAAGCGCGAGGACATCGAGCGCGGCCAGGTTCTCTGCAAGCCCGGTTCGGTTACCCCGCACACCAAGTTCACCGGCGAGATCTACGTTCTGACCAAGGAGGAGGGCGGCCGTCACACCCCGTTCTTCGATGGTTATCGTCCTCAGTTCTACTTCCGTACCACCGACGTTACCGGTACGGTCAAGCTCCCCGAGGGCACCGAGATGGCTATGCCTGGTGACCACATCACCATCGAGGGCGACCTCATCCACCCGATCGCCATGGAGGAGGGCCTGCGCTTCGCTATCCGCGAGGGTGGCCACACCGTCGGTTCGGGCATCGTCTCCACGATCATTGAGTAAATTAGCTCTTTGATATAGCTGACTTAGAGAACCCGGCACTTATATGGGTGCCGGGTTCTTTTCTGCAATGGATGTTGAGCCGTTGCTGGTGTCGAGAGGATCGATAATGGTCCTGAATGCACCGTCGATTAGATCTCGATGGCTTCATTGATGTGTTCCAAATATGAATGGATCCACCGAGAACCAATTGACTCGAGGTTTTCATTGACAGCACTTACGTGGAGCTGATAAAGTAACAACTCGTGCCCGTACGGGGCGGAAATGAAAGGTTCAGGATACATGCGTACTCTAGTTACTCTTGCGTGCACTGAGTGCAAGCGCCGCAACTATACGACCACCAAGAACAAGTCGACCATGCCTGATCGTATGGAGATCAAGAAGTATTGCCCCTGGTGCCGTCACCACACGCTGCACAAAGAGACTCGCTAGTCTCTAGTCATATACGCCAGTAGTTCAATTGGTAGAGCATCGGTCTCCAAAACCGAGTGTTGAGGGTTCGAGTCCTTCCTGGCGTGCCAGTCATTATTCCGTAAGCTCCCAATTGGGGGCTTACGGTTTACTCATGTATAAGCGCATTGCGCGGAGGTAACCCAAATGGCCAACAAGAAGAACAAGAAGAAGGCTCAGCAGCCGGCGCCTGCCAACAGCGCTGCCGCCAACTCCAAGGTTGAGGCCAAGAAGGCCGTTGCCAAGAAGAACGAGAAGGCTGCGAAGTCCAAGAAGAACGAGAAGCCTGGTTTCTTCGCCCGCACCAAGAAGTATTTCGCTTCGGTCAAGTCCGAGATGAAGCGTGTCACGTGGCCCGATAAGAAGGAGCTCGTGAACTACTCGGTCGTCGTTTGCGCTTCTCTGATCGTCGTCGGCGTCGTCATCGCTCTGCTCGATGCTGGCTTTGGCGAGGCTCTTGCTCTGTTCTCTGGATTGAGGGGCTAAACCATGTCTAAGCGTTGGTACGTCGTTCACACTTACTCTGGATACGAGAACCGCGTTAAGTCCGATCTCGAGCATCGCATCGAGACTATGGGCATGCAGGACCGTATCTTTGATATCGAGATTCCTATGGAGCGCGTCACCGAGATTAAAGAGGGTGGCAAGCGCGAGACCAAGGATTCCAAGATCTTCCCGGGTTATGTCCTGGTCCGCATGGAGATGGATGACGATGCATGGACGTGCGTTCGCAACACGCCCGGCGTCACCGGTTTCCTGGGCGGCAACGGCAAGCCCGCTCCGCTTTCCCGCGACGAGTACAACAAGATGACTCGTCGTCCCGGTAAGGGCGATTCGCCCAAGCGCACCTCGGTTGATATTCAGGTCGGCACGTCCGTCCGCGTCACCGATGGCCCGCTTACCGACTTTGATGGCAAGGTCTCCGAGGTTAACACCGAGGCTGGCAAGCTCAAGGTCACGCTGATGATCTTTGGCCGCGAGACGCCGGTCGAGCTCGACTTTAACCAGGTCGCTGTCATCGCTTAAGTTTTCGTCCGTTCGCGCGAGCGTGCTTCTTCTGTGACTGCTCATCTCAGGAGTGCTTCTAACACGTGCGTGCTTACGATATAGCAAGTACTTCACACTCGTGATTCGAAAGGAATGACCATGGCTGAGAAGAAGGTTGCCAACGTCATTAAGCTCCAGATTCCTGCTGGTGCCGCTAACCCCGCTCCTCCCGTCGGCCCCGCCCTGGGCGCTGCTGGCGTGAACATCATGCAGTTCTGCCAGGCTTTTAACGCCGAGACGCAGGACAAGAAGGGCGACATCATCCCCGTTGAGATCTCTGTCTACGAGGACAAGTCCTTCTCCTTCATCACCAAGACCCCGCCGGCGGCTCACCTCATCAAGAAGGAGCTGAACCTCAAGTCTGGTTCCGCTAAGCCCCAGGCCGACAAGGTCGGTCAGCTCTCCCAGGAGCAGCTCACCAAGATTGCCGAGATCAAGATGCCGGACCTCAATGCCAACGACATTGACGCCGCTAAGAAGATCATCGCCGGTACCGCCCGCTCCATGGGCGTCACCATCGCTGAGTAGCGATTTCTTTAGGTAATGACGGGTGCTCCGACCGGGGTGCCCGTTATATGTGTGCAATAGGGCACACGATACGATGTGGGAGGGCTCACGCCCGTTTAACCACAGGAGGTAATGCACATGGCTAAGCATGGTAAGAGCTATAACGCCGCTGCCGAGAAGATCGACCGCGCCACGCTCTACACCCCCCTTCAGGCTGCCAAGCTCATCAAGGAGCTCGACACCGCCAAGTTCGACGAGACCGTCGAGGCCCACTTCCGTCTGGGCATCGATACTCGTAAGGCTGACCAGAACATCCGTGGTTCCATCTCCCTGCCCCACGGCACCGGCAAGACCGTTCGTGTTTCCGTCTTCGCCGAGGGCGAGAAGGCCCGCGAGGCCGAGGCTGCCGGCGCCGACATCATCGGTTCCGACGAGCTTGTCGCCCAGATCCAGAAGGGCGAGATCAACTTCGACGCCGCTATCGCTACGCCGAACATGATGGCCAAGGTTGGCCGCATCGGTAAGATCCTTGGTCCCCGTGGCCTCATGCCGAACCCCAAGCTCGGCACCGTGACCATGGACGTCGCCAAGATGGTCTCCGAGCTCAAGGCTGGTCGCGTTGAGTACCGCGCCGACCGTTACGGCATCTGCCACGTGCCCCTGGGCAAGAAGTCCTTCTCTGAGCAGCAGCTCGTCGAGAACTACGCTGCCCTGTACACCGAGATCCTGCGCGTCAAGCCCTCTTCTGCTAAGGGCAAGTACGTCAAGTCCATCTCCGTGTCTTCCACCATGGGCCCTGGCGTCAAGGTCGATCCCGCTGTCCAGCGTGACTTCCTGGCTGAGTAACTAACAGTTACTGCCTGAGCAAAGCAAGCATTGCTAAAGAGACCCGGTTCTGCCTCGTGCAGGACCGGGTCTCTTGCTTTTGAGTCAACGAAACCACCACGAAGGGGACAGGCACCCTTGTGGTGGTTTTACTTGTGTTGTACTTTAGCGCGATGTAGTACTACCCGAGGCCGAAGGGAGCCCAACATGTTTAAGAACACGCAACAGCTCCTAGGCCTAGCGCTACTAGATTGGATAGCGCGCTAGGGTTGTAATCTCGCTATAACGATTTGTTGTACCCGGGTGCGCTATCGTCTGCCGCTTTCAGGCGTGATGAGCGACACGGGTATTTTTCTATCTCTAGGCCTTCTCTCTCTCCTGAAAGCCATCTGTCATAAAACGGTCAATCAGGAGGAACTTATAAGCCGCAAAATCACAATCTTTGACGCCACCCTGTGCGACGGTGAGCAGTCGCCGGGCGCCAGCATGAATACCGAGGAAAAGCTCTTCATCGCCCGCCAGCTGGTGCGCATGAACGTGGACGTTATCGAGGCGGGCTTTCCCATCTCGAGTCCTGGTGACTTTCGCTCCGTACAGGAGATTGGCAAGATTGCGGGCGACCGATGCACGGTATGCGGCCTGACGCGCGCTGTCGACAGGGATATCGAAGTGGCTGCAGAGGCGCTCAAAACGGCCCAGAGGCCCCGTATCCATACAGGGCTGGGTGTGAGCACCAGTCACCTGCGCGACAAGCTCCATATGACTGAGGAAAGGGCAATTGAGTGAGCGATCCATGCCGTCAAACATGCTCGCAAGTTCGTTGACGATGTTGAGTTTTATGCCGAGGGTGCCGGCCGCTCCGATCAGGAGTTTCTGGTGCGCATTATCGAGGCGGCCGTAAAGGCCGGTGCCACGGTCGTGAACATCCCCGATACGATGGGCTACAACATGCCGTGGGACTTTGGCGCCCGCATCCGTGACCTGCGCGGGCGCTGCGGGCGCGGCCGGTCAGCGTGCGGTCGACGTGATGGAGTATCGCGAGTACGAGATTGAGCGCATTGCGCGCCAGGCATTTGAGGCGGCGCGCAAACGTCGCGGCAAGGTGACGAGCGTTGATAAGCGCAACGTGCTGGAGACGAGCCGCATGTGGCGCGAGATCGTGCATCGCGTGCAAGACGAGGAGTACTCCGACGTGGAGCTTGAGGACCTGCTCGTCGACAACGCCGCCATGCAGCTCATCAGTCGACCGGCAAACTTTGACGTCGTGGTGACGGAGAACATGTTCGGCGACATCCTGTCCGATGAGGCGGCTCAGATTACCGGATCGCTCGGTATGCTTGCCTCTGCCTCGCTGGATGATGGCGTATCGCTGTTTGGGCCGAGCGCTGGCAGCGCTCCTGACATCGCGGGGCTCGGCGTGGCCAATCCGCTGGCTCAAATCTTGTCGGTGGCGATGCTGCTGACCTACGCGCTCGACATGGGCGAGCAAGCCGCGTGGATCGAGAGCGCCGTGGCGCGCGTGCTCGACGAGGGCTGGCGCACCCGTGACATCGCCGATGTCAACACCCCGGCAGATAAGATCCTCGGCACCACGACGATGGGCGACAAGGTCGTCGCCGCGCTGTAGGCGATGCCGATTCAAGCTGTCAAATATCTCAATCTGTAACATCTAAGGGGCAAAATCGTTCCTACCTGTTACAGATTGAGATTTTCGGCTGAGCATCCGTGGTCTGTCTCGATCTGTAACAGCTAACCGATTATTTGGGCCCTACCTGTTACAGATTGAGACAAACCGTTGGGACAGGTCGGACGAGTCAGCAAAACCACCACAAAGGTGCCGGTCCCCTTCGTGGTGGTTTTTAGCGCAACGAGGTGTTCCCAGCCGACCATACGGGCGGCCTTGCGCTCACGCTGCTCGATGACAGCGCATCTTTAGACGCGAAGTGCGGAACCGGGTGCATATACGAGCCGCGTAGCGTTACGAATTCATGGGAATGACCGTATCGCCAATTTGTACGCTTGCAATCTTGTCTGTGTCACAAACTTGCGAGAACGGCCAGGTCTTGTGGACATCAGTGGTGCCGTTATCCAGTTTATTTGCGAAATAGCCGCTGTGGCTGGTTGCGTCCTCAACATGACCGTCTTTGAACGTCACGATGAGGGGTATGTTGCCAACGGCATCCATAGACTCCTCCATGTTTTGAGACATCTTGCCGCTGTTGTTGTCGTGTTCGATGGAACGATCTATGTTGTAGCGGACTGAAACGCCAACGCAGGATACGGTGGCCTCTTGAATCGTCGCCTTGGTGCCGTTAAAGTTGACCGATTTGGGCGCGGGAATCGTAACGGATGTATCTTCGTAATTCAGCTGGAACTTAAGATCCCATGGGCCCGTAAGTATTTTCTTATACTCGGGAAGCTCTTTGCCAGCACGTGGCACAACGAGAGAGTTGATATGCGTGCGGACGGTCCTGCCCATAAGGCCGGGTGATTCAACGCTGAACTGTGCAAAGTATTGAATGCTGGAGTCATTGGGGTTCTTGTCAATGAGCCATGATTGGCCTTGGCCGCCATGCTCGCCATCAACGTATACGTTTCCATCGACACTTCCGGCGATAGTTCCGTTCTCGCCCGGCTCGGAAAGCTTTTTCAGGGCAGCGGGATCGTCGAACGTAAGCGTATAGGCGATGGTAACCATATCCTTGTCGCCCATGATGGCGTCGGCGGTCACGGTGACTCCGTTGTTGGAGCAGCTAGCACCGACGGGCCGGCCAATACGGTCGATGATCTCGGTTTGAGAAGCAGGTCCGTCAAAGATGTCGGAAAGCATGTCAGAAGGAAGCGGCAGGACGCCTGTTGCCATAGCCGTGCCAGCGCCTCCAATGACGATAGCGAGGACTGCCGTTACAGCGGCAATGCGAGCGACTGTTCTTACGGGATGGCGGGCGATGCGCGGCTTGCGTCGCGTGCCATTAAAGTTGCTTTGAGCGGTCGCCGCATCGCTTGAGGCGACGGACTGAGCAATCGAGTTTGCCATGTGCTGCTTCGCATTATCGGTAAACGAAATGTGCTCCAGGGCGTGGCGATAGTCATTCGAATTCGTAGTCATTGTGGTCTCCTTTCAAGGAAAGCCGAAGTGACGCACGTCCGCGGCTAAGGTGCTGGGCGGTTGCAGCTGGCGTCGCGTGAACGGCGTCTGCGATTTCCCTGATGCTCATGCCTGCGTAGTAGTGCAAAAAGATGGCGATGCGCTGTGCTTGAGGCAGGGCCGTGACAGCGGAAAGAATGGCGCAGTCGCGTTGCGCGAATTCTTGCTCGGTATGTGTTACGGGTGCGCAGAAATCGGGGAGCGAATCGAGGTCGACAACCGGGTGATTCGCGTGCGTACGGCCGATATCGCGACATGCGTTCAGTGCGACTCGGATCACCCAAGCACGTTCGTGTTCGAGCGAGTCGAACGGTTGAGTGCGTTGGAGAATCTTGATCAGGGTGTCCTGGCAGATGTCTTGAGCGTCGTCAGCGGATCCAAGGGCCGAATAGCACAATCGAAGGATGAGGTCGGAATACGTGTCGACCAAGCGCTTTGCTTCCCGCTCGATCTGATCGGCATCGCATCGGAGCGTGCTATTGCGGTTACGGCGTGCAGGCATAGTGTCACCTCCAATTGGTCGTGGTGGATATAGGGAAGGCGTCTCGCGAGGTCCCTCTACATACAACACGGTCGAGACTGCATAAGTTGACAAAAAAAGACGGCACGTGAGCGCCGTCCTTACAAAACAATGAGTGTTCTCGTTAATTACACAAGCACCGTGATGGACAGGTCGGACGAGTCAGCAAAACCACCATAAAGGTGCCTATCCCCTTCGTGGTGGTTGTTGGCAGTTACCAGGGGGTTCTGGCGGTAGAGGACTCGATTGCCTCGTGGCGCTTGAGCTCGCGGCGCATGGTTTGCGAATTGAGCCAGGCTGCCTGCCAGCCACGGATGGGGTAGCGCGCTTCATCTAGCTCAAACTGCATATAGCCGCAGGCGTTGATGATCGTTGTCCCGCATGCATGCCGACGCTCGCGCTGAAAGTCGCGACCATAGCATTGGTGCACATGCCCGTGCACCATGTAGTCGGGGTTCCAGGATTCGAGCGCTGTGTTGAAGCATTCGAATCCTCGATGTGGCAGATCATCCAGATCGCCCACGCCGTCGGCGGGCGCGTGGGTAAGCAGAATGTCGCAGCCGCCGACCATCCTCACTTTGCGGGACAGCTTGCGCATACGCTTGGTCATCTCGCGCTCGGTGTACATGTTGGCACCGTCTCGATAGCGCATGGAGCCGCCAAGCCCCGCAATGCGGACGCCGCGATACACGTACACGGTGTCTTCGACACAGATACAGCCGCCCGGTGCATGACGTGCGTAGCGGTCATCGTGGTTGCCGCGCACGTAGATGAGCGGCTTGTTGATGACCGTAACCAAAAACTCAAGATAGTCCGGGTCCAGGTCGCCAGCGGACAAAATCAGGTCAACACCCTCAAAGCGTTCCTTGCGAAAGCACTCCCATAGGCATCGTTCTTCGGTATCGGCTATGGCAAGGATTTTCATAGGGCGCGGACCTTCGGCTCATCATCGAGTTGCGGAATGGCGCCCACCACGTTGTCGGCCAGCCAGTCCATCTCGACGATTTGCGTGCTCGGCAGTGGGGGAAAGCCCTCGATCTGCACCACGCCGTCTTGGCTATGGAGCTCGCCGCCAAAGGGGTTGATGGAGCCCTCGACGATGCCATTGCGGAGCAGCTGAACAAGCTTGCGCGTCTGATAGGGCAGGCCCGGAGCGTAGCGAATGTCGATGACGCCCGAGCTCATACCATACCAGTAGTTGACGGCGCGAACCTGGCTGTCGTCACTGGTCTCATCCCAGGTGCCATGCAGCAGGCTTCGCACGATAAGCTCGTAGTATCGGCCCCAGTTCCATACCGGCATGGCGATGCCGACGACCTTGCCATCGACCAGGCGGTGAAGTCCGTAGGCCGTGGGGTCCTCCAGCGACTTGGACATGTCAGCGCCGGTCATGACGCTCACACCCTCGCGGCACATGGCCTCGGCAAGGCCTCCGGCGGGCACATCGCCCCAGGTCAGGATAATTTGCGCGCGGGGGTCGAGCAGCGAGGCGCCGATGGCAAAGGCGTTGATCTCGCTAAGCGCGCCCGACGCAAAGACCGACGCGTGGTAGCCAATGCGATGGTTGTCCGCCATGCTGGCCGCAAGGGCGCCCAGCAGAAACTTTGCCTCGTACATCTTTCCAAAATACGAGCGCACGCTTTGGTGGGGAAGGCCGATAGAGCAGTTGAGGAACCGAACCTGGGGATACTCAACGGCAGCCCTGAGCGTGTATTCCATCAGGCGATGCGAGGTCGAGAAGATGACGTTGTCTCCATGTTTGACAGCCGTTTCCACGGCGGCGTAGAACACGTCCGGATCGTGGCAGTCCTCAAACGCCTCGGTGCGCACGATACCGCCAAAGTGCTCATCGAGATACTGACGCCCTTGATCGTGCAGGCTGTCCCAGCTCGACGTCGAACAGGGGAACTCATGGATAAAGGCGATGCGTAGGGGGTTGGCCGCCGAGTAGACAGTCTTGCCCATAAAGAAGTTGAGCACGCCGGAGGTGGACTTGGCGGGTGCCTCTTCCTCATCGACGCTCGGCGCTTCGACAAGATCGACCTTGTCCTCGTCATTTTTGCCGGCAATGACCAGCTCGCGCCAAATCTTGCACAGGCGGTTTACGACGATATCAGTCGGCGTATCCAGCAGGCGGTCTTGGTTGTACACGTTGAGGTAGACGAGCATAGCGTCGGCGGGCGTAATGTCCAGATGGTCGCCGCCGGCGCGCAGGTAGGCTCGTTTAAAGAGTAGGAAGGTATGGCGCAGGTAGTCGACCTTTTTCTGTGGCCACTTTTCGACAAGGTCCTGGCCGAGCATCTTGGCGAGCGTCTCATAGCTTCCCTCGCGCGAGAACTCAATCTCGTATAGGGGGCAGACGCGCCAAAACGCGCAGAACTCGCCGTACAGGCGACTTTCGACGGAATCCCATGTGCCGGGGTAGAGGCGGGTGACCTTGGCCGAAACCGTCGGGGCGTCCAGGAATTTGAGGACGCTGACGCGCTTGTTGCCCTCCTGGACGTAGAACCGATGCATGAACTCGGTGACGATGATGGGGTCGCGATAGCCCTCGGTCACCTGGATGTCATAGAGGTTGGACCACTTGCGGGCGAACTCGGTGCTAAATGGCAACAGGGGCATAAAGTTGCACGAAAAGGCTGACTGACGGCCCTTGGTAACCGTGCCGACGACCATTTCGAGCGGAATGTCCCTTAGGCCGACGCTCTCTCGCTGACCTAAGGGGAGCTGGGCAACGAGGCTATCGAGGTCCGTAAGGTACGGGTGCTCGCTTTGGCTGATGGCGCGACGGCGTCCCTGCTCGCCGCGCTTGCGTGCTTGACGATAGGCCTCTTCCATGGTGTCTACTCCCTTAGTCGTTTAAACAACGATATGAACCATGGTACCACGATGCGAAACCACCAGAAAGGTGCCTGTCCCCTTTGCGGTGGTTTTAGGCGATGATGGGGGCGATGGCGCGGATACAGGCGTCGGCTGCCGTGAAAGTGGTGCTGTCGTCGCTGACGATAAAGATGATTTTGCCCTTGACGCCAAAGTCGCCGATCTCGCTAAAGAGCACGTACGGCTCCTTGTCAAAGCCAGAGATAGGAAGCACAGCGGTCTTGGTGGCGTCGGTAAGCTCATCTGCCAGCGCGTCCAACGAGGCCCACTTGGACGTGTCCTTTACGGCAACGGGCACGGCAACGCGCCCAAAGGGCATCAAGTGCACGAGCGTGTTCTTGGAGATGTTTGAATTGGGGACGATGATGGTCTGCCCGCAGGCGTCCTCGATAGTCGTATGGCGCCAGGTGATATCTTGGACCACGCCCGACACGCCGCCGACTTCGATATTGTCGCCGGGCTTGATGATGCCCATAAACGTAACCTGCATACCGCCGATAAGGTTAGAAAGCGTGTCCTGAAAGCCGAGTGAGATGGCGATGCCGCCGACGCCAAGAGCGGCGACGAGGGCGTTTGCATTAATGCCAAAGCAGTTGTCGAGGATAAAGCTGCCGCCGATCGTCCATATGACGGCGCGCGCGATGTTGATGAAGATGCTTGATGAAGGGAGTGGGTTGTCGTCGCGGCTAAGCAGGTGGTGCAGGGTCTTGGACGCGATCTTGGCGGCAACGGCCGTGCCGATAGCCAAGATACCTGCCCAGATGATGTTGTGGACCCATCGTTGTGCAAAGAAATGAAGAATTGGCTCAAACAATTCCATGTAGGGAAACCTCCTAATGATCGTCCAACCATGATACCCACCAAAAAGCCCGTCCGATCACATTGGACGGGCTTCTGCGCTCGATATAAGGGTTAACGAAAACCACCACAAAGGTGCCTGTCCCCTTTGTGGTGGTTTTCTAGGTCGTTAGCTCAGCAGCATGCGGTCGTTGGCGAGCTCGCCGCCCGAGACCTCCTCGAACTTCTGGAGCAGGTCGGCGACGGTGAGCGACTTTTTCTCGTCGCCGGCCACGTCGTAGATCACGTGGCCTTCGTGCATCATGATCAGACGGTTGCCCAGACGGATGGCGTCGTTCATGTTATGCGTGACCATGAGCGTGGTCAGGTGGTTCTCGTCGACAATCTCCTCGGTCAGGTTGAGTACCTTAGAAGCCGTCTTGGGATCGAGGGCCGCGGTGTGCTCGTCGAGCAGCAGCAGGCGCGGCTTGGTGAGCGTGGCCATCAGCAGGGTGAGTGCCTGGCGCTGGCCGCCCGAGAGCAGACCGACCTTGGCGTTGAGGCGTGTGTCCAGGCCAAGGTCCAGGCGTTTAAGTAGCTCAACGTACTCGTCCTTCTCGGCCTTGGTAACGCCCCACGAAAGACCGCGGCGCTGGCCGCGGCGCTTGGCGAGGGCCAGGTTCTCGGCAATCTGCATGTCGGCTGCGGTGCCGCGCATGGGGTCCTGGAACACACGGCCCAGGTACTTGGCGCGCTGCGACTCGCTCAGACGCGAGATGTCGGTGCCGTCGAGCTCGATAACGCCCGAATCGAGCGGATATACGCCGGCGATCATGTTGAGCAACGTGGACTTGCCGGCGCCGTTGCCACCAATCACGGTTACAAAGTCGCCATCATTCAGAGTGAGGTCGACGCCGGTAAGAGCGCGCTTCTCGGTGACGGTGCCCTTGTTAAAGGTCTTCTTGACGTGCGAGAGCTTAAGCATTTGCCTCATCTCCCCTCGTGTAGGAGCTGCGGAGCTTATAGCGCTCCCAAACCACGGGCACGCACAGGGCCACGGCAACGATTACGGCGGAGAGCAGCTTCATGTCGTTGGCGTCCATGCCCAGCTGCAGCACGATGGCGCGAATAAGGAAGTAGACCACGGAGCCAAAGACGGCGGAGGCAAGACGGACGCTAAACTGCGTCAGACCGCCGGGCAGCAGGCGGCCGAGCACCTCGCCGATAACAATGGCGGCAAGACCGATAACGATGGCGCCGGTGCCCATGCCGATATCGGCATACTTCTGGCTCTGGCAGATGAGCGCACCCGAAAGGCCGATAAGGGCGTTGGAGAGCACGAGGGCAATCATCTTGGTGGTGTTGGTGTTAACGCCCAGGGCGCGGATCATGTACTCGTTGTTGCCGGTGGCACGCAGCGCCGAGCCGATCTCGGTGCCAAAGAACCAGTACAGGATGGCGACGATGGCCACGGCCAGCACAATGCCCAGGATGATGGCAACGGTGGACTGCGGCAGGCCCGTCATGTGGCTGACGGATGAGAAGATGGTGCCCTTGGCAAGGATGGGCGTGTTTGATTTGCCCATGATGCGCAGGTTGATGGACCACAGACTGATCTGCGTAAGGATTCCGGCGAGGATTGCGGGAATCTCAAAGACGGTGGTCAAGATGCCCGTGACGGCGCCGGCAATGGCACCGGCGCACATGCCGGCCAGCACGGCGAGCAAGGGGTCGACGTTATTGTTGACGATGAGCACGGCGCAAACACAGCCGCCGAGGGCAAAGCTGCCGTCGCAGGTCATATCGGGGATGTCGAGCAGGCGGAACGTGATAAACACGCCGAGCACCATGATGCCCCAGAGGACGCCCTGCGAAACGGCGCCCTGCAATGCAATGAGCATGCTTCATACCTCCTAGGATAGGGTGGACACGTGATTTTCCATAATAGCGGTACCACTGCATAAAAGAGCGATGGACAGACGTTTTGTTTTACCTGAAACAAGCAGGGCGAACGCCGGTCTTTAGCGTTCGCCCCAATGACTCAGATATTGAATAACGCAACAGTAGCGCGCGTGCGGGCCCTAGACGCGTTATCGCGCATGGCGCTACGCGTCCAGAGCGGAAAGGTCGATACCCAGGGCCTCGGCCATCTCGTCGTTTTTGACGACGACCAGGTCCTTGCTCGAGAGGTGCTTGATCGGCATATCCTCGGGCTTGGCCTCGCCCTTCAGGATCTTAACGGCCATCTCGCCTGCAGCGTAGCCCAGGTCCTCGTAGTTGATGGAGAGGGTGAACACGCCGCCGGCCTTGCACATGCCCTCCTCGCCAGTCACGAAGGGGAGCTTGTTCTCCTTGCAGATCTGGCCGACCTGCGAGGCACCCGCGGCGATGGTGTTGTCGGTGGGGGAGTACAGCGCGTCGACCTTGCCCACGGCAGACTCGACGACGGACTGAATCTCGTTGGAGCTCGAGACGGTGAAGTCAGTGTACTCGAGGCCCAGCTTGTCGAGTTCCTTCTTGGCGGCCTTGATCTGGACGTCGGAGTTGGACTCGGCGGTGCAGTAGAGCAGGCCGACCTTCTTAACGTCGGGCAGGACCTTCTGCATCATCTCGAGCTGCTCGGCGACCGGGGTGAGGTCGGAAGCGCCCGTGACGTTGGTGCCGGGCTTGTCGTTGTCCTGGACCAGGCCGGAAGCGGCGTAGTCGGTGATGGCGCAGCCAACGATGGGGATATCAGCGGTGGCGCCGGCGGCAGCCTGCGCGGCGGGCGTAGCGATGGCGTAGATCAGGTTGACGCCGTCGCCTACGAACTTGTCGGCAATGGACTTACACGTGGACTGGTCGTTCTGGGCGTTCTTCTGGTCGATCTTGACCTTGAGACCGCTCTTCTTGATGGCCTTGACGAAGCCGTCGTTGGCGGCATCGAGCGCGGAGTGCTCGGTGAGCTGCAGAACGCCGATGGTGTAGTCGGAACCGGCGGCAGCGGAGCCAGAACCAGAGTTGCCGCCGCATCCGGCGAGCGGAGCGAGCGCGAGCAGGCCAGCGGAGACAAGAAGGCTCCTGCGGCTGATGGTGATGTCCTTCATATCATTACCCCCAGTATAAAAATGGCTGGAAACACTGCACTAGGAAAAAGTGCAAGTGGGACTATAGTAACGCCGATGTCCATTTTTACAATAACCTGGCGGGTTTTTTAATACTGAACCGGATGGGCGGTGCTGAGGAACGACGGACGGCAACGGGGCTTACGCTGCAGGCGCGGGACTGTCTTCTTCATCTAGCGCGGCAAAGAGTTTCTTGCCGTCGAGCAAACGCGTGCTGACGTTTCTCATGCGGCTGACCTCAACGGTGCGCAGGGTGTCATCGGCGCCTCGGGTGTCGTAGACCGTTCCCAGCAGATACGAGACGCCATCGCGTTGCCTGATGGCAAAGGGCCGGACCGTCATCCGCACCACCTCGGTTTCGCCTCGGGTCAGGACGTTTGAGATATCAAAGCTAACAGTTGTTCCATGGTCGATAGCCTGTTCGACGAGCTCGCACGTGTCGATACGCTTGGCGCGCGGACGCGTTGTCTTGACGGGCGCGTCGTTGGCGGCCGGTGCCGGTTCGGGCATATCGAGGTAGCCGCGAACATCGGCGCTCGCCATGGCGACCAGGTGCTGCGCCATGCTCTTTCGAATGGCTATGGGCGTCGATCGGTTGCGCATGACCATGCCATGGAGCCGTATGATCTCCTCGTCAGCAAGCGGGCGGGTGAGGAGCCGATAGCCCACGCCGCGTTTATAGTCGATTTCGTATCCGGCGTGACGAAGTGCGGATATCGAGGTATAGATGCTGCGGCGTGCCGCCGAGATGGGCATGCGGGCGGGGTCGTCGGGATGGGCGAGGAGCTCGACCAGCTCGTCGGAAAGCAGCGCCTTGTCCTCGCCGGTGTTCTCGCTCAAAAGCTGCAGGATGCGTACGGCGCGATAGGCTGCCATCGAGGCGGAGCCCCTGGTCGTGGTCTCGTAGTTTTCAACAACGGCTTCGGTCATAGTGCCCACGTCCTTTCCTTTTTTGGCGATGGCAGATCAGAGCCTAGGGCGCGGAGCCTGGCCAAGGACACGTGGCGCCTTGGGCGGTCGATGGTTGCCGGCAAACGGCGGGTCGAATTTTCAACAACCCTGCCTAACTGACCAAAACCTTGCCAAAAGCTTGACGGATGCTGTTGAAAAAAGCGCCCCTCGGCTTGCCGAGAGGCGCTGGCGTGATGCGCTGGAACGCGTTTGGTTGCGCTATGGCGATTAGAAGTCGGCGTTGCCCACGGTGCGCGGGTGCGGCAGGACGTCGCGGATGTTGCCCACGCCGGTGAGGTACATCATCAAGCGCTCGAAGCCCAGACCGTAGCCGGCGTGCTTGCAGGAACCGTAGCGGCGCAGGTCAAGGTAGTACTTGTACTGCTCGGGATTCATACCCAGGTCCTTGATGCGGGCCTCGAGCAGATCCAGGCGCTCCTCGCGCTGGGAGCCGCCGATAATCTCGCCGATGCCGGGAACCAGGCAGTCGGCAGCGGCGACGGTCTTGCCGTCCTCGTTCATGCGCATGTAGAACGCCTTGATCTCGGCCGGGTAGTCGGTTACGAAGGTCGGGCGCTTAAAGTGCTCCTCGGTCAGGAAACGCTCGTGCTCGGTTTGCAGGTCGATGCCCCAGCTCACGGGATAGTCAAACTTGTGACCGGCGGCGACGGCCTGCTCCAGGATCTCGACGGCCTCGGTGTAGGTGACACGGGCAAAGTCGGAGTTGGCGACATGGTCCAGGCGCTCAAGCAGACCCTTGTCCACAAACTTGTTGAGCATATTGAGCTCGTCGGGGCAGGTTGCCATGACGTCCTTGAGGACATACTTGAGCATGGCCTCGGCGTTGTCCATGTAGTCGTTGAGGTCGGCGAAGGCCATCTCGGGCTCGATCATCCAAAACTCGGCGGCATGGCGCGTGGTGTTGGAGTTCTCGGCACGGAAGGTGGGGCCAAAGGTGTACACGTCGCCAAAGGCCATGGCGAAGTTCTCGGCATTGAGCTGGCCGGAAACGGTGAGGCTCGCATGCTTGCCAAAGAAGTCCTGGCTCCAGTCGACCTCGCCGGCCTCGGTGAGGGGCGGGTCTTTGGGGTCGAGCGTGGTCACGCGGAACATCTCGCCGGCGCCCTCGCAGTCACTCGTGGTGATGATGGGGGTGTTGACGTAGACAAAGCCCTGCTCCTGGAAGAAGCGGTGGATGGCGGCAGCCGCGACAGAGCGGATACGGAACACGGCGCGGAACAGGTTGGTGCGCGGGCGCAGGTGCTGCTGGGTGCGCAGGAACTCGACGGTGGCACGCTTCTTCTGCAGCGGGTAATCCGGGGCGCTCGTGCCTTCGACCTCGATGGAGGTGGCAGAAAGCTCGAAGGGCTGGGGCGCATCGGGGGTCAGCTTGACGGTGCCGGTGCAGATGAGGGCGGCCGAGACGTTTTGATGGGCGATCTCGTCGTAGTTGTCGAGCGTCTCGCGGTTCATGACGACCTGCAGGTCGCGGAAGCAGCTGCCGTCGTTGAGTGTAACGAAGCCAAAGTTCTTCATGTCGCGGACGGACTTGACCCAGCCGGCAACGGTGACGGTCTGGCCACCGAGCGACTCGGCATCGGCATAGAGCTGCGCGATTTTGGTGCGGTTCACGTATCCTCCCATAACGGTTGTACGGATTATTTCCAAACAGTTAACCATTCTAACCCGCGAGTGGGGGCGTAGCAAAACGTCAGGTGTGATGTATGGGCGCAACGTGGGCACCGCGCAAGCGCCGATTTTGCGGTGCCTAGTGCCCGCAGATGGCTTGGCGTATGAGGACGGCGTAGGTGTCGATTCCCGCCTGGGTGAGGTGTGTGCCGTCGTCGACGAGGTATTCGCTGTGGCCCTCCGAGGCACCGTTCCAGTCGATGACGCCGGCGTTGTCGTTTTGGGCGCAGACGTCACGAATCGTCTGGTTATTGCGGTCCTGTAGCTCGAGCGGCACGCGCACGGTCACAAAGTAGATGGGCTTGCCGCCCACGGCATTAATCACGTCCTGCACCTGCTGGGGGTCGCGGATGAGGCCGTTGGTGCCAAGTGCGCAGATGACCACGCTTGGATCGTAGTTGGCACTGTCCTGTGCATAGACATCCTGGAAGGTGTAGAACTGGCGGCTCACCACGCCGTCGATGTAGGCGTTGGGAAGTGCCGCCTGAATACCGGACTGTGCGCCCGCAGTGACCGAGTCGCCGATCATGAGCACGTGGGCATCGCAGGTCCCGGTCGCCTCGTCGTAGGTAAAGCTCTTCCAGTCCAAGTTCTTGGGGACCTTTTCGGCGATAGGCCCTTCTTTGGGTTTTTGCTTGGTGGCGTCATCGGATGCGGTGTCGCTGGGTTGGGAATCTTTACCGGATGCGGGCTCGGCGCCCTTGTCGTTGACTCCGTTGTCCTGGGACGAGGTCGCGTTCTGGGTAAGCTCGGGACGGAGCTGCTCGGCGCGGGCGGTGGCGATGCCTGCCCAGTCAAGCGGCGCGAAGGCAAGTGCGGCGACGCATGCGGCGCCAAGCGCGGGGAGCACCATGGCGGGCGCGAGGACGTGCTTTCTTGCCGTGCTGTCCTGTTGGGCCGGCTTGTGGGACCAAGGGCGTTCGACGAGGCGATAGAAAACCTCGGCTACCGCAAGGATCAGTGCAAGCTGTAGCGCCTGCTCCCACCAGGCGATGCGGGTAGTGCGGGTTGCGGGGTTCATAAGAAGCAGTAGGGGATAGTGCACCAGATAGACCGAGAATGAGCGCTGACCCAGCCAGACGAGCGGCTTGACCGACAACAGGCGACGCACGATGCACTCCGTATTCTGCACGCAGATGATGAGGAGTCCGGTGACGAGGGCAAGCAGCAAAAAGCCGCCGCGGTAGAGCCAGGCGCTCTCTCCGGTCAGCATGAGTGCGCCGGCTATAACGGCAACGAGCCACGCGATAGAAATCGCGTTGACCTTTGAGATGCCCTTGTTGGCGCCGGGGGTATGGATGTCACCGCTCAGTATCTCGCGCAGACGCGGCGCGGCGATGGCGGCTAAGGCTCCGCATAGAAGCTCGGCGGCACGGGCGTCGGTTCCGTAGTAGACGCGCGATGTGTCGGCAGTGGGATTAAACATGAGGACCATGGCTGCCGTCGATACAAGCGCGAATGCGATCGTGATGCCGATGGCGGTGTTGCGAGACCTGGTTTTGCTGCAGAGCACCATAAGGATGACCGGCCATACCAGATAGAACTGCATAGTGACAGCACAGAACCACAGGTGCGTGAGCGGCGAGGGGAGCCCCGCGGCGGCGAAATACGAGACGTTGCGGAAGATGTAGAACCAGTTGCTCAAAAAGAGTGCCGATGGCAGGGCGTCCTGCTGCACCTTGGGGAGTAGGCTCGGGGCCGCGATGTAGGTGGCGACGGCGGTAAGCGCGATGGTCACGACGATCGGCGGCATCATGCGCGCAACGCGGCGGCAGATATAGCGCGGGTATGAGAATCCGTCGCGTGCCGTGGCCCGCATAATGCTTTTGGTGGCGAGATAGCCACTCAGCGTAAAGAAGAGTGTAACGCCCAAAAAACCGCCGGTCAGGCGGCTGGGGCGAAGGTGATATAGGACGACGCCGGCGATGGCGAGGGCGCGAAGCCCGTCGAGCGCAACGATGCGTTGGTTGCGTTGAGGCGCGGCATGTGCGGCGCCCGTGGGTGTGTTTTGCATCGATCTTTCCTCCAATGTCGACCTAGCAGTCTAGCGCTGTGTGCAGACAAAGGAAGGGGGTTCGTGCGGTTGAACAACATGCCGCGGGGCGATGCTTCGCTACGCAAAAGCCGCACCTGCGTTGATGCTCAGCTGCCTATATAGAAACGTTTCAGAACCTCTACATAGGCAAAAACAACAACACAGATGCGGCAAAGATGCACGGGTGGTTGAGCCTTTATGCGATGATGATCGGCTACTTGGTCTTGGCAACCAGCAGCGGATCGCCAAGCTTGACGAGCGGATTGCCGCCGATAAGCGTGCCAGACTCGCCGACGTGGTCGATGCTCTTGAGGCGGTCGAGCTCAGAGATGATGACGGTCACGATGTCCTCGTGACCGGCGGCCTTGATAGCGTTGCGGTCGAAGCTGATGAGCGGCTGGCCGGCCTTGACCGTGTCACCCATCTCGACAAAGCGGGCAAAACCCTTGCCGTTCATTTCCACGGTGCCCAGGCCAACATGGATGAACACGCGCAGGCCGTCCTCGGTGATCATGCCGATGGAGTGATTGGTGACGGTGGTGGCGCCGATGCGACCGTTGGCGGGGGCGTAAATGGTGCCGGTAATGGGCTCGATGCCGTAACCCTGGCCGAGCATGCCCGAGGCGATGGTCTCGTCGGGAACCTCACTCAGATTGACGAGCACGCCGTTGACGGGAGCGTAGATGACGCCTTCGCGGGTGGCGAAGCTTGCTGCGGGCGGAACGGACGCCTCGCCCGACGAAGTGAACGTGGACTTGAGCGAATCGAGCAGACCCATAGATGCCTCCAACGTATCAGGCGTGCATGTTGCACGCGTGTGGTTTGCCGGAAACGTTTCGTACGTGTTTCCCAGCACGGTCAGCGCTCCTATTTTACGCTGCCCAACGATACCTCTGAACAGCGATTTTGTGATATATCAGTTGAAGGCCAACTTATTGCGGGGGTGTTTCTGCGCCGCGGGCTCAAGTGGGGTACGCTAAGGTGCGAAAAACGAGTGCGCACGAATCGCACGGAGGGAGCACCTATGATTATTGAGAACCATGCGCTGTGGGGCGAGGAGCCGACCGAGGATTATCCGGCGACGTTTACGTATCTGGGTGCCGAGCCGCTGCCCGACAAGCCCAATGGCCGCCGCCCCGCGGTGATCATCTGCGGCGGAGGCGGGTTTACGCATATCGCTCCGCACGAGCAGGACCCGGTGGCGTTTGCGTTTTTGGACCGCGGCTACCAGGCCTTTGTGCTCAACTATGTGACGAGCGCCACGGGCGACGTGAGCTTTCCGCACCCGCAGGCGGACCTCGCCAAGATGGTCGCTACCGTGCGCGCCAACGCCGACGAGTGGCATGTCGATCCCAAGCGCGTGTGCATCGTGGGTTTCTCGGCGGGCGGCATGATCTGCGCCTCGTTGGCAACGCAGTGGAAGACCGGACCCTTCGCGGGCCTTGCCGGGGCTCGTCCGGAGGATATTCGTCCCGACGCCGTGGTGCTGGGCTATCCGTTGCTCGACCTTGCCTATGTGCGCGATATGCAGACGCGTGACCCGCGCATCGACCTGCGCGTGCCCAAGACGGGCGGCAAGACAGGGCGCGATTTGCTCAACGACTATCTGTCGATGGTGACGGGCGGCGAGGCGACCGATGAGCACCTGACCGACATTTGCCCTACCACGCACGTTTCGCGCCAGATGCCTCCGACCTTTGTGTGGGGCGTTTCGGACGATAAGACGGCGCCGGTCGCGCAGGTCTACCCGTTTGCGCAGCGCATGGCCGAGGAGGGTGTTGCATGCGAGATGCACGTCTTTGACCAGGGTGGCCACGGCCTTTCGCTCGGCAACGCCAATACCGCGGTCGACAACGAGGACAAGCAGGTTTCCGTCCGTCCCTGGATCCGCCTGGCCTTCCGCTTCCTGGAACGCCATATGTAAAAGTAGACTACTTGCCCGTTTCAAAAAGTCTGCTTAGAGGAGGAGCCATGCTTGAGGGTACGTATGTGGTTTTGGCCCAGACGCCGGTGGGGAGCAAGCGCGGCGAGGTGACGTTTTCACATGGGGTGAACGGCGCGCTCAGGGCAGTACTAAACGTCAAGGGTCTCAATATCGCTCTCTCGGGTGCCCGCGCTGAGGGCGATTTCTTTGAGCTCTCGGGTACTATCTCCCACGTCTTGATGGGCAAGGCGCCCTTTACATGCACGGGGTCGGTTGAGGGTGATCGACTCACTGCTACCGCGCGGTCGGGTTCCATTTCGATCTCGCTGAGCGGTATGCGCAAAGAGCTTTCGGGGCGCACCGCATAAAGTTTGCGCAGGTAAACATCGGTATTTGACTTTATAAAATAGTTCAGAGCGCTATCATTTGTCGTTACGAGTTGGTTAGCCCCGGTAAACGGTTAACCGCGTCTAACGAAAGGATGAGCGCGTGAAGCTCGATACACTCGAGATTGGAAAGGACGCCGTTGTCGCATCGGTGGCATCGGACGATCAGGCACTCCGACAGCATATTTTGGACATGGGCCTAACGCCGGGCACCGAAGTCACCATGATGAAGTACGCCCCTATGGGCGACCCGCTCGAGATTCGCCTGCGCGGCTACGAGTTGACGCTGCGCAAGGACGACGCCGCTCGCATCGAGCTCGTAGGTGTTCACGACACAGATACGGGTCCGCGCGCTAACGCCGCAATCGGCACGACGGAGCACCCGGCACTGGGCGAGGGGACGTATTCGCCCCGTGCGGCAAAAACGGCCGTGCCCGAGGGCGCACCGCTGCATTTTGCTCTCGCCGGCAACCAAAACTGCGGCAAGACCACGCTATTCAACCAGCTGACGGGCTCCAACCAGCACGTCGGTAACTTTCCCGGCGTGACGGTCGACCGCAAAGATGGCACCATCCGCAACCACCCCGAGGCAAGCGTTACCGACCTGCCCGGCATCTATTCGCTGTCGCCGTACACGGGCGAAGAGATCGTCAGCCGCCAATTCATCTTGGACGAAAATCCCGACGCCATCATCGATATCATCGACGCCACCAACATCGAGCGTAACCTGTACCTGACGCTGCAGCTTATGGAGCTCGACCGCCCCATGGTCATCGCGCTCAACATGATGGACGAGGTGACGGCCAACGGCGGCGCCGTGGACGTCAACCTGCTCGAGAGCCTGTTGGGCGTGCCTGTTGTCCCCATTAGCGCTGCCCGCAACGAGGGCATCGGCGAGTTGGTGGATCATGCCTTGCACGTGGCGCGGTTCCGCGAGCGCCCCGGTCGCCTGGACTTCTGCGCGCCCGATGGTCCAGACGGCGGCGCGCTGCATCGCTGCATTCACGGCATCGCCAACCTTATCGAGGACCATGCCGCGACGGCGCATATCCCGGTGCGTTTTGCGGCGACCAAGCTGGTTGAGGGCGACGAGCTGGTGACCGAGGCGCTTCACCTGGATCGCAACGAGCTCGACGCCATCGAGCACATCATTACCCAGATGGAGGGCGAAGCCGGCACCGACCGCCTGTCCGCGCTGGCCGATATGCGCTTTAGCTTTATCGGCGACGTGTGCGGGCGCTGCGTCGTCAAGCCGCATGAGAGCCGCGAGCACGTGCGCTCCGTCAAGATCGACCGCATCCTGACGGGTCGCTACACGGCCATTCCGGCGTTCCTGGTGATCATGGGCCTCGTCTTTTGGCTGACGTTTGGCGTGATCGGCGCGGCGCTGCAGGGACTCATGGAGGACGGCATCGCGGTCATCATCGCCTCGGCCGATGCGGGTCTCAAGGCGTTCGGCACCAACGACGTGGTGCGCTCGCTGGCTGTCGACGGCGTGCTTACGGGCGTGGGCAGCGTACTGACCTTCCTGCCGATTATCGTCGTGCTCTTCTTGTTCCTCTCCATTCTGGAAGACTCCGGATACATGGCGCGCGTGGCCTTTGTCATGGATAAGGTGCTGCGTCGCTTTGGCCTGTCGGGCCGCAGCTTTGTGCCCATGCTCGTCGGTTTTGGCTGCACCGTGCCGGCTATCATGTCGACCCGTACGCTCCCATCCGAGCACGACCGCAAGATGACGGTCATGCTCACGCCGTTCATGAGCTGCTCGGCCAAGTTGCCGGTCTATGGTCTGCTGTGCGGGGCGTTTTTCCCACAGGTGACGGTTCCCGCCATGGTCTCGCTCTATCTGATTGGTATTGCGGTTGGTTGCATCGCGGCTTTGGTGCTCAACCGCACGGCATTTAAGGGCGACCCGGTGCCGTTTATCATGGAGCTCCCCAATTACCGCCTGCCGAGCGTCAAGACGACGGTGATGCTGGCATGGGATAAGGCCAAGGACTTTATTACCAAGGCCTTTACCATTATCTTTGCCGCTACGGTGGTCATCTGGTTCCTTCAGACGTTCGATATCCGCTTTAATGTGGTCGCCGATCAGTCGCAGAGTCTACTTGCTGGCTTGGGTAGCATTATCGCGCCGGTGCTGGCGCCGCTTGGGTTTGGCGACTGGCGCGCCTCGACGGCACTCGTCACGGGGCTCATTGCCAAGGAGAGCGTCATCTCGACGCTCACGGTGCTTTTGGGCGCAACCTCTCCCGCGGTGCTGTCAACTATGTTTTCGCCGTTTACCGCTTACGTGTTCCTGGTCTTTACGCTGCTGTACCCGCCCTGCGTGGCGTCCATCGGCGCCGTCAAGAGCGAGCTGGGCGCGCGCTATGCCGTTGCCGTGTTCGCGTTTCAGGTGACGGTCGCCTGGATCATGGCGTTTGTCGTGCATTCGGCGGGTATATTGCTGGGGTTGGCTTAGTCATTTATTGACGGCGCAACCTCTGTGTATTGAGTTATTTTCGGTCCCGCATCCGTCAGCAACAGATGCGGGACCGTTGCTATATAATCGCCCACCGCTCAAGACAATCGGAGAGGTTTTCCTATATGGCTCAGGCAAGACAAGATGGCATCTCACTCAAGCAGTGGCTCCCGCTTATCGGGCTCGCCTGTTGCGCGTTCGTATTCAACACGTCTGAGTTCATGCCCATCGGCCTTCTGACTGATATTGCCGCGTCGTTCTCGCTCACCGAGGCCCAGGCCGGCATTATGATCTCGGTCTACGCCTGGAGCGTCATGCTGCTGTCGTTGCCGCTTATGGTGTTCGCCTCGCGCTTCGAGTTCAAGCGTATGCTGCTCGGCGTGCTTGCCGTGTTCTCGCTGGGCCAGTTCCTGTCCGCCGTGGCGCCTACCTATCCTATTTTGGTTTGCGCGCGTCTGGTGGTCGCCTGCGCGCATGCCGTGTTCTGGTCGGTCGCCTCGATCATGGCCTCGCGCCTGGTCGACAGTCGCCACGGGGCGCTCGCCATCAGCATGATCGCTACGGGCTCGTCCATCGCGCAGATCTTTGGCCTGCCGATCGGCCGCGCCATCGGGCTGGCCGTGGGCTGGCGCATGACATTCGCCGTGGTCGGGGCCCTCTCGGCTGTCGCGGTCGTCTACCAGGCCGCGGTGTTCCCGGCCATGCCGGTGGGCGAGCGCTTTACGCTCAAACAGCTGCCCGAGCTGCTCAAGAACCCGTTCCTGGTCGCGCTCTACGCGGTCACGGTCTTTATGGCGACCGGCTATTATACGGGTTACAGCTATATCGAGCCGTTCCTGGCGCAGGTCGCGCACGTTGACGCGGGCGCCATCACCATGACGCTGACGGCGTTTGGCTTCTCCGGTCTGGTGGGCAGCTGGCTGTTCGGTCGCTTGTTCGATGGGCACCGGTTCCCGTTTCTCGCGATTACGCTCTCCGGCGTGCCGGTGGCTCTGCTGCTCATGGGTCCGGTTGCACCGTCGCTCGTCGCCGTTCTCGCTGTTTGCGCGCTATGGGGCTGCTGCTCCACGGCCTTTAACGTGGCGTTTCAGGCCGAGCTCATCAAGTACACGCCGGCAGACTCGTCGGCCGTCGCCATGTCGATCTTCTCGGGTCTGTTCAATCTGGGTATCGGCACGGGCACCGCAATCGGTGGCGCCGTGGTTTCGGGTCCCGGTATCGCCTGGATCGGCTACGCAGGCGGCACGATAACTGTCGTGGGCGTCATCCTCGCCATCACCGTACTGTTCCCAGCCATCCGCCGCGCAAAGCCCGTCGCCTAATCACGTCCCCTCATCAGTTGCGGTGAAATAGTTCCTGTTTAAGGCCTCTGAAGGCCCAAGCAGGAACTATTCCACCGCAACTTATTTTGGGGGAGAGGATACAAGCTGGGCATACAATGGATGTCGTTGTGTTGAGCTTACCGGGAGGTTGCTATGTGGGCATACGAGACGACGTTCTATCAGATCTATCCGCTGGGCTTTTGCGGAGCTCCGCGCGAAAACGCCGCTCCCGTTGCCGAGGATGAACTCGCCCAGGCTGCCAAAGCCGCGCCCAACCCCGATGCGCCCATCATGAAGATCGCCCAATGGGCCGACTACCTGCAGAAGCTCGGCGTTGGCGCTGTGCTCATCAACCCGCCGCTCGAGTCCGATAGCCATGGCTACGACACGCGCAGCCTGCGCCATATCGACCGTCGCTTGGGTGGGGATGCCGACTTTGCCGCCGTGTGCGAGACGCTGCATGCCCACGGCATCCGCGTGGTGCTCGACGCCGTCTTCAACCACGTCGGTCGTGGCTTTTGGGCCTTCCGTGACGTGCAGGAGCGCAAGTGGGACTCGCCCTACAAGGATTGGTTCCACATCAGCTTTGACGGCGACTCCTGCTATGGCGACGGCTTTTGGTACGAGGGCTGGGAAGGCCATTTTGAGCTCGTGAAGCTCAACCTGCAAAACCCCGTCGTGGTCGATTACCTGCTCGAGTCCGTGCGTCACTGGGCCGAGGTCTTTGGCGTCGACGGCCTGCGCCTGGACGTTGCCTATATGCTCGACCGCGACTTTATGCGCCGCCTGCACGCCTTTGCCCGTGAGCTCAAGCCCGACTTCGTGCTGATCGGCGAGACGCTTCACGGCGACTACAACCAGATTGTCAACGACGAGATGCTCGACTCCTGCACCAACTACGAATGTTACAAGGGCCTGTACTCCAGCTTTAACTCGGTCAATATGTTCGAGATCGCGCACTCGCTACACCGTCAGTTTGGCGGCGACCCCTGGTGCATCTACCGCGGCAAGCATCTGCTGTCGTTTGTCGACAACCACGACGTGCCGCGCCTGGCAAGCATCCTCACCGACAAGTCGTGCCTGCGTCCCGCCTATGGCATGCTCTTTGGCATGCCGGGCATTCCGTGCGTCTACTATGGCAGCGAGTGGGGAATCGCTGGCGAAAAGGGCGGCCCCGATGGCGACTGGGCGCTGCGCCCTGCGCTCGATGAGCCTGCGCCCAACGAGCTGACGGCGTTCATCACGCAGCTTGCGCACCTTCGCTCGGCCGACGACGCGGCGGCCCGTGCCCTCAACTACGGTGCCTATCGCAACGTGGTAATCCAGAATAAGCAGCTGCTGTTCGAGCGCGCCTGCGACGACGCGACGCTGTTCGTAGCGGTGAACGCCGTGGACGAGCCTTACACCTTTGGCGCCGGCGAGCTCAACGGCTCCTTTGTCGACCTGCTTGCCGACGATGCGCCCACGGTCGAGCTTACGGGTACCCTCGAGCTTGCACCCTATGAGGTGCGTTATCTGCTGAGGGCCTAGGCCATGGCTGCGTCCGACGAGGGCTATCAACATATTGAGCATGGGTTTGCGCCCGTGTTTGACGAGCGCTCGCGCGTTTTGGTGCTGGGGTCGTTTCCCTCGGTGCTTTCGCGCGCCAATGCCTTCTATTACGGTAATCCCCAGAACCGCTTTTGGCGCGTGATGGCCGCGTGCCTTGGTGCGCCCGTGCCGCCCAACGAGGGCGACCCTTTGGCAAACGGTGAGCCCGCGACGCTCGATGCCTCCATTGCCGCCAAGCGGGCCATGCTGCTGAACGGTGGTGTGGCCCTGTGGGATGTGATCGAGAGCTGCGACATTAAGGGCTCGAGCGACGCCAGCATCAAAAACGTTGTGCCGGCACATATCGAGTGCATTACCGACGCAGCTCCCATTGAGCAGGTGATATGCAACGGTGGTACAGCTGGCCGGCTCTACAAGCGCTATCTACAAGAACGCACCGGGTTGCCTGCCATCGTCCTGCCCTCGACAAGTCCCGCCAATGCCGCCTGGCGCCTGGAGCGTCTTGTTGAGCGGTGGAGCGGCGCCGCTGATTGGCGGGCTTCTTCGATTTAGCAGTTTGAGTGCTTGGCAAGACGTCTCATAACGGCGTGCCAGATTGGTGTGGGCAGTGCGGGCTCGGCGCGCACCGTGCCTTCGGTGTCGACGCCGCCCGTTGCGGCGCCACCGAGCTTCTGCGCGTGTTCGACGGAACACCCCATGCGAACGGCGCCCACGAGCTTGTCCATGGCCTCCGAAAACGGTCGCCGCAAGAGTCCCATGCGCGGGGAGCGACGAAGCGCCGCAATGCCGCTGCCGGCGCAGATGACAACGCCGCCACACCACAATTGGCCCTGGCGCTCGCATGCCTTGTGCAGACGAATGGCGGCCCCACGCGCCTGCTCAGCGCCCTCTTGTGCGGCTCGAATCACGGCATAGACACGCGTTCCCGTACCGCCAAAGCGATCGAGTATCTGCTCGACAGCGATCATCGCCTCATCATCAAATGCATCATCAACAGCGAGCACCATGCCGTCCGCAACGCAGCCGGCATCATCCGCCTCCAAATCAACCGGGTGGGGGAGCGCGGTGCCAGAAAGCCGGGCATAGGCCGTGATGGCATCCTGCAGGTCCCAGAGCAAAAACTCAAGATCGGCGCTATTGGGAATACTGATATACGCAATGGTTTGCAGCGTTTTGGGCTTATCGCCGCGTGCGATCGTCTCCATGCCATCTCCTTTCCGGCTCGTTTCCGTTTAGGTTACACCGTCTGACGGCGCCTCGCCGCGCTATCCTAGTGCAACCCTTACGAAAGGAACGCCATGCGTCTGCCTATGAACACCTCGCTTGCCACGCTCAAGCCCTCCGGTATCCGCCGGATCAACGCACTCGCCGCCCAGCATCCGGGGTGCATCGCGCTCGCGCTCGGCGAGCCCGATTTTCCCACGCCCGACGTGATTAGCGCCGAGGTGACCGCCGCGTTGGACCGCGGTGACACGCACTATCCGCCCAACAACGGTCGCCCCGCCCTGCGTGGGGCGCTGTCTGCCTACATGGGGGACGCAGGCCTGGCGTTTTCCGCCGATGAGGTCATCCTGACCGACGGCGCGACCGAGGCCCTATCGGCAACATTTATGGCTATGCTCAACCCCGGCGACGAGGTCATTATCCCCACGCCGGCCTTTGGACTGTACGAGAGCATTGTCGTGGCCAATCACGCCAAAGCGGTCTTTTTGGATACGGAGCCTGCGCAATTCCAGATTGATGAAGATGCACTTCGTGCCTGCGTGACACCGGCGACTAAGGCCATCGTTATCTGCTCGCCCAACAATCCTACGGGCTGTATCCTCGACGCGGCATCGCTCGACGCCGTGGCACGCGTGGCAGAGCGGGCGGGCATCTACGTGGTCTGCGACGACGTATACAACCGCCTGGTCTATGTGGATGGCTACGAGCGATTTGCCCAGCGCCACCCGGAGCTACGCGAGCAGACAGTGGTCATCGAGAGCTTCTCCAAGCCTTGGGCTATGACCGGCTGGCGCTTGGGCTGGCTCGCAGCGGCAGCCCCCGTCATCGCCGAGATCGCAAAAGCCCACCAATACCTAGTATCGAGCGCCGTCTCCTTCGAG